>CAYUUK010000007.1:0-66730 GCA_964447905.1 uncultured Pseudomonadales bacterium | reverse complement strand
TTAATTTTTTATAAGTTTTCCTATACTCTCTAGTGATAAATTATCATATAAACAAAAAAATGCACAAGCAAGATCAAAAATATACAAAAAGTGGAGATGTCGGGGAATGACCCCGAGTCCGAAACTGATAACAAACATGCTCTACGTGTGTAGTCTCACTTTTGCTCGAACAAGGGCTGGAAAATGGACGAACCAGACACCTTGCGCCAACCATTGGTCTTTACTTGAAAATGGCGGTTGAACCATTAGCAAGTGCATACTGACTGGGTTGTTACCTCAAGTTCAACATCAGTAAGATCGAACAGGAGATACCAGACTCTTAAGCGAGTGCTGGAGCTGCGTAACCTGCGCCGTCGCCAAAGACGAAAGCGGAGAGGTTGTTCACAGCTTTAGAAATAAAGTTGCCAGTTATTTTGGCTTTATCCGTTACGCGAATAAAACGACACGCTCATGTTCACGATCATATCCCGTCAAAGCTCTACATCCCCAATTGTGATGCAGTTCTTGTGGAACTGTACTCGTTATTATACCAAAACTGACCCGAATTTTCACCACTGCTTGCTGTTGTCCTGCAGAATCAAGTACACTAAACACGTGACCTTCCGTTTACCCGCACCACTGCAAAAACTTCATGACTGGGCCTGCCACCACGAAGGCGTTTTACTCCTTATTACAGTCATCTTACTGCTCCGACTGCCCAATCTGGCAGAGCCATACTGGTACGGAGACGAAGCCATCTATTTGGCAATTGGTACCGCCTTACGCAACGGCTCGGTGCTCTACCAAGATATTATTGACCACAAAACTCCACTCATTTATTACTTCGCCATGGTACCGGGGCAAATATGGTTCCGTCTCCTTAATATTGTATGGATGTCCGCCACCACTACTTTCTTTTACTGGATCACCAAGCGACTCTTTCCAACCTGGTTAGCTTTTTCTACCAGCCTCGTTTTTGTGCTCTTTACCAGTCTCCCTTGGCTCGAGGGCCACATTCCCAACGGAGAACTGTTTGTGATGGGCTTTATGCTCGCCGGACTCTCGCTCCTGAGTAAAACAGCCGCATTTACTTGGCTCATTACGGCCCCCAAAAAAATCAGCTGGGAGCTGTCTCGTCGCGATCTGTGGTTGATACTTGCCGCCGGAACACTTGCTAGCTTGGGGATTCTTACAAAAGTACCGGGAATTTTAGACACCGGCGCACTCGGCAGCATTTTGTTTTTTGTACTTGTTGCCCATATTTCACTCAAGAACTGGCGTGCAGCAGTGTGGTGGTTTGCGAGATCAGCGAGCGCCTTTGTGGTGGGAGTGATTGTTCCGATTGTGCTTTCTGGTATCTACTATTTTGCCCGCGGGGCGTGGAGTGACTACTTGCAGTTTGGCTTACTCTACAACTTTCACTACAGCGGAAACTGGCAACTGCCGTTCACACAAGAGTGGCTCCTCTTTTTCTTCAGTCTCCCTGGGAAAGCACTGATTCTCGCCATTGCGCTAGCAATAAGCATCGTATGGGCAAAGGTCCGACCGAAACACAGCGTTGCAGCCTGGATATATTTTTGGACATTTGCTGCTTTGTTTGCGGCCACCTTATCCAATCGACCGTATCCCCACTATTTGCTCCAAACGATTCCGCCAGCCACTTTAGCTGTAGGCGTCCTCTTGGCGCGTCGATCTCATTTCATTTCTCGTATCCTTATGATTGACGCCATTGGCGCAATCGTAGTAGTAGCGCTTTTGCTCAATTTCGGTTTCTACGAAACAGCATCCTACTACTCACGCTACCTGAAAATGGCTACCGGACAGATGACGCCAGCGGCGTATCGCGCCAGTTTCGATTGGCTCGTACCGCAAAATGAGGAAATTGTGCCAATCATTGTAGAAAACAATGAACCGAGTGATCGAATTTTTGTCTGGGGCACAAACCCAATGCTCTACGCACAAACCCAACGCGCCCCAGCGAGCCGCTTTACCGTAGCCTTCCATGTTCACGACCTAAAGGTCTACGAAGAAACCCTCAATGAAGTAAAAATGACTCGACCCAAGTATGTGGTAGTCATGAAAAAAGAATCCCCTCTTCCTGGGCTAGACGAGTTCCTCTCTCTGTACTACCTACGCAGCGCTGAAACCAACGACATGATTCTCTACCGCCACACTACGCTCAGCAGCTTGGACTTGCTACAATAGCGCTATGCCAAACATCTTGTCCTTCCATGACCACCACCAGAAACTGGTGATTGTGCTTTTGGTACAACTGGGAGTGGTGGCACTCTTTTCTGGTCTTCTGTATCTCTTTGGCCCGGAGTATATTCCGCTGTGGTACTCTCTCGTGGAGTCAAGTGAGCAACTTGCTCCGCGTATCGCTATTGGGGTTATGCCGGGATTAGCTCTCGGAATCGTCATACTGGCTCTCTGGTACGGCCGACGAACAAAACTTGAACATGAAGAGTATTTAGCTTCTATCTCACTCTGGAGCGGAAACATTCTGCTGGCATTTCTTTTACTGGCACTCTTACGAATTATGAAGGTTGTATTGTGACCACTTTGTTGCTCGTGATTTCTTGGTTTTTGGCGTTTGTCGTGGCTACTGCCGCTGGACCGGTTGTTATTGGACTGTACCGCAAGCTTGGCTGGATCGAAGATCCAGCCAAGCAAAACCTCGATAAAACCACCCATGATCGTCCTGTTCCTCGTGGCGGTGGGTTAGTGGTGGCCGCAGGTATCGCCGCGGTTTTTGTAGCGTTTATTCCCATCACACCTCGCATTGCCGGCGTTTTACTCGGAGCAGCCATTCTGCTTATCAGCGGCACGCTCGATGACCGCTTTGATATCAATCCATACGTTCGCTACGTTCTCAACCTTATTGCCGCCGGAATTGTTATCTTGAGTGGAGTGGGTATTTCTTTTGTAACGAATCCTTTCGCTCCGGGCGTCATCAACTTAGATACTTGGCAAACCTCTTTCTTGCTGTTCGGAAACACCTACACTATTTCCTGGATTGCCGACGCCTTCGCCCTCGTGTGGATTGTTTGGAACATGAACGCCGTGAACTGGGCAAAAGGCTTGGATGGACAACTTCCTGGTTTTGTGAGTATTGCGGCCCTGTTTATTGCGTTCTTGAGCCTGCGCTTTGAGGCCGACACCACACAAGGTATCGTCACGCTCATTGCCCTCGGAGTCAGCGGCGCCTATGCTGGATTACTCGTTTGGAATTTTTACCCCCAAAAAATGATGCCTGGATACGCCGGTGGATCACTGGCTGGGTACTTTTTAGCTATTCTAGCCATCCTCTCGGGCGCTAAGATCGCCACAGTGCTCCTATTATTAGCCTTACCAACAACTGACGCCATCTATACTGTCGGTCGCCGCTTAGCGGCTGGCCGATCACCATTTTGGGGCGATCGTGGTCACTTGCACCACCGCATGCTCGACGCTGGTATCGGTAAACGGACCATATCAATTTTTTACATGGCGACAACCGCTATTTTTGGACTTTTGGCCTTGCAGCTCACCAGCACTTCGAAGTTGTATGCACTCGTCGCCGCAGGTATACTATCGTTAGCACTTATATTATGGTTCAAACGCTCTATTACCTCCTCAAAGCTGGCCGCCCACGACAGTGGATCAAAAACGTAGCGGTTTACGCAGCGCTGGTCTTCTCAGGATTCTTCTTTTACCAATTCCCAAGTTATATTTGGCAAGTAACGCTCACGTTTGGAGTATTTTGTTTACTGTCTTCTTCTGTCTACATTATTAATGACATTGTCGACCGCGAATCCGACCGTCAACATCCGTTTAAGAAAAAACGGCCGATTGCTTCGGGCAAACTGCTACTTCCGGTAGCCCGTACAGCAGCGGCTCTGGGGATTATCGCCACGCTCGTTTTTTCTTTCTTACTGTCGCCATTCCTGGCCTTGCTGGCCCTGGCATACTTCATGCTGCAGTTTTCCTACAGCTTCTACTTTAAACATATTGCCATTCTCGACGTTTTAACCATTGCCGCCGGATTTATGATCCGAATTTATGCGGGTGCGGTAGTAGTAAATCTTCACATGAGTGTCTGGTTCTTGCTAACCGTTATCTCTGCATCTCTCTTTATTGCTGTCGCGAAACGACAAAGCGAGCGCACTCTCATGACAGGACACCAAGGAGAAGGTAAGACATTCTCCACTCGTAAGTCACTCGAAAAATACTCAACCCGCCTTCTGGATATCTACACCGGCATGTTTGCCAATGCCACTTGGCTTACGTACGCTCTTTTTGCCTTCCAACACCAAGTGTCCATAGAACGCGGACCAGTGCCTACGCTACAAGCGGTTCTACCTCGTGCGTTTACGGCTGAAAAGTGGCTCATGTTAACTGTTCCACTCGTCATTTATATTGTCATGCGCTACTTACAGTTAGTGTATGAAGATAACCAAGGCGAGTCACCTGAAAGAGTTATTTTGCGTGATAAACCGCTGCTCACCGCTACCGTATTTTACGGTTTGCTCGTTATGCTGATTATTTACGTGCTCTAAGAGAAATTACTACTTTCCAAGTGGCCCAGGTAACTAGTCCAAGAATAAAACCGGACCAAGTTATGCCGCGCATCTGCAGTTGAATCAGCGGCGAGTACTCCCACCCAGCAAACATCAGTGGCACATATCGGAATGTCGAGGTAATCGACAGTCCAAGCACAGCGGCGCGCCACCACTGAGCCCGTACCATCGGCACAAAGGTGAGCACCCAAATGAAGTACCACGGATGAAACTGCTGTGCCCGGGGAGTCATGAGCGGGATAAGCATCAACAGGGCGGCTAAGTCAGCTTGATACCGACGCACAAATCGCAAAAACTTCGCAGCGAATTTCTTGCCAGTCACTGAGCTCACTATTCGTTCATCGCAACCTTTCGGTAACATCCACCAGATCAAGAAAGGAAGTAACACAACGGTGGCTAATTTAATCGAAATCGAAAACGCAAAAAGTGCTCCCGCACCCAGATACTTCCACCATGCCAGAGATGATTTCCGACAACACAACCAGCTCATTGCCAAAACTGCCGGCCACATCATCCAGACGTCGTTGTGTCCAACCAGCAGCGTCTCAATCAAAAGGAGTGGATGAAAAGCCACCAAACTCCACCGCCAGATGGCCGACTGCGGAAATCGCTGCTGTAGAACTCGCCAAATAGCCCACAGATACAAACCAAAGCCGAGTACCATAACGAGTTTCATACCAAAGTACGCAACGGCAAAAATCCCCCCACTGATAAGAAACGGAACAAGAGAAACTACTGTCCACCCCCAACCATACGGAGCGGCAGTGTGCGTATTGTGCATAAAGCGCGTCCAGGGATCTTGCGCAAAATACAAAGCTACTTGTACATGAGGATTCGCTCCATACACGGCAACCATCTTGGCATTAAACAGGTAATTAAAAATATCGTGCGACAGCGCGTTATGACCTAAAAAAAGTACCAACACAACGCCGAACAACGTAAGCATCACCCAGCGAGGAACTCGCTGGACGCCAGTTCGGCGCATCCACTGCACTATGACTGCATAGAGGCTCCACCAAACACCAAGCAAGAAGATGTAAAACCAAGTAATGTGCGCCACGTCTTTTGCTCGCGCCCACATCTGAGTCTGCCACTCGACAAAAAACGGAAAAGAAAACAAGGTGAGATTCGGATCAACCAGGTAATATGACCACCAACTGGTGGCCAGTGCCGTAATCAGCCAGCTCAGACCAACCAACAGTGAAAACCAAAGTGTGGTTTTGCTGTTGATTGTGCGTTTCATGCTCTCAAAAATCTATTTGTATCGTCGCTGAAGGTCGTTCAAACGGATAATAACAATGTCTCGAAGCATCAATACAGAATCTTTCAACGGACTCACTCGGTCGGTCTCGTGATGGTGCCAAATGACCGGCACTTCCGCAATTCGGTAGCCAAATCGCCGGGCTAAGAGCAACAGCTCAACGTCAAAAGCACCGGTAAAGGCATCTTGGCGAGCTTTATCTCCATACACTTGTAACTTTGGAAAAAGCTCTTCAGCTGATTTCGCAGAGAACAGTTTAAAACCACACTGGGTGTCATAGATACCGGGTACAGCTATCAGCTGCACGAGAATATTGAAGGCTTTTCCCATAAGGTGACGATGCAGTGGTTCATCTTGACGGCGAGCTCCTTGTACCGCTCGGGAACCAATCACCACTTCATAGCCATCATCAATAAAGGGAATAAATTTCTCTACTTCAGAAATCGGCGTCGATTGGTCAAAGTCAGTAAAAATCCGGAAGTCGCCCGTTGCGGCCAGCATACCAGCGGACACTGTAGGACCTTTCCCGCGATGTGGGTTTTCCACAATTTTCACCTGCTCTTTTCCGCGAGCAAACTCTTTGAGCAGTGCTACCGTTGAGTCAGTCGAGCCATCATCGGTTAATACCAGCTCCCAGCTATAGGGTTGTTGCTCGAGATACGTAATCACTTCATCGAGCACTCCTCGACCAAAATTTTTCGCCTCGTTATATGAGGGAACGATAACAGATAACTTTTCAATTGGCATACCGATACTCTATCACGATCTCACTGCGCCAGGGAAGATGGAACCCTACTGGCCCTCAGGAGCAACCGCGTCTTGCCCTTCTACAAGTGTTCTTTCACGCTGAATAAAATACAGCCGTGGACCATCTTCAATATCAATAGTGGAGTACTCCCCTTTCGGGAAGATAACCACTTCATAGACTGGGGAGCCAAGAACTTCATTTGCTTGCCGAGGATTGTCGGCAACAATCACTAAGTAGTCAGCATCACCAGCATTCTCTAATGGTACAGGTGGATTGTCTGAAGTTAACAAAAAGTATCGATAGCTTAAACCCCGATAGTCGCGCACATCGGAAAGGTGCGTAAGCGCATAGGAAACCCCTTCTGGAAGCGTTTGTGAAATAATCTGGGCAGTCGTTTTATAGTCGTCCACTGTCCAGCCCAAGCGCTCAAGGTATCGCATACTGATTGGTTGCACACCGAGCCACAAGGCATAGGCAAAAATACTACCACTGACAATCATACCCACGACGGAGAATCGTCGCACCAGCTCAACCAGAACAACACCAGTGAAAAGATAGGTGGCCGGTAAAATGTAGGTAATATAGTGGTGGAAAACAACGCCATCATACCAAGAAAGCCCAATAACGCTGGTAAGCACCGCCAAGAGCGTAAGAACTACGCCTGCTTCCTTACTGGTAGTACGCGAGCGCCACCACGCGAGGACACCAGCACCAGTAAAAAGTGCCAGAAGCGCCGTATTGAGTTGCCGGAACCACTGAGTCCAGTCTCTTCCGCCCCATACTTCAAAAAGAATGTGCATAGCACGACCGTGCTGCTCTGAAAATACACGTCTGAGTGTTTCTACCAGCGTCTTACTACTCGCATTGGGATCACCATTGAGGAAATCAACGAATCCTTTTGAAATCTGATGATCAAAACGAAAATCAAATAGCACCAAAGGGACCCAAGAAATGAGCACTGCCGCTACACTCGCTGCTGTCCACACCGCGATCTCCTTCAAACGCGAGCTCTGCTGGGAGCGTACAGAGCGCCAGACATCGGCCAACCAAAAGAGACCCGCAGGTGCTAAGCTCAAAAGCGCCACATAGTGCAGTTGGATAATAATCGCCCACGCAATCGCCACCCCTAACCACCAACGAGCGGAGCCTTTCCAGGCTTTCCAGGTGGCATAGAGAAGAACGATCATCACAATAGGAGCTGGATTTGGGTTCCACGAAAAACGAGTATACTCAACCGCTACAGGTGAAACCGCAAACATGAGAGTTGCCAGGGCTGCCGGCACCGTGCCCACGAGCCGTTTGCCAACCCAGAAGAGTGCTGGAAGCGTCAGTACTCCAATGAACGCAACTGCCAGAGAAGGTCCAATTGGATCATTTCCGGCCAACGCCAACCATGGCGCCATGAAATAGTAGTAAAAAGGACCAAGAAACATGCTCCCCACACTCGTGGAAGGTCCAACTAAGGCAATATCTCCATGCAAGATGCCGTAGGCAGTAATAACGTCCCGACCCTGGTCGGCCAAGAACTGCATAGTTTCTCTGAGCCAAAGAAGCCGATACGTCGCCCCAAGCGCGGTAGCAACTCCCACGCTTATCCACCCCCAGCGCTCTACGCGTGAAAGTTGAGTCCACCATCGCACATATTGCTGGCGCAGCGCTGTAAACATCTGGTTACTTCTTTCTCCAAATGACTAAACTATAAATCGAGAAGTTCCATACCATACCAATAATGACTCCTGCTGCCAGGTACAGATTATCACTCGCGATTGGCAATCCGAACAGTGTGAGCAATGTGAACACACCGAAGAGCCGTAAAGAAGTTTGCATCACTACATACTGAATAAAAATGGAACCGACGGAACCAAGATTAAACTGCGCAAACTTGCTCAAGTGAGAAACGATGCCGTGAATCTGGCGGTCTTGGAACGTCCACAGGTTATTCCACAAGTAGTTGGAAAGTATTGCCAACTCAGCGGACAAAATAACCGCCAACGCTTGGTCGGACAAAATGAGTTCTAAAAGACCATGCTGGGCTGGTATACCAAAGGTAGTAGAAAGAGAAGTCCAGAGGCCAAAGTACTTAAAAATATTAAAGAAGATGGTATTTACGAGAAAACCCACTCCTCCAACAATCACGAATTTAAACAATCGCATCTGCATAATTTCTCGCACTCGTGTGCTCAGAATGTATCGCAAAGTATTCACTATGTACTCCGTTCCCAATTTTGATTCTCCCACTTCTCGATCAATAAAATGAAAAGGCACTTCGGCTATCTTGAAGCCACCCCGAATCGCTTTCAATAAAAAGCCAATTTGGAATGTGTACCCAGTAAAGCGAGCTGATGCCTCTAGCTCGGTGTGAACCTTGTTATACACGCTTTTTCGAATGGCCCGATAGCCACCAGTCCAGTCCTTAACAGCGCGGGACCACAAAACCAGAGATATGATGTTATTGCCAGCAACGCTCAAGAACTTGCGATGCCATCCCCAATTAGAAGGAATAGATCCTCCAGGGATATATCGTGAACCAAGTACCATATCCGCACCCGCATCGAGGGCCGCTAAAAACTCTGGCACCTTTTTTGGATCATGTGACAAATCTGCATCCATCTCAAAAACAACGTCAGCTTTCAGCTTACCGAAGGCATGTGCCATGCCCTTCAGATAGGCCCCACCAAGTCCACTTTTGTTTTTGTTAATAAGCAAGTGAAGATAGGGATATTTTTTCTGCAGCGACTCAACTGCTTCGGCAGTGCCGTCTGGAGAAGAATCATCCACAACCAAAACCTCAAGATCCCAATCACTGATCTTTTTTCTCACGGTATCAATCCGGGGCAACAATTTTGTGATGTTCGGCTTCTCATTATAGGTGGGAATGATGATAATAGCTTTCTCACGAGAGGAAGCTCTCTGAGCCGCTTTTACTGATGTTTTTTTTGTTGCCATGGCTCCCCGCTTTCTTATCGATCCATCATTTTCTTCTCGGCTTCGATATCGGCCTCGACCATTATGCGAACGAGCTCTTCAAAGGAGGTACGTGGCTTCCATCCGAGCTTTTCTTGGGCTTTGCCGGAATCACCAATGAGGAGATCGACTTCCGCAGGGCGCATGAAGCGCTCGTCAATTTCAACAACTGACTGCCAATCTTGAATACCGGCCACTTCACAAGCTTTCTGTAAGAACTCCCGCACCGAGTGTGTCTCACCCGTGGAGATAACAAAGTCGTCTGGTTGGTCCTGCTGGAGCATGAGCCACATCGCTTCCACGTAGTCTTTGGCAAATCCCCAGTCTCGCTTCGCATCTAAGTTACCGAGGGCAACGGTGTCCTGTAAACCAAGTGAGATTCGAGCCACAGCGTGAGAAATTTTACGAGTGACAAACTCTAAACCGCGACGAGGCGACTCGTGGTTAAACAGAATGCCAGAAACAGCAAACATATCATATGATTCACGGTAATTCACCGTAATCCAGTGACCATACACCTTCGCCACACCGTACGGGGAACGAGGATAGAATGGAGTCGCTTCACTTTGTGGAAATTCCCGCACACGACCAAACATCTCTGAAGAAGAAGCCTGATACACACGCGCCTCTGGGCAGGCTAAGCGAACAGCTTCCAGCACCCGAGTCACGCCAATTGCGGTTACTTCACCTGTTAAAACTGGCTGATCCCAACTGGTCTTTACGAAAGATTGAGCGGCTAAGTTATAAACTTCATCCGGCATGACATCGCGCAAAGCTTGTGTAATGGAGTGTTGATCCATGAGGTCACCAGAAAGCAAGTGTAAGTGCGGATGATCAATGATCGACTCGATACGCGCAAAATTCTGCGTACTCGTACGACGAGTGAGACCGTACACCTCATAGCCTTTTTCGAGTAAAAACTCAGCCAGATACGAACCATCTTGGCCGGTTATTCCAGTTATAAATGCTTTTTTCATGCTTCTTTCTCCATTTTTTGTCGTTCGAATTCTAAAACATCTTGCAGCGTTTCTTCCAGAGCGTAGGTAGGCTCCCAACCGAGTTGGCGCAGCTTGCTGGCATTAGCCACGAAGATCGGAATATCGGCAGGTCGCATCCTGGCTTCGTCTGGCTGTACTAGTATGTCAGCTTCAGAAAGATTGCGCAATGTATCGAGAATTCTCTGGACTTTCACGCCTTGACCAGAACCTAAGTTATACACCTCACCGCTCACGCCATCAAGCATGAGCCGCTCATAAGCCCGCACAGCATCACGGACATCGGTAAAGTCCCGCACTGCCTCGAGGTTTCCTACCTGCAAACTTTCTTGCTGACCAACTTCTATTGCCGCAATTTGGTGCGCAAACGACGGCAACACAAACACATATGCCTGGCGCGGACCAATCTGATTAAATGGACGAACTCGCACCACATCCAGGCCGTAAGCTAAATGATACATGTGGGCTAAATGTTCCTGAGTCAGTTTAGAAACAGCGTACGGATTGTTGGGAGCAAAGGGATACTCTTCGGTGATTCGCCCTGCATCTAAATCATCAGAAACAGGCCCATAGCAGGTAGCGGAACCAATACTTAAAAACCGAGCGTCAGAAGCATACTGCCGAATCGCCTCGAGCATTACAAACTGGATATGCGTGTTGGTATCCATCACGTGTTGCGTTTTTGCAAAACTGTCACCGACAAAAGAGAGGGAAGCTAAGTGTATTACCCAATCTGGCTGACACGCCTGAACCAGCGAGAACACATGCTCTTGGTCTGTAAGATCTCCGGTAAAAATAGACGCTTCAGGCAATCGCTCAGACAACCAAGGCGAAGCGCTGTAGCTAGTAACAAAAAGGTCAGTATACCCAGCGGCCAGAAAATACTCGAGAAGGTGTGAACCTACAAAACCATCGGCGCCGGTAATGAGAACGCGGGGTTTACTCATGCGACAGCTTTCCCGTTCCCACTCCTACATACTGCCACCCAGCTGACTCGAGAGTTTCAGCTGAAAATTGATTGCGTACATCGATAAATACCCGTGGTTTCAAAGTGGTGAAATCAAAACTCGTTATTTGTGGCCACTCGATCACGGCCATAACAATATCGGCACCATCTACGGCCTCAGCAATATCGGAAAAATACGCCAGTTGATCATATTGACCAAGTACCTGCTCCGCCACCTCAGTGGCCATTGGATCATATCCTCGAACAGTGGCACCTTTATTCAACAAATGAGGCACAATCTTCGTACTGGGCGCTTCGCGCATATCGTCTGTATGGGGCTTAAATGAAAGCCCGAGTACTGCTACGGTTTTGTCTTCCCAGCCACCGAGTACTTTTTCGTACTGATCAAGTTTCTCAAAAATACGATCTTCATTCAGGTCAGTTATCTTATTAAAGAGATTACTGCCATACCCAACCGTGCGCGAGTAGGCCGCTAACTCTTTCACGTCTTTCGGGAAACAGGAACCACCGTACCCGAAACCAGGGTACCAGTAGTGCGTGCCAATACGGTTGTCGTGACCGATAATCTTAATGACTTCTCGCACATCTGCGCCGTTTTTCTCACATAAATCAGCAATCTGATTAATAAACGTAATCCGAGTGGCTAGATACGCATTTGCGGAGTACTTGCCCATTTGCGCACTTTCGGGACTGACCTCAATAATTGGCGCACCGAATGGCTTATGCAGCTCACGCAAAACACGTAAGCCATTTGGATCAGTACACCCAATAACCACACGGTCTGGGTGCAGTGTGTCCTCAACAGCGGAGCCTTCGCGCAAAAATTCTGGCAAAGATGCCATGACGAAATCAACCGACGCTTTCTCTTCTATAATTGGCCGAACAATATCGAGAGTTCCCGGAGGAACGGTACTCTTAATGGCTACAACTGCACCCTCTTTTAAGTGGGGAGCGAGCGACTCAGCGGCTTTCTTTACGTAGGTGAGATCGGCATTTCCATCTGGTGCTGAAGGGGTACCAACGGCAATCAAAATAACATCAGCTTGAGAAATTGCTTCAGCATAGTCGACAGTAAAATGAAGGCGACCAGCATCCAACTCCTGCTTCAGCAAATCTTCGAGACCAGGCTCAAAAAAGGGAACTTTCCCGGTTGAAAGCGACTTCACTTTGGCCGGATCAATATCCAGGCCATACACGGTATTTTCAAAGGAGGATAAGACTGCGGCTGTGACAACTCCCACAAACCCAGTTCCAATAACGGTAACTGTCATACCAGTCATAATACCAGATTTCTAGAGGTCGTGGGTTGAAAATTTCATTCCGCGCCATCTGGTGCTGCTGTAGAGAGCGGTTCTTCAGGTGGCAGCGCCGGTCCTTGCTCTGGAAGGGATACACACTCAACTCCACCGTCATCATTCATTTCTGAAAGCGTATTCCCTGGACAACAGTAGTATGGTGTGCCATTTTCGTTTTCGCCACACACAATGTACTCGGTGTTTTCGGCAAAAACTTCGCGATTATGAAAGGCATTTCCCCGCTCTTCCACAAGAGTCCTTCGAACGGTTTCATTCGACTCACTCCAAGGCAGTTCAGCTAAGGAAGGGAGCACTTCTGTACAGGCGGTTGGAACATCGGTTCGCACCCAACCACACCGCCGAGATAAATCTTCGTATCGCTCGCGTAATCGAGCCACAGCTTGTACTGAGTTACCCGTCGCAATTTTGTTTTGCTCGGCTTGAGCACTCTGAGCGAGAGTATCAATCTGTTCTCTGTTCTGTGCCTCTGCACGGCCGAGTACACCTGTCCAAAGCACTGTCACGGTCTCAGAAACAGTACTACTGAGTGTATTAATAGTTTCTACAAAAGCCGAAGCCCGCGCTTCTCTCGCTGCTTGTTCCTCCTCTTGCTGGTCTCTACACAGCTCGCTGTCAATGAGAGCAATAAATGTATTTGCTGACTCTTGAGAATCAGAGTACACACAGCTTTGTCCTGTAAGTCGACCATTTTCTCGCAAACAGCCATTTGCTGAGACTTCGCCAGATGAGCATTGTTCGTATCCAGCTGCCTGGCGCTCAGACCGCTCTGCAGTGGCATCCTCTGTGAGACGTTGGCGTAAGGCTTCATAGCGCTCCGGTGTATAACAAAGCTTGGAAACGGAGTCCAATCTGGTCCACGATTTGCACAAGCGAACTTCGGTTCCATTAATTTCGAAGGAACACATGTACTGCTCATTCCCACCACAGCCATCAAGTGAATCTGCTCGAGATTGTGCATCCTGATACGTCTCTGCCAAAGTTATCTCTTCAACAACTATGGGTTCCACTGAGCGGCGAGCCGGACTTGCCCATACATCTCCATAATCTGCGGAACTCGATACTTCTTCCCTAGGCGGCAGCACAGCTGAATCTGAGGCTACAGAAACTAATGGATCTTGCTCGGAAGGACTTACTAATGCATCCTGACCAAACTCCGAAAAATCATCAATTCTTACACATCGTGCCCCACCATTACCCGACACATACTCAAAGCCTGGCCGACACGTATTTGCTAGACCAGCTCCCAAACGACACTGGATACCATTTTCCAGTGTTTCAGAAAACACTGTGAGTCTCTCTCTATTGCCAACAGGACAACTCTCGAGTGAGTCCGCTGTGAATTGAGACGAACTGGGACAACGCAATCCAGCATCTATCACCGCCCCATTACTGCTACAACGACAGGCTCCATTTCTGCCAGTTGCCGCACAAAGTTCATTTTCATCGATCTCTCTCAAATCGTCAGAGGATACACAAGCCTGCGTGGTAATATTTCCGCGACTATCGTAGTTCACTAACAGTTCAGAACCACCAGCACACACAACAGCGTTGCCAGTATAGGAAAACTCCCACTCTTCTCCCGCATCGAGATACTCAATGTAGTCCTCTTCACTTCGAGATGGAGCAGAGGTATCTCGTTGAGACTCCTGTGCTTCGAGCTCACGCACACGCTCAGATTGCCAACAACGATTCGTACCCGCATGGAAATCATTTCCCGGATCACAGACTTGACTTGCATCACCACAAGCCACCTGTCCCTCGCCACCACAGTCTGGTACTTGCTGGGCTACTGCAGAGTCACGCACCCAGTCAAATCCTTCGCTGTAACACTGATCTCCCTCATTAACTTGAATGCCATAGTGTTCACACTCGCAACCTCCCGGGAAATTACACACACCTCGCGCTACGGTAATTTGTGGAATGGCATCTTGCTGGGCCAGTATGTTGGCGGCAACGGTTGCTCGCTCTTGTCGACAGTGCCCTGCACCCTCGCGCACCACGGCCGCATCACAAAACTGCTGATAGTACGTGCTGTCCTCAGCTTGAACAAATTGGCCAGAATCGTCGAGATCGAGACCTAACTGCACGCGCAGTTGCACACGCAAGCACCGTTCTTGCGCATCCGCACTGCTCTCAGCGGCGCACTTTTGGGTAATGGACCGCATCGTTGTCGGTAAGTCACTACTTTTTGCCACACGCTCTTGGGTAAATGTCTGGACCTGTTCTTTGTATTTCTCGGCCGAGCGTTTGGCTTTATTTACTACACTCTTGGAAAACGCTTGTGTTACGGCAATTTCGGTGCGGGCTACTTCAGCATTTGCAGCGGATCGAGCCTCGGCACAGGCTTGAGAATCACCGCCACAAAGTGTTTCAGCTTGCGCAGCTCTATAGACAGCGGTGTAGTAATTTCCAAGGGTTCGCCGCCGTTCCACTAGATTTTCTAATTCTGATTCATCAGCACCTTCATCAGTGAGAATTTGTGTTGTTCGACTGAGTTGCCCAACACAATCTGCATTGAGATTTCCCTCGAGCAGCTCATCTTCGCCGAAGAGACACTCTTGGGTGAGCTCATCAAAGCGTTCTCGATGATACTCCTCTGTTTTTTGTTCAACTGTTTCCTCTGCTGGTTGCTCGAAACCTTGCTCAGCACAGTATTTGTAATCACGCGGACAGACATTTGGAGCACTGCATTCATGTACTGAAGCAAAGCCGTCCCCACAACGTGGTTTCGTGCCACACACGCCATACGTACCAAAACGGTCGATACCGCCGCCACACACTCCGTTCGTGTCAGCACTACACTCCACTACGCCACCTATACAACATCGGCCACCAGGGCCAACAGTGCCCGCACTTCCTGAATTCGGATCACACTCTTGTCCCACAACAGCTAACTCTGTCGCCGCAGTATCTTCGTCACGCGGCGCAGCAGATGAGTTGAGTGCAGATTGACCATACTTCTGCTGAGTCTCTCTTCGCACTTTTTTTGTTTCTTCACTATTGAGGCCACCTTGCTCTTCGATCTTTTTCTCAGCTTCTTTTTGCCGTTGCTTCACTGCTCGGGCGGCATCCTCTTTACTCGCATTCTGGCATCCTTGACACTCACCATCTCCACCGCCATCACATTTGGTCGGTCCACTCCAGCTGTCACCGCTGCACGTGTAGTAACACCCATTTCCGTTATTTCGATGTGTTGTCCCAGGACTGGCCCAACCATCACAGAGCGCATAAACCGGTGTCGTTGCAAATAAGAAAAATGCTCCAATTGCGAAAAATATGCCAAGAACAAGCTGACGAGCAAATCGGTTCATAATGAAACCTCCGTGTCTTCATCAGCAAAATTCGCTACAAAAAAAGCAGGAGACGGTTGAACTTGATCAAGAAACGTATCAAGTGTTAAGGAAGCACTTTTATAAATATCGTCACTCCCTTCAACCGTTGTAATAAAGTACGCAACCACTTGTCCATTCTCAAGTAAATACTCACCCACCCCAGCCTCAATGTTTTGACCATCTCGTGTTTTCACCCATATTTTGGGAATACTTCCTTCCAAAAACGGTGCGTTTTCTACTCGAATAAAGAGCAGTGTTTGTTGTAACTCTGCATCAAAGGCTTTCGCGGCTACCACGCTCACGCCGAATTCATCATCTTGAACATTCAAAATATCTGCTTGGGGATAAAGATATGTAAGATCAGTAAATAACTCCGCCACTTCTGGCTCCCCAACAGCAATCAGTTGCGGGTTCACAACACTCGCTCTGGAAAGTTGCTCACCTGAAAACTGCGAACCTCCCCAGGCCCACTGTCGCCAATCAAAGCTCGTAAACGATGTAATATATACCGCTATTGCCCCAACAAGCACCACACTCACTCCAAGAGAATACAAAGCTTTTTCTCGCCACCGGCGCGAACGTGGGGAAGAAATCCACTCAGAAAATGCGGTATACCTATTCTGTAACTTCTCCAATAGTGATTTTGCGCTTTCGGATTTCTTTACAGAACGCCCAGTCACTCCTGAATTATAACGATCAGAGTGCTTACGCACTAAAGAAATTTGCTGTGTATTCTGTTTGGATTTCACACTCTCTACAGCTTACACCGCAGATACTCTCTGTCACAAGAAGGATGTTTTGCGCAATTTTAAAACAGCGACTCTTGAATGGCTGTCTCAAACCGATCATTCGGCAAATGACGTATCAATGAACGGAAACCGAGTTGAGTAAAAAGAGTGCTGGCTTTTTCTTTGTCATATTCAGAGATCTTGGCTTGATGAATATCAAAATCCAGCGGAACCTGTGTATCAATTTGAGCAAGTTGCTGTGAAAGAAAGGCGTTATCATGACCTTCAATAAGCTTCTTCACAACACTTGCGCTGATACTTTTACCTTTTGCCTGCAACTCTTCACGCTCGACCTCAGTGAGGGTAACTCCCAGTTCAGAAATAAGCTGCTCCTCACCAGCTATCATCGCCACAGCGAAGTAGATTTTTTGCAGCGTACCGAACGTATGCAGCAATTGCGCTGCTGTCTTCGGGCCTACTCCTCGTACTCCGGGGATGTTATCAGAAGCATCACCACAGAGCGCCTTGTAGTCAACGACTTGATCTGGCCTGACTGCAAGGGAGTCAATCACTTTCTCTGTATCGATCAACTCTAAACCATTCCGACCTCTTCCTCTGGCTGACATCACCACATACACAGAGTCTCCAACCAACTGAAATGAGTCGCGATCACCAGTAAAGATACCAACATTTTTATCTGGGTGTGCTTCGCGCAGTTGCGTTGCCAGCGTACCGATTACATCGTCCGCCTCGTACCCCACAAAGCCCAGTGTTGGCACATTGAGTACTTCTAAAATATCGTGCATGAAACGAATCTGCTGTTTGAGCTCGTCTGGAGCCTCTTCACGATTTGCTTTGTACTCCACAAATTGTTCATGTCGAAAGGTTGGTTGCCCCATGTCCACTGCTGCCACCAGATACTCTGGATGAATTTTATCCATCATGTCTAACAAGAGTTTTGTAAACCCAAAAGTGGCATTGGTCAATTGACCGTCTGGAGCTGTGAGCGATAACGGAAACGCATAGAACGCGCGAAACAAAAGAGAGTAACTATCCAGCAAAATAAAATCAATATCAAAGATGCTGCGAGCCTCCACGCTTACGCCCTCTCATTTTCATGATCAGGGGGAATGTCGCCATGCTTTTCAGCATCCGAGCGAACAAGATACTGCAACTGTTTTTCCATTTCGGTCAATTTTTTTTCGAGGGCATTAAAACGTTCAAACTCTCGGGACCAATAAATGGTTTCTTGCTTTTTATTGAGAGCAAACGTCATCATACCGAGCAGCAAACTGAGCATTACAAAACCGAGCACTTGAAGCATCGCTCCCAAGATTCTTCCCAGGGTTGTGACCGGAACCATGTCTCCATACCCCACACTAGAGATGGTTGTAATCACCCACCACAGGCCATCTTCAATATCTTGTATGGGACCGGCACCTCGCTCAATTGGGACAATAAGAAA
Source organism: uncultured Pseudomonadales bacterium (assembly GCA_964447905.1). GTDB lineage: Bacteria > Patescibacteriota > Microgenomatia > UBA1400 > UBA1396 > JAJOJK01. The sequence continues at coordinate 48,416 of CAYUUK010000007.1, read as the reverse complement.
TCCGGCTACCAGTGCAAGCACAATGAGCGTAACAAACATTTGTCGGAATCTGCGCTGCGCAAGCAGCTCTTCACGAATTCTTCGGGCCATATACACTCATTGTTGCGCGTTTGCTTACTTCTCGTCAACGGTAGCTTTGGGAGCTCCCACCAACTCTTCAAAGTCTTCAGCTTCGAGCGTCTCAACTTCCAGAAGTTTCTCGACTACTCGATCCATTGTCTTACGATGGGTATCAATAAGCTTACGAGTTACCTTCTCAGCTTCGGCTACCAAACGAGTCATTTCCGCGTCAACCTTAGCCTGAATATCTGGGGAAGGCCGATACTCTGTACCAGAGTATCCACGCTCATCCATAGCTGGACTAAAGTTGATCGGACCAAGTTCACTCATACCGTAATCGAGAACCATATGACGGGCCACCGCGGTTACTTTCCTGATATCGCTCGATGCTCCACCAGTAAGTTCATTAAAGAAGACATCTTCCGCCACACGACCACCTAACAGGACGGCCATCTCCGCCATCATTTCCGATCGCGTTTCTTGATACTTATCTTTATCTGGCGGAGTCAAGGTGAATCCAAGCGCAGAACCACGAGAAACAATCGAAACTCGGTGCACACGATCAGCATGCGGCAACATATGCGCCACAATAGCGTGACCGACTTCATGGTACGCCGTCATACGACGCTCGTACTCAGACTGCAGACGCTTTTTAGAAGGTCCTAACTTGACCTTCAGAGCAGCCTCTTCAATATCCTTCATATCGATCTTCTTCTTATTCTCACGAGCAGCTAAAATAGCAGCTTCGTTGAGCATGTTTTCCAGGTCCGCGCCAGAGAAACCAACGGTCCGCTTAGCTACGACCTCCCAGTTCACATCATCGGTAAATGGTTTGTTTTCACTATGAATCGCGAGCACCTTCTTACGCTCCTCAATATCTGGCAATGTCACCGACACACGGCGGTCAAAACGACCTGGACGGGTCAAAGCTGGGTCGAGAACATCACCACGGTTCGTAGCGGCCAAGACAACCACATTGTCTTTGGGGGTGAAACCATCCATCTCGACCAAGATTTGGTTGAGCGTTTGTTCGCGCTCGTCATGGCTCCCAACACCGCTAGAGTTTCCGCGCTTACGACCAATAGCGTCGATTTCGTCAATAAAGATAATGGCCGGGGCCATTTTTTTAGCGGTTTCAAACAAGTCACGTACCCGAGCAGCACCGACACCAACTAACATCTCCATAAACTCAGAACCAGCAATCGAGAGATAGGACACACCCGCTTCTCCTGCCACGGCGCGTGCCAGTAAGGTCTTACCGGTTCCCGCCGGACCGACCAAGAGCACACCCTTTGGTGTACGAGCACCAAGATCACGATACTTTTTTGGATGCTTCATGAAGTCAACAATTTCTTCGAGTTCTTGTTTGGCTTCCTTCATACCACCAACATCTTTGAAGCTGATATCCTGTTTGCCTTTTACAAAGAACTTCGCTTTGCTCTTTCCGAATCCGAGCATGTCGCCTTGGGCGCCACGTGCTTGGCGGAAGAGGAATAAGAAGAACACTACCATGAGGAGAAGTGGCAAGAAGTTCACCACAAAGTCCCAGAACAGTGAGGCCGCGGTCATGCCGCGAACGGAAATTTCAACCGAGGTTGGATCAACGCCAATTTGGTCGAGCAAGCTCACAAAATCTTGGCCATTTTCCATGCGAGACTTCTTCTCAGTACCATCGCTGTACTGCAAGGCAACCTCAGCACCTGTGACTTCTACAGACTCCACTTGCTCTGAACGCACATCTTGCAAAAGTTGCGACAACGCCACATCTTCTCGATTCGCACCAAAGAAAATATTTACCAAAAGCGGTAAAAACAATAATCCAAGCAAAAGCCACACAAACATGCGACGCGGATTAAAATTAAACTGCATCTCTAATCGTCGGCCTTCTTTTTTTGGTGCAGGCTTCTTTGAGCCAGTCTCTTGTGAAGTATTGGAAGTCTTCTTTTGTGCCATATTATCCTTATATATATCTATGCAATCTGTGAGCCATTTGGCGCAATGTTGTCAAACAGTAGCATAACTGGTTCTGAATTACTATCTGTGTTTGGTGCCTCAAGTGCTAAGATCATGCCTTCACTGACATGTTCACCCATTTTTTTGGGAGGTAAGTTCACTAAAAATAGTGCCTGCTTACCAGCAAAATCATCAGGGCTTTTAAAGTCACGCATTGCGGTGAAAATAGTTCGCTCGCCCAGTTCCTCACCGAAATCTACATGAAGTTCAATGAGCTTATTTGACCATTCTGGGTTTGATGCTTCGACTATAGTTCCGAGTCGAACGTCTACTTGTAACCAATCGGGGAAAGAAATGCTAGGCTTCATGACCGCTATTATAACAGGCGAAAATACACAAACTGCTACGGTTTCTTAGAGTTCACGAATCTCTACGTTGGTGTGCATATCTTCTAAATCTAGGAATTGAAGATATCGTTCAGTAGTAGAAATTCGCTTGTGTCCCACAATCTTGCTCACATTGACCAAGGGAACACCGGCAGACAACTGCTCAACAATAAAGGTGTGCCGCAAGTCGTTTACTTTTGCGTCAGTAATTCCGGCAACTTTAAAGTAGCGATCAATGGCACTTCGAATATTACGCACTAGAAAGGGCCGACAGCTTTTCGTTAAGAAAAAGGTGCGCTCTTTTGTGCGAGGACGAATCTTTTGGTAGAGCTGAATAGCCTCTAGGGCGGTTTCATTTAAAGGCACTATTCGAGAAGGATGTGAGCCATGAGCACGGATAAACAGTTCTTTTTTCTCAACTGATATGTCTTCTACCTGCAAAGCAGCTAACTCGCTAATCCTCACTCCTGTTTGTAACAAAAGTTCTACAACAGCACTCATGCGAGCGTCGGTCTTACAAGCATCACGCAAAGCACGATACTCCATACGGGCCAAAATACGCGGAGGGGATACTTTGTACTTGGGGTGAGAAACCTTACGCACAGGATTCTCAGCAACAATATCTTTTTCGACTAAATACTTAAAAAAAGATTTTACTGAGTTGAGTTTGCGAGAAATAGATTTATCGGTGTAACGATTCTTAGTAAGTTGTGCCTTGTAGGCCTCAACATCTTCAGTGATTACCTGCTGAAAATCAGTTTTGCCACCTTTTAACAGAAACTCAGCGAGCTGCTCAATATCTTTTTGATAGGCAACAATCGTAGCATCAGCTTTTCCTGAACGTTTGAGCCATTCGACATACTCGTCAATTTGTTGTTTCCACATAATCTTCTTCTCAAGATACTACCGCAGAGTATGCGTTTCAATTCGCTTATACTACAATGCAGCAGTACTGTTTATTGTAATGTCCGATAATATTAAGTCAAGTGTCTTATAAAGACACACTCACACCACTATGAAATCACTTACAACGCTCCTCATTCGCCTCATAGCCGTGATTTTTATCGCGCTTTTAGTGATCTCATTTTTACGAACCATTTTGACATCCTACCAAGCTTTACAAAATATTAAAGAGGAAGAAAAAGCGGTTGAGCTTTTAGAACAGCAGACAGAGCACATGCGACAGGAAGTAGAAAACGCCACGAGTAGTTTTGAGCTCGAGCGACGAGCTCGAGAACAACTGCAGCGTCAGCGCCCAAATGAACAGATTATTCGTATAGAGTAACCAGACTACAAAAAGCTGTTTTAAAAAAAATTGTTATTTTTTTGTTATCACGTACGATATAATTGCTTTCATGTCTCGCAGTCACCGCCCATCAATCCTTATTGTGGAAGATAACGCTGCTCTTACTCAAAATCTCGTTCATTTTTTACGCCCAGACTTTCGCGTTGACGCCGTCACCACCTTCCACGGGGGTGTTCAGCATATTGCTCTCAGACAAACTCCCTACGATATTGTAATCGTCGACTATAGCTTGCCAGACGGCACCGGCCTAGAACTCATTTCGCAAATCATTCATGACAACAACCATACCAAAATATGTGTACTGACAAGCAATAGCGACGAAACACTGCGTATGGAAGCCTTGAAACTTGGCGCCGATGCTTTTCTCACCAAACCGCTCACTCCTCGCTCTATCCAGCTGCACTTGAAGACACTACTCAAGAGAGGACCGGTCCAAAGAACAGCACAGGTCATGTATGCCGACCTCAATTTTGACACCCAAAGCCGCATGGCTTGTCGGCTCGAGAGCACTGTGCGTCTCAGTCAAAGAGAAAGTGAGTTTTTACGAATTTTCCTGCAGACTCACGATGGACACGTTACCAAAGATGATCTGCAACAAATCTACTGGGAAAAAGGTCACAGTACCATTACTCGTAGCGCAGTCCACGTTACTATCCAAAGACTTCGTAAGAAACTGCAACCACTCCAAGTCACCATCGAGTCAATCTATGGACTTGGGTACCGATTACAACTCACCTAAAAGTATCGTATGCACACTTCAAGACTCTTCACCATTCTGTATGGACCAACCGCAAGTGGAAAAAGCAGCTGGGCACTCCAGGAGGCACGTAAATCAGGGGCAAATATAGTGTCCTTTGACTCTCGCCATGTGTATCAAGACATGGATATTGTTACCGGCAAAGACATTCCTGAAGATTTTTTGCTGCAGGATGCCAGCTCTCCTCATTTGCAGAAAAACCCAGTCTATTCGAACGGACAGACGACACTGTTCGGCTTTGACCTCAAACTCCCTACAGAAGCCTGGAGCATCGCTCATTTCTACCGCTACGCACAAAGTATTCTTGAAACACACCGACAGGATAACAAACCACTGATACTTCTTGGTGGATCGTGGCCTTATGCCAATGTACTGATTGACCCACCAGAGACCTTGTTCGCGCCCGTTAATCACGAGCTGCGCGCTGAACTCAAAGACGAAACCGTGCCTGCACTCCAAAAAAGACTGGAACAGATGCATTCAGATAAATGGAAGAGCATGAACGCATCGGACCGAAGTAACCCCCGCCGGCTGGTGCGGGCTATTGAAACGGCTGAAAGTGAGTACAGTGTGCCCAAACCACACCTCAAAGAAAATGAGTATCAACTCATCCTCCTCAGTCCACCCAAAGAACGTGTCAAAACAGCCATTGCCGAACGAGTAATATCCAGGATGCAAAATGGAGCACTCCACGAAACCGAAACATTAATGCAAAAATATGACGATTGGAACTCCCCAGCATTTTCAGCCACAGGATATAAATTCCTTCGCAGTTTTCTAGAGGGCCGCATATCGAGAGATGCGGCAACTACCTTGTGGACTCGACAAGAACACCACTACGCTAAGAAACAGTACACATGGCTACAGAAAATTCAGCAGACCTCTAGCCAGGCAGAAGTTCTCACGCAATAAACTTGCGAATAAGGCCAACGCAGCGTCCTTGAATTTTTACATTCGTAGCGTAGATAGGAGACATGGTAGCATTTGCTGGCTCGAGGCGAATCCGGGTGGCTTCACGATAGAAACGCTTGAGTGTCGCCAAACCATTGTCTAGCAGTGCTACGACGATGTCGCCATCGCGCACATCTTCCTGCTCTTCGATAACTACGTAATCACCGTCGAGGATTCCGTCTTCAATCATTGACTCACCTTTTACCTGAAGAACATAGGCCCGTCTTTTGCCAGATACCAAGTGAGGGGAAACTTTAAAGGTGGCATTGGGATCGGTGTAGGGTTCGATTGGACGACCAGCCGCCACGAAACCAAGAATTGGCAAATCAATACCTTCAGAAATTTTCAGAAAAGTTCGGTCCATGAGTTCGATACCGCGCACAGCACCGTCGGCACGACGAATCACTCGTTTTTTCTCGAGCGCACACAAGTGCTCGTGCACTGTGGCTAAAGATGACACCCCAATTGCGTCGGCAATTTCTTGCAACGTTGGCGAATAGTTATTCATTTGAATATACTGCGCGATAAAGTCTACAATCTGTCGTTGACGGCGGTACAGCGTTACTGCCATGGGCGGCCTTTCTGGAGAAGCAGTGGCTCCTGTGCCACTCACTACTCGTGCGTTTTCTTTCGGGTTCATTTCCGGCGAACAATCACCGAACTACACATACAATACCCAAAATGAAGGAGCGTTGTAAATATCATCTTTCAGTATCAAAACTATCTCAAAACATACAAACTGAATTCTTGTTTTTAAAATGGAAAAATACTATAGTGAGCAAACATGGTAAAAGCAATTCGAAAGCGCACACCAACCGTCCGTGAATACCCAGGACCAAACCTTGCGTACTGGCCCAAGGAGAGCCCTGCCAAAAAAGCATTTCCTGATTTCGTTCCCCTTACTGAAGGGAGAAACTTTAAACTTGTTGAGGCTGAGGCAGAGCCAAGCATTCAAAAAATAGCTCAATTGATAGACCAAATTGTAAAGAATGACATCGTTAATGAAATTATTTCGAATGGTGCAGAAATTGAAAAAAACGAAGGTATTTTGATATTTTACAAATGGAGAACCAAGGAAGGCACCCGCGGCTTCCAGTTCAAAATAGCAAAAAAGGCAGCGCAATCATCTTCTGACTCACCACACTGGCATGCCGATATCTCAGTAATTCAATTTGAAAATGGAGTGCCAACCCAACTCCTTACTAAGACTCAGTTCGTTCACGCCGCGGTTGATCCGTCGGTCGCACCGAGTGGATCAGTGTATTTCGTTAATACTGGCTACAGTGCCAATAAAGCAAAAGAGCCAGTTCTTTTACAAGATCCATCACTGCAAGAATCCTTACAATTTGTATTAGGCAAAGTAGACACTCATCTAACAAGACAATCAGTAATACGGCAGCATCTAGAAAATCCTAAACCTATAGCCAAACTAGACTCACCATACTTACTTTGGCCGATGTCTAAGAAGGAATTCCTAGAAGAAACTTCACGCCCAATCCCAAAAGAAGAGCAACCAAAAATATTTAGTGATCCACGAATAAGAGAGAAAGTAACTTTTACAAGAGAAAAAACCGATGACAAGAACGCTGAGTCCCCTCTCTTCTGGGACATCGAGTTATATTTTTCACAACCTTTAGAAGAATCTTTAGGAATAGGTCCGGGCATGCGCGGCACGAGTAATGTTCTTATAGAGAGAAAAAATAATCCTAATATGTACAGGGTAAAAAATGAACCAGGCACGCGATTCCTTCATGAAATTACTAAAAGCCAGCACACTCTCATTCCACTTGGCGAACGAACAAATCTGATCATTCAACCTTCTTCTGACAAAAAAAAGATCACAGTCACTGTTACTCAACGTAATTCAGATACAAATAAAACCGAGACACTTTCACGTCATGAGTACCTCTTGCCCGAGCAATTGTATCCCCTCGTAGAAAAAACCAACGAACAAACCTACCAGTACCGCGAAGCAAAACCACGCCAAAAAGAGCGGCCTCTCACCCAACTCGATGTCGACCTCCTTACCCTCCAGGAACTAAACGCTCGACTGGATGCCGAAGAACTCATGGAGCAAACGCAAGAGCTCTGGAACCTCTGTGAAGAAAACGCAGAAACAACAACTCCAGAAAATCCGAGCAATCTCCCCTCCAAGGGGTATGCACTCCAATGGACAGAAAACGGATACGCCTATGAAGCGCGCATTCACCAAGGAAAGAATTTCTTTAAGAATAGACAGCTCAACATTGAAATTATTCAGGGACCCCAAACGACAGGTACTGTTGAAGCCAATCGTCAGGATCAGCCACAAAAGACACTCACCCAATTTGCTATCGAACTCAAAGAAGAAGATGGAGAGTTTTCCATCGACCACTCCTTAACCGTCGCTCGAACTGGACTCGCATTTGGAATTGCTACGCTGCGCCGGCTCATCAACACCCTCCAACCAGCACAAACCAGTGAAACACCATCAGCTACTTCTTCTTCCACCCCTATTCCAGGGCTTCGAGTGGTCGAGGGTTCATTCCAGTACATTGAGTAACCTCACCAACGCATAACACACCGAAAGACACACAAGCAAGTGTCATAAAAAGGCGACCAGTTTCGTTTTTTTCTGCCTGCTATAATAGACCTTCATGTTTTCCCTCAAATCTTCTTACCAGCCAGCCGGTGACCAACCCAAGGCCATCGAGCAGCTCACCGAGCAGTACCGCAGCGGTCAAAAGGATCAGGTTCTGTTGGGAGTTACTGGCTCTGGGAAAACGTATACTATGGCGCAAGTTATCCAGAACCTGCAACAACCCACACTCGTCATTGCCCACAACAAAACCCTCGCCGCGCAGCTCTACCAAGAGTTCCGCGACTTTTTCCCAGACAACGCCGTCAGCTACTTTGTGTCGTACTACGACTACTACCAACCTGAAGCCTATATTGTGAGCAGCGACACCTACATCGAAAAAGAGGCCACCATCAACGACGAAATCGACAAACTTCGCCTCGGGGCCACAGCCAACTTACTCTCCCGCCCAGACACTATTGTCGTCTCCTCTGTATCGTGTATCTACGCCTTGGGAAAACCGGAAGACTTTGCGACACACGCGCTCGACCTTATTGAAGGCGAAATTATTTCCCGCCAAACACTCATTCAGCGTTTGATTGACATGCAGTACATGCGGACTACCGCCGACCTCTTGCGTGGTACCTTCCGCATTCGTGGTGACCGTATCCAAATCTGGCCCGCCAACGAAAATTGGGCCCTCTCACTCGCCATGCCCGCCGACACCATCGAACGCCTCGACCGCATTGACCCCACGAATGGCGAGCGCTGGAACGAACCGGTCCCCATGACCGGCGACTACGCCCCGAAACGCACTCGCCTCTACCCGGCCAAACACTACATTGCCGGTACCGACGTACATGACACACTCACCCAAATCGAGACCGACATGCGTCAACGCGTTGAAGAACTCAAAGCGCAAAACAAGGTCGTCGAGGCCTATCGCCTGGAACAACGCACTCTCCACGACGTAGACATGATTCGCGAAGTTGGATTTGTGAACGGCATCGAAAACTACTCCCGCTACTTTGACGGCCGCCAGCCAGGCGAACCACCGTTCACGCTCTTAGACTACTTCCACTACAACGCCAAAAAGTTTGGGGACGGCCAGTTCTTAACTATTCTTGATGAGAGCCATATTACCGCCCCACAAGTCCGTGGCATGTACGCTGGCGACCGTTCACGAAAGGAAACCCTCATCGAGTACGGATTCCGCTTGCCGGCAGCAATTGATAACCGTCCGCTGCAGTTCCATGAGTTTCAAGACCGGCTCGACCAAACCATGTACGTGTCGGCCACACCCAACGAGTGGGAAATCGAACAAAGCCAGCACCATGTCGTCGAGCAAATTGTCCGGCCAACGGGTTTAGTTGACCCGCCGGTAGAAATTCGCTCCGTCGATGGCCAAATTCCCAACCTCATTCACGAAATTTTTGTGCGCAAAGAACGCGGCCAACGCGTTTTAGTCACCACCCTCACCAAAAAAATGGCTGAAGTGCTGACCCAGTACCTCAACAACAAATCGAAAGTGGAAAAACTCCTCAAAGACCACGGCTACGAGATTGACTGGCACAATGTGGAACTCCCCAAAGTGCAGTATCTGCACTCCGATATCGATACCATCGACCGCAGCGAGATCCTCGAGCAACTCCGTCGTGGCGCCTACGACGTGCTCATTGGGGTAAACCTCCTCCGGGAAGGCCTCGACCTGCCAGAAGTCACTCTGGTAGCCATTTTGGACGCCGACCAAGAAGGCTTCCTGCGCTCCACGAGCTCGCTCATCCAAACCATGGGTCGCGCCGCGCGTCACGTGGAAGGCCGCGTCATTCTCTACGCTAACCGCATGACCAAGTCCATGCAGGCCGCCATCGATGAAGTCGAGCGCCGCCGCGAAATCCAAATCGCGTATAACGAAGAGCACGGTATTACCCCCACAACCATCGCCAAACCAATCCGGGAACAACTCATTAAACGCACCACCCCGTCCACAACACCAGGAGTGTTTACACTCAAAGAAAAAACGCACCAGCAACCATTTGAAAAGACCGCCACGCCACAGGGCACAGTAGTCGAACTCAATAAAACAGAGTCCCTCGTTTTGGAGTCCATCGAACCTGCCACACTCACGCCGAGCGACAAAAAATCACTCACGCGCAAACTGCAACGTGTCATGAACAATGCGGCCAAAGACTGGAATTTTGAGCTAGCGGCACAGATTCGCGACACCATCTCTCGACTCGAAGACTAACTCTCTGACTCTTTCTGCAACCAGCGCTTATCCACCAATCCCTACAAACGGAATGGAAAAATCAGTATACGTTTGTCCATTTACTGCATACTCCACTCGCAAGAGCGCGTTTTGCGACTGGAGAGCATTCAAAAACGCCTCACGCTCAGCAGCGGAGACATTCGGATCAGCCGCTCCTACTTGACTCACGCCAACAGAGTAACTAAACTGCCCACCATCGATCACACCACCTTGGAATGACTGACTCGATCCAAACTGATTTTCATAGATATTCTCCACAACTTCTGCAGCGTACGACTCGATATTAACTGAACCACACTGGCGATACCGCTCGCCAGCCACTTTTTGCGCCGCACCCAAACTCCACTCAAACACCGGATACGAAGACCCCGAGACAGACGGAGTTGCTCGCACACCAATCGTGTTGTCAGCTACACCTGCCTGAGGATAGGTAATACACACCTCGACAAAACCGTCATCCGCCACACTGGTGCTCCACTGCACATCTTCTGGTTGCCACTCAGTGTCTTGTGGCTCCGCTGGAACTGCGGGTGGATTTTCGGCCACAGGCTCGGCCGGATTGCCTCCGCCAATTTGCCCCCCACCTTGAATATTCGGATCATCAAAAACTGGTCGAACCGCACCCTGTCCGCCACTACCACCCAAACCAGGTATCTGCAAAATGGACACTCCTACAAATTGAAGAATAAATATCGAGAAAATTATGAAGAACAAACCAGAAACCGCCGCCGTTATAAGCTCTTTGGCTTCTTTCACTTTGGAGGAGTCTCCCCTCGAAATGCTTAAAAAGAATGCACCGGCCAAGATGCTCATTATGGCAACACCACCAACCGCGCCCATCATCAGCCGAACTAAATCTCTCGTGAGACCAGCGCCAGCGGTACGCACACACCCCACCGCTGTATACACATACTCGCCATCTTCACCCTGGCTAATGCACTGCTCACAGTTGCTGCGCTGAGTCCCGTCTGGCACCTGTAAACAGTAACTAAAATCAATAATATCCGCATCGGGATCTTGTTGGGAAATATCCGGTTCGCCATCGTTTTCTGGCACCGTTACTGGCATCGCTTCGCGCACATCCTCTTCCTGCACTGGATCGGCTACGGATATACAGGTTCCGCAACTCTGCAGTTCACACGCTCCATTTATTTGCTCTCCGCTACACTCCATTGAGCCGGGCTGACCATCTGCTGTAGTACACTCTTGTGTTTCGGAACAGGCCGGATTCACTACCTCAGCTTCTACAAATGTATAGTCAACGTACACAGATCCCAGACTCCCAATCTGCTGGCCGTCAACAATGAGCTGGTAGTTCATGGTCGTTCCTTCTGGGAAAGAAGCATCGAGCTCTACTCGAAACGATCCGTCGGGACCAATACTGGGAGTAAACTCAATATTCTCTTGCAGCATAATATTGGAAGCATCGAAAAATGAGATAACAAAATCGTCATACGAACTGTTGGGAACACACCCGGTGAAAGTAAAAAGGTCGTAATCGCCATTGGGCGCTTGGCTCTGCTCAAAACCAGTAATACCAGGCACAGCACAGCCATTCTGGGCCCAAACGAGTGGAGCAAACAGACTGCTCAGTACAATACCAACAAGGAGGGTTCCCAGAAAACGCATCTCTTATCACTATAGCAGGCTTCGAGCAGAGAAAAAATGTGACGTTTTCTTATCCCAGTCCAGGTATTTGCAAAATGGATACGCCCACAAACTGCAGAATGAATATCGAGAAAATAATGAAAAAGAGTCCACTAGTAGAAGCAGTAATAAGGTCTTTTGCTTCCTTTACCTTCGAGGAGTCACCGCGTGAAACCGAGAGGAGAAATGCACCTGCCAGGTCACTCATGATAGCTACACCGCCAGAAACACCCATGAGTAAACGAACTAAGTCTTCCGTCAGTCCTTGACCATTGGTGCGGACACAACCCACCGCCGTGTAAGCATACTCACCTTCTTCGCCTTGCTCAATACACTGCTCACAGCTGCGGCGCTGATTCCCATCAGGCACTTGCAAACAGTAACTAAAATCAATCACTTCTTCCTCTACAGCAACTTCACTGTCATTGATAACACAAGCCCCTGTGGCCTCATTACATATCGCGTTTTCATCACCCAATGCCTGTCGACACTGTGCATTCGACTCACACACCGATACCACACACGTTCCGCTCACCGGGTTACAAACAGCGAGCGCATTGCCGGTTTCAGCTTGGCAAAAGGCGTCATCAGTACAGGGATCAAACTCATCCGCTGGCAAGCGGCACTGTCCTTCTTCACATACTAAAGGCCGACCAGAATCTATCCCACACTCACTTTGATCAAAACAAACACCACCTAAGGAAACAGAGTCCACCCTCCGCAAACACTGGTCTGCTCGACATACGAGTAAGGCATTCGAGTCACAGGTTTCTCCATTCGCACAGGAACCTCCGTGACCAACACTCTCCTCGGTCACTTCTGGAGCACACGGCAAACAGCAGTTTTCCTCTCCTACCCCACACACAGGAGCGGTTCCGGAACAGGCAGCAAAATCTACGTCAAATCCTTCATTACAAGCAAAATCATCTGTGGCGTCATACGACCACCGCGGTGTTTGCGTGGAACCGAGTCCACCACCCTGCAAACTACAGCCAAAGTGATTTTCTGTAGCCGCAATTGAGTTATCAAGACAGCGCCCAGTTAAAACTTGTGCAGAAACAAACGATGCGTTCACACCAAAAAAAAGGAAAATAATAAAAAATACACTAATGAGCCGGGCACGCATACACTGGTATTAGTGTATATGTTTCCCGAAAACAGTACAAGCCAGAGGAAAAGAGTACAGAGGTAAGAAAAAAGAAAAGACCGAGCTTACTTTAGCTTGGCGTCTTCTTTGTAGGTCTCGTGTTGCTTCGTCAGAGGATCGTATTTACGAAGTTCAAGTTTGCCTTGACCTTTTTCCTGACGGTTTCGCTTATTACGAGTGGTGTAGTAACTGTGACCGCTAGCAGTGGAGCGCATAGCAACAATGCCGCGTGGTCCTTTTTTCTTTTTTGCCATAATTATCTTTCCTTACAGAGGAGATATTGTATCATATCTCACTTGACTCTAAAGTAGGAATATTTTTAGTTCTCTGAGCAAGGAATTACGAGGTGCTTTGGGGTGCCAGAGCATGTGGTAAAAACCACATGCGGCGGCGGGGTCCCCAACCGCGCCTTGGAATTTCTTTCTCAGAGAGCCACCTGTGGGACTCGAACCCACGACCTACGCTTTACAAAAGCGCCGCTCTACCAACTGAGCTAAGGTGGCACCGATTTTCGAGTACATACGAGGTACTCAAAACCAGAAAGTTATTATATCAGAAATACTGGATTACTCGACGGGACTCGGATCAGTCGTTTCCGCCGACTCAGAAGCGGTAGCACTCGCAGAACTTTCTGATACTTCTCCAGAATCTGAGGCATCCTCCATCTGCATGCGAGCGGACGGCGTAGAGCTCAACAACTCAATCAGCTCACCTTCTCCATCTGAGCTTTCCTCAAGCTCTTGCAAAGACTCCGTTTGCGTCTTGTCTTTTATTTCCTGAATCTTCTCTTGCACATCTTCCGCCAGTTCGCGTGTGGCTTGTTGAATACGCACGAGAGAGATTTGTAAATCTACCGAATTCTCCAGAGCATACACCAAGGCATTATTCATCCGCTCTACATCAAGAGACTCGACTTTCTCTGGCACTCGTACAATCGCATCAACCAACACTTGTCCTGATCCCATGGTCGTATCCAACTCAGTGATAGTGCCACCAATTTCTTCAACCAGCGGAGTGAGTGTTTCTCTTACAATCACTTTTCGTTGTTCTTCCCTATACACTTGGAGGAATGCTCCACTTAATAAAATTCCTAGGATAACAGCGATAGCGAGCGTTATACCACTGCTTGCCAAAGCTACATCGCGTTCCTCTTCCGAGCCAGTCTGGCGAGCTGATTTGCCATGCAAAAACAGCACCACAACTGCTGCACACAAAATAGCCACCACGTTAGTGAAAAACAAAACTGTTGCACCCAGAGACAAAAGATAGGCACCAATAGCAAATCCGATTCCCACTACGGTCAAAGGTGGCACGAGTGACACCGAAATAGCGACACCAGCCAAAGATTCCGGCACATCACGGTGCAAATAGGCATACATACCAACTGCACCAGAAGCAATTGCAATGAGTAAATCGACGATATTGGGTTGTGCCCGCAGGAGTGCTTGCTCAGGAATTTCTGCTACCGGCAACACTTTACTGGTAATTACCGCTAACAAGACAACCACCAAAATACTCATAGAAAGATTACCGAGTGAGTTAATGATATTTTCAGTCTCACCCCGGGCAATGGAGACAGCAAGCGCCATAATCGGCACCATGAGTGGCGCAATTAACATTGCACCAATAATGACTGTTGCGTTATCTATAAGCACGCCAAGTGTGGCGATAAATGCAGCAATGGAGAGCAAAATGTAGTAACTCTGCGAACCGGTATCCTTCTCAACAAGTTCTTTTTCGTTGCGAAGGTTCAGTTTATTGCGCAGAAATTTCCACATGCCTATCTTTGACTGTTTACTCTAGCTCCGTCACTTCTTCTGAAGGTACTTCGCCTGTGTCCGACTCTGTCTGAGTTCGTACCACAACATAGGCATCGGCCAAAGTTTCCAGCTCAGCAGTAGCCATTTTTTCTTCGACAGTTGTTTCGAGTGGCTCCCAGGCTGTGCCATCCCAGGCCCAAATTTCAGCATCTGGGGACGCCTCGGTCATGCGGATACTCACGGCAAATGGACCACGAGCACTTGTGGCTAAACTGACCGCATACGGTTCTGACAACAAGTCGGCTTCTACTTCTTCTGGTAAGCCAGGGGTTTGCAAAATAACAGCGTACTCAACATTCTCGAGAGAGTCGCCGGTCAAAACAAACTCGGCATCACGAGAAGAAAAAGTAGATGCACCGTCAGTGTTTTCGATAAAGGCCCAGTCATTTTTGAGCACATATTTTTCTGGATCTTCAAAACGCAAGAGGAGACTACCACCGGTCACATCCTCGTGGTAGGAACATTTTCCACCGGCGCTACAACTACCAAGCAAAATATCGAGTTCTTTACCAGGAAGTTGGTCAACATCAACAATTCCAAAGGCTCCTTGAAGCAAATTGCCAGACTGATACTCAAGCTCATACTCGCCTTCGGCGGCAAGCTTCTTAAGCTCGCCGATCACCAAAGTGAGATTGCGACCATTGGCCGATGGAATCAACTGTGCATACGGACGTTCACTCACCGGAATAATATTGACCTGTTCTGGTGGTGGAGTGGGTCGAGCCGTGCTGGTCTCTTCTGCAGGAGCCTGCATAAAACGCATGGCTGCAAAAGCACCACCTCCCAATAATAGGAGCACAATTATTCCGAGGATAATCCAAGTCTTCTTCATAGCCGAATCATCGTAGCAGATTTTGCCAGATCCGCCAACCGAAGTCACCAGGCTTACTCGAGTAACAGCGCGCGCAGTTTCCCGGCCACTTCAGACACCGGCACACGTACCTGCTCCGCTGTATCGCGATCGCGCCAAGTGACGGTGTCGTCTTCCAGCGTTTGGAAATCAATTGTCAAACACACGGGAGTTCCGATTTCATCTTGAGCCAGATAGCGCTTTCCGATATTTCCACGGTCATCCCAGGCTACAGCGTAGTCAGCGCTCAATTCGCGGAAAATTTCGCGGGCTTTTTCGACCAATTCTGGCTTGTTTTTGAGCAATGGAAATACCGCCACCTTATTTGGGGCCAAAGCCGGTTTCAGCTTCAAAACCGTGCGATTTTTCTCGGTGTCTTCCCAGTAGGCGTCAACCAGCGTCATAAGCAGCAAGCGGTTCAATCCTACCGCAGGCTCAATAACGTGCGGAGTAAACTTTCGACCAGTACTGCTATCCACCACGCGGATATCTTTACCGGAGTGCTCCATGTGCTGAGTGAGGTCATAGTCAGTGCGATAAGCGAGGCCCCAGAGTTCCTTGAACCCAAATGGGAATTGGTAGTCTAAGTCCACGGTACGCTCGCTGTAGAAACTCCGTTCTTCATCGGTATGCTCACGCCAGCGGAGTTTTTCGGGATCGATGCCGAGCGTTTCGGTGACGAAAGCCCACATGTCGTTTTGCCAGTTCTCGAACAGCTCTTTCCAGTTCTCTTGTTCCGAATCGAAGAAGTACTCAATCTCTCCCTGCTCAAACTCCATGGTACGGAAAATAAAGTTTCCCAGCGTAATTTCGTTACGGAAACTTTTCCCCACTTGTCCAATACCAAACGGCAATTTGACGCGGGAAGAGTCCATGACGTTTTTGAACGACACAAAAATACCTTGGGCCGTTTCACCACGCAGATAGGCTTTCGATTCTGATTCCGGCACAATTCCAATCGAGGTTTCGAATAATAAGTTGAATTTACGAACCGGAGTCCACTCAAATTTGCCACAGTTCGGACACACAATATGCTCTTCCTGAATCATGGCATCGAGTTCTTCGTCTGACTTTCCTTCTACTGGCACGTCTTCCTGACCCTTGGCAGCAAAGTGCTCTTCAATCAGGTGGTCAGCACGCTTGCGATACTGACAGTTGCGGCAGTCTACTAACGCATCAGAAAATCCACCGACGTGACCAGAGGCTTCCCACACTTTGGGGTGCAAAATAATCGAGGTATCGATTCCGACCATGTCTTCGCGCTGACGAATAAAGGTTTTCCACCAAGCATCAATAATATTTTTCTTGAGTTCAACACCAACGGGACCATACTCGTACGTGTTCGCCAAACCGCCGTAGATCTCGGAGGATGGGAAAATAAACCCGCGCCGCTTGGCGAGGGAAACGATGGTGTCCATATCAGCTGCTGCCATGGTGTCCTTTCTTGATCTAAAAGGATCTTCCTTTCTGAAGGCTGCTGCCTTCGAAAAGGTGGATCCTTTTTCCTTATAGTTCTGAAACGGCTGATTGTGGATACAAAAAAACCGTCCCTTCTCTTGCTGGGATGGCTCATTTATAAAAACATGAGTCGCGGTTCCACCCGGCTTGTGAGCTGTGCTCACCACCTCTTGGACTATCGATCTTGACTCCTGGGCGCCACTCCGATCATCGTCGCACGATAGCTTTCAAATTATAACACGCGAAATTAGCTCTTGCGGGCAGTGATTTCTTTAATTTCTTTTCCCACGAGCCAACGCATTTTATTGTGCAAAACATCCTCAATCGCTCGTTGGGGCTCAGTATAGGAACTATACTGCTCATCCACTTCGTATTTTGTTGTTTCTACTTTTACGTACCATCCCATAGACGCCTATTATACTCAATACTCTAGTAAACGAAATGCCTATTATTACACCCGAAAATACGCAAAACTGCGGATTTTTCGCCCCAAAACCGACTCCAGCACATCACTCGCCGACATCTGGTCGCGCTGTTGGTGCTCGGCTACGACGCCCTGCATCTCGGCCAACTGCATCAACAATTTGCGCACTACAGCTCGGTTGTACTCGCTGGCCTGTCCCACGTACCGCAACACCTGTATGGCCGAGGCAGCATACTCTTCCTGCTCAAACGCTTCGAGAGCGAGGTAGTGGACGATTTCCAACACAGCAGTAAAGTCGCGCACGCGGTCCAAGGAACCGGTAATTTGAAACAAGCTTTCTTCGTAGGTCGTCTCAGTGAGGATGTGAAAATCGGACTGCCCTTTGCTGGTCCATGAGCAACGAATCAAGTTTCCCGCCTGCAGGGCTGATCGGCGCTTCGACGTGAGCGAGCGTACACCTTTGGCAAGGACATCGACGCGTCCGTCTTCCGGGGTCAAGAGGGTCACCCAGCGATCCTTTTCACCATAATCACGAGTGCGAAGCACTAAAGCGGGCGTGGTTGATCGCATCGGCATAGGTTTGGTTTACTCCACTACAATGTCGCGGTCTTTGTCGAGAATGAACTCTGTTTGCCCCCAAGGAGTACTGACCACATATGGGAAGTCATCGGTACCACCCTGCTTTTGCATGCGGAGCATGTAGTTCGCATCTGGCTCACCGCTGTATGGCACGGTATAGGTAATACGTACTTTGGTTTGACCCAGTGGCGCAACCTTGAAAACACCCTCAATAATGTCATAAGCATCGTGACTGGTATCCACAACGTAGTCTTCTTCTAAGCCGAGGACTTCTTCCACCTCAACACCCTTTGGCACGTACCAGCGGGTCCAGTCATTGAGCATGCCGTTGAGACACAGCTGACCAGCTTCCAGGTTACAGTTAGACGGTGGATGCGTGTTGCGGTAGGTCAGTTCGACTTGCTTACGAACACGACCATCGGTGATGTCGCGAACGTCAATCTCACCAGAGTTTTCTACAAACAGGTTGGACTTCGCACCAGCCAAGTTGGCATCAATTACCGTGAGGTAATCGCCGGTTTCTGACAACTCAGGAATGATGCCAGCGGCACCGATCAACTCGGCAGCAGCCTGATCTTCTTCATTCATGAAGTACATCTGCACGTGGCGACCTTCCACACTTTGCCAGAGAAGCTCAGCCAACTGTGGCCACTTCGTACGCTCGGTGGCGTACACCTTCTGGATAATAGCCTGCATCATTGGCGCCAGGATACCTTTGCGGTCCTCACGGATGTATGGCGTGGGGCGATCAATAATTTCTGACAAGGCATAGATGATTTGCGGACAGTCACAAATTTCGAGATTCTGTGCGGAGAAGGTGCCATATCCCGGCACTTCCACCGGACCAATGATCTCGACAATTTTCTCGAGCACTACGGTGTCGACCGCAATGATACCGTCAATATCGGATGGTTCACCAGGAACTTCTTGGTAGTACTCATAGAAAGTTTCCATCGAGTTCTTAAAGTTGGGATCGATGTTCATGTCTCGCAAGTTCCAGGTGTTTTCGGTAATCAAGAAGCGACCGAGCTCCTCCGGAATGGGTGGTTTGTTACGGAACTTCTGGTCGAGCTCATAGATGTCGTCAGACTTCTCTGGGGTGACTTTGGCGTCTTCCACATAGACCACGGCATAAGCGGTCATGAACCCACCGGTTGGGCGCAGTTCGTTGTCATTCTGGAAGATGACCAAGTACTTGCGGCGCTCTTCGGCACCAGCCACTATCGGCAAGCGCTCCACCGCTGGGCGAGCTTCGTTGAGGGCAACCTCTGCCGCAAGGGCGTAATCTTGCGCCTGGCGAATCAAAGATCTGACTTCATACCCACGCAGTGTTTCGGGATAACGATCTGGATCGATAGCGCCGATATTTTCTTGCACAATCTCAATGTCTGCAGCGATAGCATCAAGTTCAGGAGAAATTTGGTTAAGAGTCTCGAGTACAACTCCGAGACGATCCTCGGTGGTACCGGCAAACGTGCCTTCACCTTCAAAACCAAGAAGGTCGGCATGTGGCTCGATAGCGGTAATACCTTTCAAACCAGCGTTCGTTCCGGCTACAGCGGCGACGAGAGCTCGTTCACCATCGGCGTAGTACGCTTTCGCGACAGGGATATTTTTTGCCCAGGCAACATCATCATACAGCGACTGGATTTCCAGCACGTGTTCCTGAACTTTAGTAAGGTGCTCTTTGGCAGCAGGCAAGTTCTGTGTCTTAAAGGCGGCATAGGTAAGTTGTGCTTCTGCCCGAGCCTCAAAAGCCACTGCTTGGATTGCTAAGGCTTTTTGGTACCCCCAGAAGCCAAAAGCTCCTACACCAGCCACCAAAACAAGCAAAACACCAAAAACGGCAATACTCACCCGAAATGCACGAGTCTTCCACCACTTTCGAGCCTGTGAAGGTCGAGTTTTTTTCGCTGAATCAGCACTCGTTTTCTTTTGAGCACCGCTACGACGACGAGCAAAAAAGCTCCCACTACGTGTTGTTCGAGAAGTTTTTGAATCTGATGCGGCCTCTGGAGCAGCTGCTTCTTGGCTTGGAGGCTGAGCTGCTGACTGCTGCGTCTGTTGACGTGAGTCACTGTTCTTTTTCCAAGCCGCAAAAAATTCGCTATCAATTCGAGGAGGATTTGAATTATTTGCCATATATTCTCCAATATTTTCACTCAGTTATGACTCCATTCATCACAAAAATACACACAGACAACAATGGACCCGCAAACGGATTTACCAGCGGGAGATCATTGCTCGGGGAGTCTTGAGCAGTATCAGAATATCATTCCATATGGACCTTTGTCGAGCGTAGTCTGCATCAAGCTGCGCACGCTGCACAAAAGGAATGTCGTTACGACCGGAAACTTGCCAAGGACCGGTAATTCCAGGCTTCACACTCAAGATAACCGGTATGAGTTCTTGCGTCTCTGGATATCGCTCGGTCTGATCGTCTAGCTCCCGCTTCACGTACGCTCGCGGTCCAATCATGCTCATTTCGCCCCGTAGGACGTTCAGCAGCTGGGGAAATTCGTCAATTGTGAGCGAACGCAGAACCCGACCGAGTTTGGTAATTCGCGGATCGTTCTCCAACTTCCAGTCTCCCGCCTTAAACTTCTCCAGTAACTGGCGATCTTTCTTGTGCAGCAAGTCGTCGGCACCCTGAATCATCGAGCGAAATTTAAAGAGTTTTATCGGTCTGCCATCTTTGCCCACTCGCTCATGAACAAAAAACACCGGCCAACCTGAATCAAGATAAATCAAAATGGGAATGACTATCCAAAAAGGAAGAAATCCAACCAATAAAATCGAGGCAACCACTATATCAAGAACACGCTTTTGGGCTTCGTAGCTCATAGATAGTCCTGTAACTCTTTCTCTTTGAGTGCTTGAACGACTTTTTTCACGTCAGCGGCACGCTCTCGTGGCAGCACAAGCAACACGTCTTTACTATCTATGACCACCATGTCTTCTATACCAATAAGCGCCACGAGCCGATCATTCGTGGTTACTAAATTATTCTGAGAATCCAGTTGAATAACTGGGCTGGTGTCGTCAGAGTCACTGACCACTACGGTACCGTGTTCATCTTTCTTGCCAAGCTGGTACACTGTGCTCCACAGTCCAATATCATCCCAGCCGAAGTCGCCGGCAAAAAGGACCAAGTTGTCGGCTTTTTCGGAAATAGCGATATCGATAGGCACCTTTTCTGCATCGGCGTACACTTCAGCCAGTACCGACTCAAAGTGATCCGTGCCAACGGCGGCATCGATTTTCTCCAGAGCAGGCATCATGCTGGGCATATGACGTTCAAAAGCCTCCCAGATAGCGTCAACATGCCACGTGTACATGTTGGCGTTCCAGTAGTAGTTGCCAGCAGCGAGGAACTGTTCGGCTGTGGTTTTATCTGGCTTTTCTTTAAAACTCTGCACCAGTCGGGCTGTGTACCCGTTGACTTCGGTGAGATCACCATTGGCCTGAATGTATCCAAAGTTCACGTTCGGACCAGTTGGAGTAATACCCACAGTCACTAAATGAGACTTTTGACTTGCCAACGCAACCGCAGCCGAAACAACTCGGCGATACTCATCTTCATTTAAGAGAACATGGTCTGAGGCGATGTTTACCACAACAGCCTCTGGATCGCGATTCTTGGCAATCAGTGCTCCGAGAGCCATAGCTAAGGCTGTGTCTCGCTTATCCGGCTCAGCCACAATGTTTTCTTGAGGTATCTCTGGTAATTGCGCACGCACATCTTGTACATACTTTTCGTTGGTCACCACAATAAGTCTCTCCCATGGAATTAAGGGAAGAATGCGATCAACGGCACCTTGCATCATAGTGCGGTCTCCGCCGAGTTTTAAGAACTGTTTTGGAGTGTTATCGCGGGATTTTGGCCACAACCTTGTACCACTCCCACCAGCCAAAATGACGGCGTATGTGTGCTCAAGTGCCTGTTCACTCATAGATTCCTTTCAATTCTTTGCGCCACAAGCGCGGGTGTTCTTGCCACTGCTTACGAAGCGCGCGGTTCCATTCCTCAGAAAACCGTACCCCTGCATATTGTCGCGCACGGTGACGAATGTCAAGTCTGTCCCATGTTTTTGCTCGTATTTTTTGCATGGCCGCTAGAACCATAGAAACACTGCCTTCGGGTATCAGCACACCATCACCACTGGTCATTTTTTCTGTTGCACCACTTTTTTTGTGCGCAATCACTGGACAACCAACCAGAAGCGATTCTGCTATTACAATGCCATAATCTTCTTCTTGTGGGAAGACGGCTGCATGAGCGGATTCGAGACACCAAGTAATTTCCGAATCACTGAGCGCGCCCAAAAAATAAATATACTGCTGGTGGGGATCAAGCTGTTTGGCTAGTTTTTTGAGAAAGGCAGTTTGCGGACCTTCTCCGGCTATCACCAGCGGCTCTTGCGCACTCACAGCAGCGGCGATGACGGTGTCAAACTGCTTATAAGCCACGTGACGTCCCCAGGTGAAAAAAAAGGACTTCGGAAAATCTGATTCTCTTGTTTTCTCTGGCTGGACACTGGTTTGCACCACATCTGCTGGTGGATACAGAGGCTCTTCAAGAGGACGACGATAGTACTGTTTTGCTCTTTCCCACACTTGCTTCGAAATCGGAATCATCCTATCTGGTCGATACGCCGCCACTCGATCCCAATTTTGCAAATACCGCACCAGGCGACGCATGACGCTTCGCAAAAACCCTGGCACCTGCTGCTCATACAACTCCTGATGCGACCACAAATACCGAGTGGGTGTAAGAAGATAGCAAACGTGGAGTTGATGGGGTTGCGTAAGGACTCCTTTTGCCGCCTCCGACGTCACAGAAATAACGATATCAAACCCAGTGAAGTCAAAGGACTCAAACAGAAAAGGCATCAGCCAACCGAATAAGCGATGGTGATTTTTGGCTCCTGGAATTCTTTGCAGATAGGAAGTGCGGACCTCGGTTCCTGCTTTTAGCCATGGTGTTTTCTCTGGTGCATAAACAGATGTAAAAAAAACCGCTTCCGGATACAAAGCTTGTAACTGTACCAGAACTTTTTCTGCTCCACCGGCAGAGTTCAGTCGATCGTACACAATGGCGACACGAGCATCCTGATACGGCTTCGTTTGATGATGAGTGGGTGTCTCTGCAGTGTCCATATAGTCCATATATTAGACGGCTTTCTGCTGATTCTGTTGAATGACTACACGCATCTTTTCCCATGTTTGCTCACCCATAATTTGCCAGCTGTAGGTGAGTGCGTGGCGACGGTTGCGCCGGCGCTCGGAGAGCGCCGGCGCAACCTCTCCGAATCTCTCTAACAACTCACTCAAAGCATATCCATCACGCGGCGGAAAATACTCAGCACACTCTCCGTATACTTCGTGAAAGATAGGGATATCGGCAGCGATCACTCGTGCCCCGACCGCCAAGGCCTCTAAACCGGTCAATCCAAAACCTTCCGACAGAGAGGGCTGAATCAGCGCAGTGGCAGAGCGATACAGCGAAATCATTTCAGTATCCGGCACATATCCACGCCACTCAACCTGTGAGGCAACTCCGTATCGTTCAGCTTGTTCTAAGAACCTCTCGGTAAACACCGATCGTGAGCTCGCCAGAACAAGTCGCATCTGCGGAACCCGGCGTAAAGCTCGTAAAATCACCTCGACATTTTTGTGCGGATACAAGCTCCCGGTATACACACAATATGGCGCGCTCGCTGCTTTGAAGTCTTTTGAGTTCTCTGAAATGGTAGCGGAACGATACGGTTCTCCCACACCCTCTGGTGTGACGCGGACCGAGCGCACTCGTCCGGTGGCCCGGGCCACTTCTTTTTGCACCACCTTAGAGGGCACAAACACATACTTGGCTCGACGAATAGCCATCCAGCTCACCAAACGATAGGCTCCATACTTCAATCGATGCATCCAGGGCAACAAGGTCGTGGCTCGTGGATCTCGCTGTTGGTGCCACAGCAAATCATGGATAGTAACAGTAAAAGGCAGCGTATAGAGGACAGGAACATTAAAGTGCGGCACATGCAAAAGATCCAGTTTCGCACGCATCAGAATCTGCGGCCACAGAATCTGCTCAGCAACAGAGTAGTGTCGTATACAAACGTGCCGAATCTCAACCGTATCTCCAAGCGACTCAAGCCAGGACAGATCGTGTTCTTGCGCCACAAAAACGACCCACTGAATGGGCCGCCCTTCTGCAACGTGAATTTCTTCCAGAAGGTACCGTAAGAGATTTTCTGCATAACGACCGATTCCCGCGTGGCGGGAACCGGCCAGTCGTGCATCAAAACCTATTCGAATCGGACCAGCGGACATGCGCTGTGTCCTCCTTTTCAGTTATTTCAACTTCTGAGAAGTAGATTTTTTAGTACTTTTCTTGGAAGAAGTGGACTTCTTTGTAGACTTGGAGCTCATTGCTTTCTTAACAGTTTTCTTTTCATAATCGTCAGCAACAGCACCTTCGGAGTCCTCTACAGCAGAAAGCGCTGAAGCAAAGTCATCATGGGAAGGTGTGTGGCAGACACATTCACAGGAATCGCCAACACAACACATGCAGTCATCCATCATGGCGTATGCCAGGAGTTGGAGTTCTTGCTCATACATGCGAATTGTACGACTGCGGAAGAAATTTCTTACCAAAGCCCACAAGAAAACGACTACAGCAATTCCATAGCTCACTACCGGTAAGTTACCGAGAATAAGCATCTGTTGCTCAACTGGTGCATTTTGCAAAGCATATTGATAGATAAATTGCGGACCAACCGAGGCAGTAATAACCGCAAAGAAGACAACTAATAAAGCTCCTTGTAAAGCGGTTTGTTGATCTCGCTGTGTTTTCGCAATTTGAAAACGCAAATCAGTGGTTTTCATACTGTTTCCTTTCTTGTTCTAGTTTTCGCAACTTGAGTAACTCTATCATAGCAAACACAAAAATCATAACTAGTGCCGGATAGCGATCGGTATAAAACTTTCGCCAAAACTGTTTCATCGTGTCATAAAAGGCGCGAATGGTTTTTTCTTTTGTTTCCCAAGAGACGGCTTTTCCTAGGCCGGATTTGTGCTTGTGATGAATGATGACCACTGATGGATCAAACCAAATGCGCCACTTTTGTGTGTGGAAGCGGTAACACCAATCCAGGTCTTCCGCGTACATAAAATATGACTCATCAAGCAACCCCACTTCATCGATAGCTGCTTTTCGTACAATCATCGCCGCACCTGAACACGCCTCTATTTCGTGAGCGACATCCAGATCTTCCCATGTTCGATGGTACCCAGCCGCCCAACGAGCCTGTGGAAATCGCTTTGCTACTCCTGAGTAGTACATCATGGCATTCCAAGGGGTTGGAAAACCACGATGACTAGAAGGATCGAGCTCACCAGTAGAAAGCACAACCTTCGGTGTCACCACCGCCACGTCTTCCTGTTCGTCAAACACATCTAACAGAGGAAACAACTGCGTGTTTTCAGGAAACTCGGTGTCGGTATTGAGAAGCATAACGTAGGGCGCCGTTGCCTGCTGAATTCCCACGTTGTTACCGGCGGAGAATCCTCTATTTTCTGGCAGTGAGAACGTTTTTACCCAAGGGAACTGCTGCTTAACGTTTGCCAGTACTCCATCACGAGAATGATTATCAACCAGAATAACTTCGATCGGAGTCTTTTTTTCGTCAGCTGACCACTCGGCTACATTGGTAAAAGACCGTAGACATTTCTCTACCCAATGCCAGGAATTGTAGCTCACTAAGATGATCGAAAGTTTTTTTTGCATTGCTTCCTTCTTGCTCGCGCTTATCGCGCTGCTTCCTCATAGATGGCCAGTAACTCTTCGGAAATACTTTCCCAACCAAAGTGTTGCTGCACAAATTTCTTGCCAGCTTTCGCCAACTTTTTTTGCAGCGTTTCATCACGCAGCAAACGAATGGTTTGTGCGGCCATTTCATCGGCGTTGTCGGCTTGTAAGAACTCTTTTTCCGGTTCAGCACCAATGCCTTCCATAGAAATACTGGTGCCTATCACTGGTGTCTGTGTAGCCATGGCTTCGAGCACTTTATAGCGAGTGCCTTTTCCACTGAAAACAGGAGCGAGCAAAACATTGGCTTGCGCATACTCATCGCGGATATCCGGAACACGGCCAGTCACACAAATACGATCGTCTTGCTCAGCATACTGGCGGATTTTGGCTGTGGGCGAGGCCCCAGCAATCCTTAGCTGTACGTGCGGCAGAGACTCACGAATTTTGGGCCATACCTCTTCTACCAGAAACTCAACCGCTTCAACATTGGGTAACCAGTTAAAGGTCCCCACAAATAAAATCGTATCAGTGTCATGCAACTGCTTTTTCTTTTCTTCAAAGAACTCAATATCTACACCGTTGGAAACCACCGCAATATCTTTGAGATCAGGTACGGTTTCTTGAATAAACTCACGATCATCTTCAGAAACGGTAATCAATTGGTCACAACTGCGCCAATACTCTTTTTCCCAATGAGTAATTTTAGCGATATCGATATTTAACAGTGGACGCAGAAATGGAAATTTTTTCGTTATTTTCTGTGCAAACCGTTCATACCCTAAGTACTCAATAGTTTGCTCAACCAGCAGTGTGGGAATTTTCGTTTCCGGAATATTCGGCATCATATAGAACGTCTCAACATGAATAAGGTCGTATTCGGTACGAGCAAGTTCTTCAGCAATGGCTGACTTTACCGACATCACCATGTTACGCGTCACCACAAAAGGATATGCCGTTAAACCTGCCAAAAGAATATTTCGCGGATGCCAGGGTTGAGAAGTACGCTTAAAAACCCGTACGTTGCTACAGTACTTTTCTAACTCCGGTAGATACTGCTTCTCGTCTTCGTGCTTAATTAAGGCGAATAAAGTCACGTCATGCTCTTCAGAAATCTTTTTCAGCAAGTTGTAGGTGCGAACCTGACCGCCACTGAGCAGTGGATAGGGAAGATAAGGAGTTAACATGAAAATACGCATTGGCAACTTCCCTACACCCCAGTCACTGATTCGGTTTCATTCAATTCATTCAAAATGGGTTGCTGAAGATCAATCAAGATATACTCTTCTGTTTTTTCTATGACCGTAAATTGTTTCTCAAGGCGACGAGCTTCATCGTCATAGGCAGTTGATACGTAGTACTGCGCACCAGCGGCAATTTTGTCCTCAATCTCAAAACCGATTGGCCACCCGCGGCGCTCAGTTTGAAACAAGAACGTGGTATCACCAAAACCAGGTGCAATCACTAGCGCATCATCAGGCGTGTGCTGCTGAACAGCAGCGCCGGCAGTCACATAGGCAGGATTATTTATGTTAAACCAACCCGCTACTTCATACCATGCAAAAGCAATGCTGAAGAGACCAATAATGGCCACCACACCACTGAGCTCAATCTTTTGCAACCAACCACTTCCTTGCTCGATCAACCAACTCGCACCGCGCGCCCACAAAAGTACCAAAATCGGCACCAGTGGAATCTGGTAATAGTCATGCTGTACATTCCCACTCGCGAACACAACGAGATACGCCAACATACCGACTGCGCCAAAAATGAGTGCACCTTCAACCTGGAACCAAGAATCTTTGTACTTCCAAATAGCGATAAACCACTCACGCATGTTTTTGAGCTTCTTCGCCTTCCAAGGCTGAACTCCTGCTACCCAACCAATCAGCAGCAAAGGAGCGCCCCAATACCCAAACATGAGTCGACCGATTCGATCAGCGAATAACCAACGCCACCAAGCTGGCTTTAATCGAATGCCATTTCCATTGAGTAACCAGTCACTTGCCGGAATTCCACTCGGAAACTGCTGGATCCAGGTTCGCCACCACCACAGTGGCACAAGCGCAACAGTTAGGAGTGCCGTTGCGAGAATCCAGGGCGTAATTCGCCAGACACGAAAACGCCAAAAAATACCAATGTAAAAAGGCACAAAGAACAGCGCCACAGGTTTCACTAAGAGAGCAATCATAAAACTGAGTGCCGCGAGCACGAGCCAAATATCATTTTTACTGAAAAGCTGTTTTGTCTTTTTCGACAACCCGCTACTCCAGAGATAGATACCTACGGCAGCAAGCATTGACCACATAACCATAAATGGTTCCGGCAAAATAACACGACTGTAATAAATGCTATATGGCAAAAACGCAAAAGTGACACCCGCAATCACCATGGTTACTCGACCAAACAGCTTTCTTGCCAAGAAAAGAACACATGCCAAACTCACTAAGCTCGACACAATCGATACCATGCGGCTGGTTACTACGAGATCAAGCTGCGGCCACGTTTGAAGAATACTGGCTGTGAGCGCGTTCAAAAGTGGAAACTCCACCATTCGCCACCCATCCAGATTCAACTGTCCAGATTGGATGTTCGATACATCGTGATACTGTGGTCGGAGTATATCCACCCCGTGCTGCACATACTCACGCGTTACGCTGGCTGTGTCGGATTGACGAAATGAGTGCCAGTCCCCAAGCGGGGCGTCAATTTTATACAGTCGTACACTAAAAGCTGCGACCAGCAGAAAACCAACAAAGATCCATTCGGCAAAGGCGGCCCACCAGCCAAGAGAAACCTGTACTTTTTTTCGACCAGTTCCGACCGGACTCTGACGCACAATTACTTCTTTCTCTGCACTGATTTTTTCTTCTTCGTGCTCTTTTGGCGCCGTTTCTGCTTAGAGAGGTAGCCTTTCTCACCACCGTGGCGGGCCTCTGCGGAGTCTTCTACCTTCTGCAACAGCACGGAAAGTTCGGATGTTTTTTCCGCCTTTTCTTGCCGCTCAAAGGCAAAGCGTTGCGCCACCACTCCATCTTTCACAAAGAGCGCCAACGCCACACCGACCATAATCCAGAGGGTATATGCCACTTTAGATGCAACGAAAACGTCAATATAGGTACCATTAATCATGAGAGCAATCAATCCACTCAGCAAACCAACTGCTACTGCCGTGTGCAGCGGATCAGCACTCATGCGATAGGCTCGATATGCGTACCAGAGTACCAGTCCCATGGTGCCGTAGTAGAAGAAGAAGCCGAGCGCACCATTTTCACCGAGGGTTCTCAGATAGTTATTATCGGTACTTTCTGCTTCGGTAAATTGTCCAACTGTTTCTTTGGTGAGAGTTGCGTATCCAGAACCAAAGAGTGGGTTGTTATAAAACCCTTGCAGGGCACGCGGCCACAGTGTTTCAAGACGAATACAAAGAGACAAACTCCGCTCAACAGAACATTCTGAGTACGTGCGCTCTTTTACCAGCTTATCGCCCTTTTGCACAAGATCACCAGCCATAGTAGCGGCTGGATCGTCGAGATCAAACTCTTTTTCTGGTACATCAGCAAACACATCTGAAGGTCGCTCGGTGGTTGGTTGCGTATCGGTAACCGTCAGCCCTTGCTTATTCAGCTCGGCTTCCAGCTCTTCAACTGACTTTGCTCCTTGTGGAGGTTGTCGTTTGCCACTGTCGGCTAACTCTTTATCCCCAAACGGCCAACGGAAAGTAATAACCGAACCAGGATCTTCTTTAAAGTTTTCCCAGCTTTCATACGCCGCATGCACTTGCGGATACTTGTTTTTATCAATCAGTTGAATATAGCGACTACTTAAGTCACCAACAAACAGGACAAAGAGAGCACTGATTACATACACAACAAACCCGCGCGAAAGGAACCACCACACGGAACGACGGCGTAAAGCAAACAGCAAAATCACAAAGCCAATACCAATCACGTATCCTCCAAACGAAGAACGTGCTCCAGACATTACGAGCAGCCACAAACCGGCAATCCAAGCAAACCCAGTCAAACCATAGAGGATCGATCTCCAGCGACCGCGCAACCACTTTTCCGCTTGGGTATATTTTTGTCCTAACATGAAGAAGAACGCCAAAACCATCGGCAAGATGAATGCGAGATACGCACCAAGATCATAGTGTCCAGCAAACGTGGACTGTACGCGCGCAAACGGACCAAGATACAAGCGAACGCCTTTACTAAACTCTCGATTCATCGTTGAGTACACCGGCCAATACCAATACTTCTGACCGTATCCATAGAAAACGACAGCCAACAAAGTTAAGCCAGCCACACCAAATAAAATGGCGGCATCGCGACGAGTTTTCACTGCTGAGTACCCAATAAAGAACAAAGAGAAATACTGAATATGTCGCATCCAGTGGAGCGAAGACTTCCCAAAATGCAATACCTCAGCCGGAATTGTTTGCGTGAGAATCACACCCAGGATGTTCGAAAGAAGACCTACTCCTAGATACAAAGCAATAAACAGTGTCAACGGCGTTCGCCAGTGGACTTTTTTGCGCAGCACCTGCAAGCCCCACCACAAAAACACAAAAAGTACAAAAAAGTCTTCTAATCGAACACGAACAATGTACCCAGGAATAATCTCACCGAGAGGGATCTTTGGATACAGTGTAATGAAGGCGATGAAGAAAGCGGTGGCGATCAATAAAAAGTTATTGTCGAACCATGTCCAAAGCTTCCTGATAAATGCGTTGCTGACCATACCGTCGCAGTATACCAAAAATTATCGTACGGAAAACGAGACCAATAAGTAAAATGCGCTTCAAAAGCCATAGATCCAGAGGTGATCTGTGTTTTTGCCACATATACAGCAATCCAGAAATTTCTCCCAAAATCGCTGCTTTGTGACCAGCACTGGCCGATCCGAGGTGAGTGACTCGAGCCTTGGAGCTTAACGCGACATCCCAGTGACGCATCGTTGCTCGCCAACAGAGATCGATATCTTCCCCATACATAAATATTTCACCATCAAATCCACCGACTTCATCGATACACTGGCGAGAAATCATTAGAGCCGTACCGCCCACCCAGCCAACTTTTGAAAGTGGGCGACGGTGATACCACCGCATATCATGATCATGATGCTGGTAAGCCTTGAGACGATTCAGCACGGGCGCATCATCTAGAAAAGTTGCCCAGAGAAAAACATTCCAGTTGGTCGGCAAACTTCCACCTTGGCGTTGCAACGTACCGTCTTCATTGTGCAGCTCTGCAGCAATAATGCCAACATTATCAAGAGCATTTTTCATGGAGGCAAGTACGGCAGTTGACTTGCCCGGTCGCTTCCGAAACTGCTTTACGAGTGCTAAAATCGTTTTAGGCTCAACAAATGCGTCTGAGTTCAAAAAGAAGATGTACTCGGCATTCGTGCTCGCTGCTGCCAGATTGTTTGCCCGACCAAACCCAAGATTTCTTTCCGAAGGCAAGAGCACAATATCGTGCTCGACGATCTGTGGTTCATGGCTCTGTTTCCGCTTCTTGCTGACTGAAACATCTGCTTGGTATGCGGCAGTATAGATGCGCGGCACAGCCGTAACATCGACTTTCACACTCGGAAAAAGATCCTTAACGCTGGGGCTATGCAGTTTCTCTTGCCACTCCTCCCACCGCTTTTTACTGGAGCGTAAACTGTACTTACGGCGCAGTTGGGTCAAAGTTCGATCAGTGGAACAGTTATCAACAACAAACACTTGCAAGCGAACTCCAGTGGACTGCAGTACAGCGTCGAGACATTTCTGTGTTAACGCCGCTGTGTTATAGGAAACAATAATGACCGCTAATTCTGGAAGTGAGGCTGTTGTGGTGTCAGGCATAGAACTCATAAGTTGTGCATTATGGCCGGAAACTTCATTTTGTACAATACCAGTATGAAAGTATTATCCATCATGGTCGTTCCTCAAGCAAAGCGCGAACGTGTAGAAGCGCAGTCTCCAACCAGCTTTAGAGTCTATGTTACCCAACCTGCGCAAAAAGGCAAAGCCAATAAAGCTATGCTCAAAGCCCTGGCGAAGCACTTGCATGTTCGCCCGTCAGACCTCATACTCTCCAAAGGAGAACGTTTCAATGAAAAAACTGTTCTCTTGCTAGAACAGGCACAAAACACGTAAAAACCAGTACAATAGAGAGCACAGAGAGGGCACACATGAAACTTTTTGTTACCGGCGGAGCCGGGTTTATTGGATCAAATTTTGTTCGTTATTGGCATACACACCATCCAGAAGATCATATTGTTAACTTTGACTTACTTACCTACGCAGGCAATCTCGAAAACCTTTCCGGCCTAGAGAACGAAGAAAACTATACCTTTATCAAAGGGGACATCCGTGATCCTGAAGCGGTTCGTGAAGCTATGGCTGGAGCACATATGGTTGTCCACTTTGCAGCCGAGTCGCACGTAGATCGTTCCATTCTTGACCCTTCTGCCTTTGTGACAACAAACGTTGTCGGCACACAAGTGCTATTGGAAGCCGCCCGCGAGCTAGAAGTACAGCGCTTTCATCACATCTCTACCGATGAGGTCTTTGGCTCACTTGAACTGGGATCAGAAGAGAAATTCACCCCAAATACTCACTACGATCCTCGCAGCCCCTATTCAGCCAGTAAAGCCAGTAGCGACCACTTCGTACGAGCGTACGGTGAAACGTATGGACTACCATGGACCATGACCAATTGTTCCAACAACTACGGTCCGTACCATTTCCCAGAAAAACTCATCCCGCTGGTCATTACTAATATCATGGACAATCAACCGGTGCCCGTGTATGGCGATGGTTTGAATGTGCGTGACTGGCTCTACGTAGAAGACCACTGCCGCGCTATTGAAGCAGTGCTGCTTCATGGTGAAGAAAACCATACCTATCTAGTTGGTGGAATGAGTGAAGACATCGCAAACATTGATGTAGTCAAAATGCTGCTAGAGCTCATGGGTGCCGATGAATCGCTCATTACCTATGTCAAAGACCGACCTGGTCACGATCGCCGCTATGCAGTTGACTGGAGCACCACCCAGGCTGATCTCGGCTGGGAACCTTCGGTCACCCTCGAGGAAGGACTGCAAAAAACAATTACCTGGTATCGAGAAAATGAAGACTGGTGGCGACGAGTGAAGTCTGGTAACTATCAGGATTACTATAAAAAACAGTACGGAGACCAATAACATGCAAATTGCTCAAGAATACCAACCAGCGATAACCACTCAGGGCTACACGGAAAAAAGCCAAATTGCGGGTGTAGATGTTATTACTCAACCGCTCTTTCGTGATGACTCGGGAAATTTTACCGAAATTGTCCGACTCACTGATGGTTTTGTAGAAGGACTGGAAAACTTCGAGGTACGACAGGCCAGCCTGTCGCTTGTTTTACCAGGCGTGATTAAGGCCTTTCATATCCATAGAAATCAAGAAGATCTTTGGTATGTGCCTCCTTACAACCGCATTCTCGTCAACTTAGTAGACGTCCGCGAAGACTCTCCGACAAAAAATAATCACATGCGTCTCATCTTGGGTGGCTATAGCAATACCCTCTTGCGCATTCCCGCGGGAGTAGCACATGGTGGGAGTAATCCTTGGCACGAGCCACAGAGTCTTTTCTACTTTGTCACGAATCAATTTAATGCCGAAGATCCTGACGAAGGTCGACTCCCCTGGGACTTCTTTGGTCCAGAAATGTGGGAAGTAACCAAGGGCTAAAGAAGAGAAAGTAGGCAAAGAATGGCTGAAAAGAAACCAGTACTCGGCACCGGACTTTCCGGTCTCGTTGGCACGAAAATTGTTGAGATGCTCAGTGATGAGTACGCATTCATCAATCTAGACCGCACCGAAGGAATCGATATCCTCGATGCCAACCAGATTGAGGACATTATTGCGCGCTCTCCTGCCAAGACACTGCTCCACTTGGCCGCGTTCACAGATCTCAACACCGCCCAAAAAGAAGCCGGTGACACATCTGGAGTGGTCTACCAAGTGAATGTGGAAGGCACCCGCAATATTGCGGAAGCGTGTGCTCGTCATGGAGTACACCTCATTCACCTCTCCACAGGATACGTTTTCGACGGAACCAAAGAAACCGCCTACCTCGAAACCGATGCCACCAACCCTATTGACTGGTATGCGGAAACAAAGTTAGCCGCAGAAAAAGTCATCGCCGAAGTCATTCCCACCGCCACTATTTTTCGAATTAATTTTCCGTACCGACAGGATGAATTTGCCAAACCAGACATCTGGCACAAGATTGCGCAAGCGCTTCAGGCCGGAAAAACTGGCCCGTTCTTTTCCGATCACTTTTTCACCCTCACTCCAATTGAGTGGTTTGCTGAAGTTATCAGATGGGCGATTGAGCACCAACCAACCGGTATTTTTCACGCCACGAGCGACACCGTGTACTCTGACTTCTCGCTCGCTGAAGAAATCCGTGATTCACTCGGACTCACCCAAACGCTCCAACAAAGCAGCGTTCACACCTACAACGAAACAGCTGATCGCCCGTACGCTCCGAGCCTGATTCTCAACAACGATAAACTGAACCAAGCTCTGAAACAAACGAATGCGCAAACCTCGTCGACTCCATAGAACCCCAATCATGAAACTCCCTTCCTGGCGATCCTTCATTACTTCAGCCGGGCTCGTGGTGGTCGGAAGTGCCGCAGTTTTTGCGCTCCTGGTCACGCAAGATAAAATTGGGGCTGTTTCCTCCACATCTCAACAGCTGATTCAGCCTTTTCAAACCTGGGTACAGGAGTTGAGTACTCCCCACTTGGCAAGCTATCGAAACAGTTCCGGACAACCACTAGAGGAAAAACAAACATACAGCGCAGCTGTCGCGTCCGAGACAATTGCACAAATTCGACTCGAGTCTGAAGTTGCCAGCGCTTCAGCAAACAATACACTCGAAAAATTTGCCCGCTTACTCACCCTCGAAATCGAAGACCGTGGCGAACTGAGTGTGTCAAACTCCCAAGAAATACTGGACAGTCTTACTACGAATCCGCCGCAAAAGGTGGAAATCCTTTCCTTGTTTGCGCCAAATCGCGGAAGATTTTCTCTCTCTGATGAGCTCAGTCAGGAGGAGAGTATCACCAACACTGCACTCACAGAACTTGGAGTTGCTACTCGCTCGGCAATGCTTGAAGGTGTTCCCGGCACCATTTTGACCATCATTTTGGCCAGTGAGTTCCCTTCCGAGCAGTTGGCTCCCAGTGCACCAACACAAGCCAGTACTCGAGCACCAACCTATACCGGCGAAGACTTATGGTCCGCAGTGCAAACCTATCGCCGGGCTCACGGACTGCCGGAGTTCCAGCAGTCAAATCAACTGTGTACCGTGGCGAGCATTCGCGTAAACGAGCAACTCGCCCTTGGCCGCCTGGATAATCACGATGGGTTTGATGCCCGCGCTGACCAGTTCTTTGAGGACAACCCAACTTGGACAAGCATAAACGAAAACTTAGCAGCAGGATATGAGACAGCAGTGCAAGCAGTCGAGTGGGGTTGGGACCAAAGCCTCGGCCACAAAGCACTCATTCAAAGCCGAGAGTTTCCCTACGCCTGTACGGCTGCCAACGCTGGGTTCGCCGTGTTGATCACCGGGAAATAACCTTCCTTCGTAAAAAGTCAGCGCTGCTTTCCTTGCCACATCTCTGAAATTCCCTCGACTGCACGGAGCACCTCGAGCGGAACGGCAAACACTACCGTGTTTGACTGATCTGAAGAAATATCATTAATCGAGTTGAGCGTACGCAAGTGTAGAGCGCCCGGGCTAGACATCATCACTTGCGCTGCTTGTGAGAGATTATTGGCGGCTTGCACCTCACCTTCGGAGCTGATAATCGTGGCCCGCTTCTCACGCTCCGCCTCAGCTTGTTTTGCCATAGTACGAATCATCGACTCAGGCAATTCAATGTCTTTCAACTCAACTGTTTCCACATCGATACCCCACTCGTCTGTGATTGGATCAATGGTGCGTAAAATTTCATTGGCAATTTTTTCGCGATTAGAAAGTAATTCATCTAACGTAGCTTCACCAGCAATACGCCGCATAGTAGTTTGTGCCAACTGTGACACCGCATAAAACACATTTTCCACTTCGTTAATGGTCTTATCCGCCTCGGACACTTTGTAGTAAATAACCGCATTCATTTTGCAAGACACATTATCTTTGGTGATCGTTTCTTGCTTAGGTACATCCACCGCTTTGGTACGCATATCCACTTTTTGCATTGCCTGAAAAATAGGCCAAACGATATGCCACCCCGGGTTCAACATACCGGCATACTTTCCCATGGTATACACCACACCACGCTCGTAGTGATTTATTTGCTTAATAGAAGCCAGGGCAATGGTGGCCACTCCAATCAATAAAAACAGAAAAAATGGTAACATCGTGTGTCCTTTATGTATTTTGTGTAGTATAAACCATCGCTTCAGGAGCATCAGCGGAGGCACTCACTAATTGTTCTTTTTGTTGGCGAGAGTACTTTTTGATCTCCGCCTCACGAATCGATGCCGCCGAACGATCTGTACTTTTTTCTGCATACACCAGAGATACGGGCAGTCGGCTCCGGGTGTACTTTGCTCCCTGACCAGCATTATGTTTCTTCAGCCGTTCTTCTAGATTGTTGGTGCAGCCGGTGTACAGCGAGTTATCCGCACACCGCAGTATGTAAACAGACCATTTCATACTGCCAGTGTACGCTATGATGCACATATGCCAAAAAGACCACATATCGGTTGGACTTTTTCTCCACAACAAGCAGAGTGGCTTGGACTAGAACCACTTCCCTCGTTTCAAGAGTTCGTGGACTCACATCCCAACATCATTCGACTGGGCTTGCGCTGGGATCTCATTGAGCCTAGCCCAGGAAACTACTCCTTTGATTCAATAACTCCCTATCTCACCTATGCGCAAAAGCACTCCCAAAAAATACTGCTTTCACTTGGTATGAAGTCGCCGCGGTGGCCAGAGTTTTACTTCCCGAGCCACGTGTTAGCAGATCCAGCGAATGCCGCGACTCAAGAGCGAGCTCTCAAATACATCGAAAATAGCATCGCTGCACTCAAATCCTATTCGTGTATAACCCACTGGCAAGTTGAAAACGAACCGCTTGATCCGAGCGGACCAAACAATCAAGTTATTCCTTTTGCCTTTTTGAAACAAGAAATTGAGCTCGTTCGCTCCCTAGACTCCCGACCGATTGTGGTGAATGTTTGGGGGAATGATGTGGTGGCGCGCGGCCTCTGGCCGCGCGCCACCACCCTCGCCGACATCATCGGACTCGACCTCTACTACTCTCAGCACCTCACCACTGTTTTGGGTCGCCCTTTGTATCGCGGTCCGAGCCAGCCAGATTCTCTGCTGAAAAAAATGATTCGGCAATCAGAACCGTCAGTGTGGATAACTGAGCTACAAGCTGAACCATGGGAAGAAAACGGCGAGAACTTTCGTAGCCCGGACGCGCAAAGCATGAACCTCGACACGTTACGAAAAAATCTTGAGCATGCCAAAGCGCTCAACGTTGAAGCTATCCTTCTCTGGGGCGCTGAGTACTGGATCTGGAAAAATGAACTCGCCACAGTCCGGTCAATACTTGCTGAAACATTTGGTACAAAGTAAAGAGTACGCTACACTACAGCTTCGTTATGCCGCACCATACCGCACCACAATACCAGTTCACTGCCCAAGAGTTTGAGCGCATGAAGCAGCGCATTCGCCAGTTGCTCCAACTCAAAAAAGAAGTCCAACAACGAGTCACTACCGCGCGTGAGATGGGTGACCTCTCAGAAAACGGAGCCTATAAGTACGGCAAGTTCGAACTTGGAAATATCAAGCGTGAACTTCGCCGCCTCCACCACCTGGTAGAACACGGTACAGTCATTGCGCAAAAAGATCATTATGACGCCATAGAACTCGGCGCAACGTTCACGCTCAAAAACGAACGAGGAACCCAGACCTACACCCTGGTCAACGAGCACGAATCGGATCCAAACCAGAAGAAACTGTCACACCTGAGTCCACTCGGAAAAGCTGTACTCGGCAAAAAAAGGGCGAAGCAGTTCTGTTTTCTACCCCGCGGGGCGAAGTGGAGTATACCGTTGAATCGCTAGAAGCTGCCTAGCACTTCTCAAGAGTACAGTGTCCAAAAACAAGAAGCGTGTTAGCGCTCACCTTTGCGGCGACTCAGCATATTCTTTTGGCCACCGGAGTTCTGCCCACTCGGGCGAACAGACTGATGACTACCCATACGAGCCATAGAAACGTGCTCACGTTCTTTTTTCTTTGACTTTTTTTTAGAATCTAAATATCCCATATACCTCAATGTCTTCGTTGTGGAGAATTATTGTACAGCATTCTCTGCACGAATCTACCAACTCCTACCGCCGCCACCTCCGCCGCCGCCTCCAGAAAACCCGCCAGAAAAACCAGACCCTGAGCTGTAGCTTCCTGAATTGGGATTATACGAGAGTGATTGAGCGGCTGTTTCTGAAAAATGCTGCACAAAATGTGCAGTGGTAAATGGCACCAGAGCGGAGTTCGACAAATATTCTGGCGGTGCAACCTGTAAATCTTCCATGTCCGTACTGAGTTTCTTGACCACTCCGTACGCAACCGCATATGGGAACACTTCTTCAATAAAGAGGTGTTTTTCTTGAATCTCCTGCCGCCACGCCCCGGCTTGGATCATTTTCTTCAGGCCGCGGGCACGCCAGTAGGCATTTCTTCCTCGAGCCGTGCGAACTGAAAAAACTGCCGCCAGAGCGAGACTGACCACACCAGACACCAGCGCCAGACCTAACCCCCAATACAGCCCTCTCTCTAACAAGACGAAACTCCATACAAAACCGGCACCACTCAAAATGATGGCTAAGCCAAATACTCCACCACGCGTTTGTGTTGGATTGTGGCGGTTGTAGCCTGCGGCGACTAGGGACCTCATTAACTGCTGCTGCACCTTGGCAAAGTGGGTGGAAAAACTCCCTTTCAGCTCAGAAAGTGTGCTTTCTTCTGCATCTTTCGGAAACAGGTGTTCGAGCAAGTATGATTGGTATTCTGGCAAACCAGAATCTGATTTTTTCAGTCGCACGAACCGATAGTCTGTTTCCTTTCCCCAAAGCATCTTTTTCTTCTCAACGGCTTCAATACGTAGAAACTTTTTTCTTGCCAAATCCAGAATCTCGGCAATAACATCTTGAGCATCGACACGATTATCGAGCATAGCACCAGATTGACCAGGAGTGAGGTCTGTTGGTGGCTCATACGCAAACGGCACTTGGCGGCGAGAAAAGAGTGGTGCCCAGCGCTGCGGTCGATCATCGCTGTCGTTCCACACATTCCAAGACACAAACTCGCGATCTCGTCCCCACTTCCACCACGAAAAGACAAGGATACTCCCTGGTAAAAAGAGTGGCAAAATCAAAGCATTCTCGCGCACTCGACGCCACCACAGCTCTTGCTCTGTAGGGTATTCCCACGCGGCGGTGGGATCAAATTGCACGGCGACAGTCATGTTATCGCCCTCAGAAATTGTTTCGGTGTACATGAATTGCACGGCCTCACCCGCATCGGTGATAATCACCTGGCAGAGCTGATCATCACCGCCATAGGCTCCGGAGTAGCACTGCGCGCGCCGCACGCCGGCGTGCGGCGCGCGCACCTCCGCAGCCACACTCGCAATCGGCACTTGCCAGCCCTCTCCAGTAATGTCCCAGTACAACTCAGGTAAGTACGGAGCACCCTCTAAATCACTGTCTGGCACTTGCTCAGAACGCAAAAACTGTACGCCATTCTGCACAGTGTACTGAATCTCATACTCTTGCTCCCCCACAAACGTGGTATCTGGATCACCAATTTTCAAAACCACATTTCCACTCTCGCGTGAAAGCTCATACGGAATTGGTTCACTTGAAAAATCTGCGACGGAGTCAACGTGAATTCTTGCCTGTTGATTCCAACCAGAGCGAGCGTAGCGCTCCGGAATATAGCGATAAATACCGTGCTTTTCTTCCGTAGTTGTATACAGAATTCGCTCAGTAATCTGTAAATCTGAATCTGGAAAAACCTGTATTTGCGACTGAAAACTTGCAATGCTTTCCACAGCAAACACTGGCGCGACTGTACTCACAAATACAGCACACGCTGCCAACACATGGAAAAGTTTCTTCATGACTCTATGATATACCCATTTGGGTTTTGCATAAAATGCGGATGAAAAAAGTGCTATGATGCTGTCATGAGTGTTGTCAAAAAACGAATTCAACATGAGTAACAAAAACGTTCGTTCTCGTCCCAGAATTCTCGCACTCGACGGATTACGCGGCTTTGCGGTTATCCTTGTTTTTCTGAACCACTTACGACTCGCTCCACTTGGTGCGGCACTTCCCAATGAGCTCTTTTTTTCTGCATCAAATCCTCACACAGAATGGCAAAACTGGGGTCATTTTTCTCTTTTTATTGAGTGGCTTCCTCATTGGCAAGCTGTACGGCACGATTCCCAATGTCTGGTCATTCTGGCTAAAACGCTACGCTCGCGTTTTTCCCCCACTTCTTGGAATGGTTGTGAGTCTGGGTTGTATACGTTTTTTCTGGGAATATATGAATCCACTGGTTGTCTCGGTTATTGTCCTGGGAGTAGCGTGGAGCTTTGGCACATTGTGGCGAAAAATACAAAGAAGCGCAGCCGAAG
Organism: uncultured Pseudomonadales bacterium; assembly: GCA_964447905.1. Classification (GTDB taxonomy): domain Bacteria; phylum Patescibacteriota; class Microgenomatia; order UBA1400; family UBA1396; genus JAJOJK01. Next base: position 7,727 of record CAYUUK010000007.1, on the reverse strand, counting down.
CACCAATCGAAAAAGCACTCTTCTTCACATTCTTTGCTCTCCAAATCGCGGTGGCACTGTGGTATGTCTTCCTTCTACCAATGACTCCGGCACCAGTGTTTTATCTTGAGTGGAGCAAATGGCTCCAGATGGTAGCCACTGTGGCCGTAAACGGCACCATGACATTGCCGTTTGGCGTCTATATTGGTCAACTTGACGGCGTGTATTGGAGTCTGACCATTGAGGTTTTATTTTATCTTTTGTACCCAATTCTCCTCCTGCCACTGTTCCGCTTTTTTGCGCTTACTCGCAATAGAGTGCTCCAAACACTCGCCGTGATCGCTAGCCTCATTAGTTTCTATGGACTCTCATTAGCGGCACACTCAGTGCTTGGATTTCATATTCTCAATATCGGGTACTTTGTTTACTTCATCATGGGTTATTTGGTAGCGCAGTGGGAAATCACTCGCCCACCATCTTGGCATTTCTTCCACCGCTTCATGCAAGAACGCTCCCTCATCGGCGCGAGCCTAGCTACCATCATACTTCTCGGCACCCCGGTTCTCTTCACATTTTTCCCTAGCTACTCACACAGCGCCATTCAGATGCTCCTGGCTCTTCCGCTAGCTGGTGTGCTGGCAGTGACTCTCGGAAAGAATCGGTTCGCCCAGTTCTTTGAATCCAAACTGCTCGTGTGGTTGGGAACACTGAGCTACTCGATCTACCTCACACACACGATTGCCATTGAGATTTTTACCAAAAATGGGGCCCCTACTTCACTTCTCAGCACACTCTGGATTGCTGGAATATCAGCAGCACTGACTCTGTTTTTAAGTATTGGTCTCAACACCTATCTCGAAAAACCGTACTTCTCACGCGGCAAACAGGCCAATAAAGAAACCTCGGAATTTCTACGACCCAACTACTTCCAGCAAACCTTTACGCAGTGGTGGAAATCCCTGCGCACACCGCGTTTTCGTTTTCATCCCTGGTATCTTTTTGTCATTCTGCTCGTGTTTGCCACACTGGTGGTCTGGGTGGGACAAAGACCGCCGCTGCCACTTACGGCTTTTGTACATGCTCACGAAGAAACCATTTCCCAAGATCGTATCTCGCTCATGGAAGAATCGGTTACTGTGCCATTCACGGCATACCAAGACAACTTGGGGATGATCCTCGTTTCTCTTGATCGCCGCCTCCGAGAAGAAACAGAGGAAGAAAAAAACCAAGGCATACCATATCTCGTCACCTCAATCCTCAAAAATACGGAAACTATCACCACAAGTCGTCACAGTCTGCTTATCTTGCATGACGGCCGAAATTTCCCCATTGGCTTACCAATACAAGCTGATTCCAAAGGCCAGGCTTATGCCCTGTCACTAGCAGTCGATACACCCATTCCAAGCGTCTCACTCTGGATAGGCGAACAAGGTATAACTCGATTCTATACCGTGTACTTCCCAAACAAAAAAGAACTCGTACAGAACCCATCAGCTCTGCTCCAACTGGCTTGGAATACACTTTCGGTTCCGTTTCAATCACCCCAAGCGCAAACGTATTGGGTCCTCATGGCATTCTTCCCCACACTGGGAATAGCGACACTCCTCGCCAAGAAACTACCTCTAAAAAAATAACCAAGAACAGAGAGAATCTAGAAACGGAACCAGTGGGTCGGGTTAAAACCAGACTCTAGCAATTGAATTGCTTTACTGAGTTCGTATTGAGAAATTTCTTCTGAATACGCAGTTTTCTCCATCTCTCCTGTGTAATACGCTTGCAAAACAGACAGCGCTTTCTCATCTCCGAGTTGACCCAGCGCCCAGATGGCGTCGTTTCTCTCGGTATAGGTCTGCGAGGGATCAGTGAACTCACTCACGAGAGCGTCTACGCACTCTCCACCGTATTTCTCAACCGCTACGCGGCAGTTTTTCTGTACAGCTGAGCCAATCCAGATACTTGCGGCCACAAAAGTGAGAAAACCAAACACTAGAGCCCCAGCAGCAGTACCGCCAAGGATTAATACAATCTTTTTTCTGGTCATACTTGCCACATTTCAAGGAGTTTGTACAGTAAATAGGCTGGCCAAAAGAGCGCTTTACCAATCCCCCATAAACCTTCGGTAATATTTCCGGCGTGGGTCAAATAGTAAATCAGCGCGCCAATCAAACCCAGGCTGTAGACAGCATCACCACATGATGGACGAAAAGATGAAGATTTGGACATAGCTTTAGCGTACACCCACCATCAAAAAGAAACAATATATCCTGGTAAAAACCAAAAATATCTTACTTCTTTTTTTGTACTATAAGTCGACTTCGACCTTTATTTTTCTCGCGATCCAAAATCCGAAATCCGTGGGTGCGAGATAATTCATCTAACCAGCGTGTAATAGCCGTTGAGCTCGATGCAAATACGGCTGTGCCTCCTGCAACTAATTGGCGTTCAATCTGATCTTTCCAAAGAGACAGAACCTCAACTGAAGTTTTCTCTGGCAAAACACCAAAAATAAGATCTACTTCCTGCGCCAGAGGTACCGAAAAATCAGCCTGATGGAGTGAGACAATCTTCTCTTGTGGTATGCCAGAGCGGACCAGATTAGCCTTTGTAGTTTGTAGGGCGAGTAAGTCCCGGTCAATAAGGGTTGTGGAGTCTGGTCGTAAAAATGAGGCTGCGGCTACTGCTAGGTGTCCTAGCCCAGGAAAAAGAAATACTGCCTGCTTTTTTTGTTGCGGGAGCTTGGGAAGCGCTTGCAAAATCAATCGAGTATCAAAGCTCAGTTGCGAAAACTCGGCGATGTCATGGCTTACATCCATCTGAAACTCTTTTCCCCGAAACCGAAGCGGGTACTTGCCCCGCGCAAACAGACCTCGCTCCTGGGCAGATATATACTCCGTGGCTTTTGACTGACCAACAAACCGATAGATAAACACCGTATGCCCAGGCCACGTTCGTTCGAAGAAAAGGTCAACGCTGTCATCTGCTTGTAACACTTCACGGCAAAACGCAGCTATTGGTTCGATAACCACCACCGCCACAGTGCCGTTCTCCTGCATGCAATACCGCCCGTCCAAGAGCATGTGGCGAAGTACTTCTGGCCCAACTTTGGCCGGAATATTGGAAACTATCAGATCGAAATCACTCTCAGAAATACCATCATAGCCGAGGCAGGCGTACTCTTTTTTCTGCTGAACTGCATTCAGCTGCGCATTCATACGCGTAAACTCGAGAGCGAGTGCATCACGATCAACAAAATGTACTTCTGAGTCTGGCTCACGCTGCTGAAGCACAATACCGAGAGGTCCGTAGCCACATCCTAGATAGAGAATTTTACGGTACCCACTCACTTTTGCGTAGGAAAGTGCTCGCAACAGGCGTTGCGTTACTAGATCAACTGACTGAGAACTAAACAGCTCTTGGGAAACGGTGAAACGAAAATTCTTACCACTCAGAGAATCGGAGTAGGATACCGTTTTTTTCGTGTAGGCTTCAAAGAGAGACATTCCGTAATTGTAGCAAGGTGGTATGAGAAAAAACTAACGAATCTCTCGCCGCACAAATGCCAGTATCTGCTGCAAGAATGCACCAATATGTTGGGGTATGGTTTTCTCTTTTTCAAGCCAACCAACAGCCCGCAAAAGTTCTTTCCCCTGTTCCCTCGGCAGAGAGACAATTGGACAAGCAATAATTTGGCCATCTACGTAGCGCGCCTATATGGTTCCAAAATGATTCACATATTCAGTCTGATCATCATCCCCAGGAGCCGGTAAGAAAAACAGAACGACTTCCTCACCACCAATCGTACCAATGCCAGCGTCGATTACTTTTCCAGCTGCAACATCATTCTGGAATTCTTGTGGGTCTTGCCAGCGCGCGAGTATTTCTTCGCTCGTTTCCGGTGCGGTACGCACAAATTCTGGAATCTCGTCATACTCTCGAGGAGAAACTGGTTCAAGTCCGCGTTCAGATGCATTCTTATGTGTCATGCCTGAATAGTAGCATACAAAAACAAAATATCTACCACTCGAGCGAGAGAACAACTGCCCCAATAAATCCTTGCAGTGCGTCATCAAATGCACGCCGCTCAGTCGAAATGGCCTCTACATCAGAGCTGCTTACAGCCACTCGAAGCGCGTCGAAACACTTCGCCACCTCATGATTACTCGATATTTCATTTGCTTGAGCCTGCAGAGCATTTTTGATGTTTGTATTTTCAGCAATCATCGCCTTGAGTTCGTTTTGCTCGTAGATGCTCGGTGCAACCGCATCGTTCGCGAGCCACTGGAGCGCATCTACCGCCATTGTAGAGTCAAAGGACCGTAAAAGGGCCCCAGAGAAATACTCACCAACACTGCCGTAGCTAGCAACCTGTTCACTGGAGTAGGCATTGTTGTACTTTAAAAAGGCCTGATGCGTTGTGCCGGTAATTGCGTCAAGTGCATTCATGCCGGCAATGATTCTCTCTACTTCATTTGCCTCAGTTACGGAGTGTTTTGGTACCGCTTTTAATGGGGTATGGACATACAACGATCCAAACAATGGCTGCAAATACGGTGCTTCGTTTTCATTTTGAAACGAGTCATTTGAATCAATGGCATATCGCTCACCTTGCGCTAGCTGCTCCGCGGTTACTTCTGGGAATTCCCCTTTTCCATGCGTAAGAATTGCTCGCCGAGCTACCAAAGTGGCACTCTCCACTTGTTCAGAGCTCACATCATGCTTCTCTAAGGCAGCAGCAAGAACCTCACCACCGAGGACCGTGCTCATAAACTCGTGAAGTCCCAGTTGCGCTGTGCCAAATTTTTCCGCACCTTCAGGATCTGGAGACGAATATTTATAGATATCATGTACCGCCGCAATAAGCTGCAAGACGGGTTCGTTTGGAAAGACACGGGCACAGTTAGCGACCACATCATGAATATGTTCTACTTCCAGCATGAGCGTTTGCTCACTCACTCGCGAACGCAAAAAATCAGCCACCGTAAACGCCAGATCCTGAAAAATTGCGATGAATACTTGTGGGTTTTCGTTTAAGTACTCGGAAAGTTTCTGAACATTCTCTGTATCTTCTGCACCAATTTCACTATTTTGCTCGTGGTACCTTTGCAGCTCACTCGCCAGTGCAGAGTCCGCAAACAGGCCAGCTTGCTCTGCAGTACTTTTGGCACCGCTGAGTTCGCTCACTAGTGAGTCTATCTGCTGAATTCGCTGTTGTACTCTCTCATGGTGGAGAAGTGTCTCCGCTCGTCGATCCCCACCGCGCTCAGAGCCCATTGCATCTACATCAAAAAAAACAGCATCATCAACCATTGTTACTTTCTAGCTATAGTGTAACGTTGTGCCGGTAATTGCGTCAAGTGCATTCATGCCGGCAATGATTCTCTCTACTTCATTTGCCTCAGTTACGGAGTGTTTTGGTACCGCTTTTAATGGGGTATGGACATACAACGATCCAAACAATGGCTGCAAATACGGTGCTTCGTTTTCATTTTGAAACGAGTCATTTGAATCAATGGCATATCGCTCACCTTGCGCTAGCTGCTCCGCGGTTACTTCTGGGAATTCCCCTTTTCCATGCGTAAGAATTGCTCGCCGAGCTACCAAAGTGGCACTCTCCACTTGTTCAGAGCTCACATCATGCTTCTCTAAGGCAGCAGCAAGAACCTCACCACCGAGGACCGTGCTCATAAACTCGTGAAGTCCCAGTTGCGCTGTGCCAAATTTTTCCGCACCTTCAGGATCTGGAGACGAATATTTATAGATATCATGTACCGCCGCAATAAGCTGCAAGACGGGTTCGTTTGGAAAGACACGGGCACAGTTAGCGACCACATCATGAATATGTTCTACTTCCAGCATGAGCGTTTGCTCACTCACTCGCGAACGCAAAAAATCAGCCACCGTAAACGCCAGATCCTGAAAAATTGCGATGAATACTTGTGGGTTTTCGTTTAAGTACTCGGAAAGTTTCTGAACATTCTCTGTATCTTCTGCACCAATTTCACTATTTTGCTCGTGGTACCTTTGCAGCTCACTCGCCAGTGCAGAGTCCGCAAACAGGCCAGCTTGCTCTGCAGTACTTTTGGCACCGCTGAGTTCGCTCACTAGTGAGTCTATCTGCTGAATTCGCTGTTGTACTCTCTCATGGTGGAGAAGTGTCTCCGCTCGTCGATCCCCACCGCGCTCAGAGCCCATTGCATCTACATCAAAAAAAACAGCACCATCAACCATTGTTACTTTCTAGCTATAGTGTAACATGGTCAACGCTCGATCTTGCGAAAGTGAATCCAGTACAAACCAATTGAGAGCAAAATAGTAAACAAATAGATCGCGCGATGCGTAAGTCGAAACTCACCCTTTTGATTTAGATGCGACAAATTGGTATCGACCAGAACTAAGCGTGGAGACTCTTCATGAGTTCTTTTGACCAGTACATTCGTCAACTGCGCGAGGGCGCTCGACATCGGCCATAACGCCCGCAAACTCTCCGTAAACCCCTTGTATCCGAAAATATCGAGAAAAAAGTGTTTCTTTCGCAATAACTCCATATTCCGCTGCATCAGTATCCGTAACTGACCGCGCACTACACTGTCGGCATACATGGTTACCGGAACGGCGTGCGGCAAGTACTCTTGCAGCAATAAGTAGTGTTCTGGAACTTTGTTTCCTCTCAAGACCAGTGTTGGAAGTACTAAATCTGGAAAATGCTCCGCAATGAAAGCAATATCCCGCTCCACCTGATCTGCAGTAAACTGACCATATGAGCGCATATAGATTGAAGCTCGTGGTATTTTTATAACCTGATCCTTGCCATACAGATGCACACGGTGCTGCTTTCCCTTCGCAACAAGTGGCCCTACTAAGGAGCTATCGATTTCAAAATCTTCAAGGTATTTTTGGTAGTACTTTTTGAGGTGAGCCATACTTGTGAGTGTGCTAGTGTAGCAGGTTTTGCTACACTAGAAGGTATGAATTGGAAACACATCCGACACACTTTTTTTACTGGCTGGGCCATCCTTATAGTGGCTATCGCCACCAACTCCCTCGCCGCCCAATTCGGACTCAGCACCTGGTATGATTGGCTCACACGTCTCGCAAACGGCACCGCCGCACTCTCACTGATGGAATTTGTATTTTTGTTTGTTGCTTATCCGTTTGTTCTTGGTGGTACGGCTGTTTTGATGCTAAAGAGACTTGGCAAAAACTCACCTAGATAACAGCTAGAAATCTAAAATATCATCAAAAAAGTCGAAGCGGCTTTTCTTCTTTCTTCTGCCAAAGTGTTTGTCATCATCGTCATACGAACGATCTCTATATTTTGAAGAGACTCTTTCATTTTTTTGCCACCTGTCAGAGTCATCTACGAGTGTATGAGGCGTCGTTTCATCAAGGCTTCTCTCCGCTTGGTGTAGACGTTCAGTAATTTTTTCAAGCTCCCCTCTGTCGAGCCAAACACCTCTGCACTCTGGACAGTAATCAATTTCCACACCCTGCTTTTCAGAGAGCAGTAATGTGACAGAACAACTCGGACACTGCATGTTTTCCTTTCTTTTTTAGAGTCTTGATAAACGCTCTCTTTATGGTGACCCCCAAAAACTAGACAATGGTTTAAGATACAAAAACCATGAAAAAAGACAGTGAAGCGACAGCACAGTGCTGCATTCAAAGCTCGTGTTGCATTTGAGGCATTAAAAGGTGAAAAAACTTGGCAGAGATTTCTAGTCAGTTTGGAGTTCATACCACTCAGATTA
>CAYUUK010000006.1:33818-67206 GCA_964447905.1 uncultured Pseudomonadales bacterium | reverse complement strand
TGGCGGGTCGGAATTTTCTCCTGAAGCCTCTTCAGCATACATCGACAACATGTCGGTGAAGACCTCAGAAATGTTTTCTTCATACAATGCAAAACTCTGCTGCAAAGGTCCCAAAAAAGTAAAAAAGACTTTCACCGTTTTACCAGTTTTCCTTTCCAAAAATAAAGCCAATTCCTCGCTCTCAATATGTGCACATGCCAGGTGGAGTGTGTCTGCATTTTCGGCAAATACAAGCGCTTGTTGGGCAGTCGCAACCTGGCGAGGCAGTCGTCTCATTGCGGTGGTGTCAATTGCCACCTCTCTCAAATTGACATACGGTAGATGAAATACATCACCCACAATATAGCCAAGTGTATTCTCGGAGATCAGTTCATTTTGTAAGAGATACGTTCCTAAAAAAGTGGAAGTTTCTTCCGCTTGCGAGAAAGCCTCCGCAAGTACATGCGCATCAATAAGCTCCATTTCCTGAAGTCGTTCATACACGCCTGAGTTTAAAGAAGCGCTCATATTTAAGCCATTGTAGCAATGATTTACTTCGTACAACACCCGAAGAAAATAAATGAGTCTAGCCGGATACTACCATCTGCACCTCGGCCACAATGTCTGCCAGAGTCTGATTCGACTTGACCAAGAATTTTCGTGCCCCAAGTTCCTGCGCTCTGTTAATATCTTCAGATTGACTGAGGTTAGAGGTTATGAGAATAGGCAATGAAATACCTTCCAGTTGCATCGTTTCCATCATCTCCCAGCCGTCTAATTCTGGCATCATAATATCAAGAAGTAGTGCATCAAACTGATTTTCTCGCAGGGCAACCATACCTTCTCGCCCATTTGCCGCAAGTGTAACGGAAAATCCTTCTTTGGTGAGCTTAAGCTCAAGCGCTTTTGCCATTGCTGCCTCGTCTTCTACGATAAGAATAGAAGGGGAGGTGTCATTCAAAGTGCTCATGGTCTAGATTCTCCTTAATTTCTTTAATGATTTGATCCAATCGATAGTTCGCCTTCACAAAATACTTGCTCACGCCAAACTGCATGTAAGCCATAACCTTTTCGCTACTGGCTGTGTTACTGACTACAAAAACTGGTATATGGCTCCAGCGGGAACCTTCATTCTTTACTTGGGCCACAAAATCAAGTCCGTCCTCATCACCGAGCAAGTAGTGGTCTACCCAGATACCGTCGATGCTCGGCAGTTCTTCTAAATAGGAGAGCGCTTGGGTAACAGTGCGCGCGGTCACGGCTTCCATCCCACTATTTTCAAGCTTGAGTTTAATAGCATCGAGGAGTGGACGCTCGTCTTCCACAACTAAAACTACTTTCGTTTTTGCACTCACTGGTACCTGCTTTCTCTCTGTCGTCACTCCAGTCGACGACTTCCTTCTTTTCGTGACATTCCGGTCATTGGTAAATACACGTAGAATACTGACCCTTCATTTTCTGTCGAGTCAAACCAAATCTTACCACTCGACTGCTCAACCACGCGCTTCGTAATGTAGAGCCCTAAACCAGTTCCTTGGGTATCAGTCTTGCGGACATTGTCAGCGCGGAAAAGTTTATCAAATATTTGCGCCTTCTGGTGCTCTGGGATACCAACACCGGTATCTTTTACCGAGACAAGAAATCCTTCTTCCTCAGCTTGACCGTTACCAGGGAGCTCCTGTCCGGCAGAAAAATAACGAACCTGCATGTGTACATTTCCACCTGCTGGAGTGTACTTTACTGCATTGGTGAGAATGTTATCGATTATTATTTTGGTGAGCTCTTCATCGAGATTGATTTCTTCAAATATATCGTGCTCTTCAGAAAAATGAATGTTTTTTTGATCAATTTCGAGTTTCAACTCGTCCATCACTGATCGAGCTATCTGAATAAGGTCGGTAGGCTTCGGATCAACAATAAACGTACCAGATTCGATACGTGCCACATTTAAAAGAGCATTCACCAGCGATACCATGCGTGTGGCACCCTGATACGCTTCGGTCAAAAAGCGCTTTTGTTCTTCGTTTATCTCTCCCGCGTCTCCAGACAGCACCATCTCGATATACCAGTTGATGGTAGAGAGCGGCGTGCGTAACTGGTGCGAAGCTAAAGAAATAAACTCGGTCTTCATGGTGTCGACTTCGCGATCGTGAGTGATATCACGGAATACCTGAATCACACCATATTTTTTCACCATCAGTGATGGGTGAGTTCGTTACTTGAACCACAAACTTGCTGCCGTTCTTACGCACGTACACATGGTCATCAACAAGTGGCCCAAGCAGTTGAAATGCTTTTGTGAGTGAGCGTTCTGCCGCAGGTATTGCATTTCCGCGCTCGTCTTCAGCACGAACCACTTCAACAAATTTTTGACCCACGAGTTCTTCTGAGGAATACCCAAGCATGGTCTTAGCAGCTTCATTCAGCAAAATAACATTCCCCGCTTGATCATGCGCCACAAGACCTTCGCCAATACTATTGAGCATGGCCTCATCTTTCTGCTTATCAAGAAGAATTGCCTTCTCCATCTGCACTCGATCGGTAATATCTTCCTCCGAGGCAATAAAACCAATAACTTGCTCGTTTTCAACCAGCGGTGTAATGCGGGCAAGAGCGAAGTACTTTTCTCCGTTTTTGCGCCGATTCTGAATTTCGTGTACAACAGTCTCTCGCTGCCACTTAATCTTTTTCCAGAGCGTTTCATAAAACTCAGCAGACATTTCGCCACCCCACAGTCGGGGAGTGCTACCCATCATCTCAGATAAAGAAAAGCCAGTAATGTCTTGAGCTGCTTGGTTGGCAAAAACAATCAGACCATTCTCATCGGTCACAATCAGGTGGCTACTCGTTCCATCGACCAGCATCCGAAATGGATTGGTTTGGGCCTCAGTGGGAAAGTCTCCATTTTGCAATCGAGCAAAATACTGGGAAATCTGCGAATTAGTAACTGGATAAAACTGCTCAAACCGCATCTGTTGCAGTGGAATGCCACTAGCAGACAGTTCGTCGTACACACGCTGTACAAATGGCTGAGTTCCGGAGATAAAAAACTCACACTCACTTAATGGTAACTGATGGTCCAGCACCGACAACAGTTCGCTTGCCTGAAAAATACCGAGCGAGTGCGTAAAAGAAAAACGCTTTTCAGCCGAGAGTCGCTGCAACTCATCAAGCGAGAATGCTCTTTCGGCTTTGGTATTCACAAAGTGCAAATGGAGCGGAGCGGGGGAACCATTTTCAAACCGTGGCAAGCGGCGAACATAGTGCAGATATGGCGCCACACCGACCCCACCACAAATTAAGTACTGCGGCCGAGAAGGTAAAAAGTCAGTCTGCCAGTGAAACGCCGAACCAGCTGGCCCTAACATCTGCACTTCGGTGCCATCTGGCAAATGTTCTAGAGTCCGCTTATATCCAGAGAGAGAAGTGCGAAACAGGATTTTAAGCGTTTTTGTTTCTGCATCGTAACCAGAGAGTGAAAAGGCTCGCCGGTTGCCACGTGGGTCGTCTTCGGGCACACCGGGCAAAATTAACCACACATAGCTACCAGGCAAAAAATCAACCTCCACACCTGAATCTACTCGAAACGAAAACTCAAAAGTACCGTTAGCCAATTGTGTTTTCTCTATGAAATAGGCTGAAAACTGCTGCATATGCCGTGCCAGTATAGCAAAAAAAATCGGTACAAGGTCAAAGCTTAAGTCCCATAAGTTTTTTACTTGCTCCTTGTATTTTCCTGTGCATCAAGTGCAATCTTGGTAATACGTTTTTTTCGTGTGACAGGTGTCTTCGCGTTTACGAGCCACTTTCGCAGCTCATCACTGTCTGCACAAAAAAATTCTTCTGCCATATGTGTTTGTAGTAAAGCTGTTACACTAGCACTATGCAACCAACACTCACCCTCAACACTGGAGTAACCATCCCCCAACTTGGCCTCGGCACCTGGAAATCCGAAACGGCCTCAGTGGGGGAAGCAGTCAAAACAGCGGTACGAACTGGATATCGTCATGTTGACTGCGCTCACGTTTACGGCAATGAGGCAGAAATCGGAGAAGCTTTACAAGACCTGTTCGCTGCCGGAGAAGTAAACAGGGAAGAGCTCTTTATCACCAGCAAACTCTGGAACACAGATCATCATCCAGATACTGTCCCGCTGGCTTGTCGTCGAACATTGGAAAACCTTCGTTTAGAGTATCTTGATCTCTATTTAGTCCATTGGGGAGTTGCCTTTGCACCAGGTTCTGAAAAGAACCCAATGGGAGAAGATGGGCGGATAAAAACCGAGAATATCTCACTGCAAGAAACTTGGCATGCTCTAGAAGCACTCGTTGACGAAGGACTCGTTCGCTCAATTGGGGTAGCCAACTACACAACACCACTCCTCATCGACCTGTTGAACTACGCCCGCATCCAGCCCGCAGTAAACCAAGTTGAGATTCATCCCTATAACGCACAATTTGCGCTGACTGAGTTTTGTCGCGATAAAAATATAACACTCACTGCGTACTCGCCACTTGGCTCTTTTGGAGAGGCAAGTGAAAAACCGCTCGCTGACCCTGTGGTAAAAGCCATCGCCAAAACCCACTCAGTTACACCGGCTCAAGTGCTCATTCGCTGGTCACTGCAACGGGGCTTAACTGTTATTCCCAAATCAACAAACCCTAAACGAATCGCAGAAAACTTTGCCGTGTTCGACTTTACGCTTTCACAAGAAGAGATGGAACAGTTACACTCGCTTGACCAGCACCGTCGTTTTGTCGATCCCAGTGAATCATGGGGAATACCATACTTCTCATAAAGTTACTATCTTCACTCTATGGCTCAAAAGAACACTCCCTCCATTCGTGCATTTTATCTGCTGCTTATAAACAATCTGGTTGCTTCTACAACCACGAGCTTTATTTGGTTCGCACTCACTTTCTGGGTGTATCTCGGCACGCGGTCGGTTATTGCGAGTTCCTTAGTCGGAGCAATGTTCCCGTTGTTTTCTTCCGCTCTGGGAGTTATTTTTGGTACATTTGTTGATCATCACCGGCGGCGTACTTCCATGCTCGTTTCCAGTGCGCTTTCGCTCGGACTGTTTTTCGTGGCTGGAATTATTTTTTTGAGCGTTGGACCAGATGCGCTTTTGAGTCTGCGTAACCCGCTTCTCTATGCATTTATTGCCAGCATCATGGCCGGAGCAGTAGCCAGCAGCTTACGCATGATTACACTTTCCACGCTGGTTACACTCCTGGTGCCAGAGTCACAACATGACAGAGCCAACGGACTCGTGGGGACTGTAAACGGTGTCTCGCTTGCGGTTACCTCTGTGTTTAGTGGACTGGCCATTGCGTACTTAGGCATGGGCTGGTCACTCCTGATTACCATTCTTTTCACCCTGATCTCCGTAGGGCACTTACTCACTATTGGCTTTGACGATCCCCTTCCAAAACACTCTGCTTCAAAAGACGCACCAAAGGGTGTTGATTTTGTGGGCGCTTTTCGTTCTGCCCAGGAAGTGCCTGGATTGTTGAGCTTAGTATTCTTTACTATGATCAACAACTTTTTTGGTGGCGCTTTCTTTGCCTTAATGGACCCATATGGACTCGAACTTGTTTCCGTACAAACTTGGGGATTTATCTGGGGAGGTTTGAGTTTCTGTTTTATACTGGGTGGTCTCCTTGTGAGCCGTTTTGGTCTGGGAGAAAAACCGTTACGGCGCATGTTTATTGCAGATATTGCCATGTGGACCATCGCCTTGATCTTTCCACTTCGTGCTTCCATAGTGCTTCTGGTCATTGGAATGTTCTTCTATATGCTGCTCGTGCCAATGATCGAAGCAGCTGAGTAAACTGTTTTGCAAAGAGTGGTGCCGTTCGATAAACAAGGACGGGTGTTTGGACTGGCCCAAACTCTCGAGATGTTAGCCTCACCAATCATGGCACTTGCCATAGGTCCACTCACGCAACTTATATTTATTCCTTTTATGACAACTGGTCGGGGAGTAGAGTTTATCGGGTGGTGGTTCGGTACCGGCACCAATCGCGGAATTGGCTTAGTGTTTGTCCTCGTCAGTTTCGTAGGCATAATTATCACTACTATTGCTTTTAACTCTCGACCATACATCTTACTCGCACACAGTTATGAAAAAACAAAAAACCAAAGTAGAGCAGAATAAGAATACAACCAGGACTCATTAAAGATATTCGTTTATACTGATAAAAAGGAGAAATAATGAAAAGCCCGTTTGTTATAGCAGCAGTACTCATCGTCTTACTTGGCGGTATTGGTGCCTATGCTTTCGTGATGTCGCCTTTTTCAGCCCGAACAGAGATGAACCCTGCTCAAAACGAAACCACTCCCGACCTACTTGATACCAACCAAATGCCCGAACCCACTCCTCAAACAACCGAGACCAGTGATACCACCAACTCAGCTGAATCCGCTGAATCACCACAAAATGACACCAATCAATATATTGAGTTTACTCCAGAAGCTTTAGCAGCATCCTCCGACACAAAACGCGTGCTCTTTTTCTACGCGAACTGGTGCCCAACATGCGCACAAGCCAATACTCGTTTTACCAATAATCCAGCTGGCATTCCAGAAAACACCACCGTCATTCGCGTAAACTATAACGACACTGACACGAGTGCAGAAGAAAAAGCTCTAGCCGATACGTACAACATTACCTATCAACACACTTTTGTGCAGATCGATGCGAGTGGTGAAGCAGTTACCCGCTGGAACGGGGGAGATATCGAAGAACTCCAAGAGAATCTGGAGTAACGATGCTACTTTTACTTGCTTTTGCTTTTCTTGCTGGGATTGTCACCGTCTTATCACCTTGTATTTTGCCACTACTACCCATTATTCTTTCCTCTGCAGATGGAAAGGGCAAACAAAAACCGCTCGGTGTTGTACTCGGTTTTGTAGGCAGCTTTACTTTCTTTACGCTGTTCCTCTCAACCATTGTCCGCGTCAGTGGAGCATCTGCTGACGCACTACGTTCGCTCTCCATCTTTATCTTGGCGGGTTTTGGGTTCAGTCTCCTTATTCCTGCTGTACAAACATGGTTGGAACTAGCATTCAACAAAGTCGCTCGGTTTGTGCCGACCAATACTTCCCAGCAAGGATTCTTTGGCGGAGTACTGATTGGGTTTTCTCTTGGACTTCTGTGGACTCCTTGCGTGGGCCCAATACTCGCATCGGTCATTAGTTTGGCAATTACCGGCACCGTAACCGTGCAGGCATTTGCTATTACGTTGAGCTACGCACTTGGGACAGCACTGCCGATGTTTGGCATCATGTTGGCTGGCTCGACTGCTCTGAGCAAAGTTCCTTGGCTCGTACAGCGAACAAAACAGATTCAACAAGCTTTTGGTGTGCTGATGATTCTTACCGCTCTTGGCATAGCTTTCAATGTTGATCGCCGATTTCAGCAGTACATTCTCGAGACATTTCCTCAGTATGAAGAAGGACTTACGCAGTTTGAAAACACCGAGTTTGTTCGCGACCGCTTAGAAGTACTCGAGTAAAAACGCTCAAATTCCTCTTACACTGAGAATCTGCCATACACCGATTTTGGTATACTGCCTCTATGAAGCATATTTTTCTTACCTCAAGCGTTCATGCAGTGGCTCACGAGGTAGCAGCGCAACTTGACCTTACCAAAAATAACCGTTTGGCATTTATTACTACGGCGGCAGAACCTGAGGAAGGCGATTTGTCATGGCTAGAAAACGATCGATCAGCCTTAGTACAAGCAGGTTTTGAGGTTACAGATTACACGCTTACCGGCAAGAACACAGCAGACCTCACTGCCGATTTAGCTGAGTTTGCCTACATATACATGTCGGGTGGGGACACGTTTTATCTGCTCGAACAATCACAGAAATCGGGCTTTATTCCCCTTATTCAGGATTGGGTTCTCAGTGGCGAAAAAACCTATATCAGCACCAGCGCTGGCTCAATTATTGCCGGCCCTCGTGTGCAGGATTACCTACTTGAGGAAGGGGAAACCTCTGCGGACTTGGATCAAACTGGCTATGAACTCGTGGAGTTTACGGTCCTTCCACATTGGGGTTCGAGAGCTTTTCGCGAAAAGTATATCAGTAACCGTCTCGAAATAGCGTACAAACGCGACCAAGTTCCGCTTCTCACACTCACAGATTGGCAGTACGTTCATATTCAGGGAAAAGAACTTGAAATCATTACGGTTATGCCGTAATTTTTCGCAGCAGACCCACGCTCACAAATACCCCTCCAGCGAAAACTGCCATAGTCGCACCCGGTGGAGTGTTCAGCAAAAGTGCTAAAACGAGCCCACCCACCACAATCGCCAGGCTGTAGAGCGTGGAGAAAAATACCCACTGCTTGAGCGATTGTGCGTGAAGTTTCGCTGTACTCGCCGGTATGACCAAAAGGGCATTAATGAGTACCACACCCACAAGCTTCACGCCAGCAATAATCGTAGCTGCCAGTAAAATTTCATAGAGGCGCTCAAAGATGCTTACCCGTATTTTGAGAACTTGAGCATACTCTCTGTCCAAAGACAAAAACAATAAGCGTGGTAAGTACCAAATGAAAACCACAACGCTCACCACAAATAGCGCCGTAAGCAAAGCAAGATCTTGCCACCGAATAGTCACCATACTTCCAAAGAGGAAACTGATCATTTCTGGTTGATACCCTGGTAAAAGTGAGAAAATCAATACACCTAGACCCATCGAGGTCGGCAGAACAATCCCAAGAACCGCATCGAGTGACAATCGAAATTGCTTTCGCAGCCAAGGAAGGATACTGGCTACGCCTATTGCGTAGAGCAGGGCGGTCAGGAGCGGATACCACCCAAACACTAAACCAAGAGCCACCCCAGCTAAAGAGGAGTGCGCCACCGCATCACCATAAAAAGCCGCTTTTCGCATCAGCGTGATAACACCAAAAACACCAGTTAAAAGAGCGAGCAGAACGCCGGCTATGAGCGCACGCTGCACAAAAGCAAACTGAAAATACTCAATGAGTGTGATCATGGTGATACCGTGCCTTGTTTGCTCCATACAGTGCTTCCATTGCCGACGATGATAACGCAACAGCCGGTGGGCCTGCACAAATGAGGCGCTTGTTTATACAAAGAACTTGGTCAGCGTATGAATGGACGATATCAAGCTCGTGTGAGGCCACTACGATACTGACTTGCTCATTACGCGCTAATTCTCGAAGCGTTTCATAGAGCGCTTGTTCACCTTCACGATCAATGCCAGCTTCCGGCTCATCTAAAATGAGAATACGTGGCTTATGAACGAGCGCCCGAGCTAATATGACACGCTGGCGCTGTCCTCCAGAGAGAGAACCAAATACCCGTTTGCGCAAATGCTCTACTTCTACACGCTGAAGTGCATCGGAAATAAACTTGCTCTTTTCTTTTTCTGAGTGATTGCAGTTCGTGAGGGAGAGCCCAACAAATTCCTCCACCGTAATTGGTATGTCCAGATCAAATTCTAAACGCTGGGGCACATATCCAAAGTCAGCTCGCTCCGAAAGACCATGCTGAGCCTGCTATTGCGCAGCTGGAGAAAAGACCTCTATCGATCCAGAAAACGAAACAATACCCAGCAGTGCCTTAATAATGCTCGACTTGCCCGAACCGTTCGGACCAATCAACACAGTTATTTCTCCTGCTTGGAGGGAAAAGGAAACGGCATCAACTGCCGGTTCAGGCAGAGAAGGATACTGCACTGTGACCGCACTCACTTGAAGTACTATTGGTGAACTATCTGAATTCATAGAATACTTTCTGTATTCTACAGGTTTTCGGCAATCGTCTGGGCGAGAGAACGCATGTTGGCGAAGTAATCAGGAGCAAGCGGATCAACGGCCACGACCGCCCCATTAATCTGCTCGGCGAGAGCGGCAGCGCTATCAGTACTAAACTGCTTTTGCACAAAAACCACGCGAATATCTTCAGCTCGAGCCAAAGTAATCACTTCTTGCAACTGCTGTAAGGTCGGCTCTTTGCCTTCAATCTCAAAGTGTTCTTGGGTAAAACCATAGGTATCAGCCAAGTATCCAAAAGCAGGATGGTATACCAACATAACTTCGCCTTGAATTGGAGCGAAGGCTGTTGTTAATTCTTGATCGAGCATTTGAAGATCGGCAATGAGAGTCTCGAAGTTTGCTTGATACACAGAAGCGTTATCTGGATCAATTTCTTGTAAAGCCGCTGTTATAACCGCTGCTTGCTCCTGTACCATCTTGGGTGCTAACCAGACGTGGGGATCAATCGAGCCCTCTTCATGAGCACCTTCTTCGGCATGATGATCTTCTTCATGCTCACCGTCCTCGTGTTCATTATCATGATCATGGTCATGAGCCTCAAGCATTCGGAGTGTATTGTTCACAGAAGTGTCCACAACTCGCATACTTGGGTTGACTTGCACCAGCTCGTCCATCGAAGCTTGTTCAAATCCAATGTGCCCAATACGGAAATAGACATCTGCCTGAGACACAAACGCAATTTGTTCTGGAGTCGGCTCAAAAGTGGCCGGACTAAAACCAGCCGGAATCATCGCCTCCACAGAGACCAATTCACCACCAATACGTTCCACAATGTTCTTTTGCGGCAAAATACTTACAGCTACTTGTACTTGATTCTCAGCAGAAAGAGGAGAACTTGGCTGACCAGCAAACGCTCTCCAGGCAAATACTGCCGCTAAAACGCCAAAAACAATGGCCAAAAAGGAAAAAAGGAGTTTCATCTTCATGGCGAGAGTATACAATTACTCGTTTGAAAATGCAACACTGTTGCATTTATATTTCGTCATACTCTCATTTATACTGCAAGTATGCACACTCCTGAAATTGAGCACTTACAACGCTATATCGACCCTCGCTACGATGCGCTGCCAGAAAAACTAGCACCAAATACCCCAATAATTTACTGGATGCTGCGCGAGCACCGAGCAGACCACAACCGTGGTCTCCGCCTCGCCCAGGTACTTGCTCAGCAAGCAGGAAGTCCTCTGCACGTGGTAGTCTCTTTTCGAGAGGATCTCGACAAGCACTCCATCCTGGCTCGTACACGTGACTTTTTCCTTACCGGCTTAGAAGAGGTGGAGTCTGAGCTTAAAAAAAAGAATATTCCGTTTCATTTCTTTCTTGGTGATCCTACTGAAACCATTCCGCAGTTTGCCAAAAAAGTGCAAGCCCAAGCCGTAATTACCGATGAATTTCCACTCCCGGTCTATCGCGAATGGTACTCGGCGCTGCATGCGCAAGACGCATTCTCATTCCTGGTAGTTGATGGACACAACCACGTCCCAATCTGGCACACCAGTGAGAAGCGAGAGTACGCTGCCCGCACTATTCGCTCCAAAATATGGCGCCTTTTTGACGAGTTCGTGCAACCTGTCCACCCCCTCGAAAAACACACCTTCACAACCGAGATGCCAAAATCAGTGAACTGGTCACACCTACACCAGTCTGTAAAAGCGATATCAGGCTTCCCAGATCTAGAAAAAAAAGCCGGCAGAAAACAGGCCCTCAAAGCACTCGAAGCATTTATCGAGAAAAGACTCCCGGACTACGCAGAGAAGAGAAACGCTCCCGAAGACAGTCATACTTCACAGCTTTCGGCTTACTTTCACTTTGGGCACTTGTCCTGCGCAGAGGTGACCGCAGCCGTACAAGAATCCTCTGCACCGCAAAAAGACAAAGAGGCTTTTCTCGAAGAGTTCGTCATTCGTAAAGAGCTCTCAGATAACTTCTGCTACTACACAGATAATCCGCTTTCTCTTTCCGCAGCTCCGGATTGGGCACAAAAGACGCTCGCCGAGCATGCTGAAGACCCCCGCGAACATATATACACACAAGACGAGTTTTTATACGCCAAAACACATGATCCTGCCTGGAATGCGGCCCAAAACCAACTCCTGCAAACCGGTTACATGCATGGCTACATGCGTATGTACTGGGCAAAAAAAATACTAGAGTGGAGCACCACACCAGAATCAGCGCTCACAACAGCCATACGCATTAACGACCTTCTCGAACTCGACGGCCGCGATCCCAATGGGTACGTAGGCATCCTCTGGGCCATCGCCGGTGTGCATGACCGACCTTGGCAAGAAAGAGATATTTTTGGAAAAATCCGTTACATGAATTTTGCAGGTTTAAAAAGAAAATTTTCGATTGAGACCTATATCGCAACTTGGACAGAATCTGAAAAAAATTCCTCATAGCTCCTTTGTTATACTGTCTACGTGTCGTACGAAACTGTTTTGCAAAAAACGATCTTTCCAGAACTTGAGAAAGGCCGACCCAACTGGGATCGGCCGCATGCAGAAGCAGTGGTCAAGTATGTCAAGTAAATCATTGCGCATACTCCTGAACTCGAACTTGATCGAGATGTCTTGATCATTGCCGCCTACGCTCACGACTGGGGCTATGCAGATTTGTTTGCCGATGGAAAACCCCTCAGTTTCAACCAAGTTATCTCCCGCAAAAAGGAACACATGCGTATCGGTGCAGAAAAGCTTCAAAAACTTCTGCAAAAAACAGAGTTTGATTTTCTGACACCAGCA
Source organism: uncultured Pseudomonadales bacterium (assembly GCA_964447905.1). Lineage (GTDB taxonomy): Bacteria > Patescibacteriota > Microgenomatia > UBA1400 > UBA1396 > JAJOJK01. The sequence continues at coordinate 54,664 of CAYUUK010000006.1, read as the reverse complement.
CAAAAAGAACGCGCTGTGCATTTAGTACGCGTACACGATTCTTTTCGAGATATTCACGAACCGGACGAACGAGTACTCCTCGAGGCTGACACCCTCGGCGCCCTCGACGTGCACGAAACAAAGCCATTCTTTGATGCCGCTTCCAACCGCCACTACATGCAAGGAGTAAAAAAGAAGCGTCGTCCAAAATTCATTACCCCTTACGGAAAAGAACAATTCGAGAAACTTTTTTCTGAAAGAAACCACTTTTATGAACAAAAGCGGTAGTTTTACTCGCGCATGCACCTTACTCTATGGATAGGTCAGGGGAAACTAGAAAACCAGTCACTTGCAAAAAAGCCTATTCAAGGGTAAAATTCTTCGATGATTAGCTTTAAAACATTCATTCAAAAAGCAGCCGCCACGCTCATTTTACTTGGTGGAGCAATGGTATTCCCTCAGCTCGCCGAGGCTCGTATCGCCACACCGCTGAGCACAAATGGATCCAGAATTGTTGACGCCAATGGCCAGACAGTCCAACTCAAAGGTATTAACTGGTTTGGGTTTGAAACTGAACTCTACATCGTTCACGGTCTCTGGGAACAAGGCTACGATGAAATGCTGAAAGAAATGGCAGAACTTGGCTACGACACCATTCGCCTGCCGTATTCAGTAAAATCTTTAGAAATGAATTCCTTCACCGGTGTCAATTACAGCCGAGGAGCAAACGCCAACTTACGTGGCAAAACTCCTTTAGAAGCTATGGACATCATTATTGAAGAAGCAGCCAAAAACGATATTCTCATTCTCCTTGATAGCCATCGACTCAATGACAAAAATATTCCGGCACTCTGGTATGACGGCGAATACCCCGAAGAAGACTGGATCAATGCCTGGGATATGCTCGCTGAGCGCTACAAAGACCAATGGAACGTCATTGGTGCTGACCTCAAAAATGAGCCGCATGGCATAGCTAGCTGGGGAACCGGAAATACCGCTACCGACTGGCGCCTTGCTGCCGAACGTGCTGGAAACTCAATCCTCGAAATCGCTCCACACTGGTTGATTGTTGTTGAAGGTGTGCAGGGAAATATTCAAGGTGGTTACCAACTCAAGAACAACTGGTGGGGTGGCAACCTGGAAGGTGCCCGCAACTATCCTGTTCGACTCAACGTAGCCAACAAACTCGTCTACTCAACCCATGAGTATGGTCCTGGTGTCTATGAACAATCATGGTTCGAGGAGCCAGACTTCCCCAACAATTTATATGAGCGCTGGGAAATTGGGTTCTTCTACTTAATTCGAGAAAATATTGCACCGGTACTCATTGGTGAATTTGGTGGGTTCAACGTTGACACCGTCAGCAAAGAAGGAATTTGGCAAAACCAACTTGTCGACTTCATCGCCGAACACGACATTTCCTTCACCTACTGGACTTGGAATCCAAACAGCGGGGACACCGGTGGTGTGCTCAACAGTGACTGGAGAACCATCAACCAGCCAAAACAAAATATGTTGAACCGTATCTTGTTTGATGGACTGACTCAGCCCACACCAACGCCGTCTCCAACCCCAACCCCAACGCCGACACCAACTCCCACTCCTGTGGTCACACCCGTGCCGACGCCAACTCCTACACCAACCCCCACGGCAACACCGACACCACCTGTAGCCACGCCTACACCGGTGCCAACCCCAAACCCAACGCCAAATCCTGGCAACGAGAACGGAAATGTTTCCATCTCATTCCAGAAGGACAGTGAGTGGGAAAACGGATACTGTGGAAAGTTTGTGATCCAAAACGGAAACAACCAACAAAGCAACTGGCGTATTCAAGCAACCATCCGTGATGCACACATCACCGGTCCATGGAACGCTGCCATTGATCGCAATTCTGGCACGGTCACATTTACGCCGGCTGGATGGATGCAACCCCTGGCCGCAGGTCGCCGCACCACGGACATCGGCTTCTGTGCCAACAAAACTGGCAGCCAGTTCTTACCCACCAACATCCGTGTTACCAGCAGTGGTGCCGTACCAGTTCCAGCTGGCAGTCTCGAAACGAGAGTAGAGCGCACCAGTCAATGGAACGAAGGGTACTGTGCAAACGTTACTGTACGCAACACCAGTGGCCAAACTGCTACCAACTGGAGTACTGAAATAAACGTTGGCAGTGATCGTATCTACACCAACTGGAGTGCCAACTTTTCCGGATCTTCCGGAACAGTACGAATTACTGCTCCACAGTGGGCCACCACACTCTCGTCTGGTGCCAGTCATCAGTTCGGTTTTTGTGCCTACAAGTAAATAAAAAAAGCACACAGTGAAGCCGGAGCAGAGTATCTGCTCCGGCTTTTTTACACTCGCTGCAGTGCAAGCGGTGAAGCGTTAGACTTCGAGCATCTCCGTCATTTGCTCGACACCATGACTGGTGAGAATAGCTTCCACTTCCTCTTTTTTACTCTCATCGGCGGTTACCGCGACCAGAATGTCACCGGCCAAAATGCGCGTCTCAAACTCTTGCGCAATGTCTTGGTCGAGACCAATGTCTACCAGTGCTCCGACAATTCCGCCAGAAAGTGCACCAACGGCTGTTCCGGTTACTCCCCAGGTTACAGCCAAAGGTCCAGCTAAAATGATTGGGGCACCAGGAAGCATAGCAGCTACTACTCCGGTAACAGCTCCTGCCAAGGCGCCAATTCCGGCACCGGTAGCAGCACCATCAGTGGGATCATTTTTAACTGTTTCGGTACTCACTTCACCATTTTCATCTTTTGCCACGAATGAGATCGAGTCCGTGTATCCTTTCTGTTTTAACTCGGAGATAGCTTCTCCGGCTTTATCTGTGTCGACAAAGAGTCCTGTTACTAACAGAGACATATGTATCCTTTCTTTTTTTTCTTTAGACGTAGGGGAGTTCACCTAGGCATGAGTATTCTTCATTCAAGGCATGAAGTTGTTTGACTTCGTCATCTGATAACGCAAAGTCAAATACATCAATATTTTCTTCGAGATGATCAGTATCATTTGCTTTCGGAATAGGGAGTGTCCCGATCTCCAGATTCCAACGAATGAGAATTTGTGCGGGCGACTTGCCATGTTTCTGTGCCAGTTGTTGAAGCACTTCATTGTCAAACCGCTTTTCGCGGGTAAGGGGACTATACGCTTGAATGAAAATGCCATTTCTTTCGCAAAAATCCAGCATTTCATGGCTATGTCCGAATGGACTCCACTCAATTTGGTTCACCACAGGTAAAACACCCGTTTCCTCCTTGAGTGCCTGAAACTGATCAATAGAGTAATTACTCACACCAATATCCACCGCTAAACCTTCTTTTTGTGCACGGATAAGCCCTTGCCACAGCTCGACTCCTGGGCCATCATCTGGCGGTCGATGAATAAGCATCATATTCGCGTACTCAATCTTTAGTTCTTTGAGGTACGCTTGTGTAGCAGAGTACGCGTCGTCGGTTTCTTCCACCTTGGTCTGAATGTACAGCGTTTCGCGATCAATGGTTGTTTGCTGTAAAGCTCGTCCAATGCCCGGTTGTGTGCCATAGTCACTGGAAGTATCAATGAGTCGATACCCCATCTCAATCGCATCCACTACGGTGTCGGCGGTGTCTTCAATCAGTTGCCAGGTGCCTAAACCCATAACCGGTATTTCGTTACCAGTATGCAGCGTGTATGTGGAGTCCTGATCCATGTGTATCCTTTTTCTTTTTGCAGTGTTACTACCTTAAGAAAAAGGTATAAGAATATGATGGAGATTCTGTAAATATTGAGTAAGAGACTCGAAAATACCAAAAAAGAGTGCTCACAGCATGAGATGTGAGCACTCCTGTATCAGATGGCCTTACTTCTTTTTCTTGTCAGTAGAAAAAGCCGAAAACAGCTTTTTTGCCAAAGGAATAAGCGCCAATCTTGGAATGGCTGCCGCAGCAGCGGTGACCATACCGGCCACCGCGCTCCGTTTAAACGCCCGATATTTTTTCCAGGCGATGTACAAGACAATGCCTATAACGGTTAACACCAGGAAATTGACCACGATAGCGGCAATTCCCAGTGAATAGAAAATCACTTCTAGAGACATCTTACTTCGTCTCTTTCATGACTTTTTTATAGTCGGACTTCAAAAAGTCTTGCAGTTGTTTGACTTGCTCAGCAGAGAAGTCATGCGTTTTCTGCACTTCTTTGACGAAGTCTGTCACTACTTGCTGATACTTTTTGGTGTCGATCGACTTGGCGGTTTCTTTCACCTTGTCAACGCGCTTTTGGAAGTCAGCAAAAACGTCGTCCATCTTCGCTTTCATTTCTTTGGTCGATTTCCCAAAGAGAGCAGTGGTGAGTTCATCTACCTTTTCGGTGGGCAACTGTGCGGTGAGTTCGGCTAACTTCTGCTTCTGTTTCTCGCGCTCCTCGGTAGAGAGGAATAAACTGGCCACGTATCCAATCGCTGCGCCAGCCGCAAAAACAATTCCCGCACCGAGCATTTTTTTATTTCCCATACACTCTCCTTTTCTTATGTTTGTAAGAGTAGTGTACGTCAGAATGGTTAAGACTGCAGCAACATTCCGTAAGAGTGCTGTAAGAAAGAACCGAAAAACCGATTGACGATATAGATATCTACGCTACACTACACACACGATGCACCGTTCATCTGCCAACATCATTAGCTCCATTCTCCTTCTTACCGAGGGAGGGTTGCTGATGGCGTAGCAGAAAAGCGCATCACAGGAAATTACCCTCCTCATCACCGAGGAGGTTTTTTTTGGCCAAAAAAAACAAAAGAAAGGAGAGTCATGGCCGCTCGAAAAGAATCACACGCAAACTCAGGAACTTCTGATACCGGTGATACGTATGAAATGCGCAGAATGGTCGCCAATATGGTTCCAGAGAGAGATCCACATACGCAAGAAAAACCTGAGGAAAAAAACACAACTACTCGGTAGAATCTCATACGGGGAAAGAACATCTCTTTAGTTCTTTCCCCGCACTTTTTCCCCGTTGACGAATAACCATCGTCACCTAAAATAGGAAGAACATGCAAAATACTCTGCATCTTATTGTCAGCACCATTTGGTTCCGCCTTCAGAGCGGGAGGGTCGCTGTAGAGTAGCAGATTAGAGCATACACAACAGACAAGAAACACCCTCCTCACCACTGAGGAGGTTTTTTTGTATACAGGCAAAAAAAAGAAAGGAGACACATGCCTGAAGCAAACATACCACTGGTAACGGTGTATAGAGAAAGCGATGATCCTACAGCGGATCCTCGAGCTCAAAAGTGCCCGGACGAGCAGCATCTCCTGATCACCAATATGTTCCTTACGCTCCAGTAGGTACAAACCAAGAGACTCGTTAAGACTTTTACAGCAGGGTGGTTCTAATACAACCGCCCTGCTGTAGAGTTACTTTTCCGCCACGCCAATCTCTTCCAACCGGCGTCTCAAATCTGGCAGACTCATTTGCGTCGTATCAATTCCTTCATTTTTTACTGCCATTAACCCCATTACTATCTGTTTAATTGAGTAGGCAGCCTGCTTCGGCAAATACGATACTTGCTCTGGGTTAATTTCATATCCTTTAATCTCGATCAGCAAAGAGGCAAATAACGGCCCGGTGCTCACACGAATAGTACGAATATCATGGATCATAATTGAAAACACTCTCTCTGTCCAAAAAAAGTATTTATAGACAATGTCAATTTTATTTTCATCGACAATAACTTTGTCGGGAAAAAGGTCGAAAGGAAAGACCGTTGTACATTCATAGAGAATACGATCAGAGGACTCAATAAGTTGGTTAAGCTCCTTGTTTGCGGACGGTTGAGAGTCATAGAGGATATTTTGCTTCTGTTTGGCCATATATGCACACTGTAGACGCTCTGAGCAAGAACCACGTCAAAACACTGTAAGAAATAGATAAGAATTCAGTTTCACGTATAAGTAGCGTAAAAATACAATGAGCAACGCAATTTTGTACTCATTCCCTGAGATTTCTGTCGCTTGGTATTGTATATTAGACTAGTTAAGGAATTACTGAAAATAATGCTCACATGTCACATGAACGAACGACCTCTCTCCATCGCGCAGTCATTATTGGTGGCGGATTTTCTGGTTTAGCCACCGCAGCGCTTTTAGGAAAAGCCGGCTGGGAAGTGACTCTCCTTGAGAAAAACAGCACTCTCGGAGGTCGAGCGCGCACACTTGAAAAAAACAAATTTTCCTTTGACATGGGCCCTTCTTGGTACTTAATGCCCGAGGTCTTTGAACGCTACTTTGCTGAGTTCAACAAAAAACCGGAAGATTTTTACCAACTCATACGACTCAATCCTCGCTACCGAGTGCATTACGGAGACGGCGACTCAGTCACGCTGTCGGACGACATTGCCGACAATGCCAAGTGGTTCGAACAACAGGAAAGCGGAGCCGGCAAAAAGCTACACAGATTTTTACGCCACACCGAAAGAATCTATGACTTGGCTACGCAAGATCTCATGTACACCACGCTCGATTCAGCCAAAACTTGGCGCTCACCTCGTTACATACGCGCTATGCTCCAGCTCGCACCACGCATCTCGTGGCTCGACTCGTGGCACCAAGAAGTGGCTCGCTTTTTTACCAGTCCCAAACTGCAAAAGATCCTTGAATTCCCGGCTGTTTTTCTTGGTGGCTCGCCATACATGACCCCGAGCCTCTACGCCATTTTAGCCTGGGCCGATTTTGGCAAAGGCGTGTGGTATCCGCGCGGCGGCATGAAACAAGTGGTGTCAGCGCTGGCGAGCTTGGCGCAACAAAACGGCGCTCACATCCACACAGAGAGAGAAGTCACACGCATTGCTGTAGAAAATGGCGCAGTCACCGGAGTTTTCACCGGCGATACATTCTGGCCAGCCGAAGTCGTCATCGGCGCAACCGACGTGCCCCATGTAGAAAACGCACTGTTACCCAAACAATACCAAACGATCACCGCCGCCGACTGGCAAAAAAAATCTTTCGGCATTTCCGCTCTGGTCATCTATCTCGGTCTCAACAAGAAACTGAAAAATGTCATTCACCACGAACTCTACTTTGCTGACGACTGGCAACGCAATTTCGCCGAAATCTTTGAGCAGCAGACTCTCCCAAAGGATCCTTCTTTCTATATGTCGGTTCGCACCGCCACCGACGACTCTATCGCCCCCAAAGATTCTGAAGAACTCTTCATCTTAGTGCCACTCGGTACCGGGACCGGCGTTTCTGCAAAAAAACTCTCGCAGTACGCCGACACCATCATTGGAAAAGTAGAGCAGTTGGTAGATGAGCCTCTTCGAGAAGACATCGTAGTACAAGAGCTCTTTGGTCCCCAAGATTTTGCCGCTGCCTACAACGCCTACCAAGGCACCGCCCTCGGTTTAGCCCACACTCCCATGCAGTCACTCTGGGGGAGACCAGCTCACCAGCATGCTGCGGTATCGGGTCTGTATTTTGCTGGTCAGTACACACAGCCCGGTGTCGGTGTCCCGATGGCTTTGATTTCCGCGCAAATGGTAGCAGAGAAAATTCAGACCCAATACCCCATTCAAAAAAGTATTTTCCGCAAGGGGAGTGTAACGTATTTTTACACCAGCCGTTTCTTCCCGCCAAAGGTCTTCACCGAGATCAGTACGCTCTATGCCTATGTCCGCGTAGTCGACGACATCATTGATACCAGCAAGTACAATAAAAAACAGTTTGCGGTGCTCTGGGAACAAACGCAGCAAGCCTGGAGTGGAGAAGTCGTCGCCAATGGCGTGGTGCGTAACTTCATTCAGTTAGCACAAAAATACGATTTTGAGTGGGAATGGATCGAGGCTTTTTGGGACTCCATGCGTCAAGATCAAACCAAGTCGCACTACAACACTTATCAGGAACTCGAAGACTACATGTACGGTTCCGCCGAGGTCATTGGCCTCATGATGGCCCGTATTCTCCAGCTTCCGAAAAAAGCCGACCTCGCCGCGCGACTGCAGGGTCGAGCCATGCAGTTCGTCAATTTTATTCGTGACGTGGGAGAAGACGTGCACTTAGACCGCAACTACCTAGGTTACTCTCCAGAAATTGCCAAAGATCCGGAGCAGTGGGCGGCATTCATCCGCGAGCAAATCCACCGCTACTGCGAACTCCAAGCCAAAGCCGAAAAAGGCTACCAGTATATCCCGCGTCAATACTTGATTCCTATCAAAACCGCCGCCGACATGTATACCTGGACCGCCCGTAAAATCTACCGCGACCCAAGCATAGTCTGGCGCCGCCAACTCAAACCGCGACCCTGGTACGTGATGTTCACGTTGCTCAAAAATCAGTGGGAGCTTCGCCACCATGCGCAGTGAGTACCTCTTATTTGACCTGTTGATTTTTTTCAGTGCTAGTTCTGGACCGCTCTTTTCTCGCTGGCTCGCCGGCTGGGGCTACTGGCCACGGTGGAAAGCATTTGGCGGAGCATTGCTAGCCGTCAGCCTGCCGTTCATTGTCTGGGACCATTTTGTGACTAACTGGTGGTGGTACTTTAGTGAGCAGTACACCCTCGGCATACACCTTGGTTCCTTACCAATCGAGGAAATCTTGTTTTTTGTGGTGGTACCGTGGGGATGTTTGGTGCTGTGGAACAATATTCGTCCGGAATGGAAAAAGAAACGAGTGGCGTTTCCTGTGGAAGGAGTTTTGGCGCTGCCGCTGCTTCTACTTGGAGTCATAGCCGTTCTCAACAGCTGGTGGTACACCGCCAGCGTGAGCCTCCTCTTGCCACTTGTGATTGGCGCCACCTCGTGGAAGAAACGTTGGCTCAACCAAGCGAGTACGCTGCTGTTTTTGGGTGGTGTCTTCGTGCTCACACTGGTTTTTAATGGCTACTTAACGGCTCGACCCATCGTTACCTACAACCCCGCGATCATAACTAACTGGCGCATCTGGACCGTGCCGATTGAAGATTTTTTGTATGGATATATTTTGGTGGGGGGAGTGGTGTGGGTGTATGAACAACTTAAGCGCCGACTCACGGCCCCAAAACATACTGCCGATCACCCAAATACCCCGTAACTTCTGGCCGAATAATTGGCCGCTGCAACAACACGCCACTGCGCACGGTGAAAAGGCCGAAGCGTTTATTGAGGTGTTGCGCCGCTTGTTCCAGCTTTTCTTGCCGCTGCCAGTCCGGTAACCAGGGCTCGGGAGTGGTTTCCCAGCTACCGAGATCGCTCAGCACCACCCGCCAGCGAATGACGTCAAACGTCCGATCCCAGTTTTGGTACAGCTGGTGGTACAAAATATCAAACAACTCTTGGGCGTGGCGTATCGGCATGTCCACGCGCTGGTGACTCCACCAGTGCTGGTCCTGTCCACTCAGCGAAACGGCCGCCCACCGACCCGCCAGCTGCATCTCGCGGGCTTTGTACATCACCTCGTCAATAAGATTGCGCATCACGGCGCGTATCTCGGCTTCGTCTTTGGCGAGTGAAAATCCAGTGATCGAGCGACTAACACTTTTGGGCTGCTCGTTCTTGGCGTGGTGCGCAAACAGGCTCGGCTCTTGGCCCTCGCTCATTTTGCGAAGCTCTTTCGACCAGTACGGTCCAAACTCGGTTTCGAGTTGTTCATCGGTCACAAAATGGAGGTCATACAACCGCGTGACTCCCAGATGCGCCAGTCGCTTTTCTAACCGATACCCAATGCCACACACGTCTTTAAACTCGGCGGTGGCGAAGTAGTGGTCGATATTGGCCGGAGTAATTTCGGCCACGGCTCCTTTGTCCGCGATTTCACCAGCCATTTTGGCCAAGAAGCGGTTCCAACTAATGCCCACATTACTGGTCACAAACTCGCCCAGATCGTCTTTGATGAGCTGCTGCACATGGCGTCCAAACTCTTTGGCATCGGGATAGAGGCGGGAACAGTCGGTCAGATTAAGAAAGGCTTCGTCTAGAGAAAAAATCTCGTAGTCTGGCACTAAATTGGAAAATATATTTTTGAGCCGCTTGGTGGCATCGAGGTAACGCGCAAACTCCGCGGGTAAAAACACAATGTCTGGTGCGAGACGCTTGGCTTCGTGCGCGCTCGTACCCGTCCCCACACCGAGTTTTTTGGCTTCTTTGGAGGCCGCGATCACGCAGGTTCGACCCACATCTTTGAGAATTCCTACCGGACGACCGCGCAGAGCCGGATTCTCTTGCTGGAGGAGGGTAGCAAAGTAGGAGTTGATGTCGACGTGCATCCAACGAGAAGGTAATTGCCTGAAAGGTCTATCCTCCATATACGCCTACGCTCCTTCTTGCCATATCTCTTCTAAAAACCACGCTAAAGCCTCCGGATGAAACGAAAGCCGAAACACCGTTCCAGAGGAAACGACACTGTAGTGATGAATAGGCACCACTCCATCACGCTCACGAGAAAGAAGTGTAATGGCTTCTACATCAAATGTTTTTTTTGCCCAACGAAACTTGGTGGGAGAAAACTTTCCTTGAGAAAAAACACCTGCCACATCGATAGATTCGTGTATTGTTTGGTACATGTAGAGTACTGTAACGCAAAGAGAAAACCCGTAAAAGAGGCGTAAAGAGAACAAACTATTCTATCCTATAACTGGAAGGTTAGACCTTCTTTTTATAGGCCGCTAAAGCTCTGTTTTTTTCGCCCACGCATACATCGCCTGCATAACAGGCTCAAGACCATATCCAAAGGGCGTCAGCGAGTACGTAACTTGCGGCGGACGAGTTTCTGTAGCATGGCGAGTGAGCACTCCATCACTTTCCAACTGTTTCAGTTGGTCCGACAAAACCTTGGTAGAAATGTCACCAATCGCGCGCTGCAACTCATTGAACCGCTTGCCACCAGATATAAGGTTCCAAACAATCAACAGTTTCCATTTACCACCAATAACCTGAAGAGCGTAGTGCACCGGGCAAAACTCATGATCTTGCGACATAATATTCCTCGTACTGGTCACACCTGCTTTTTTGAGCTGCACACCAAGTTACTTTTAAGTACGTACTTTATTTATGTAATGTGAATTGATATTGTAACATTCCCATACTCAAAACACTTTTGTCAAAAAAAGAGAGGAAGCCATGAGCCAGTTCGCCAAACTCGCCACCGAAAAACAACTCGAGACCACCATCAAAAACTTGCAAGAGAATGGGTTTACCGTCCATGTAGTCGAGTCAAAAAAAGAAGCTCTCGAACTCGTCACCCAAGCCATCCCTGAAAAAGCAGAGGTCATGACTGGATCGTCAACCACCCTCACTGAAATTGGTTTCACCACCGCACTGGAAGAAAATAAGAAACACTGGGTGAATTGGGGCGCCAAGGTTTGGAGTGAGAATGACGATACCAAGCGCAACCACCTTCGCCGCCAAGCACTCTTATCTGAGTACTTCCTCTCAAGCGTTAACGCGATTACCGAAGATGGAAAACTCTTAGCTGTTGATGCATCTGGAAGCCGAGTTGGAGCCTTGCCATTTGCCGCTGAAAAAATAATTTTTGTGGTCGGCACAAACAAAATCACTAAAGATCTCGATGCTGCTTTCCAACGCGTGCGCGAATACGTTTTCCCACAAGAAGATATCCGCGCCCAGGAAGCCTACGGCATTCACTCCAGCATGAACAAATGGGTTATTTTGGAAGGCGACCAACCAGAGCGAACGACCGTTGTTTTGGTGAAGGAAGCACTGGGTTTTTAAAAACGCTTACTCACTGATACAATGCTCAAACTGCCCACACTATAAACGGTATTAAGGACACAATGTCACGTTGGGCACGCGAACACGTTGGAAACGCTCTTGAGCTCTATCATCAAGCACTCGTTGCAGACATAGAGTATGGTTGTTTTGAGTCGTGCTTAACTGCTCTGGGAGCAAATATAGATCTTCACGAGCTTCTGTACACACCTCCCAGCAGACAAAATGCCAATCTTTTTGATTTGTTAGAACGATACGGCTTAGCTGCTCACTGGATTGAGGCGGTAGGACTAGATACAACTGTAGAAGAAATAGAGCAGTTGGTAACAGATAAAATCCCGCCTCTCCATGCTCACTATTCTTCTGGCCAAACAACGGGATACCTCTGCCTAGAAAAATATGCACCAATGCAACCAGAAAGCGGGCGTATTAACCATGCCACAGCCATACTCCCCAGACACTTATTGCCCAAAGATCTTCGAAAAAGACTGAAAAAAGCGAACAGATTTACTGTTATTGATACAAATACGGATGGGGGAATTACTCATCGTACTCCGGCAGACATCCTCGAGTACGCCCAGCAAGTGCGCAGCGATGGAGGAAAATTCCTGATTGCCCAAATCAAACTCCGCCAAGAATACGCACTTCGCTAATACCTGAACCGCATCACTCCGCCACATACCGCGGCAGACCCGCCACCTCAATATCTGTATTTGCTACCGGCTCGCCGGTAATCACGAGGGTGGCTGCTTCGTAAGAGGTGCGCAGCATCCAGGGAATGAGATTATCAGTAGAAAAACTATTTTCCACTTCCTCAGCAAACACTAATCCATCGTCTGAAACATATCCCGGAATCGCCAACTCAGGGAACACAAACAAGTACTGCAGCTGGTGATCGCGCAAGGCTTCCACAACTGCTGATTTTTCCGTAAGGAAATGCTTTTTACTCTGGGCAAACGCTACAATGTCGGTGACCGACTGACGCTGCTGTTGCTCGAGTTCTTCTACAGCGGCCGCAAAGTCGTAGCGCTCTGCCGAAACCACTTTTGCTTCTAACTCCAGCGGAACATCGATGTTGGCATCGAGAATATCGTGTGCGTAAGTTTCCACCATGTCCGACATATCAACTGGATAAAAAATCTGGACGCCAGTGGCCAACTCATCGGCCTGCAAGATCTCGAGACAGCGCTCAAAAATGGTTTGCAAATAGAGCCGGTTGCCACTTTCTTGCTGGCGATCCACTTTTTCACTACCGGTCCCGTGCGTCACGGACTTATCGCGAGTAACCGTCATCTGCTCGCGATAGCGGTTGTGCGCTTCGGTGCCGTACTTGTTTTCCCAGCGCTCAAGCTGCTCATGCGCTGTGTTTTCGAGGCGGTAGAGCAGTGATTCCTCCTCGGCAATAATGAGCGTGTAGTTGCGAACGCGCTGTTGCAACGCCGAAAATACCGGAGCCAAGTGGTAACAGTACCCAATATCGCTCCAGACTTCTTCTACTGGAGTGGAGACACTGCTCAAAAACAGGTGCGTTTTCTCGCCAATTTCACTGGCCGAAATATGGTGGATTTCCTCTGGATTGAAAGCAAAGTAGGTAATGAGACCTGCTGCATGCTCCTCTGGCTGCGCCACTTGATCCTCTCGCCACTCGACTAACGCCGGCAACACATACTCCAAAACCGTCTGGGCTGCGTTGGCGTGTTTCTCAGCCTCACTGTGACGGCGCAGCGTTTGCTGCAGTGCCGACTTGGTGTGCTGCACAAAAAGATCCTCGGTGCGCTGAAAAGGGAGCGCCAAGGACATCCAAAGCGTTTGATTCTTGGGGGTGGGAATGGGTGTTTCTTGGCACAAGAGGTCGGCTATTTGGTCAACGGGGACTTGGTACTTTCCGGGTTCGGTGAACTGTGCCATAGAGGAAACTCCTTTCGGCTGTTTTGTAGAGACCACAAAAGGGAAATAAAGATGCGGTCGAATGTAAATCTGTCTCTTACACAATTTTCATACAGTATTGCAACGAGACGTACTAGATATAACTATAACAGAAATCGGACTATATTGCTAATTTTCGTACAACTTCTCCTGGTACTCCCGCAGCATCCGCGTCGCACTAAAGCTCTTCGCCAACTGCTGCGAGGCCCGCATGCGGCGCACCCATTCGCGCGGGACACCGTCGGCATCACGATTCCAAAACAGCTCATCCCACTCATTTTCCACAAGAGACATAATGTGCTCGCCGGGATTCTCGGGATCCAGTGTCCAACCAATATCGGTAAGGTCAACTTCGGCCACCCAGCCATCAGCGACTGATGCCTGCAGAACACCATTTGCCGCCGCCTTCATGCCAGAAGTACCGCAGGCCTCGCGACCATCGACCGGAGTATTCAGCCAGATATCTACGCCGCTTACCAGATAGCGAGCCAGCTCTATATCATAATTCGGAATAAAGAGCGCGTGACCAGACAACTCATTTTGGAAAAGACGAATAATTTCTTGCAGATGCTCTTTAGCCTGTTCGTCTCCCGGATGAGCCTTGCCAGCCACCACGAGCTGGACCGGTCGATCGGCACGGCTCACAATCTGGCGCAAACGCTCTACATCGACAAACAGGCTATCCAAGCGTTTGTACCCAGTAATTCGCCGAGCCCAGCCAAGTACCAATCGCTCCGGGTCATACACAATGCCAGTCCGACGAGCCGCCTCATCCACGAGCTCTCGCTTCGCGCCTTGATGCGCTTGCCATACTTCGCTGTCGGTCAAATCGTCCATCACGAGCTCTTGTCGCTGCCAGGTAGGGAAGTGTACTCCATTGGTAATATTCACCCACGAAAATTCTGGCCACTGATCACGACACAGTTCAGTGTGGCGCTCGCTCACACCGGAGGCAATCCGGCTCATCGCCAAGCCAAACTCCGTTATACCAAAACGATCCTCATGGTCATCAATGCCACACTCTAACAGCGCCGTGGTTGGCATACCGAGCGCATTGGCCCAAGGCTCCACGAATCGCTCCACCAAATCCCACGGGTACGAAAGATTGCCAGCGCGAACGAGTGTGTGGTTGGTATACACGATACGTTCGCGGGCCGCTTGTATGGCCGCACAGCCATCCAGCCCGTGCGTTTCTTGCAGCCACTCGGCGAGTTCCCAGACCAACACGGCTGGTCGACCTTCGTTTAAGTGAAATACTTCTGGCATAAGCTCAAGATCGCGCAGCAAGCGGATTCCACCGGCACCAAGCACAAACTGCTGCTGGAGCTGCATACGCTCATCACCCCAGTAGGGAGCGGAAGTCAGCTCGCGAATATGCGGTGAGTTAATGGGGCGATCGGTTTCTAAAAAATAGACAGTCACATGCTCACTTAAATGACGTGCCAAGGCAAAAACATGCACTTCGTCGCCGTCGAGATGCAGAGTGGTGCGCCAGGGTGAGCCATCGGGCAGAGTCACTTCCGTAAAGCCTTGTCCCTCGGGGTCAAACTCGTAGGGCACGTAGTGTTGCCAGCCATCCGGATCGACCACTTGGCGATCGCGCTTGCCGTGATAAAACAAGCCTACGCCGACCATTGGGAAATCTTCGTCGGCAGCGGCTTTCACCACATCACCAGCCAAGATACCGAGGCCACCGGCGTAAAAAGGGAGACCCTCAGCCAAACCATACTCGGCACAAAAATAGGCGACTTCCGGGTGATGATCTGAATGGGTAGCGGCAGGCAAGGGATTCAGCCAAGCGCGCAATAAATCAGTGGGGGCAGAGTGGGCAGTCATAGGGCAGGGTAAGCAATTCGTTTTTGAAGCTATTTCTCCAGTTCGTCAATTTTGGCGGCTACAATAAAGTCATTCACACTTAAACCATTGATGGCGTGCGTGGTAAGTTCCACGCGCAGCTGTTTGAAATCGGTAAGATGCAGGTCAGGGTGATGACCTTCTTCTTCCGCAATCTCGGTAATCTGTTGAATAGCATCGACAGCATCAACAAAGTTCTTGCGCGTAAACTCGCGCACGATATACGTCACGCCGTCCATATCTTCGGTGTGCCACTCGGGAACAGCGGTTAAATAAGGCGCGTACTCCTCAGGAGTAAGAGGCTCAACTCCGCCTTCGCAGGGCGCGCATTTTCCTTTGGTCAGGTGGTCAGGAGCAACATCAGGCATGTGATTCATATACTTTTAGTATACGGACAAAAGCAGCCGACGCCAAACTCTTTTTTACTGCCGGTTTTTCAAAATAGCCTGCGCCACGGTCTCAGCTAAACCAGGAGTAAACGGATCAGGAATAATATTTTCTGGACTCGGATCAGTAACCATGGCTGCCAGCGCTTTCACCGCAGCTTGTTTATCTTCCAGTGTAATGCGTTCCAAGCGACCATCGATCACCGCGCGGAAAATACCCGGGAAAACTAAAACGTTATTGATTTGGTTAGCAAAGTCACTGCGACCAGTGGCCACCACTGCCGCACCAGCCTCGCGCGCTACATCAGGCATAATTTCTGGAGTTGGGTTAGCCATGGCAAACACAATCGCGTTATCGGCCATGCTTTTTACCATTTCTGGCGAAATCGTGTTCGGACCAGACACACCAATCACCACATCGCGACCGCGCAGCGCATCTTCGGCGGAACCCGTGAGACCGTCGACGTTTGAGTAGCGGGCAATCACGCTTTTGTGCGAATTGAGATCTTGGCGATCAGTGCTAATAATTCCTTTACTGTCCACTAAAATAACATCGGCCACCTGCATGTCGCTGCTGGACTGCTTGGTACATGTTTCCGAATCGCACTCAATGCCGAGAAGCATTTTGGCTGCGGCAATTCCGGCCGCGCCGGCACCCAAAATAGTTACTTTGAGATCAGTAAACTCTTTGCCCACGACTTTGGCTGCACTTTGCAGCGCAGCGGTCACCGCCACGGCGGTGCCATGTTGGTCATCGTGAAAGACCGGAATACCCAAATCTTGCAGGGCATTCTCCACCTCAAAACAGCGCGGAGCAGCAATATCTTCCAGATTTATACCCGCAAAACTCGGTGCCACTTGGCGCACAAAGCGAATAATTTCTTCGGTTTCTTGCGTATTGATCACTAAAGGAATCGCGTCCACACCGCCAAATTCCTTTAAAAGAATTGACTTTCCTTCCATAACTGGAAGCGCCGCCTCCGGACCAATGTTTCCCAGTCCCAAAACCGCTGAACCATCACTAATGACCGCCACCGTGCGACCACGCCAGGTCAGATCAAACGACTGTTTAGGATCCTTGGCAATCACTCGCGATGGCTCAGCCACGCCTGGGGCATACACCACCGAAAGATCAGCTCGATCCTTGACCGGAATGCGCGAGCGAACCTCTAACTTTCCTTGAAATTTTTTATGCAACTCGACGGATTTGGTAGAAGTATCTGACATGCGTTTCATTGTAGCAGAGTCCATTACAAATACTACAACCGTCGTAGCATCAACTACGTCCTTATAACAGAGGATCTGACCCTGCAAAAAAATGTGCTCAATTAGCTAGAAAAAAATCTGATGAGCGGCGTATAATAAACCCTTCATGCTCAAGAAATACCTCCCCATCTTGCTACTGACCTTTGTTAACATCATTGGCTTCACCTTGCTGATTCCCATTTTGCCTGGGTTGGTAGCGCAGTACACTGAACCACAATACGTCAGTATTGTGTATGGCGCGCTGTTGTCTTCGTACTCGTTCTTCCAGTTTTTGGGCTCGCCGATTTTGGGCTCCCTGAGCGACCGCTACGGTCGCCGGCCGATTCTGTTTATCAGTCAGCTGGGAACACTCCTCAGCTGGGTCATTTTTGGCGTGGGGTTGTTGCTGCCAGATTATCGTATTGCCGGTCTTTCCTTGCCACTCTTGGTGATCGCTTTTTCTCGCGTGACCGACGGTATTACCGGCGGAAACATCTCGGTGGCGCAAGCGTGGATTTCTGACGTCACCAGTAAAGAAGAGAAGGGTCGCACCTTTGCGCTCATGGGCGGGATCTTCGGATTTGGATTTCTCGTAGGACCGGCCCTCGGTGGATTTACAAGCGCCACGTCACTTGGCTATATGGGCAGCATTCTTACAGCATTTTTGATTTCACTCCTTACCTTGGGCTTAATTGCGTGGCAATTACCTGAATCACTTCCCGAAGAAAAACGCGAAAAAGAACTCGCGCTCGATGTGTGGCAGGAAATTAACATCCTCAAGCAAATCGAAAAATTCCGCCACAATACGCTTGTGCACACGCTCTTAAACCTGCGTATTATTTACGCCCTGGTTTTTGCGTCGTACACGACGATTATCATTTTGTTCTTGGAGCGCGGCTATAACCTGGATGCGCGCGGACTTGGCATCGTCTTGAGTTTGATTGGCGTATTCTCGATCGTCAACCAAATTTTCATCACGGCACCGCTGTCGAAAAAAATGGGAAACCTGCGTTCGTTGCTTCTGGGAATTGGTATTCTTTCTCTCGGATTAGCGACGATTCCTTTCTTGCCCACCGGTATTTCCTGGCGCGGCTTGCCGGTCGATCTGGTGCTGTTCATGGTGAATGCCTTCTTCATTAATTTAGGCTTATCGATTGGCCAACCCACGTTCCAGGCCATCATTACCAACAGCGTTTCCGAAAAACGCCAAGGTGCCATCATGGGACTGGATGCATCTCTGCTGGCAGTTGGGCAGAGTATCTCGCCTATCATGGCCGGCGCTTTATTTAGTGCCTTCGGCAATGGCCTGTTTTTCCTGTACGCCATCTTTTTGGCCAGTCCGTACCTCTGGGCCTGGTGGCAGGGCATTTTTAATCTGGCCGAAAATCACGTAGAATAAAGCTATGCCTGAAACTGCCTATTTTGGCGGCGGATGTTTTTGGTGTACCGAAGCCCTCCTCGAAACCGTTCCTGGAGTCGAGAACGTGGTTTCTGGGTACGCCGGAGGTACCGTCCCCAATCCCTCTTACATGGCCGTGTGTACCGGTCTCACTGGCCACGCGGAAGTAGTCCAAGTCGAGTTCGATCCCGACACCGTTTCCTATCGCGACCTCGTCGAGCTCTTTTTCGAAATTCACAACCCCACCACGCGCAACCGCCAAGGCGCCGACATTGGTTCCCAATACCGTTCCATTATCTTGACGACCTCTACAGAACAACTTGAAGTAGCCACAGAAGTGAAAAATTCACTTGATGATTCCAAAACTTTCGAAAAGCCAATTGTCACCGAAATTGTTCCGCTAGAAACCTTTTACCCCGCCGAAGAACACCATCAGGACTACTTCAGCAAAAATACAGAGAAAGCGTACTGCAGGATGGTCATTTCTCCCAAGCTCGATGCCTTTCGCCAAAAACACCCGGAGACACACGCATGAAACCAGGGTACTCGCTAGACGATCTTCAAGAACAGCTCACTGCCGAGCAGTACGCGATCTGCGTGCGTGGAGAAACTGAACCACCCGGTTCCGGTGAGTATACCGATCTCGATGCCGAAGGCACGTATGCCTGTGTCGTTTGCCATACACCACTATTTGTGTCCGGCACCAAGTACCACTCGGGTAGCGGCTGGCCGAGCTTTTGGCAACCCCTGAGCGAAGACGCTCTCGAGCTGCTGCAAGACGAAAGCCACGGCATGGTACGCACAGAGGTCCGATGTAACACCTGTGGCTCGCATCTGGGTCATGTGTTTGATGATGGTCCACCGCCCAGCGGAAAACGCTTTTGTATCAACTCCGTGGCTTTGGAGTTTACGCCAGCTGACAAAGAATAATTTTTCACAAAAAACAAAAGGAGACGACTTGCCCCAGCGCCATCCCTCGAAACGAAAAACACCAGCCGTTCGCCAGGGAGAGTACGCTGTCTGGATGGCCGTGGGAGCGCTCATGCTGTTTGCCTTACTGCTATTGGTCGGGTATTGGGGCTTCCAGCGAATCGGGGATATCCGACCCGCCTTACGCCAACCAGATCAGAATTTTGCTGAATTGATTCAGCAGTCCGGGAATCCAAACTCGGCCACCGGAAACACCAGCGGCGTCTCTGTCCCAACCAGCACCACGACCGAAACTGTACAGAATTCCCCAATTACACTCCCGGAAGGCTTTACCATTCAGGTGGCACAAACGGGCCTCAGCCAGCCGCGTGATCTCCTCGTGTCACCAGAAAATATCTTGCTCTTTTCCGACAAAGGCAGTGGCGAGGTCCGAGCGCTGCCGTTGCCAGAAAGTGTTACTGAGTCAAGTGATTTTGGTTCGGCCACAACGCTGTTGTCGGACTTGGATGTCCCGCACGGTTTGGCATTCTCACCAGATGGCAGCACCTTGCTAGTGACCGAAAAAACCGCGCTCATGCGCTACGACTGGAATCCAGAAGAGATGACGTTGACAAATGGACGGAAGATTGTGGACATGCCGGCCGGAGGCCGGCATACGACGCGCTCGTTAGTCGTCAATGAAAGCGGAGAAGTCTTCGTCTCGATTGGCTCCAGCTGCGACACTTGTTTTGAAGACCATGACTGGCTCGCCACGGTCATCAAAACCGACCTCAAGGGTACTTCACCAGAAGTCTACGCCACCGGCCTGCGCAACGCCGTCTTTATGGACCAACACCCGGAAACCAACGACATCTGGGTCACCGAAATGGGCCGCGACTTCTTGGGCGACAACCTCCCACCAGACGAAATCAATATCTTGGCTGCTAACCAACCCAACGGCAACTACGGGTGGCCCGTCTGCTACGGCAACCGAGTCTATGACGAACAATTTGGCCAGCGCTCACCCGAGTACTGTAACGACACCATCGCCCCGGTATACGAGATCAAAGCCCACTCGGCGCCATTAGGCTTAACCTTCATCCAGTCCGAGCAATTCCCAGACGAGTGGCAAGGCGATCTCTTAGTGGCCTACCACGGCTCCTGGAATCGAACCGTGCCGGTGGGGTACAAGGTGGTCCGCTTAGAAGTGGGTGAAGATGCCACTTCCGTGACCAGCGAACAGGACTTCCTGACAGGCTTCCTCCAAGACCGCACCGCCTTCGGTCGACCAGTCGACGTAGAGTTTGATCAAAACGGAAATCTCTACATTTCCGACGACAAAAGCGGCGCCATCTACGTGGTGCGAAACACACAAATAGCTAACGCTGAATCTGCTCAAACCTCAGAAGAATAGCAAGCAAACGCACGGCCAATGGGCAGAAAAAGAACTAGACCGT
>CAYUUK010000006.1:0-33718 GCA_964447905.1 uncultured Pseudomonadales bacterium | reverse complement strand
AGAATAGCAAGCAAACGCACGGCCAATGGGCAGAAAAAGAACTAGACCGTCACAAAAACTTTGCGCGGTTTCCAGAGGCCATTGGCGCGCTGTTCAATAACCGCCAGAAGCGTATCTTTTTCGATGGTCTCCCACACTAACAGTTCTTGTTGGCCGGTACTTTCTGAAATAAAAGCGGTACTGGCAACCTCGGCGGGCAAAGCAATATCTCGACCATTTTGAATTTCGAAAAGGTCCTCATCAGTTAAAACGACTGACGGCACATCTTGTAAACCGTATCCAAGCGGCAAGAGCGCGTTCTGTTTTTCCTCGCTCGACATCTCTTCCAGCTGATCAAGAGTATGCGCTTGATCAATCGAAAACTGACCACTTGCAGTGCGACGAAGTGCAGTGAGGTAGGCACCTGTTTGCAGCGCCGTGCCTATGTCTTCGGCTAGAGTACGAATATACGTTCCTTTCGAACAGGCCACTTCAATACGCAAAAGCGGCGGCGCACACTGTTGAAGAGCTAGCGAAAAAATATGTACAGTTCGCTCCGGTATTTCAAAGACTTCGCCGCGGCGGGCTTTTTTATAGAGCGGCTCACCCCCTTGCTTTAAAGCCGAGTAGGCAGGTGGTACCTGCGTAATTTCTCCCAGGAACTGAGTATCAAGAATCTGAGAGATATGTTCTCTCGTTGGCCAGGGTGAGTCGGCAGTTGGCAGAAAGGTTTCGGTAATTTCTCCCTCTGCATCGCCCGTTGTCGATGTTTTTCCAAGAGCGAGATCCGCCACGTACGTTTTTCGCTGATCAAGATAGTACTCCAGCAAGCGAGTAGCGCTTCCGAGTGCCACCACCATCACACCAGTGGCTTCTGGATCAAGCGTGCCCGCGTGACCCACTTTTCTCAAATGGTAGAGTCGACGGACATGCTGCACGACAGTATGCGAACTCATGCCACGAGGTTTGTCGATTACTAACAGGCCTACCGGATTTGCAGGGTCCAACCCTGTGGCAGTTTGAGAAGACATACCGTATTGTACCGCAGGAAAACTTCCGCCAATGAAGGGTCCAACCCTGTGGGAGAACTGCTACAATGACTCCACGCTATGCCCGAGTACGTCACACCACTCATGCAGCAATTTGCTGATCTGAAAGAGAAATACACTGATTGTTTAGTGCTTTTTCGACTCGGTGATTTCTACGAACTCTTCGACGAAGACGCCAAAATTGGCGCGGCCATCCTCGACATTACCTTGACTCGCAAAGCCCAAAGCAAGGGTGGTGATATCCCGATGGCAGGAATCCCGTACCACGCCTTAGACTCGTATCTGTATAAACTCGTTTCGGCGGGCCACAAAGTAGCGATCGCCGAGCAAGTTGGAGAAGTGACAAAAGGCCCTGGACTCGTAGAAAGAAAAGTAGTCCGTATTGTGACCCCAGGCACGTTGCTCGAAGAGGGCAGTTTAGAAACAAAGCAAAACAGTTACGTCATGACGCTCACTCGGCGTGAAATTTCCGAGTCAGAAACCCAACTGGCCTTTGCACTGGCCGACATTACCACCGGCCAACTTATCACCGCAGAAGAAAAATGCCAGACTCCAGAAACCTATCTCTCGGATATCTTCACGATGTATCAGCCCAAAGAGTGCGTTCTGCCAGACGAACTCTACAACAATCCAGAATTCTTGGAACTGCTCCAGCGCATTGCTCCTGATCTCAACGTATCGCCGTACACAGCGTGGAAACAGTATGCCTCTGTCGCCGACAAACACATTCGTCAGCATTTTTCGGTGAAATCGCTCAAAGGGTTCGACCTCGAAAACAGGCCACTTGCCCAAGAAGTCGTGGCCACTTTACTCGGGTACTTGGAGTACACGCAACAAGATCCGGTTCGCCACATTCGCGGCATCGTGTTGCACCAACCACAAGACTGGGTCGCACTCGATCGCGCCACCATTACCAACCTCGAACTCCTCTCGACCCTGCGCGACAACCAAAAGCGCGGTTCGCTATTGCACCATCTTGATCACACCCAGACCTCGATGGGTGGTCGCTTGCTGCGCCAGTGGCTGATTCATCCGCTGCGCCACAAAGAGGCCATTGCCGAGCGCCAAAATATCGTCACCTTTTTTACCGAGCATCCGAAACACCTTTCCCAGTTGCAGTCCATTCTCAGCGAAATTGGCGATATTGAACGCCTGCTGTCGCGACTTTCGGTCGGCATTGGCAACGCCCGCGACATGGCTCGCTTGCAACAATCTTTGTCACAATCTCTAGAAGTACAGAAGTTTCTCAACTCCCTCTCGAGCTACGACTGGTCACGATACTTACCAGCGTTTACGCCAAAACTCCGAACTCTCAGTAACACCATCGCTCACACCATTCTGAACGAACCGGGGTTCGATCCCCGCCAGGGTGGAATTATCCGCGCGGGAGTGAGCGCGGAGCTCGATGAGCTCCGCGCCCAAGTCGAACACTCCCAAGACTGGATGCTCACCCTCGAAAAAACGGAAAAAGAGCAGACCGGCATCACCAATCTCAAAATCCGCAGCAACAAAGTCTTTGGGTTTTATATCGAGTTCAGCAAGAGCCACCTCACCAAAATTCCTGACCACTACGAACGCAAACAAACCCTCGTCAACTCCGAGCGCTTTTTCACCGCCGAACTGAAAGAAAAAGAAGTCGCCCTCTTCGCGGCAGAAGAGAAGAGTAAACAAATCGAACACGAAATCTACCAGGAACTCGTTACACAAACGTTGGCGCATACCGACGGCCTGCAAACTCTCAGTCTGGCCATCGCTCAACTCGACTGTTTGTCGGCTTTTGCTGAGGTCGCCCTTGAACACCGCTACTGCACTCCCACGCTCACCGAAAGCGACGAGATACGTATTTCGGCTGGTCGCCACCCAGTAGTAGAAACGCTTTTGCGCGACACTCCGTTTGTCCCCAACAACACACAGCTCGATACCGAGCACCAACTGCATATCTTGACGGGTCCCAACATGGCCGGTAAATCGGTGTATATTCGCCAGGTGGCACTGATCACGCTGCTGGCACACATTGGCGGCCACGTGCCGGCCGAAACAGCCACCATTAGCGTGGTCGACAAAATATTTGTGCGCAGCGGCGCGTCCGACGTGATTACCGCTGGACTCTCAACTTTCATGGTCGAAATGGTAGAGACCGCCTACATCCTGCGCAACGCCACGCCCAAAAGCCTGATCATCATGGACGAAATCGGCCGCGGCACCAGCACCTACGACGGCATTAGCATCGCACAGTCCGTAGCCTAGTACATCGCCACCCAACCCGACTTCCAGGCAAAAACACTCTTCGCCACGCACTACCACGAACTCCAAGAACTCGCCAAACAGCACGCCAATATTCACAACTTCCAAGTCGCGGTGGAAGAACACGAAGATGAACCGGTCTTTTTGCACCGCGTTTTACCCGGTGGCGCGGACCACAGTTTTGGGGTGGCCGTGGCCAAATTAGCTGGTTTACCAGAGGAAGTTACTCGCCAAGCTGAACTGCGCTTGCATGAGCTCGAATCGGATCGTAGTGCAGCCGATACGGACGAAAAGAGCAGAACCGACTCCGCCACAAGCCAAGAATTAGCCACAAAACTCGCCCATCTCAACATTGGCCAACTGACCCCACTAGAAGCCCTCAACATCTTAGCTGAGTGGCAAAAAGACATGAAACATTGAGGGTTGGACCCTTCTAATAAAAAACCAATAATACCGTATAGAGAATGTAAAAAACAGGATTGGACCCTTTAAAAAACCTTAAAAAATGACTAAAATCACCAAACTCTCCGATCACCTCATCGCCAAAGTCGCCGCCGGTGAAGTCGTGCAAGAACCGAGCAATGTGGTCAAAGAACTTATCGAGAATGCTCTCGATGCTGAGGCCACAGAAATCACCATCCAAATTGAGAAAGCCGGACTCACCAGCATTACCGTCATCGACAACGGCCAGGGCATGACACCTGATGATCTCCGCTTGAGCTGGCACCACCACACCACGAGCAAAATCAGCAAAGCAGAAGATCTGCACAAAATTGCCAGCTTTGGGTTTCGCGGAAAAGCGCTGTCGAGCATCGCGGCCATGGCCGATGTCACTATTCGCAGCCGCACTTCAGCATCGGAAAGTGGTCATGAAATCCAGATACAAAAACAAAAAGTCATAAGTGATCGACCAGTCGGCTGTGCGCCTGGAACCCAAGTTACCGTGCAGCATTTATTTCAAGATGTGCCTGGCCGCAAGCACGGCACCTTCAAACCGCGCACCATTCTCAACAATATCCAACGAACCGTTCTCGACCACGCCCTAGCGCATCTTCAAGTTCGTTTTGAACTGCGGGCTGACGGAAAACTGCTCTTACTTTTGCCAGGAACCCAATCACTCGAGGAGAGAATCGCCCACCTGCTCGGCGAAGACAGCCAACCGCACTTGCTGCCGATCTACTGGGAGTCCGACCACCTCACCGTACACGGGTACGTTGGCAAACCGCAATTAGCCAGACGGAATAAACACCACCAGTACGTAGCGGTCAACCAGCGACCAGTAAAATATCCGCAGCTCGCCGAAAACATTCGCCAGACTTTTTCTACACTGCTGGAGCCGCACCTGAATCCGTCATTCGTATTATTTTTAGAAACCAACACGAATTTGGTCGATCCCAACGTGCATCCGCGCAAAGAAACCGTGCGTTTGCTCCTCAGCGAACAGTGGTTTGAAGAGCTCCACCAAGTCATCACCACCGCCTTTATGCACCACGACATTGCCTATAAACACGGCGAAAACTGGAGCGTAGCAGATAGTAGTCCGCAAACAGTGGAAGGTCACACGCTCAAGCAAGTTGTCAAAGCCTGGCAAGTCCGTCCGCCGCAAAAAAACGAGGACATTCTGCAAGTACACAATTTGTACCTCATTCTGCCAACCGAAAGTGGAGTACTGATGGTCGACCAACATGCCGCCCACGAGCGCATCTTGTATGAACAGTTTGTGGACGGATGGAAACAAGACCTCTCCGAAAAAAAATCGTTTCCGCTCGATTCGCCGATAACGCTCGATCTTTCTGTTGATGACCAAACATTGTTAGAAACTCATTTGGAGAATCTGCTCCAGTTTGGATTTCAAATTGAGCACTTTCACGAACGAAAGTGGGTGGTTTCCGCGGTGCCACAACTGTATAGCGACCGTGACGTGGCCGTTTTACTCCGACAAGTACTGGATGACCTGGAACACGGTCCGCTCGGCAAATCCATTCATCCAAATCAACATCGCCTGCTGGCGTATTTAGCCTGCCGCACCGCCATTAAAGCGGGCGAACCACTCACAATCGAAGAGCGCCAAAAACTTATTGCCCGCTTAGAACAGACCACCACACAGTACACCTGTCCACACGGCCGCCCAGTCATGGTAGAGTTATCTCTAGATGAACTGGATCGCCTCTTTAAACGCAAGTAATCACCGACCAAAGATTCTTTTGGCTGCGTCACTCGCTGTGATTGCGGCATTTTTGTTTACCCGGTTATTTGCGCTGCAAGATGGTCTCTTTTTCCTGAACGACATGGGCCGCGACTTCTTAGTTTTACTCGACTGGCGCCTTACTTGGAAACCACCGCTCCTCGGACCACAAAACAGCGCCTTGCCATTCAACCAGAGCGCCATGTACTTCTACTGGCTGATGCCGGTCTATGTGCTCAGTGGGTTTTCGTACTATGCCTCAGTGTATACGTTGGTTTTGACGTATGTGTTTTTTTTCGCCGCGGGCATGTGGGCTGTTCGCCGACACGCGTGGTGGCCGTGGCTCATTCTCGGATTTTCGTGGCTAATTACGCTGCACCCTACGAGCATTGCCCAAAACCGTTTTGTGTGGAATCCTTCATTTTTGGCGGCGTTTTTGCTGCTGACAATTGTGAGCTATTGGTACAGCCGAAACAAAGAAAAAGAAAACAAGGGTCCAACCCTTCCAGAGAAAGTACGAAAAACAATTATTCCAGCAATACTTTTAGGGGTTGGATCCGGTCTGAGCCTAGCATTTTCTTACTCGCTGATTCCCGTTTTCGTCGCCTTTGGCATCAGTATTCTCATCATTGATCGCTGGCGGAGCTGGAAACCACTCCTGGCCATGGCCATTGGCACATTCATCACGCACCTGCCCACACTCGCTTTTGAACTGCGGCACAATTTTTTCTTGACTCGTGCCGTGGGGAAGTGGCTGGGTGCGGGCGCGGTGCCGGACGGCACCGCGCACACCTTCACCACCACCGAAAAGCTCCACGATCTTTTCCTGCACACGCTCGGAGTAGAAAACAGAATCCTCCAAGCCTTCATCGTTGGATTTTTCTTCATCAGCAGCCTCTACTCCATCTGGAAATGGCGCCGCCCACGTACCGAAATGCAGAAATTCTTTCTCTTTATTTCCAGCTTGTTGTGGTTCTCAATCGCCCTCACCTTGTGGCTGCCAATCGGTGTCCACGCGCACTACATTTTTGGCATTGCCACGCTGTTTTTCTTGACTGTTTTAACACTCCCAAACTGGAGCCGGATTATACTCGTCACGGCGCTCAGCTTGAGTTGGCTCTGGCCGAGCACATTTGTACCGCATTTTGCCCGCGCTCCACGAACCGTCACGGAAATGGTGAATTGCTCGCAGCAGGCCTGCCAAGCCGTTCGCCAAATACCCGTCTTTGCCAGTCTGGAATCGGGGATCTTGCCGTTCCACAACGGACCGGATTGGCGCTACATGCTGGCCAGTAACGGCTGCAATCTGCAAAATCTGGAGACTACTCCGCAAGCCGCCGATACCATGCTCGTGGTCTCAGAGTTCAGCGAGTACGTGCACAATGAAACCAGTTTCAATGAACTCAGTATGTTTGGACCGAGCAGAGAGGAGCAGACCATTACTTGCTCAGAAAACCTCCGCGTGCATATTCTGAAAAAAGACGAATAATAAAATACACGCACAAAATCTTCACTAAAAGAATTATTTCAAAATTGAAAAAAGAAAAAATAGTATCTTTACTGGTCACCCGAAAACTGGGTACTGGCAGCTTTCTTGAGTTTTAAGTGATTCTAGATCTAAATCTTTTTTACCAGAGGAAAACTCACTAACACGAAGATCTACTTTAGATCTAAATGTACTTGAGATTATGCTACACTCGACACACTATGGCACAAAATACGCAACCAGAACCAAAAACGCTCGACGCCGCTTTTGAAGTCGTCCTCCAAGAACTGCTGGAAACATTCCTCAAAAAACACCGTGACTACGGCAAGGGAAATATTTTGGAAATTGAGGAGTTGGGCATTGCGTTCCGCGAAGCAGAAAAAGTGAGCCGTCTCAAAAACTTACTCATGAAATCGGACGATCCGGCCAACGAGTCCATCGATGACACTTGGACAGACATGGCCGTCTATGCGGTTATCGCTATTTTGTATCGCCGTGGTTGGTTCCAGAAGCTTGAGGTCGCAGATCAACCAGCGTCCGAACAATAAAGTGTTCTTTCTTTTCTAGAAAAACGGGATTTTTAGTAATCTCTACAATGTCATCCAACTGACTCTTGTGGCAGTACATAGCCTGCATGCGCTCTTCCCAGGCCAGAGAAACATCAATCTCCACATCAATCTGATCGTCTTCATACCCATCCGGGAAATACACGAAATAGTCTTCTACCGTATCGGTGTAGCGCTTAGGCAACACGTAGTAGTAGATTTCGCCATCTGTGGCTGCCCGTTTGAAGGCTTGCGTAGTGGCGCTGGCAACCGCGATATGATCCAGGTGACCAGAAACGCCGTTCAGGCCGAAAGTTAAAACGGTGTCAGGCTCAAATTCGTGGATTTTTTCTTCAAGAATTTCAGCCAAAGCGATCATGGAGTTATTGTTAATATTGCCGTCAACATAATTGAGAAACGAAACCTGTTCAATTCCCAAGATCTTTGCCGCAGCGCGCAACTCGTGTTCGCGAACTTCACTGGTTGGTCCATCGGAATCATTACGACCACTTTCTCCTCGAGTCACACACACCAAGTGGATCTGAGCATTTGCCTGCGCCCAGAGAGCCAAAGTGCCACCAGGTCCAAATGATTCGTCATCGGGGTGCGCAAAAACTGCCAGTACTTTCGCCATATGTCTGCAGTGTACGAAGCTTTCTCTGACAATGCAAATCTCCACCGAACCCCTGTATACTGGCCAAGATGTCACTACGCGTAGCTACGATCAATATTGAAGGCGGAAAAAACCGAGAACGGGTGGCTCGTTTTGTGGAAGAACACCAACCAGATGTAGTCTGCATGCAAGAGGCCTACGAAGCCTACCTCAACTGGTTTTCCGTACATCTCCAAATGCCATACTCCGTCTTTGCTGGCAATGGTGATTTTCAGTTTCCGGTAGGTTTTCTCGAAGTACGCGGGCTCTGGGGCAACGCAATTTTTTCGCGAGTGCCATTTCGGCACAGTGCAGTACATACATACTCTGGACCTGAAAATACCGTTCCCGTTATGCAAGTCCAACAACCCAATTCTGGCCGTCGCACCGTGCAAGTAGTAGAAGTAGAGCAGGGCGCCGAGCGCTACCGCCTTGCCAACACGCACCTTACCTGGACGCCAAATGGCTCGGTCACCGAAGAGCAGCTCACAGCCGCTCGTAAAATGCTCCAGTATCTTGCGCAGTATGACGACCTCATCCTGGTGGGCGACTTCAACGCCCCGCGCGGCAAAGCCACCTTCCAGCTCTTGGCTGATACGTACACTGACAATATTCCGCCAGAGGTAACGAGCTCGCTTGATCCTGAGCTGCATCGGGCTGGTCCTTTACCTTTTCTGGTGGATGGGGTGTTTACGTCAGCCAAATACCGAGTCGAGCACATTTCTTTTCACACCGGCATTAGCGATCATAAAGCGATACTTTTTGATATAAAGGCAATTAATTAAAAATTATTCTCCCGTTTGCATTTTGTTTTTTTCGCCGTATACTATCTCTTTCTGCTCTTCGCCAGGTGAGCAGAGAAGCGTCTGCCAGATACAGTTGTCGTAGAAAATACAACCGGTAGAGAAAGGAAAACCATGGCATTACACAGAAAAGCAGAAAGCGGATTGGCTCAGTTTTTCACCAATCCTGCCAACTATCTATTCACCTCAGGAACCGCAAATGAGCTGGTTACTCGTTCTCGTGCTCAAGAAGTGACAGAACGTGCTGTACAACATATTCCAGCTAATCGAAGATTTACCACAAAAGAAAATGGAACTCGATAAAGCATTCTCGGAAATATTACTGTAAAAGCGCCGCTAACAGCGGCGCTTTTTTATTTCTCTAATACTCCAGCAGTTTCAAAAACTTGGCCGCGCGCCACAGCATCTTTTGCCACCAGGGAAGTGTTTTGAACTTCAACCAGCGTTGCTTCTTGAACCAGTCTTTGGTGCCAGCAAATGGTGGATCAACCCAGCACGATATAACGATAAGCTCATCTTTTTCGGAACGAGCAGTGACCGCGGTCACGATATGACCGTCATACTCTGCCGAGTACTCAACTGTGTCTCGCCGCTTTCCCGCTCGTTGAGTATCCGCATGCCGAATGGCTTGCACTACAGTTGGCTCAGAAAGGCCGCGATCCTTCAGCCGTTGTACAGCGTGATTGGTCCAAATAATGGTAGAAAAACGAGGCATTGCTAGTACCATACCGCGTTTACAGAAAGGAAAAAAAACCTTTTTTTTACGTATACATAAACAAACAGTAAAAAACTCATTTCCCTCTTTGCTCCCAGAGTTGGCCTGTGATACACTTTCGGCTTCCGCAAAAAAAGAAAGGGCCGCATGCCACAGGATCCGGAAACCAAAAAGCAACCTCAACTTGTTGAATACGACTCTAGACCTTTACGCATCGGTGATATGGTCACTACTGGAAGTGACACCATTACTGGAGAAATAACCGGAGGCGCAAATCGACAAAATATCGATATCCCAGCAAACTCCATGATCATTGTTCGAGACATGAAGTGCCGAACAAATGTCATCCAGTCTATGACCATTGAAATCACTACCTGCCGAAGTAATCCAGATTTGATTGGAAAACAAGTTACTCTTACAGATGCTGAACACAGTAGATCTATTCTGTTCATCAAGAGCCTCCCAAGACAAGTTGTAAATTTCTAAGTATTCACTGCATAACTAACTTGAAACTGACCGTCGGCGGTGATGAGAACATCACCGCCGCCCCATCACATCCTATAGTTTTAATATTCCACAATCAGTGCTACAATACTACACTTATGAAATTCGTAGCCTGGATGTCAAAAAAATACGCCGCTACAAAGGAAACTTTGCAGCGTGGTTGGAAACGAAGCTCGACCTTTGCTGGTCGGCAGTTTTCTCGAGTAGAGAAGCCTTTGCGTCGGTATCCAATGATCAGCTTCTTGGTTTTATTGGCGATTTTGTTTGCCATTATTGCCGCTGTGAACTTGATCCATGCCCCAGAAGAAACCAGCGACGAAACTGTTGATCGCACCAAAACCGTGCAAACCTTCTCGATTGGCCAAGCGCCCCGTATTCGCGTGAATGGTCAGGTAGAGAAGTCCGGCGTAATTACCATTGTGGCCCCAGCCCCAGGTGTTGTGAACTCCGTCTTGGTTGAACCCGGCCAAGAAATCTACAAAGGCAAAACCGTAGTCAGCTTAGCCAGTAACTATTCTGGCGGCAGCTTGCCTGGTCTCCAAGCCCAAATTGCCCGCGAGCAGTGGGAAAACATGGAAGAAACCTATCCCGCCCAAAAAGACATCATTGCTAAACAACGCGAACTCGCCCAAAAGCAAGAAACCCAAGCCGACGACCTGCGTGAAATTTCTGCTAGCTCTCTCAACGCCAGTCGTGACTTACTTGAGCTTAACGAAACCCAACTAGCAGCCATAGAATTATCACTTGAGACAGCTACCGACAGTGCTGAAATCGAAGCGGCGATGCAATTAAAGGCCCAACTGCTTCAGGGAATCATCTCTTTACGTTCCCAAATCGACCAAACCGAGTACCAAAGCAACGACGACAATCCGCCGGCGGAACTGGCTCGTTTGCAACGTGATCTGACTTTGAAGCAATTGGAAGTGCAAGAAAAATCTCTCGAACTCAACAAAGAAGTCACCCAACTCCAACTGCGCGTAGCCCAAGTGCAAGCGGCCAGCATGTACCCGAGTGCGCCGTTTAACGCTCGCGTGGAGCGCGTCCATGTGTCTAAAGGCGAGTTTGTCCAGGCTGGCACACCGCTCGTTACTATCGACTGCGACACCGCGGTCACACAAGTGATTGCCAAGGTTCCTGGCGACATCGCTCAACAGGTCAGTTCCATGGAACCAAGCGTTCTCCTGATTGGTTCAGAAAGCATTGAGCTCATTCCTGACTACGTTTCTCGCGAAGCCACCGACGGCCAACTCTACAGCGTGCAGTACACCCTGCCACTCGAGTTGACCGACTGGCTAACCGATAACAGCTTTGTCAGCGTTGACTTGCCACTCGGCTTTGCTGACACCAGCGCCGTAGTGCCATTTATTCCGATCGACGCCGTGCACCAAAACGAACTTCGCGCCACCGTGTACGTCATGAAAGACAACCAAGCCACCGCCCGCGAAGTCCAACTTGGCGACGTCCAGGGTCGCTTCGTGATGATTGAGTCGGGTCTGAATCCAGGCGACATTGTCATAGTGGATCGCAACGTCGTCGCTGGCGACCAAGTGGAAAAATTATAGGCCTAAGGGTTTAACCTTATGAAATCGTACCTTGACCAACTCCAGTTTGATAAGCACCTGCGCAATTCCTTTATTGCCAAGTACCTCACTAATTTCCGCCTCGTGGCTTTGCTCGTCATGACGATTGTCGTGTTGGGTGTGGCCAGCTACGTCTGGTTGCCGCGACGATTGAATCCAGAGGTCAACATTCCTATTGTGGTCGTTTCGACCGTTTTGCCGGGTGCAGGACCCGAAGATGTGGAGTCGTTGGTCACCATCCCGCTCGAAAACGAGATCAAGAATGCCGACGGCATCGACATCATGTCCTCCACCTCCAACGAGAACGTCTCGGTGATTACGCTCCAGTTCAAATCAAGTGTCGATGTCGACGAAGCCCGCGACGAAGTCCAACGTCTAGCAAACAACGCCAATGACTTGCCGTCCGACGCCACCACAACCCAGGTCCAGAGTCTCGACTTTGAAGATGTGCCGGTGTGGCAGTTCGCTATCACCAGCTCCGCCGACCAGGCCACGCTCGAAACAATTGCCACTCAACTGGAACAAGAAATCGAGGCAATCAGCAACGTCGATCGCGTGGAGGTGAGTGGAGTAGAGAGCAAAGAAATCCAGATTACGGTTGATCCCACAACCATCGCCGAACTTGGCGTTAACCCGCAACAGCTAGCCAGCGCCATCACCGACGCCACCAGCGCCTTGCCAGCCGGGAACATTACTACCCAGCAAACAGACTTTGCGGTCAGTATCAATCCAGCAGTCGACACGCTCGACACACTCCGCCAAACTCCCATCCAACTGAATCAACAAGTCATGCAGCTGCAGAATATTGCTACCGTACAGTACCGCAGTGCACCGTACCAGAGTCGCTCCTACATTGCCCAAGGCGACGGAGCCATTGAAACTGCTGTCAGCTTTGCCGTCTACAAAACCAGCGGTAGCGACATCGAGTCCACCCAGCAGGCAGTAGAAGAACGTGTGACCACGTGGCTCACCCCATACGAAGAAACCATTCACTTGGTAACGCTCGAAAACGTAGCCAAAGATATCTCTGACCAGTTCGCCGACCTCGGCAGCAACTTTGCCAGCACGATTGTCTTGGTGTTCTTAACGTTGCTCGTATTCTTAGGTATTCGCCAGGCTACGATTGCTTCGCTGAGTATTCCCATGACCTTCTTAGTGTCGTTCTTCATTATGAACATTACGGGTCAGACCCTGAACTTCTTGACCATGTTCTCGTTGCTCTTAGCCCTCGGTGTGCTCGTGGACGACGCTATTGTGATCGTGCAGTCCATGACCGCCTACTCCCGTACCGGCCGCTTCTCGGCCGAAGAAGCTGGCTTACTCGTCTGGCGTGACTTCATCGTACCTATCTGGACCACGACCATCACCACCGTCTGGGCCTTTGTGCCATTGCTGCTGGCTACGGGAATTATTGGTGAGTTCATCAAGTCTATTCCTATCGTGGTGTCTTCCACACTGCTGACCTCAACCGCCGTAGCCGTGCTCATTACCTTGCCAATGATGATTATCTTGCTCGACTTGAAGGTGCCCAAAAGAGTACGCATACTCGGCTGGGTATTGCTGGTCTTGGGAGCCGTGGGAAGTATCTTGGCGCTCACTCAAACCTATGCCGCACCGGCTATGCCAGTGATCGCGGTGCTGACGATTATTTTGCTCGTCATTGCCTGGCGCTGGCGCGCTGACCTGCTCACTTCTGTGCAGACATCAGCCAAAACGGTTTCTGCTTCTCCGTGGTACAGCCGCACTGTGCAGACACTCGACACCGGTCTGATCAACCTCCAACCCGTTGTGGACCGCTACCAAAATTTCATGAACTCGGTCCTGGAAAACAAAACCAGCAAGCGCCAAGTGATCGCCGCCGTGGTCATTTTCTCGATCTTTTCATACTCACTCGTGCCACTTGGATTTGTGCAAAATGAGTTCTTCCCAGAGACCGATTCAGACATTATGTATGTTTCTGTTGAGTTGCCCAGCGGTTCCAATCGCGAGCTGACCGAGACCAAAACACTGAGTATTTTCCCCACACTGCAAGCCGTTCCAGAAGTGGAAGTCGTTCAGGCCAATGTAGGGCAGGGTGGATCACACGTGGCCGAGTTTACGGTTCGTTTACAGCCTGATGCCGACCGCCAGCGCAGCGCGCAACAGATCGCTGAAGAACTGCGTGGCGAGTTTACCAATGATCGCACCGCCAACATCACGGTCAGCATGCCGAGTGGTGGACCTCCAGCCGGCGAAGATATTGCGTTGAAAATTATTGGCCCTGAGCTCAGCGAACTGCAAGCCATTGCCAATGACATTGACAGCTATTTAGTCAAGCAACCTGGTGTCATTAACATCGATCGCTCGATTAAAGGAGGCCCGAGCAAACTTGTTTTTGTGCCCAACCGCGAACAGATTGCTAGCCAAGGTCTCACCAACCAACAAATCGGGTTCTGGCTCCGCACCGCCTTGAGTGGATTTGAGCTCGACGAAATTACTTTGCCAGGTGACTCCGAAGCCACCAGCATCCAGTTCCGCATGTTTGACCGCCTGCTCGAACCAGAAGAACTCAGCCAAATTTCGCTGCTGACTCAAAGTGGCCCTGTACCGATCCCGCAGTTTGGTGAGTTTGTACTAGAGTCGAACCCCACCTCTATTGCCCGCGAAGATGGCCAGCGCACGCTCACGGTCACCGCAGAGGTAACTGGCGACGCCTCAGTCAACCAAACCAACCAAAAACTCCTCGCCCATGCCGAAACACTTAAACTGCCCCCTGAATATTCTTTTGACAACGGTGGTGTAAACGAGGAAAACGAAAAATCCGTGCAATCAATTCTGCAGGCTATGATCATCGCTATCCTCTTAATCGTGGTAACCATGGTGATCCAACTTGGTTCATTCCGCCAGGCTCTGCTCGTTGTGTTGGTTATTCCTCTGGCTGTCTCCGGCGTGTTTGTGATGTTTGCTTTGAGTGGGACACCGCTGTCGTTCCCAGCCTTGATTGGTGTCTTGGCGTTGTTTGGAATTGTGGTGAACAACTCGATTATGTTGGTCGACAAAATCAACCAAAACATGGCCATCGGCATGAAGCAGCGCGACGCCATCAGCGATGCCGCCGCCAGTCGTTTAGAGCCAATCCTGTTTAGTTCTCTGACCACCATTACCGGTTTGGTGCCGATTACAATTACTGACCCGCTGTGGCGTGGTTTGGGTGGCGGAATTATTTCTGGCTTATTCTTTTCTGGTGCGATTATGCTGCTGTTTATTCCGGTGTTGTATGACATGTGGTATGCAGAGTGAGGGACCGTCCCTTAGGCCTATAATACGTAATTCTTACAAAACCTTTGACATAGCCAGAAAAAGAGTTATAGTACAGCTTATATATGTGGCGAAATGGATCAAAGAACATACTCAAAGCAATCGCAGGTTTTATTGACCTCAGTTTCGTACTTCAATACCTCGTCACTCCCATTTTATTTTTGACCTCCTACCAAGCCGTACAAGCCGCCGTCGCCCCAACTATCGACGCCACGTACAACGCTGAAAGCCACGAATTCACCATCACCGCCGAACCAGTCGTATCTGCCGAGTTCACTCTGGCATACACCACAGCTGAGGGTGTCACCCAAGGTTTCACCGGTAGCGGCGCAGCTGACAACAACGTCTTCCGCGGCACGGGAATCGCTGATACCGAGTCCAACGGCGTCTACACCTATGACGAAGTTGTCGACGGCACTCTCGATCTCACCGCCACCCTCGAGGGCGGAGAAGAGTATGAGTACTCAAGCGCTTTTACCATTGAAAACGGCGCTCTCGTTCTCGAAAACACCCCTGCTTCCAATGCTTCCGAACCAACCTGGACCGACAACGGCGACGGCAGCTTCACCTGGGAAAGAGTCGAGCTCAACCAAACTCTGGTCGCTCCCCAAAATGACAAAGTCACCTTAACCTTTACCTCCTTACCAGAGAAAAGCGATAGCATCACTATTCGTGAAGTTACCCTCACCGACGAGCAAGTCGCTGAACTCGGCGCCCTCACCAATACCGCCTACGACATCACGTCCACCATGGAAGACGGCACTTTTACCTACGACCTCACCTTGCCAAACCCAGCTCCAGAAAAAGAAGTCGAAGTCAAATTCTCCGAGGACGGTAACACTTTTGAGGATGCGAGTGGAGAAGAGAAGCGGGATGATGTGGTGACGATTCAGGGGTTGGATCACTTTACGGTTTTTGTGGTGACTTACAACTCTGTTCCTGACCCAATGCCAGGAGCTTTCCCAAGCCTTGGTTTTGCAGCCACTAGCACCCAAGAGCTCGGTGACCATATTCTTCTTGATGGAACTGCTCGTGATCTTTCCAGCATCACGCTCGGTTTAACCAATTGGTCTTGTGAAAATGACTTTGCTTACAATTCTGGAACCGGTGAATGGGAAGACACTCGCGCCAACGACGAAGCGTGTGTCACGACACCTGGTTCTTCGTTTGAACACCCAATTACTTTGAATATTTACGAAGTTGATAAATCAGGAAGTGATCCAGCAGTTGGAAGTCTGATTACTACCAAAACAATCAACGCCGATATTCCTTTCCGTCCATCCTGGGATTCCGTAAATTGCACCGAAAGTGGTGAAACTCCAGATACCAACCAGCCCTTTGGTGGGAAATGGTATGACCCAGAACTCGATAAATGTACCAATGGCTATGCTTTTAATATCAGCTATGATTTCTCAGCAGACGGCATTACCTTACCAAACGAAGTTATCATCTCGACCGCCTACAACACACAAACTCATGGATATGCTCCAATTGGCAAGCAAGGTCCATACAATTCTCTCAACGTCAGTCTGACAGAATCTGACCCAAGTATTGGTACCAACGTTGATCCAGACGATCTTTTCTGGAACACCAAAAATGCCAGCTGGTACACTGATGGTGGTGCTGGCGGTGTAGCCACGTTCCGACGTGACACCGGC
This sequence comes from uncultured Pseudomonadales bacterium, assembly GCA_964447905.1. Classification (GTDB taxonomy): domain Bacteria; phylum Patescibacteriota; class Microgenomatia; order UBA1400; family UBA1396; genus JAJOJK01. The sequence continues at coordinate 17,021 of CAYUUK010000006.1, read as the reverse complement.
TGGTCTCCATATGCTTTGGTGCTCAGTGCTGAAATGGCTCAAAATGAAGCACCAGTTGTAACAATTGAAGATCCAACTCCAACCGAAAACAGTTATGTGCGCGGCACTATCACTGGACATGCTATTGCCAATGATGACATAGGCATGGGCAGCTACTACCTCCGATTCTGGCAAGATGCCTTCGGAGTCGGTGCTGGCGGAACCTTACGTGGCAACTGTCAGGCTGCACCCGGTGGAAGTAACTTAGGAACTACTCAAGATGTAACCTGTGACTACGACACAACGCAATTTGCCGACGGCAAATACGTATTCTCCGCACAGTTCTTAGATTCAGATATCAAGTGGGGTCAAGCCACTCGAGAATTCTTTATCGACAACACAGCTCCAACCATGTCGAACATCAAAATGTTTGTCAATGGAACAGAAGCGTGGTCGGCAAAAGCTGGTGACACGATTCGCATAGAAGCCGATGCTCAAGACACATTTTCTGGTATGGACAGAGTCCAAATCTGGGTTCGTGACTGGCCATACACAGGACAACAAATTACTTCTGGCAACATGACCTATGTTTCTGGAGACACGTACAGTTTTGAGTTTGTCTTGCCAGATACATATACAAATTCTGTAACTTTAAATGAATCAGATGCTGGCAATTACTTTAACTTCCTTCCTTGGGATAACGCGGGCAATAGTGTCATCGGATATCGCCATAACTTCACAGCTGACTTAACAGCTCCAAGTGCACCAGTGTTGCTGAGTCCAGTAGATGGCTTTGGCTTGGATAGCTCTGAGCTTCCCCTCAGTCAAACTTGGGAATCTGTTGCTGATGCAGTTCTCTATGAATACCAAAGCTGTTATGACGATCCTAGTGATGACGGGATCACCAATTGTAGCTCCCCGGCATATAGCACACAGCTCACAGCCACCCAACGCCAAGTTGGCCCCCAATCTGATGTTATCTTTTGGTGGAGAGTAAGAGCGCAAGATGCTGTAGGAAATTGGAGCCCTTGGAGCGAGTCTCGACAAATTATCGTAGATAGTGAGGCCCCAGCTGCTCCACAGTTCACTTTCCCAACAAACGAGCAATACTTCAAAAACCAACCCATCCTCAACCAGTGGAACGAAGTAACCGATGCCTCTGGCATTGACTTCTACCGCGTTGAGTACGTCTATGATGATGAACACACTTTCAGCGGAGGTCCAAACCGCGAAGTTGATGGAATGTATACCTCTCGCAACCACGTTCCAGCAACTTGGAAGCAGGGCGGAGTAACAGTTCGTGTGCAAGCAGTCGACATGGCTGGAAATGAGAGCGAATGGAGCCAACCAGTCCACTACTACTACGACATTTCCGTACCGCTTTCCACCTTCCAGACTCCAGAGGAAAATAGTATTACGAACAACAGTATTGCTATTACCGGAACCTCAACCGATCGTCATACCAGCGAAGGCTCCTTTGATGGCGCCTACGTTGACTTTGTCGAACTCTTCTACCAAGAAGACGGTGACGATTCCTGGACCCTCATCACCCAACTTGATAACACTGGTCCCAGCGAACCATTCAACTGGAATTATGACTGGACCCCGGCAAGCGACGGCATCTACAACCTCAAAGTAACTGCCACCGATAAAGCCGGAAACGTCGAGTCAACGGACTACGTGTATGGTGTAACTTTCGACACCACCGAGCCAAGCACTCCAGCAAACATCACCATCTTCGACCACAACGGTGTCGACCTGCAGTGCAACGGTGCTACCAACAACCGCTCCATCACAGTCGACTGGGATGACGTCTCTGATCCTGACTTGGCCTACTACCAGTACGACATCAAAGACAAAGATAACCACAAACAACCTACGGACTCGTTCTATATCAACACCATTCGCGACGAAGACGGCGAGTACATGTTCCGTGCCCGCGCTGTTGACACCGCTGGCAATAAGAGCGAACCCACCGAGTGGTGTAACGTCACTTTAGATCGCGCTATTCCAGAAGTCATACTCGATGAAGCCTTCCCAGCCACAAGCGACAGCGAAGCTGGCTTCACCAACGACAAAACTCCAGAATTTACTGGAGCTGCCACCGATAGCACCAGCACTGGAGTTGCAGCTGTCGACTACCGCATCAGCGGCGACACCACGATTGACTGGACCCCAGTGGACACGCTCAATGGAGCAGAGGGCGACCTCAGCCGCACGTTCAGTTTCATAACCAGTACCCTGGCTGATGGCTCGTACACCGTTCACGTCCGGAGTATGGATCGTGCTGGCAACACCAGCTCGGAAGCAAGCTACAGCTTTGTTGTGGACACTACCGCACCAGTCACTGAGATTACGGCCCCAACTGATGGTTCACCAGTCAGCGGTACCATTACCGTAGATGCCACCATCACTGACGCCAACCAAATGCGTTACTTCTTCGCCATTGACGAAGTCGGCGGCGGGCGTATCTTTGACCTGACCGTGCCATACGCCCCGGTTTTGAGCTACATACTCGATACAACCACCTTAGATGATGGTGAATACACACTCCGCGTCTCCGCCCTAGACAAGGCAGGAAACCGGACAAGTGTTTCCACAGATGAAATTACCATCTTGGTCGACAACACCTTCCCAACGAGCACGATCACTGGTCCTGGCGAGTCTACTGACAGCGCCACCTTGATAGTCAACAACTGGGACGGTACCGTTACCGGTACGGCCAATGACTCTGGCAGCGGTCTGGAACGAGTAGAGCTCTCTCTCCAGCGCGGCAGCGATAACCTCTTCTGGGACGGCACGAACTGGGTAAGTGGCTCTGAAACCTCCACTCGCGTCCCCGCCACTGGTACCGATACTTGGTCGTTTGACCTCGGCTTCTCGCCGGCGCAGGACACCTACACCGTGATCTCCCACGCCGTCGACTTAGCGGGAAATGTCGAAAACAGCGCCAAACTGGTAATTATCCTCGACAAAACCATCCCAGAAGTCGACATCTCAGTTGATCCTACCGATCCAGATGGCAACAATAACTGGTACGTCACCAGACCTACCGTTACGTTGACTGCCAGCGACGATGGTGGAGCAGACGTCGATGAAATCCAGTACCAATGGAACAGCGACTCCGGCACCTGGACCACCTACACCGGCTCTTTCCAGATTCCTGGCGAAGGCAGCTACGTACTGTACTACCGCGCACTCGATAACGCCAACAACCCAAGTGACACTGGTGTAAAGAACTTGAAATGGGACGAAACCCAGCTCGATGACGACACCGACTTTGGCGTCAGCGCATCTCCCAACCCAACCAGTGGAACCACCACTACATTGACCTGGGACGCCGCCGAAGACAACACTGGTATTACCGAATACCAAATCACGTGGAAACTCCGTGACTCCAGCACCCAATACGGCAAAACCGTAGGTGGTGATGTCCTAAGCACCGAGATCGACCGCCTTGAAGAAGGCATCTGGGAAGTCACCGTCAAAGCCGTTGATGGCGTCGGCAACTTCCGCGAAGCCAGCACCACCGTGACTGTTGATCGAACCGCTCCCGCCGCACCAACACTCAACTTGGACGGCACCGGCGACGGTTCAGTCACCCTAAGCTGGAACGCAGTCGATGGCGCCAATGACTACATCGTCTACTACGGCACTACCGCTGGTGAATACATCTACGCAGCTCGCGTTGGCAATGTTACTTCCACCACAGTACAAGGTTTAACTGCTGGAACATACTTCTTTGTGGTCCGCGCGGTTGACTCAGTCAACAACCAGAGTCCAAACTCCAACGAGGTAAACTCTGGCGCTATCGCCGGCGCAGCCGGCGCGACTGGTGGCCCGGCCGCTGGATTCGCTCCAGCCGGTGAGGTCCTCGGCGCCACCGACGACACCCAAACCGAAGAAACCAACCAAGAAGGCGAAATCGCCAGTGGTGAAACAGAAGAAAACTCCTTCCTCGGCAACGTCCTCGGCGCTTCAACTGAAAACTGTAGCGTCCCAGGTTGGTGGTGGAGCATTATCGCTATCTATCTGGTAGCGCTCTTGCTTATCCATGCTATCTTTGAAGGTCATGCGCGAACAATTGCTCACTTACTCGCAGCAGTGGCCACCGCCGCCGCACTCTTCACGGTGCTCTGTATGCCATGGTTCTGGATGGCAATTGTCCTCATCCTGGCAGGCACTTCTGAAGCCATGCCTTGGTTGATGAGCCCGAGTAAGAATGATCCGTTCGCAAAGTCCTTTAAAAAATAGCTAGATAAAGAACAGGGTCAGATCCTCCATCTATAGGACGTTCTTCTCAAGTTCCATGCTCAAGCGAACGTCCTTATAACAGAAGGATAGACCCTCCATAAGCGAAGTGCTATTATGAATACATGCGCCTTCGCCGTGGCAAACAAACCTGGAAGCAACGATGCACTCGCTGGCTGACCCACACTTTTCTCCCGCACAAGAAGAATAACCATCGTCCTTGGCTGTTACATCCGCATGGGTTGGCAACTGTCTCGATTGTAGTAGTCGCGCTCCACGTCAGCCTGGCACTCGTCCTCCATTTCCCGATTTTCCCCAATGTTCTCGGTGAAGCCGATAACATCACCAGCAGCGATGTCCTCAGTGAAATAAATAAAGAACGAAGTGCGCAGAACTTGCCACCACTCAACCTAAGTGCTGAGCTCTCCGCAGCCGCACAAGAAAAAGGCGCGGACATGATTCGCCAGGGGTACTGGTCCCATACGAGTCCAACTGGCACAGAGCCGTGGGATTTTATCCACGAATCTGGTTATGAGTACAGCGTGGCAGGAGAAAACCTCGCCCGTAATTTTCATAACACCGACATGATGGTATCAGCCTGGATGGCGTCACAGACACACCGAGCAAACATTCTCCACGAACAGTATCAAGATACCGGCATTGCCGTAGTGAAAGGCGTTATGAACGGTCGTCCCACTACAGTAGTCGTCCAACTCTTCGGAACTCCTGAGGAGTCCCCAGTAGCGGTAAATCTGCCTGAGAGAGCGTACTCAGCCACACAGATGGTGGTCAACAACGCAGTTGGAAGCACCACAAACGTATTAGGTGCCCAAATTTCTCTGACACCGGTACACTTCTACCGAGCAGGTATCCTTACCGTCCTGGCGATTCTTATGGGCGTCCTGACCTATGACATGCTGCATGCCCAGAGTAAAAAGCTCAAACGGAATGTCAGCAAGAACCTCGCCCACATCATCCTTCTCATTGCGACCATCGCCACCGTACTCCTTGCTGAAGGTGGCAGCCTCCTCTAGCACCTCCATAAACGAATAAAAAAAGAGCAAGAATACAAACAAAAAGTGAAACACCTATGATCTTCAAAGAACTCAGCGAACACCCCGTGGACTACCTCCTATTACTCGTTGTAGCTGTTGCTGGCTTGATCGTATTTACTACACCAGCAGTTTCCTTCGCTACCAAGAACCTTCTGGCGCTCGTTTTGGGATTTTTCTACGCCGGATGGGGCATTTGGCATCATCGCCAAAAAAACAACCTTTCAGTACAAGTCGCGCTCGAATACGTACTCATGGGTTCGCTCATGTCCATCGTTTTATGGCTCACACTGCAGTACTAGAGCTGCGGTACTAAAGCTGTTCACTCACAAAGAAACCGCTCACCACTTTACTTCAGCTTCAATTTATTGACAGATCGAGTATTGGCTATGTGCCGAGCTTCCGCACCGCCGCGGCGCGCCATCCACACACCGTACTTCATGAAGTCAAGGTGTTCGAGGTGGTGAGCATCGGTATTAATCACCAGGGGCACTTCCGCCTCCATGCACTTCGCAATGAGCTCTTCGCTCACTTCTAGTCGCCGCGGAGAAGCATTGACCTCCACCCAGATATCTTTTTCTTGTAACACCGGGAGCAGTGCGTCCCAGTCATACTCAAGACCTGGGCGGCTTTGAATCATGCTTCCCGTAGGGTGTCCCCATATTTTCACCTTGGGGTGTTGGAGAGCAGAGATAATGCGCTCGGTGGCGGCCCCCCTCTCTTGGTGAAACTGGGAGTGAACCGAAACGATCGCATAATCCAGCAGCTCAAGAAGTGCATCAGAAATCGCTAAGCTTCCGTCTGGACGAATGTCGACCTCCAAACCAACAAAAATCTCCGGCACCTTGGCTCCTTGCTCACTGAGGGCATCCGCGGCTGTCTCGAGGTATTCTCGTCTTTTCAGAAGAATGTCTTTTTTTTCTGATTCTGCAAGATCTTTCATCCTGGGGTTGTGATCAGAAAAGCCTATATACCTGTAATTTTTATCGATAGCTCGCTCTAGCAGTCTCAATGCCGGAGTGCTACCAACATCATGACTCGTCGAGATGTCAAAATCAGTGTGTACATGAAAGTCTCCGAGTATATCATCAAGAGCCACCAGATCTGGGAGTTGGTGTTTCGCCGCTAGCTCCAGCTCATTGTGACCCTCCCGTAACTCAGGGGGAATATATGCGAGTCCCAGAGTAGAGTAGACCGCTTCTTCAGACGCTTTGGGGTGCACTGTGCCATCGGAGTCTTTTATGCCGTGTTCAGAAATCGATAATCCCTTTTGCTTAGCGAGCACCCGCAAAGCAATATTATGCGCTTTGGAGCCGGTATAGTGCTGTAACAAACTTCCCCAACTGGCTGGTGGCTCAGTCTTGATATCAACTTGGCGTCCAGATGTGTGTTTAAACATAGTCGTCGTGTCGCCGGTAGAAAGGAGTGTTTGAATTCCGGGAAAAGCGCGCATATGCTCCATTACCGCTTTTGGCTCTTCCGACTGCACCGCAATATCGATATCGCCAATAGTAGGAGTATGTCGGCGATAGCTGCCGAGTGCTTCGGCCTGGAGCACAGCATCGCTCTGATGCAGATACTCCATGATCTCATTTACCAACTCCTCAGCCTCAGAAAGCAACATGCGTTTCGGCTGGGTCGCCTGCGCAGCATATCGATCAAGTGCCTCAAGAATCTTCTGCTCAGATCCCTCGCCAAAGCGCTCAAGCTTTTGGATTTCACCAGCCTCAGCGAACTTGCGCAAGTCGTCACGCGCTGTTTTTGGATTCGTCAGCTGAAACTCTTGCGCCAAGGTATATGCCCGCTTGGCACCAATCCACTCCAACGGCAACAAGGCTGCAAACCCTGCTGGAAAGTCCTGAAGTACTTTTTCAAAGTGTGCAATTTTTCCCGTGGTAAAAAGTTCTCGAATATATTCTTCAAATTTTTCACCGAGTCCGGCCACCGCATCTAACTGATCTTGTTGCCAGAGTTCATAGAGTGGAGTAGTGGTGTTCTCAATGTTCACCGCGGCGGTTTCATAGGCACGCCGCCGAAAAAAAGAAACTCCTTGCACCTCGTACGCGGCGGCCACCACCGCAAACATCTCAGCTACTTCTTGGTTGGTAAAGAAATTCGGTACAGAAGGCATGCATCCATGATATCCTACGAGCACAATCTTGTCGGTGCTTCCTGGCATTGGTGCTGAACAAAGCACGCCACAGAGACATGGAAAACGCGGAAGCAAAAAAGAGGAACAGTATGTCGAATCTGCAGAACCAAGAAGAACTTGTCTTCCCTCCAAGCACGCATTCTCAACCCAATATCACTCCAGAAACCTATGAGTCTCTCTATGCGGCCTCTTTGCAAGATCCTGCGGCTTTCTGGGCCGAGTACGCCCAGAGTGAGCTCGAGTGGTTTTCCCCGTGGACCGAAGCCTTTACCCGCACAGACGAGAAACACTTTCAGTGGTTTAGTGCCGGCAAGCTCAATATCACGCACAACTGTCTCGATCGCCATTTAGCTGCTGGTCGAGGAGAGAAAACCGCCCACATTGCGCTCGACGAAAATAACGGCGCAACTCCCATTACTTACGCCGAGCTGTTAAAACAAGTCAATCAATTTGCCAATGTCTTAACCTCCATGGGCATCGAAAAAGGCGACCGCGTTATCCTCTATATGCCGCTCGTACTTGAGCAAATTGTGGCGATGCTGGCGTGTGCACGCCTTGGCGCTATTCACTCGGTAGTGTTTGCTGGCTTTAGTGCGCCGGCGTTGCAGTTGCGCTATGAAGATACCGAAGCGAAACTCCTTATTTGCGGAACGTGGACGCAACGCCGCGGAAAAAGGATAGACCTTCTTTCTATAGGCCGTGAACTCTCTGTGCCCACTCTGGTAGTGCCACGACGCGACGCAAGCGGCGAGTACGAACCAGTCGAGTTACAAGCAAACGAAACCAACTTCGCCGCCGTAGTTGCAACTGCCTCCACCGAGTTCACCCCAGCCATCATGGACAGCGAAGACCCGCTCTTTATCTTGTACACCTCTGGCACCACCGGCAAACCAAAGGGAATCGTCCACACCACCGGCGGTTACAACCTCTACACGCACATGACCACCAAGTTCACTTTTGACCTCCATGACGACGACGTCTACTGGTGTACCGCCGACCCCGGCTGGATCACCGGCCATAGCTATATGGTGTACGGACCCTTGTCCGTGGGGGCAACGAGCGTGATTGCCGAAGGCGCACCTGACTATCCCGAACCGGATCGCTGGTGGAAAATTGTCGAGAAATATGGCGTGACCGTTTTGTACACTGCGCCAACTGCCGTTCGCCTGCTTATGAAATACGGAGAAAAGTACCCAAATCAGTACGACTTGTCTTCTTTGCGCGTACTTGGAAGTGTAGGCGAGCCTATCAACCCGGCTGCCTGGCACTGGTTTTCTGACCACGTCGGGCAGAGCGCAGCCGCGCTCGTCGACACCTGGTGGCAAACCGAAACCGGCGGACACCTGTTAGTAACCATGCCCTCCATGCCGCAAAAACCCGGCTGGGCCGGACGGCCCTTCCTGGGCATCGAACCGATGGTTGTCGACGACCACGGCAACCCCCGCGAACCTGGTCAAAAAGGCTACCTGGTCATCAAGCAACCCTGGCCATCCGCCTTCCGCACCTGTTGGCGCAACGACGAACGCTACGAACAGTACTGGACTGAGTTCGCTCCCTACTACTTCACCGGCGACTTCGCCATCTACGACGAAAACGGCTATATTCAGGTATTAGGGCGCAGTGATGACGTCTTGAATATCGCCGGGCACCGCTTGGGAACCGCCGAGGTAGAAAGTGCTTTGGTCGCCCACGAAAGTGTCGCCGAGGCAGCGGTCGTCGCTATCCCAGATGACACAAAGGGAGAGTCTTTGGTGGCCTTTGTCACACTTCAACCAGAGGAGGGCAGCAGCAATGAATCGCTGGAAAATCTCCTGCGCGAGCACGTCAAAAATACCATTGGCCGATTTGCCCACATCCAGAAATTCAACTTCACTCAAAAACTCCCCAAGACCCGCAGCGGCAAAATCATGCGCCGACTTTTGCGCGCCCAAGAACTCGGGGAAGAGGTGGGTGACACCTCCACTCTGGAAGACTAGGGGGACCGGAGTGAACACTGCACCCACGGATCATGACGACCGGAGTAATGAAACATTGTCAGCCCGGCTCTTTTCCATTTTAGAAGATGCCCGGCAACAACACCTTTTCCCAGGCGCGAGTCTGGCCTGGATTTCTGATCCACACGAACCAGCGCAGACACTGGCGGTTGGTTCGTTGGCGTATGATACTGATTTTTTTCCAAGCAACGACCTTATAAGTGAGGGTCCAACCCTGTACGACTGTGCCTCAATTACTAAATCCATTCCAACTAGTTGCATAGCCATAAGACTCGCTCAAAAACAGTTTTTTACGCTTGATACTTTAGTAACAACGGTACTTCCCGAGTACCAAGGAGAAAATAAAAAAACACTGACTCTAGAAGATTTAATTGCCTTTCGCGCTCCGTTTGAACTCCAAATGTCCAGCCTAAAAGATCTTTCGGCAGAAGAAATATGGGACCGTGTTCTCCTCGCCCCGATTGCATCACAATCAAGGGTCCAACCCTTTGCGAAACCCTCCGCGAAACCAGCCTACATCAACGCCACCAGCATCCTCCTCACCAAAGTGCTCGAACGAGCCACCACGTCCACGCTCCCCAAACTGGCCCAAGAGCTTTTCTTCCAACCGCTCGACATGCACCACACCACATTCACCCCGCAAACACTCCAGGCGAAAAACCTCACCATCGCACCCACGGAAATCGACCCCTGGCGAAATAGAGTCATCCACGGCGAAGTCCATGACGAAAGCGCCTGGAAACTCCAGGAGCTCTTCACTCCAGGGTCAGCCGGTCTATTTTCTACCGCCACAGACCTCATTCAGTTTGCCCGCATGCTCCTCCTAGCCAGCAGCGGAGAAAAGGAAAGCATATTTTCAGCTGCCAACGTGCAAAAGATGTCAGCAGGCCTTGGCTGGGAAACACACTCCGACTGGCTCAAAGGAACGCCGCCTGAAACCTTTGGCAAAACGGGGTTCACCGGGTGTCACATCGCCATCTCGCCCCAAACACAAAAAGCGGTCGTACTGCTCAGCAACTCCACCTGGCCGCACCGCACTCACCGCGATACAGCACTCCTACGGCAACTCCGCCAGAGCATCAATGTAAGCATTTTGTAAGATTTATCCGTTTTTTCTTGATTTCGCCTCGTGGAATTCTTATACTACGGACATATGATGTTACTCGTAAGCCTCCTGTTAAGTGCCTTAGCCGTCTTCGTGACAGCCTATATTTTGCCCGGTGTCCGGGTGGACAGTTTCCTGTCCGCTCTCGTGATGGCGGTGGTCTTAGGACTCGTCAACACCTTTTTGAAACCACTTTTAGTGCTCCTCACCCTGCCAATTAACATTCTCACCTTGGGACTGTTCTTACTCGTCATCAACGCCGTCGTCGTCATGATTGCTGCCGCCATTACCCCAGGCTTTACCATCGACAACTTACTCTGGGCACTGGTCTTCAGTATTGTGGTCTCGGTTGTAGGTGCTTTCTTGGGACAGCTGACGTAAGCTGTTTACACGTCTCTCTCATAACTACTCAAGAATCGTGTTCATCACGGCCCACTGACAGAACGGTAAACTTCAGTATAATAGCCCCAAGATGACACATTCCAATTCCCCCTCCAAACGCGTCCTTTCCGGCATTCGTGCCACCGGTCGGCTGCACCTTGGCAACTACCTTGGTGCCGTCAAAGGCATGCTCGAGCTCCAGGACAGCGCCGAGTACGATACGCTCTACATGGTCGCCGATGTTCACACGCTCACCACGCCCTATGAAGTAGAGCAGCTGCGCACCAATCGTCGCGAAGTTATTGTGGACTACCTGGCTGCTGGCCTCGACCCAGAAAAAAGCATTCTCTTCCAGCAAGCTGATGTTAACGAACACATCGAGTTGGCGTTTTATTTTTCGTCGGTGGTCAGCATCGCGCGCATGCAGCATTTGCCTACCTTTAAAGACAAAGTGAAGCAACACCCGGACCACACCACGCTGGCGCTCCTCAACTATCCCACGCTCATGGCTTCGGACATCTTGATCTATAACGCTGAGCTGGTACCGGTCGGCAAAGACCAGGAGCCGCACTTAGAAGTGGCCCGCGAAGTAGCGCGCAAAATGAACGACCAGTACGGCACCACCTTCCCCGAACCACAAAGTTTCGCCACTCCTGGCGCCTACGTGCCATCACTTACCGGAGAAGGCAAGATGAGCAAATCGGTAGAGGGCAGCTTTATCAATCTCCATGACAGCATCGATGACATTCGTAAAAAGGTTCGTTCCGTGCCCACGGCCACGGAAGTTGGCGGAGAGATGGCCCCTGGCGTCGCTGCTTTATTCAGTTTTATTGAACTGCTGAATCCAAAAGAAAAAGCTCGCTTTCTGAGCGCTTATGAGGACGGTTCGCTGCGCTACGTGGAACTCAAAGACACCGTAGCCGAAGCCATTGCCGCTGAGTTGCAACCTCTCCAAGAGCGTCGCGCTGAGCTGGCGTCCAATCCTGAATATGTTGACGGAGTCATTCGCGAAGGCGCGGAAAAAGCCCGTGCCTTAGCACAAGCCACCGTGGCTGACGTCAAGCAAAAACTTGGTTTAGCGTAAATTTAAAAACTTCTCTCACTACTTTTTCACCCACACCGTCTGCGTTGGGTAGGCGAGAGCAATCTTTTGCTTGGCAAACTCATTGAGTAATTCCAAGTAAAATTGTTGTTGGAAATCCATGTGCACCGTGTAATCTGGGTCTTCTACAAAGTACACCACCTCATACACCAAAGCAGAATCGCCGAGATTGGAAAGGTGAGCCCGACCAAAGCGAACCCCGGCAATCTTGGTGAGCACTTCTTCCACAATCTGAGGTACTGCTTCACGCTGCTTGGCTGTGGACTCGTACGTAATACCAAAGTGCAGTTCCACCCGGCGTTCTTCCAATTTCTTGAAATTTTGGATCTGGGCGGTAGTGAGTTCTCGGTTCGAGAAAACAATCTGCTCACCCTGCAAAGCTCGAATTCGCGTGGTCTTAATACCCACGCGTTCCACAGTTCCGGACTTATCGCCGACCACCACAAAGTCACCAATTTCAAATGGACGATCAAAGTAAATGGCAAATGAACTAAACAAATCTTCGAGAATATTCTGCAACGCAAAGGCTACCGCTACACCTCCAACACCCAGTCCGGCGATCAGCGAAGTTACGTTCAGACCCAAATTGGACGCAATCAATAAAAATCCGAAAACCCAAAGCGCATAGTTCACGACCACCAACAACCCATGTACCGCTGATCTCGAACCAGAAATGGAAACATCGTCCAAGCGATCATAAAAAAGATACTTCAGTAATTCTTGGAGCGCCATGATGGCGTAGGCCACAACCGCTACCAAGAAAACCGCCCAAATCGCGCGACCTACAAGTGCCGGAAGAACCAGTGCTTGGGCACCAATATAGACCCCAATCACCAGGAAAAACGGCCAAGTAATTCTTTCATTTATTCGAATGAGCGTATCATCAAACTTGGTGGGGGAGAGCTTAGCCCACCCCTTGAAACGCTGGCGCAACAGCCAACGCAACACTTCGCCCAGTACCAGTGACACTCCAACAATTAACAGCGCGATAGCGTACACCTGCAGTGTATTTCCGGCGTAGGTTTGTTGGAGAAAAGAGGAGAAAGTAGTCATGTCCATGCTTTTTATAGTATCAAAGAGTATCACTAACACCAAATGGGGTTCAAAAAACTGATTTTCGTTCTTAGCAGCAAGAGAAAAGAATCATACTCGCTCTTGACACCACCTGGGTTTTTCGACAAAATGCACTTTCCCACGGAAATCCGCGTTTTTCACAAAATCCATATTTGTGTTTTTTGCGGGCTTATAAGCAAAAAATATACACCATTAGTCCTAGCAATCAAAAACCTGCTTTGCTAATTTTTTGAGCTTCCAGGCTAGAGAGAGTACAATACACCCATGCCAGAACTTCCCGAAGTGGAAACCATCCGTCGCGGCCTTGCTGATTGCATTGTGGGCGAGACAATTAGTCAGGTAGAAATTCGTCTACCCAAAATGGTTACATCCGTCGCGCCAGATTTTGTGCGTGAACTCGAGGGGAACTCTTTCCATTCTATTGAGAGGCAAGGAAAGTTGCTCATCTTCAACCTCGCGCGGTCCGCTGACTTGTCCATGCTCCTGCACCTCAAAATGACGGGCCAACTCATCTACCGCCACGGCGATGAACAGATCGCGGGTGGCCATCCTTGGCCCTCATACAACGAAGATCTGCCCAATAAATACTCGCACGTCATCTTTACTTTTGACTCTGGCGCTAGACTGTTTTTTAACGATCAACGGCAGTTCGGCTATGTGAAACTCGTCGACCAAACTGCCGTCAAAAAAGAGAAGTCTCGCTACGGCATTGAGCCACTCACACCGGCCTTTACTCGTGAAGCGTTTTTTGCGGTTCTCGCCAATCAGCGCACGGCGCTCAAAGCTGTGCTGCTCAATCAACAGCTCATCAGCGGCATCGGCAATATTTATGCCGACGAGATTTGTTTTTATGCTGGAGTCCGTCCAAATAGAAAAGTCGACTCCTTAACCAATTTAGAAAAAAGCTTGCTCTTTGATGCCTGCCAAGTCATCATTGGCACAGCTATTCATCACCGTGGCACAACTATCTCCGACTATGCTGATAGTAGCGGCCGTCGCGGCAACTACTCCGACTTTCTCAAAGTCTACGGCCAAGCAGGGCAGACTTGCTTGCGCTGTGGCGGCACGATTATCAAAACAAAACTCGCTGGGCGCGGAACGCACTGGTGCGAAAGCTGTCAGGCCTAAGGGCCTGGCCCTATATCCTATATACTGTAGGTATGTATACCCTAGTTATTTTCAACGGCTCTCTGCGTAAGGGCCAGTACACCCAACACGTTACCAAACTCGTTTCTCGTGTGGCTGAGAACCATCCGGAGTTTGCGGCCACGGTTGTTGACCCACGCACGCTCAATCTCACCTGGGACGACGAAGGCCAAGCTGCCTGCCCAGATGGACTACAAGAAACTATTGCGGCCGCCGATGCCTATATTGTTGTCACGCCAGAATACAATCATGGCTATCCAGGAAGTCTCAAATACATGCTTGATCTCAACCTTAAAGAGTACATTCACAAACCAGTAGCTTTTGTCGGCGTGTCGGCGGGTCCGTTTGGTGGCACACGAGTTATCGAGAGTTTAGTGCCAATCGTGCGCGAACTCGGACTGGTGGCCACTTTCACAGATGTTAACGTGAGTAATGTTCAAGACGAGGTGAGTGAAAACGGCGAGTGGAAAGACGCGAGCACTTGGGAACGCCGTACAGAAAAACTCCTCAGCGAACTTATCTGGATGACGCGAGCTTTGGCCGATGCGCGGCATAAAGAAGCAAAAGTTACAGAGGAATAACCCGGCCCGACACCTGCTTTTTTGTGCTATTTTTGTGCTATCCTAAATAAGAAATGCCTGCCCGCAAATCTGCCAAGAAAACCACCAAAAGCGCTCGAGCCTCGCGCACCGCAAAAAACTCTCTTCCCACACCGCCATCCTTATGGCGAACTATTGGCCCATCTTTTATTTTGCTGGGTTTAGCACTGGGCAGTGGAGAGCTCATTCTCTGGCCGTACCTTACCGCTCACTGGGGGCTCGGCTTACTGTGGGGCGGTCTGCTCGGAATCTCACTCCAGTACGTGCTCAATACCGAAGCCATGCGCTACAGCCTGGCACGAGGGGAGAGCGTGTTTGTCGGTTTCCGCAAACTCAGCTGGATTTGGCCGTGGTGGTTTATTCTTTCCACGTTTATTCCGTGGTCTTTGCCAGGTTTTTCATCTGCTTCGTCGCAAATTTTTAGCCGATTCCTTGGCCTACCGAGTGATTTGTGGGTGGCTATTGGACTGCTGCTCCTTACCGGAATTATTATTTCCTCTGGAAAAACGCTCGTAAAAACCATGCAGATGTTCCAACAACCCCTGGTGCTGGTGTATGTGCCGGTAATCGTCGGTCTGGCACTGTTGCTTTCCACGCAAGCAGATTGGGTCAGCCTCTTCCAAGGACTCATCGGACAGGGTGACGGCTACTGGTTCTTCCCCCAAGGTATTGCCATTGCCTCATTCTTGGGAGCCTTTGCGTACTCTGGAGCCGGCGGAAATCTGAATCTCGCCCAGTCCTACTATATAAAAGAGAAGGGCTTTGGCATGGGTGTGCACTTCGAAAAGATCAGCACCCTCATGAGTGGCCAAACAAAAGTAGTTGAACTGGAAGGCCGCGATTTTGCCGACACACCCGCCAACCGCAAAAAATGGACCCAGTGGTGGTGGCTCATTTTGCGCGAACACTTTATTGTGTTCTGGTTTTTAGGATTCGCCAGTATTGCTTCGCTGGCTTTGCTTGCCAAAGTGTTGGCCTATGGAGTAGAGCATGGCAACGATCTCCAGTTCCTGTACTACGAGGCCGAACAGATCTCCGCACTGGTGCATCCGTTCATTGGCACACTCTTTTTGCTCTCGGCAGCAACTATGCTGTTTTCTACACAGGTCGGGGTATTGGAGTCTTCAAGCCGTATTATTTCGGAAAATGTCTTGCTGGTCTTTTTCCGTAAAGGTATGAAATTTAACACTTCACTGGCATTTTATGTTGCGTTGTGGGCCCAAATCATGCTCGGTATCGTGATCTTGTTAGCTGGTTTCCAACAACCCCGCTTCTTACTGACGCTCGGTGCCGTGCTCAACGGTGCAGCCATGATGGTCGCTTTTGCGCTGTTATTCTTCTTGAATCGCAGTCAGTTACCGAAATTTGTCCGACCTGGTAAACTCCGCCAAATTCTCACACTGGTCGGCTTTGGCTTCTTTGCCACGTTCTTTACGATTCTGCTGAGCGATATGTTCCTGGGATAGGTAAGAATCTGGTAAGAAAAAGGCTTTTCCTTTGCGATTTCTGCGCATTTACCCTACAATGAACCAACAGCAAAACAGAGCATACATATTCAGAAAGGGCCCTGATGGCTTTCACACTTCCCCAACTTTCCTACGACTACAGCGCACTCGAGCCACATATCGATGCCCGTACCATGGAAATTCATCACAGCAAACACCACCAAGGCTACACCGATAAACTCAATGCTGCCTTGGACCAGTCCAACTCTGAGTGGGCAGAGAAGAGTATTGAAGAAATTTTGAGCAACCTCAACCAATTACCGGAAACCGTACGCACCGCTATCCGCAACAACGGTGGTGGATTTTATAACCACTCTCTGTTTTGGGAAGCTATGAGTCCAGACGGTGGAGAAGCACCGGGCGGAGAACTCGCTCAAGCCATAAACACTGCTTTTGGCTCGTATGAAGCATTCCAATCAGAGTTTGCTGACGCTGCAGCCGGTCGCTTTGGCAGTGGTTGGGCTTGGCTCGTTTCGGTAGGCGGAGAGCTGAAAATCATGAGCACTCCTAATCAAGACAATCCCATTATGGATAACAGTGGAACGCCACTTCTCGGACTCGACGTCTGGGAACATGCCTACTATCTCAACTACCAAAACCGCCGCGCGGACTATATTGATGCCTGGTGGAATGTGGTGGATTGGAGTGTAGTGGCCAAGCGCTGGCAAGAGTAAAGCCAGC
>CAYUUK010000005.1:0-69658 GCA_964447905.1 uncultured Pseudomonadales bacterium | reverse complement strand
CAAAAGACACTCTTACTACACGTGATCATATCCAAACCTCAGTTCGAAAGATTATTGAAACCTCACTGAGCTCTTTAGCGAACAACTGGAAACTGTCCACGCTCGATGAAGAAACCCAGCAACAGTTGCTGGAGTATATTTTCGGAGAGGCGGAGTGGGGGCATGATACTGTCTTCTTAGAAGATGATGCCCAGGCAATCCTTTTGGAAGAAATTGCGAGAGTTACAGCCCGAAAAGAATCAGAAAAACAACGAGAAGGCATGGCCGTTAGACATAAAGTTCGCCAAGCTATTGCGTATTTGCAATCAATTGACGTGCCTATTGAAGTAAATATCATAAAAAGTACAAACTTTGATGCCACTCAGCCCGATCTCTCATCCCGAGAATGGGAAAACTTGTTGCGGCGACTTAATGAGGTTATCAAAGTAAAGGTCTGGGAAATTGTTGCTACCTATGTTTCTGCAATAGATCCAGAAAAATCTACGTATGAAGATGCTTTCAATTTTATTATAGGTACCTTTTTGTCAATTCCTTTTGTGGAGGATACATTTGAACGGAACAGATCTAAGATTATTGACACAAGTGATCCTCTGCTCGATAAGCTCCATTTCGTAGTGAGCATGTTTTTTGAACCCCGGTTTGATATTGATCTGAAGCCAAGACTTGAAGCAAAAATGGATAGTAGATCAAAAGCCTACTTTGATCTATCTGATATACTTTCTGCCCTTTACACCAATAACCATCAAAAGCTACAAGATTTGTTAACTGATGAAAAAAAAGATTTTTTGGATAATTTTCTTGACCAACTACAAACAACCCGCTCTGCTCAACTTGACTTGAGTCTTGAGGAGCTTTTGCAAATGGATAGGTCTTTAGTTTTGTAACAAGCTATTGCAACAGTAGTATTACTGTAGCTGCTCATCAAAAAATTGAATTGTTTTCTTCATGGCAGCACTAAAGCTCGGCCCTTCAATATCATGTCCACCGGATGAGTAGAGATAGAGCTCGTGCTCGATACCCTTTTCCTCAAAAATTTGGGAGAGATCGCGAGAGTATCCTGGGTTGACTACCGAGTCATTCTCAGCGTGGTGGAGCTGGAAAGAGGTCTCCACTCCCTCTAAGTAATTTGTTGGATCCATTTGTTCCCAGAAAACGGTATTTTCTGAGTAACTGCCAAACTGCTCGCGCAAAGATTTCGCTCGCTCGAGGATTTCTTGCTCTGTCTCGCGAGAGCGAACAAAACTGCTATCGGAGATGCGGTACTTTTCTAAGTCTCGATAGGTGAAGCCAGCACCTGCCCAGATTACCGCTGCTGAAAATTGTTGGTGTACCGCCGCAGCGCGCAGCACAATGTTTCCCGACATGCTGTGTCCCCACAATCCAATAGCTTGGGCGTTGACCCGGTCATCTTGGCTCAGTGCTTGAGCCGCGTACAAGGCATCAAGAACGTATCCGGCGGAGTGGTAGGCTCCAGAGGGGTCTCCTTCCGATTCGCCATGACCACGATAGTCAATTTTAAAGACCACATACCCAGCTCGCGCTAGGCTGTCTACATAGCTCTCATATCGCTCGGTGGTGACGTACTGATCTGGCGGGATGTACCCGTGTAAAAACACAATTGCTGGGTATCCATTTTCAGGTCGCTCCGATTGCGGCACGGTGAGTAGGCCGTATATGGTGTTTCCCTCTGACTGATAGCTTGCTCGGTAACTCGTGTAGGAAGAATTTTCGTTATACACCTGCTCTATAGCTAACTCGGTTTCTCCCAGCTGAGTTTGTCGCATGCCTTCTATAGTTGCTGGATGAGGAGATACCGGTGATTCCAAGTTACTCATCAAGTTTGAAAGCGCTCCTCTTTCAGCCGGTTTTTCTGGTGAATCAGACTGGCCAAAGAACGAGAGTGAATCCTTTTGCCACCAGAAAATCACCGCACACACGAGCAAAACCATACAGAAAATTGCGGCTACTCTTGTCCAGAAGGATGCAGATTGGAATGACTCTTTCACATGTTCAGTATAGCGAACAAGCTGTTGGCTTGTGTGAAGGTTTGGTAAGAGTTAGCGAATGAGGCCGTTTGGGTACATAAGCTGGATATATCGTCTGGTCATAGGATCACCGAAACGACCGAGAACCGTGAGCACTTCCATGACGAGTATCTCATGCTCCTTAAGATGAGCAACCGGAAAGGCAATATCTTTCTCAGTAATCAGTTCTTGCGGAGGCTTTGCCCACTGCCAAACAATTTGGTTTTCGTCCCAGTTAAAGTCAAATCGAGGATTTGCGGAGCGGACGTACGCGGCTGTTCTACTTCGAAATGCAGCAATTGTAGCGGCATTTTTTCTGTTCGCTGCCTTCTCTCGGCTTTCTAAGGCGCGATACTTTGCGAGTAGCGCTTGAAAAAGCATAAATCCTGAATAGAGCTCCTGCTCAGTCAGCGGCTGTTGAGAGCGAAGCTTCTCAACAAATTTCTGCACGCGAGCTTCAGATCTTGCGAGTACTTTTTGGGCGTTTGCAGCATTCATACCTCTAGTTTTTAAGGTGGGATCAAAGAAATCCGCAACTGGAAGCAAAGCCATATCTGCAAATACCTGAGCAGGATCGGCTAATGTTACTCCGTATCCTTCGGCACCAGTGGCAAAAGGATCAACGGCGAGGTTTACTCTATGTCGCGTCGAGTTCCAAGCAGTAAACCCTTGAACTGAGCCTTTAAGAAATTTTTCAATTTCATCTCTGAGATCTTTTGGAAGCGTTAAAGCGATTGGTCCCCAAATCCGTGTCCAGTACTGAGATCCTTCAACAGGAAATATAAAATCTCCACCTCGTTGCGTTCTCTGTGTTTCAGACGTACCGTGTGCAGTCTCTTTTGCAGACATACTTTCCTTTCGACTCCCAAATTCTATACCCAAAGATGCCCAAAAGAAACTCTGCTCACTCGAGGAAAAGAGGTATATAATACTCCTATATGGTGCGGGAAGAAACTCCTCTTTTGCACCAAAAAACTCGCGGACAACGTAGTGTACTACTGCAACTCAGCTGAAATTTTTGCCTGTAGTTCGTTTAAATCTGCGTCACTCATCTTTGGCCCTTCGACCGTGGTGAGATACCCAACATAGTTCGGATAAAATTCTTCATGCTTGCTCCATATATCTGTAGCACCACCTAACTCACCATGCAGTGGATAGAGCTTGGCATGAACATGTGCTACTCCAGTCCCTTCGAAAACCAGTGCAACACGAGAAACACCTAAGGCCTTTTCAAGAGCTTTGGCTACTTTTTGCGTGGCTTGCATCAGACCAAGATAGAGTTCATTTTCAAGGTCAAAAACGTAATCACCATGATTAACTTTTGGAATAACGACGGTAACTCCAGGCGTATTGGGAAACGGAGTGAGAAAAGCCACGTATGACTTATCTTCCCAGACTTTCCAGGTTGGTATTTCTTCACGGATAACAAGATCAAACAAAGTTTCTGCCATAGTACTTGCATTGTAGCGTTTTTTTTGAGATATACAAAAAAGCGGCCCGAAAGCCGCTTTTCTGATTCAAAGGCACTAGAATTAGTGACTGCGACGGTCGTTTGACCATCCACCGCGGTTTCCACCACGGCCACCGCCACGATTACCAGAGAAGCCACCTTCGCGCTTCTTTGGTGGGCGAGCTTTGGCAACAATCATGTTGCGACCACCCATTTCAGACTCATGGAGAGCTTCAATAGCGGCATCTGCAGCTGATTCTTCGGCGTACTCTACAAAGGCAATACCTTTGGAGCGACCGGTTTGACGATCAGTAATAACCTTAACGGATACTAACTCGCCATGCTCAGCAAACAGCTCAGTAAGTTCGTCTTCTGTCGTATTGTACGGAAGATTTCCGACGAACAATTTTTTTGGGTTTATATCTGTGGTTGGCTCTGCCATACCCACTCCTCTTCCTGAACGAATCAGGAATACTTTCTATTATCTTGAGAAACATCGTGCATACTGTTATGAGAAAAAATGAAAATAGCTTAAATTATTGGTTTCGGTCCTTTGCCACCGAATGTTCACAAGTACGTGTTAAGTATAGCACGGATTTTCCATATGCTAGCGGCAAATTTAGCGTGTCACTGTATACCTTGAAACAGCAAAGATTCCAGTAAAGCCTGCAAGAGCAAGTACACTCACTCCGCCGATAACGATAAGTGCCAGAATTCCTATTCCTTGATACATCATCCATAACCATACAGTCAGAAGCGTGTACGCTAATGAAAAACCAAGAGCGAAAAACCCTTGCAAACTGGTACTGAGCTGATCTGGATGCTGGCCACCGAACCAGTCAGGCTGCCAAAAACCGATAAGCGGATGCACGAAAGCAAACAGGAAGATACTCACTGAACTAAAAGCAGCCAACCAAAGTTTTGTAACCGCAGTGAGAGGCATAAGCCACCAGCCGAGGTTGACTACCATTACAAAAATACATGCCAGCACAAAGCTAAAAAATACTTTGCTTCTCAGGAGTGAAGCCCGGGTGACAGGCTCTGTAAGTGTATGCGATATTGATTTGCCTTCTCGTGCCAGGAGTGGGAACGATAATCTGAGGAAAAAAGCGATCGCCAAAAAGAGCACAGTTCCTAAAGCAAACGGTAGCAGGGTTTGTAACTGCGAGATCAGCTCGCTATTGAGAGTGAGGGAGCGATAGAGAAAGAAGTAAAAGAATGCCAGTAAAGTAATGAAGAATATAAAAAAGTTTCTTTCGCTCTTTGTCCGCACAAAAGAAAGTACTTCTTTTGCAAATAACGGACTTGTATACAGGAAAGCAGTCGGTGTCTCAAACTGTTTTTTCTCAACGAGTACAGCTTGCGAGAAAATAGCACGCAGCGCTTTCGTTTGCCACCAGAGTGCGAGACCAACAACGAGGAGCGCTCCACTCACCACACTCATAAATTCAAGAGAAATATGTGCATAGATAGGATCAAGCACATACCTTGAGAAGAAGATAGGTTGGTTCAGTGGCAGTTGTTCGAATGCTGCGGCAAACTGATCAATATCAATCCGCAAAAGCGCACCGAGATTCGCTGGCAAGATACTCGTAAGAAGCAGATAGCTCGCAAGAGTAAAAGCGCCAGCACCAATCCAGGTGGTTATACCACGATACCTGCGGAGTGTCGGTACAATGCTCCAAGCAAGTGTGGTAGTGACTACCTGTATTGCGAAAGTGATAAACACAGTAAGAATACTGAGGAACACCACCCGCTCGACCAATGCATCTGGTGTGTAGACTCGTATAAATCCTAAAGATGGAGCAATCCAGAGCAAAGAAAGTAGCGTTGCGTTTGGCAAAAGCATACGAACTTGGTGCCAGAGAACGAGAGGAAGGCTGTGCACTGGTTGAGAGAGGAGCCAATCCCACTCTTGGTTTGTTTCCCATACATGGTTACTCGCTAGAACGAAACTCGATACCGCGGTAAACCAAAGAGAAACAATAAACGCTGCGTGCAAAATATACTCAGCGGTTACCCTGCCATATGGCTCGGACTGGCTGAGAGAAGAAAAGTAGTAATACGCAGTTTGTTCTAACCCAATAGCAAAGATTCCCACCAAAACCAATGAGATCAGAGCAATGATTGTTTTCGCTCCCCAGTGGTTACTCCACCACTGTTTCAGATGAATGAAGTCGGTACGGATGAGTTGCCAAAACATATTTATGCTGTGTACTTTTGGTAGAGTTTTTCTAGGGTTGAACCAGTAACTTCGGCAGTTGTTCGTATTTCTCCGTTTACAAGTACGGCCACCTCGTCCACGTATTCTTGGGCAAATTCGAGTGTGTGGAGTGCGAGCAAAGTTGTGCCACCTGACTGCGCATAAGAGCGAAGCTGTTTTCCAAATTGGTGAATGCTGGTTGGATCAAGTCCCACAATTGGTTCATCACTGAGTAGTACTCGAGGTTGAGACAGTAAAGCGCCCAAAAACAGGATTTTCTGGCGTGTTCCGCGTGATTGTTCACCGAGTGGTTCATGCAAAGAGGGCAAATGGGGAAAGAGGCGCTCTATTTTCTGTAATCGCTTCGTTGCTTCGCCACGATCAATGCCGCGAGTGGACGCCATAAGATGCAGGTACTCTTCTCCACTCAAATACGGATAGATACTCGGTTCATCACTCAAATAGACAAACTGTTTGCGTGCTTCAACTGGTTGCGTGGCCACATCAATCGTGCCGTACTGTACGGAACCTTCTGTGGGCCGAATGAGACCAGTAAGAATACGAAACAAAGTGCTTTTCCCAGCACCATTCGGGCCGATAAGTGCGTAGGTTTTTCCTGGCTGCAGTTGCCAACTAATATTACGCAGTACCTCTTTTTTTCCGAAGGAATGGGAGATATTTTTCAAACTCAAAGCGGCTGTAGGCATATGCCTTCAGTGTACGGAAGAAACTAGTGCGCTGCAAGCGGCTAAAATACTTACTCTTTTTCAACCACTTGCAGATGCAGTTCATCCAGCTGCTCATCTGAAATACTGGCTGGGGCGTCCATAACGGCAGTTTTTCCGGTTGAGGTCATTGGGAAAGCGACCGTCTCTTTCAGAGAAGTTTCGCCAGCTAACAGCATAACTAAACGATCAAATCCCAAGGCTATACCTCCATGTGGTGGGGTACCAAGCTCAAAGGCTTTGAGCATGTGACCGATGCTTTGCTCAATTTCATCTTCGCTGTAGCCCATGATGGCAAATGTTTGGCGCAGTATTTCTGGTCGGTGTGCGCGGATACTTCCGCCGCCAACTTCGTAGCCGTTACATACTAAGTCGTATTGGTACGTCAAAATAGAGTCGAGGTCTTCACCGTTCATGTGTTTTTCTAGGTCTTCGGCGTGAGGCATGCTGAATGGATTGTGCGTAAAAGTCCAACCGCTTTTCCCATCTCGGACTTCGGCGGTGTCTTTTTTGTCTACTTTCTTGAAGAATGGGAAGTCAACCACCCAGGCAAACGCTAAAACGCCCTGCTCTTTTTCCTCTTCTGTACGAAGATCGAACCGGTCTTCACCAAATTCCTTCATTGCCTGCTCATAGGTGTAGACAGGGAATTTTTCTTGTTGCAACTTGCCGCCAACAGAGTGCACAGCAGACTTGACCATCGACTCAACAAAGTCAGTGACGTCAGATTGCTCAACAAAGCTCATTTCCAAGTCGAGCTGCGTAAACTCAAATCCGCGATCAGCGCGGAGGTCTTCATCCCGAATACAGCGAGCAAATTGGAAGTATCGTTCGACACCGGCAGTCATAAGCAGCTGTTTGTACTGCTGCGGGCTCTGTGGCAAAGCATAAAACTTGCCCGGGTTGAAACGAGATGGCACCACAAAGTCACGTGCTCCTTCTTTTGTGGACTTGGTGAGGAGCGGTGTTTCTACTTCTACAAAATCAGCTGCATAGAGTTCTTCTCGGAGAGCACGGGTGAGTTGGGAGCGCAGCTGTACAATCGAGTGCATGCGTTCACGGCGCAGATCTAAGTAGCGATACTTGAGCCGCACTTCTTCGTTTTCTTTGCGACCATCATCTTTTACCAAAATTGGAAGCTCGGTAGCTGCATTGAGCACTTCGTAACTCTGTACTTCTATTTCCACTGTTCCAGTTGGGAGATCTCGATTAATGAGTTTCTCTGGGCGAGCTTTAATAAGTCCTGTTAAGGAAACTACCGACTCAACAGTCAGTTCACTCATCATCTTAAAGCCAACACACTGCACCACTCCGGTCCGATCACGCAGATCAATAAAGGTGATTTTGCCGTGATCACGCTTGGTATCAACCCATCCAGAAAGGGTAACGGTCTCGCCGACGTGTTCAACAGTTTCAGAAATATACGTTCGTTGCATGATGGTATTGTACACGATGCAGACTTGTATTTTAGGCATCAATACCAATAACTTCTGAGATGTGCGAAAAACCATCCCTCTCAAGAAGCGAAGCGATTCCAGCATGAATCCGACCAATGTTTTGCGGACCGCCATATATCATCCCGGTTATAAACTGCAACAGTGTTGCTCCAGATCGGAGCTTCTTGTACGCGTCTTCAGCTGTAAAGATTCCACCGCAGCCCACAATTACCAGATCATTTCCAGCGTGCCGATATGCTACGCGAATCAAACGATCGGATAAGTGCTGAGTAGGCTTGCCACTCAACCCGCCAAACTCTGGGAATCGCTGCGCTTCAACCTGAAAGACAGCCGGATTTTTTCTCTTTTTTGTGAGATTACCAATAATAATACCGGTCACTTTGTGTTTTTTAATTACGTCGAGCAAATCACGGCACTGTTGGTCAGAAATATCGACCGGCATTTTTATAAATGTTGGCTGCTGTATATCTAAAGTATCGATGCTTTGCAAGAGCTGATCAAGAACTGCTGGTTGATACAACGAAATGCCAGTCTGCAAGTTGGGGCAACTGATGTTTATTTCATAATACGAAATGTTTTCTGGAAACTGCAGCGTGGTGAAAGCAGCGACATACTCGTTAATAACTTCCTCTAGCGAATCATACCGGCGATTCGTAGCGCCAATACTCACTCCAACTGGAATTCGTGCTTTTAGGTCTTTAATACTCGTTTTTATTACCGCCGCACCAGGAGATTTAAATCCCTTATTCACCCAAAGTGACTTTGATTTCTTCAATCGACCGTACAGTGGGGGTGTATTGCCCGCGTATGAGCCGTAGGTAACAGTCCCAAATGTGTGCCAGCCCACGCCGAGTGCTTCGGTTGCCGAGGCGGCTTTCGCCAAATAGTCATAGCCTGCAGCAATGCCCAGTGGAAGTGGAAAATGAACACCCGCAACTTCTTGTGCTAAACGGGGATCATGGTACGACCACGCTTTACGAAAAAAGGGTAAGACGCCAGGAATACTTGGCAGAATTGCCGCAGCATTTAAGAAATTCTCGTGAATGTGATCAGGATGAATGGAAAACAAAATCGGCTTGACCACGCTGTGGTAGCCCCATTCTGAAACATCGCTTATTGGCCGAATCATAGATCCTTCTTCCTGTTATATCGATTCTTCTGTGTGATCATCATTGGCAGCATCAATTTTCTTTCGCTCCCACCAAAAACCAATGGAGGTGAGGAAAATGAGCGTTGAAGTTCCGGCAGAAATCATACAGAACAAACAAAAAGCACCTATCACCACAGCCTGCAAATAGACCAAAAAGAGTGAGAACAGGAAGCCAAAGCTCGTGCTCAAAAGAAGTAAGTGTTTCACTAACGGATTTGGACGAACGGTAATAAGGTGATACACCGCCACACTCAATATAAATGAGTAAAACAAGAATCCCAATACTGACAGTGGTATTGGACCAATATATGCCCAAGGACTATTGAGAACAGCACCACAATCAAATCCTGGGATGTTCTGACAAATGGAAGGAACATTGGCCCACTTTTCGTAGGTAATATAGCCAGAATCGGCCACTCCAAGTATCGCTAAGATGATAAGAATAAGGTTGAGAAGTATTGACATACTCTTCAATTGTACACGTTTTGTTTATTTTTTACCCTATACTGACCATATGCCTCTGTCGAGAGAACAAAAAGATGTCTTACGAGATGTCGCTGCCTGGTTATCTTCTGGTACAAAGCAAACCCTTACCCTAGGAGGGTACGCTGGCACTGGAAAAACAACGGTGATAGCGGCACTGCGTCTCCTTCTCAAAAAGCAACGCCCCAACTGGCGAGTGGCATTCGCTGCATATACTGGCAAAGCGTCTCAAGTCTTGGCCGAGAAACTGCACAGAACAAAACTCGACCTCTCTAAAGACAGTATAAGTACGCTCCACTCCCTTCTCTATGAGCCGCTGAGCGGACCAGCCGATAGCATACTTGGGTGGAACAGAAAAAATACCATTCCCTATGACTTGATTATTGTGGATGAAGCTTCAATGCTCACGCGAGAGATGTGGCAGGACGTAACCGGATTTGGCATTCCAGTATTAGCGGTTGGTGATCATGGCCAACTGCCACCAATTGGAGACTCTTTTGCCTTAATGAAGTCTCCAGAGCTCCAGCTCACCACTATTCATCGGCAAGCGGAAGAAAGTCCGATCATTCATGTGGCTACACTCGCTCGCACAGAGGGACACATTCCCGTAGATCACTTTGGAGCGGGTGTTCAAAAATATGATATGACCAGCAGTGACGCTCAGTTACTCATAGAAGAACTCTATCAATCCTACAAAACAGATACTTTGTTTTTAACTGGCTTCAACAAAAGCCGCATTGGCATTAATCACTCTATTCGTCGCACGCTGTCGCTCAACCTAGAAACACCAGAAGCAGGTGATCAAGTTATTTGTCTGAGGAATAGTTGGCAAAAAGGCATCTATAACGGCATGATGGGAGTACTTTCGCATATAAAAGTGGCAAGCACAGACTCTAATCTGTATAGTTCATACGATCTCACAGTAACTGATACTGCTGGGAAAATTCTCTATTCTGGACTATCGGTCCAAGAACAGTTTGGAGCGGAAAACACCCTTCCACTCGGTCCAAAAGAACGAGCGATAGTCGGTGAACTTTTTGATTACGGCTATGCGCTCACTGTCCACAAAGCCCAAGGTAGCCAAGCAAGGAAAGTAGTGGTCATAGAGGAACGATCCCAACACATGAGTGACGAGGAGTGGTCGCGTTGGCTGTACACAGCGGTAACTCGTGCGGAAGAAGAACTCATTATTTTTGGAGCTCCCGAAAAACTCTCCGCACAGTAATTAGAGGTACGATCCCTTTTTCCTCTTCTTACCCGATTTCTTGCTTTTTTTCTTGCTAGTCTGATCTGAGGCTTTTGCTTGAGGAGCAGTGGTGCCACTGGCAGCATTTTGCAGAGCGGTGGCTAAATCTTGGTTTTCTGTACTCACCTTTTCTGGCCCAACTTCTTGAACTTTTTG
The DNA here is from genome assembly GCA_964447905.1 of uncultured Pseudomonadales bacterium. GTDB lineage: Bacteria > Patescibacteriota > Microgenomatia > UBA1400 > UBA1396 > JAJOJK01. The sequence continues at coordinate 58,764 of CAYUUK010000005.1, read as the reverse complement.
GGGAACTGTATTCTCTACCGGACGCACTTGGATTCGAAGAATACGTCGTAATGCTTCAAGCTCAATTCGCTGGATCATGGAGTCAAACAACTGGAACGCTTCCTTTTTATACTCAGCCAGGGCCTGTTCTTTTCCGCCACGCAGCCAAATGCTATCGCGAAGATTTGTCATGTCATCGAGGTGGTTCATCCACTGTTCGTCGAGAGTGCTCAAAAACACATAGAGTTCCACATCACGCATTGCTTTGGCACCTAAAGTGTCTTCGCGGAGTTGGTAGGTGTCAGACCAGAGCTTCGTGAGAAACTCGAGAATATCTTCGCTTGAGTCTTTACTGGTGAGTTGCTGTTTTATGCGCTCCAGTGAATTGGTGTCAAAAGGAACAACGCTCGCCAACTCTGTTACCAGGTTTTGCAGTTCCACTTCTTCCCAACCGTCTGACTCGCGCGCAGCCACAAAGGTAGAGAAATGGTCCTGGAATGTTTGGTATAAGCGTTCTTTGAGCTGAGAGTTCGTTTCCTCTTCCTCTTGCGCTGCTTGCATGCTTTCTAGAATGGCATCGCGACGTGAGTATATGACCTCTCGTTGCCGATTCATAACATCGTCGTACTTCACTAAATTTTTACGCTGATCAAAGAAGAAGCCTTCAACACGCACTTGCGCTTGAGTAATTGCGCGTGTGATTAAAGGATTTTCAATAGGCATATTCTCTTCGATCTTCATCGCTCCAAGAATATTTTGAATTTGTTCGCCACCAAAAATTCGCATGATCTCGTCTTCCAGCGAAACAAAGAAACGAGAGGAACCAGGGTCACCTTGTCGACCAGCCCGGCCACGCAACTGATTATCAATACGGCGCGCTTCATGGCGGGCGGTACCAACAATGTGGAGTCCACCCAACTCAATAACGGTATCGTGTTCTTTTTGCCAGTCACGTAATGCAGTATCAAATGCAACTTGCGTTTCAAAATCACGCCGCTCAGGCTTTGCCCCACCCAAGACAATGTCGACACCACGACCGGCAATGTTCGTAGCTACTGTAATTGCTCCCGGTTTACCGGCACCAGCAATAATGAAGGCCTCTCGCTCGTGATTTTTGGCGTTCAACAGCTCATGCTGTATTTTCTTACGTCGTAAAAGATTCGCCACGACCTGATTTTGTTCAATCGAGCGTGTACCGATTAAAATTGGTCTTCCAGTGGCGTGTACTTCTTCGATTTCTCGCAAGATGGCACTAAACTTGGCTCGTTGCGTTTGGTAAATGACATCAGAGTGGTCACGGCGAATTACTGGTTTATTCGTTGGAATAGCGAGCACATCCATGTCATAAATTTGCTGAAACTCTTCGGCTTCAGTAACCGCTGTACCCGACATGCCAGCGAGTTTATTGTACAAACGGAAGTAGTTCTGCAATGAAATCGTAGCGAGCGTGCGAGACTCCTGCTGCACCTTTACACCTTCTTTGGCTTCGATAGCTTGGTGCAGTCCATCGGAGTAGCGGCGACCTTCCATGAGGCGGCCGGTGTGCTCGTCGACAATAATAACTTGGTTATCACGAACGACATAGTCAACGTCGCGTTCAAAAACAGACTGCGCTTTCAACGCCTGTTCAACATGATGAATTACTGAAAAATCTTCTTCGTACAGGTTTTTTACATCGAGCAGTCGCTCCAGGCGCTTCACACCTAAGTCAGTTAAGGCCGCGATCTTCATTTTTTCGTCAACTTGGTAGTCAGCTTTTACGGTCAGTTTTTTGACCAGTTGAGCAAATTGGTTGTATTTTTCGGTTGGCTCTGCGTCTGGCGCAGAAATGATCAGTGGTGTGCGCGCCTCGTCAATCAAAATAGAGTCAGCTTCGTCAACGATGGCAAAATGATGGTGTACCTGAACTTGGTCGGCTCGTTTCTGAGCCATGTTGTCGCGCAGATAGTCAAAGCCAAACTCATTATTCGTACCATAGGTGATATCGGCTTCATACGCCTGGCGACGTGTAATGTGGCGAAAATGCTCAAGGCGCTCATCCCCGCGCTCTTTACCGGTGAAACCTGAATCGTACCGATACGACACATCGTGGCCGATCACTGCCACAGACATATCCAAAGATTCATAGAGTTGCCCCATCCAGCCAGCACCAACTTGAGCCAGATAATCGTTCACAGTCACCAGGTGAGCGCCTTTTCCCTCGAGTGCATTGAGATAGAGGGCGGTTGTGGCAGAAAGCGTTTTTCCTTCACCTGTTCGTTGCTCCGCTACTTTGCCCTCATGGAAGGCAATACCAGCCATAAGCTGCACATCGTAGTGTCGCATACCAAGCACCCGGCGAGAAGCCTCACGCACAGTGGCAAATGCTTCTGGGAGAAGTTGTTCGAGCGTTTCGCCTGCCTCTAGGCGAGAGCGAAACTCAGCTGTTTTCTCCTTCAGTTCTGAATCTGAGAGTTTTTTCCAGTCGGTTTCTAAAGCATTGATTACCTCAATGATTTTTTCATAGCGCTTGAGCGTACGAGACTGAACATCAAACATGGATTGCAAAAAATTCAACATAGGAGTAATTATTCTCTCTTTTTCATTTCTTCCAGGCGACTGATGAGTGTTTCACGCTCATTGAGGCTCGGATTCTCGAATACTTCCTCAAACAGTTCGCGTAGTACCTTGCCAATCTCCGGACCAGGTGGAATCTCTAGTATACTCATAACATCTTCACCATCAACAACCATATCTTTAATCTGCATGGGTTGATTGAGTTCAGCGTGAATGCGCTCCTTCATTTCTTCCAGCCGCCAACTGGTGCGCTTACTGCCACTCCCAAGGCGATCACCCTCGCGCAGAGCCATGATATCGTCAATATTCTCGACACCAATGCGGCGAATAAACCGGCGAATAGCACTATCGGTCATATCGGGCTGATAGTGAAACATATGCCAGCGAACCAGCACAAAGACTCTTTGGACATCACGTTTTGACAACCGAAGTCTTCTCGCTATATCTCGAGCTGTACGGGCACCAATCACCTCATGATTGTAGAAAGAGTACTCTCCATCAGAGTGAGGAAGTGGTTTTTGGGTTTCTGGTTTGGCAATATCATGCAAAAGAGCCGCGAGTTTCACGATTGGATCATCAGATGGACACAGTTGACAGGCTTTCAGCGAGTGGAGCCACACATCGTGCTCATGGTGGCCTCGTTGCTCGATTCCTCGAGTATCGGTTAATTCTGGAATAATGAAATGGAGTAAACCAGTTGTATAGAGAATAGTCAGCGCATCTTCAATATTATTTGTCACGAGTATTCGCAAAAACTCATCGCGAATACGCTCCCAAGAAATATTTTGTATTTTCTCGGCGTGTTTCTGGAGGGCAATAAGCGTTGTTTGGTCGATCATGAACTCGAGTTCGGCAGCAAATCGGACTGCACGCAGCATACGCAAAGCGTCTTCGGTAAAGCGGACATCGGGATCACCGACTGCAACGATACGACGCTGCTGAATTGCTTCTACACCCTTGTACGGGTCGACAATCGCCACTTCAATCTCGAGTGTTTCTGGAGCTGCAGCGAAGTCAGCAAGAAGTGAGGAGTATTCCTTCCAGTGAGGCACCCGTAAAGCTATGGCGTTCATAGTAAAATCGCGCCGCTGCAGATCATCTTCCACTGTTTTACCCCACTGAACTTCAGCTGGCCGACGGCTATCCCAATACTGGCCTTCAACTCGATACGTAGTAACTTCAAAAACCCAGTTATCTGGTTTGGTAAATGTAATCTCTTGCTCTATAAGTTGATTCCAAATGTGTTCGCGAGCTATACCAACGGTGCCAAAATTATTTTCATAAAAACTTTCGGCAAATAACTCTTGAATTTGCTCCGGTCGAGCATTGGTGGTGAAGTCCCAGTCATGGGTTGGACGGCCAAGCAATGAGTCACGCACAGCTCCACCCACAATATGGGCTTCGTACCCGGCTTCTTCCAGAGTAATAACCAGAGCCAAAACTTCTTTGGGCACCTGAATTTTCATACTTTGACATACTACCACGAAATGAACAAAAACTTGAGTCAGAAACCAGTTCAGAGTACGCTGTCGATACCATGCATATTCATAAACAGGTGACCCAGCCAATAGATTCGCAAGAAATGCTCTACAACGCCCTCCTTTCGCGTATACCAGAAAACCATCGAGAAACTTTTTTTACGGTGCCCTCACCGGACTCTCTTTCCTCCGAACTGCACGGGCTTGATCCTGCTGCTTTGGATGCAGCCCGAGATCGTCTTTTGGTCGCTATTAAAAATCAAGAAAAGGTACTCATATTTGGTGACTACGACTGTGATGGAGTAACCGCAACGGCAGTACTTTGGGAAACTCTGCATGAACTTGGTCTCACAGCGCGGCCCTTTTTACCGCACCGAGAAAAACATGGATACGGTTTATCGGTCCACGCACTAGAGGAAATTTGGAGTGAGTATCAACCTGATCTCGTGGTTACCGTGGACAACGGAATCGTGGCTCACGACGCATTTTCTTGGCTCAAGCAAAAAGGCGTTGATACTCTGCTTACAGACCACCACACCTCTGATGGCACCATACCTGCAGCCGATATTGTGCTGCACTCAACACAATTGGCCGGTGTGTCGGTGGCATGGATGTTGGTGCACTCCCTGAATGAAGCAATTGCGGCCACGAAACTTGACTATGTCGTACTCGGTACTCTCGCCGACCAGGTGCCATTACATGGGGCCAACAGGAGTTTTGCCGTGTATGGGCTGAAAGCTCTGCGCACCACACCGCGCCAAAGCCTACAAACCCTAGCCAAAATGGCCAATATTCATCTTGCAGACGCTAGTCCTGAAACGGTTCACTTTACGCTTGCTCCCCGAATTAATGCCATGGGAAGGTTAGGTGATGCCATGGACGCTTTACGAGCTCTTGTATCTAAAAACCCTGATCGAACTCAGCAGTTGATGCACGCTCTCCAAAAAACCAATTCTTCGCGACAGGTGCTGACTAAAGAACTCTATGAAGATGTCATTGAAGAAGTCAAAAGAACGCATGAAAAAGAACACATACTCGTTGTAGCTGGTGAGTTCCATGAAGGAATTATCGGACTACTGGCAAGTAAACTGGTTGAAACATTTTACAAGCCAGCGATTGTTCTGAGTGTGAACGATTCAGTGGCCAAAGCATCGGTACGCTCGATTCGCGGGTGGAACTCCATCGAGTTTTTACGCAGCCTCGAAAAAACTATTCCATTCTTGGCTCTCGGTGGTCACGCTATGGCAGCTGGTTTTTCTATTCCTACGGAATCTTTAGAAACCAGTACCACTTTTATTCGAGAAAGTGCCCGCACAGCGCTTCCAAAAGAAATGCTGACACCGAGAATCGATGTAATTGGATCTCTCGATTGGTCACTGCTCACCGCTGAGTCTCTCCAAACTATACAGAAATTCGCCCCATTTGGAGCAGCCAACGAGAACCCACTGTTCCTTATTGAGGATATTGATCTCCGTGACTACAAACCAGTAGGAAAAGACGGCAGTCACTGGGTCCTCACATTTGGCAACGCGAGTACCGGTTTTGCCACCAGTGGAATCTATTTTAAAGCGGCAGAAAAGATGAGTAGCAATTTATCAGACTATCACGCAGTAGTACTCGAAATAGCCCCGAGCAACTATCGAGGGAAAGAGTTCGAGCTGATTATTCGAGCAGTACTACCGAACTGATCCGCCCTGGTCCTTTTTTTGCAACTCAGCTATTTTTGCTTGAATTTTTATAGCGATAGTAGGATCTAAATTCACCGCACTACAATATCTGGCTAAACTTCCCAATAAACGAGTATTTATATCGAGAATAAGTTGTAAATCTCTTATATCGTAAAGGTCAAAATCTATATTCTCAAACTGGAAGAAAATCGAACTTATTGGAAAGGTTCCAGAAATACGAATACCACGTCTGTCACTGCTATAGAGCTGATTTATTTTACCTAGCACGAGAGCACCAATAGCGATCTCTTCATTGCTAGTAAACATGAAATGCTGTACTTCGCTTTTAGTAACGACTCTTGTTCTTGGTTCATTTTCTGTAGTCATAGGTTCTCCTCGTATTTTATTCAAAAGCAGGATAAAAGAGCCGCTTTGCCACATCTGGCACCAGCACACTCTCGCCACGATACTTCAGGACGAATTGCTGCATATTTTCAAAGTCTGCGTTTTCGTCATGGCTTATCAAGCGAGCCCTCTCTGGCTCTCTAGTCAGTGACTCCCTACTTTTCATGTTTCCTTTCTTCTCAAAAAAAATCCCCGGTGTTTGGCCGGGGTGTGCTTTCTGTTTTTGTCTTTCTTTTTTAGAAAAATGTAAGCGCACCCCGCGAATTCCACTTGCCTTGGCGAAGTGAAATAGTAAACGCTGGAGTGTAGCAATGCTGTAAACTCATTTCCACACTATTGTACTCCTCAAGTGTAATAGTGCAAGTTTTCCGCTCAGCACGGCATTACCTGGGGCTTGCACTCACTTGTAAGAAACTGTCACAATGTTTCAGTTATGGAGTATATGCAACGGCTCAAAGAGTATATGTGGCTTTTTGTTTTATGGTTCGTCGTTGTTGGAATTGGAGTGATTGGCGCTTTCTGGGAGTACTACCAAGATGCGCAGGTCGCTCAAATACCATTACCGATAGAACAAATAGCAGTTCTTCCAGCACCTCAACCCACACTCGATACGCTAGCCACTCCACCCGCCTTCACCGCAAACTCTGTCTGGGCCTATGATCGCACTACGGATCAACTCCTTTTTGAAGAAAATGCCCAAACTGCTACTTCGGTAGCTTCTCTAGCAAAACTCATGACAGCTCTCGTGAGCTATGATGAGTATGCCCTCGACACTTCAGTTCCTATTGGGACCTCTGCTGCGGCAATTGGGAACCGGGCACAGTTCTTTGCCAATGATACATTTTCTGTTTATGACCTCCTGCACGCCATGCTCATTTTTTCAGCAAACGACGCCGCTGAAGCTTTAAGCCGACACCACCAAGAGGGTATGCCTGGCTTTGTTGAACAAATGAACTTGCGGGCTCAAGAACTTGGACTCGCTTCTACTCATTTCTCAAACCCATCCGGGCTAGATGCTGAACAGCAGTACTCTACGGCAGAAGACATCGGTCAACTAGCGAATGCTTTTTTAAGAATTCCGGTACTCGCGGAGATCGTCTCAAAACCGGTAGCGCAAGTACGAGAACTCCGTACTGGCAGAATAGACACTATCTACACCACTAACGCACTCCTCTACACAGATCCTCGCTACCGTGGGATGAAAACAGGCACAACTGCACTCGCTGGTGAAAGTCTGGTAGTTCGTATAGTTACTGAACCATTTACAACAAACCAGGCAACGGCGACTGACTCGAGTACCTTCATTACCGAACCGGCTCACGACATCATTCTCGTGATTCTGGGTAGCAATGACCGATTTGAAGAAGCGCAGACTCTCACCAACTGGATGCTCACAACTCTTCAGCTTCAGAAACAAGAAAATATTTAGTATCATAGGAATATGGCTCAAAGCTCAGATTACTCACTCACAAATTTCGCGAAGTACGGTCGATTGGCGGTTATCTATGGTGTTATCGCTTTGGTAGTTCTGATTGTTGGCCGTTCGGTGCTGTCTACTTCAGTAAACATCTTGAGTGCTTTGAACCCACCTCCTACACCAGGTCCAACCATGGGCTTTGGCTACCTTCCTCGCCCAGCATTTCCCAATCAACTTGCTGATGAGCGACCGGAGTCCTATGAGCTCCAAACGGTTGGTCAGCGCCTGCCAAGTTTTGGGTCGCAGATTCCCGTTTACTTTATGCCGTCTGCTCAGCCGAGTTTGCTCGCGCTCGATAGTGCAAAAGAAACAGCTGCCTCACTCGGATTTGTGTTTGCTCCAGAAAAAATATCGGCTGAAGAGTATCGTTGGCGCCGAGGTACCCCAATTCCCGCCACACTCGAAATGGACATCGTAACGCGCCACATGGATTTATCGGTTGACTGGGCCTCATCTGTCTCGCTGCTCGATAAAAAAATGATCCCCACTCCCTCCCAGCTCACCGTGGAAACTCGTAGTCTTTTGCGCTCGGCGAATTTACTGCCAGCGGACATTGCCACGGCTGAACCGAAAATTACGTACATTCGTGCCTTAGGCGGAGAACTCCAGCCGGTGAGCAGTGTTTCTGAGGCTGACTTTGTCCAAGTTGACATCTATCGCCTCGCCCCTAACGCCTACCCAACAGTTACGTCCGAAGCTGGCAAAGGGGTTATCCGCGTCTTGTACTCTGGAAGTCGGGAGCAAGGAGAGAGAGTCTTGAACCTTGAATCCCAATACTCCACGGTTGACTGGTCAAACTTTGAAACCTATCCGCTGCAGCCAGCACAACTCGCCTGGCAGGCTCTACAGGCCGGCGATGGCTACGTCGTTTCTGCACCTACTGACGGTGGTACAGCCATAGTTCGACAAGTAGCTTTGGGCTACTATGAACCGTCTCAAGCACAAAATTACTATCAACCTGTGTACGTTTTCAGCGGGGACAACGGCTTTCGTGCCTACGTCAGCGCACTAGACAGCAGAGTCTACCAGTAATTATAGGCCTAAGGGCCAGGCCCTCAATGACGTATAATACCGCTATGAACCATATCCGTACTCGTATCGCTCCCTCCCCAACTGGAATTGCCCATGTCGGTACTTTGTATATTGCTCTGTTTAACTACGCATTTGCGAAACAACAGAATGGTGAGTTTATTGTTCGTATCGAGGATACAGACAGGAATCGCTTTGTTGAAGGTGCGGAAGAAGTCATTTTTGAGGCGCTTTCATGGGCTGGAATTACTCCTGATGAAAGTGTGCAGCGTGCTGGAGAGTACGGACCATACCGCCAATCCGAACGGCTCGAGACATACAAAAAGTACGTTGACCAACTTATAGAGCAAGGTGACGCCTACTACTGTTTCTGTTCTTCCGAAAGACTCGCTGATATGCGCGCCGCGCAACAGGCAGCCAAACAACCTCCAAAATATGATCGCCACTGCTTACATACCTACTCATTAGAAGAGGCCAAAGCAAAGGTCGCTCAGGGTGAAGAGTATGTTGTTCGCTTGCGTGTTCCAGAAGGAAAAACGCAATGGACCGACCTCATCCGCGGTGAAGTGGAGATTGACCATGCGCAGATTGATGACCAAGTCTTACTCAAATCTGATGGTTTTCCCACCTACCACATGGCCGTCGTGGTGGACGATCATCTTATGGGCATCACACACGTGCTGCGTGGCGAAGAATGGATTAGCTCCACCCCAAAGCATAGTATTCTCTTCAAGGCCTTGGGATTCGATCTCCCTGAGTACGCTCATATGCCGCTGCTGAGAAACACCGATAAATCAAAGCTCTCGAAGCGAAAAAATGATGTTTCTATTGTCAGCTACAAAGAAAAGGGATACTTGCCAGAGGCACTGCTTAATTTCTTAATGCTGCTAGGCTGGTCACATCCTGAAAATAAAGAGTTTCCTATATCGCTCGAAGAGTTTGTGGATGTTTTTGACATGCAGCGAATGCAAAAAACCGGACCGGTTTTTGATTTGGAAAAGCTCAACTGGATGAACGGAAAGTACCTACGCGAGATCCTGTCCTTGGAAGAAGTAGCCGAACGTATTCGGGCCTACTTACCAGAAGACTATCCAGTAGAAAACATTCCGCTCTATCTCCCGCTCGTGCTCGATCGCATGACTACACTTCGCGACTTTACTGAGTTAACTGATTTCTTTTACCAGGATATAACCGTTGACTCTGATCAACTGCTGAAAAAAGGCGCTACGCCAGAGCTCGTGGCCGAACAGCTCCATAAAACGGTAGAAGCTCTGCAAACGATTACTGACTGGCAACACGAAGCCATCGAAACCGCTATTCGCGAACTCCAGGAAGCTCATGACTGGAAAAAGGGCCAATACTTCATGATGCTTCGTTTAGCGGCCACCGGCAGAAAAGCCACACCGCCGCTCTTTGAGACGATTCAGGCAATTGGGAAAGAGAGAGTTACAGAGCGATTCCTCAATAGCGCAAACGAACTTAAGTAAACTCAACAAAATCAGTGGCCGCACAACAAGACAAGCAGACTCAGAACTCGTAGAATAACGGAACTGTATACTCAATTTCCCGGCCAACAATCTCTTTGTCTGAAACACCATCAAGGTACTTAATAATGGCGCGAATTGAGTTTCCGTGCGCTGAAATAAGGATATTTTCGCCGTTTTTAACACGAGGGAGAATCTCTGTTTCTAGATAGTGACTTGCCCGATACACCACATCCTCTAAACTCTCACCGCCAGGAGGACGAACAGCATAGCTTCTCCGCCATGTCTGGACCTGTTCTTCGCCGAACTTACCGATCATCTCGGTATGGTAGTGGGTCTGCAGATCTCCGTAATGACGCTCATTGAGGAACGGATGCTTAATAACCTCCAAATCGCCTTGACCAATAATCGGGAGCACGATATCGAGGGTCTGCCAGGCTCGCTGTAACCAAGAAGTGTACGCGGCTGCAAACTGTATCCCAGTTTTTTTCAACTTTTGACCGACAATCTGCGCATCTACCGTGCCCTCTTTAGAAATAGAGACGTCTGTAAAACCAGTAAAGCGCTTTGGCTGTTGATTAAACTCAGTTTTGCCGTGACGGATCAGTACAAGATGTGCCATGCTCAAAGTCTAGAGGTCGCTGAAGTCTTCGTCAAGAATGACTGTGTTTTGCAGGTCTTGCTCAAGAGCTTCTAGGTCGGTCTCACTAGAGAGTTCTCTGTTGAGGTTTTCGTCCGCTGGCTCAGAAGTTTGGTACATATCCATTTGGCTAAACTCTTGCGAATTGCCTCTAGGTGGTTGTACTGGAGCATTGGCGCGCTGTGAGTATAGAAGACCCGTACCTAAAATGAGAGCAAAAACGAGTACTGCTACTGCGAGATATCGTCTCCAACTGGTCATATTCATGATTCACTCCTTGCCATTTGTGCTTTGAGAGAACGAATGATCTCCTGCAAACTCATTCTGACCGCGGCATACTGACCACGCGCTGTTTGCGCAAGATCTCTGGCCTCGAGCGCTTGGGCTCGCTGGGTTTCATACTCAGCCGGTTCAATTGCCAAGAAGCGAACGATCGCATCTGCAGCGGCATTATCAGCGTCTACCAGCAGGTCTTTTGCGGCTTCCAGTTGTGCCTTTTCGGCATCAACGGGTGAGCCAGCAGCTTCAAGCTCAGTGAGCTTCGCATCCAGTCGAACAATAATATCGCTGAGTCGATCACTGTAGACGCCGAAGCGATACTCTAATCTATCGGCGTGTTGCTCAGTAATAAAATCGCGGCGTTCTTGGCGAGTATTTTGCCGGTCTTCGCGCTGCTCAGCAACTCTTTCCTTGGCTTCATCGCGCATCTCTTGGAGCTCATCCACTCTGATGGCCCGGTTTTCTTGCCGCGCATCTTGTGAGTCATTGAGCTGCTGTCGAGTTGCCTCGCGCTGTTCCACGCGGGATTCCGCAGGTGAACCTTGTGCGAGGAGACGATTTTCGCTTGTTTGTGGGGGAACCTGACTACTCATCGTAGTCAAAACGTGCGCCTGTGCGGTTCCGATGTAGGACATTACAATCAGTAATGCCAGGGAACTCGCCCAAACGGCTCGTCGTGAAAGTCTGCGCATAACGCACTCCTTACCTTTTTATGAGCACTCTCATCTTACGGTCTTTTCGAAACAGCTGCAACCCTCACATCGAGTAAAAAACGTTGTCAATTATGCGTTTTTTAGCTCATGTTCAATGTGAAGTAAGCGATTGTACTTGCTCACCCGCTCTCCACGAGTCGGCCCAAATTTGATAAAGCGACTGCCAACTGCCACCGCTACATCCACCATGGCAGTGTCATTCGTTTCTCCACCACCACGATGAGAGGTTGTGGTCATAAGTCCATGCTTTTTGGCCAGCATACATGTTTGCACGGTCTCAGTAAGGGAACCAATCTGATTCAATTTAATGAGAATTGCTGAAATAGCTCGCTCATTGATGGCTCGCTGCAAGCGCTCTACGTTGGTCACAGTCAGGTCGTCACCGATATGCGGTACGCCAAATTTCTGTGCAGTAGGAAGGAATTGAATCCAGGCCTCCCAATCGTCCTCATGGAACATGTCTTCGAGCGTGGCGATTGGATACTTTTCCAGCCAACTCTCGTAATACGCTGCTAACTCACTCGCCGACAACGTACGATTCTCCACCGCTAACACGTACTGCCCATTTTCATAGAACTCACTCGCCGCGGCATCAATCGAGATGCCTATCTCTTTTCCTGGTGTATACCCAGCTTGTTCTATCGACCGCACCAAGTACCCAAATGGCGCTTCATTGGTGGCAATGCCGTTGGGAGCAAAGGCACCTTCGTTACCAACATTGGTAGAGAGGCCTTCTTTTTGCAGAATTTTCTTGAGTTGGTGATACGACTCCAGCACCTTTCGCACCGACTCAGAAGGGGCGATAGATTCAATACTCGACAAACAGTACTCTTGTAAATCTGTAGTGTTATCAGCGTGCTTACCGCCTTCTATGGCAACTACCATTGGCTGCGGTAACTGCTCAGCAGATGTAAGGTCTAAACCTGTAGAAAACTGCTCTGCCACATACTGATAGAGAGGTTTTTTTGCCTGCAGTGCGGCAGCGCGGGCAGCAGCCAGAGAAACAGCAAGAATCGCGTTTCCGCCGAGCCGAGACTTATTGGCAGTGCCGTCGAGATCAATCATGAGTTGGTCGATGGCTTGCTGATCAAAAACGTCTTTTCCGATGAGCTCTGGCGCAATGTCCTCTTCAATGGTGTGTACCACACCAAGCATGCCTTTGCCTTGATAGCGCTCATCACCGTCCGTAAGAACAGAGGCCTCATGCGAACCAGCCGAAGCTCCATACGGCACAGATGCTCGCGCTGAAACTCCAGTCGAAAGCGTTACCTGCGCCTCAACGGTGGGATATCCGCCAGACGCAAGTACTTCTAGTGCTTGGATGGACTGAATCGTCGTAGATGCCATAGAGTGATCCTTTCAATTTGATTGGGACTCTTCATATCCTACGACGAAAAAGTGTAGAAGCAAAGAGAAGCGTGATTACCTATACTAGAAGAAATGGCTAGAATACGTGAAAACATCATCAGCTCTTTACTCGGTAAAAAAGAGAAAAAACCGCGAGATCTAGCAAGCGAAATACCGTTGCAGACACTAGATAATCCTTTGTTTCGTGCGCTGCTCACTTCACAGTTCGAAGAATACTTCTTAAAGAGGGTGAGTCTCATGTCACTCGACGAGTGCATCAATGTACTCTACCAATACACCAATAAAGCACCTACCAAAGCTCGTCTCGTTTTCCGCTACATACTGAAAAAACTACCACACAATACTTTTACTGATAAAGAAATTGAAAAAATACCAATAGAAACTATCTTAAGTATCTTACGACCAGCTCTCATAAAAATAATTTCCCACCACTTACCTGATCAAGAGGTCAGTAAAGATCAACAAGAACTACTTTTTTCATACTGCTACGTTTCTTTCAGTAATGATATCTCGAACACTCTTAAATTTATGAAGAAAGAAACTACTTCTCGAATTATGCCGAGAGAAATGCTCAACCCCCTTTCTTACTGGTACACCCAGGAGGTATTTAGAAATTTTGAGGCAAATCTTCAGGCATATTGCAATGGGAATACAAAAAGCAGTAAAACATTTATAGAATCCATTTGTATTTTTGGTTATTTGTATGGGTATTTTTCTGCCACAAATCAGCACGCTCCCTACTACCTAGCTGCACTGAACAAAAATGCTCCTCATGAATTTATACCACCAGTCGTTCGAGAACTGATTAAAAAAAATGGTACGCGCCAAGAAAGTAGGAACAATGCTCTCATTTCTCAATACTGGACCGATTTTTTCTTACCAGCCTATCTAGGAGAATCACAACTGCAACAACTTCCCATTCCTCAAGGTATTTTTAGCACTGATCAAATCACTAAAGCAAGAACAAAAATCCCCTTAGATTCACGAGCTGTAACAGGTGGAAATGCTGCTCTCATAGCCCATGGAAGTCGCATTGCCGCAAGAGCAGATAGCGCTCATCCATGGCAGGAAATCCGGGATCAAGTAGTTGAACAAGAACGAAAACTTCAAGCCGAAATCCGACAAAAAACACTGCAACTACGGCGAAATCAGTACCGAGCTTTAGATGCAATACTAGAGAATTATGACCCATTGCGCCAACCAATTCTCAATGAGAGACAGCGATTAAGTGATCCGTGGAAAAAACTCCATACCTTGAGCCCGCTTCTCTATGAGGCATTCATCACCTCTCGTGCTAGTGAACATGGCAAAGCTTCACTAAACTACGATCATCTCTCGGAAAAACTCCAATCACTTTTTGAAGCACAAAACTCTAGGTGGATCACTCAGCTTTTTGGGCCCACGTGGTTTTCCCTATCAGCTACCGAAAAAGTTAGCCTAGTAGCTTTTTCTCTCGCTACGGTAGGAGTTCCGTCTCCGCGAAAAAACCTGTTTTTGCAGATTGTGAGCAAAATAATTCAACCGGATATTCAGAAACACCACTCAAAAAAACGCCATACGAAACTCCTCCGGATGAAGGTATGTCGCGAATTGGAACTATTGATTCGATTGACCAATCTGAGAAAGCTCGAAAAGTTCTTCACAAACTACCTCTTTCTTCTGGGTTTACCAGCCAAAAATCTGAAGAGATAATTGCGTTTGTTCGTGAGCGATATAGACAGATGGAGTTCTTAGAACAGTTTTTCACTCCCAGAATCTATGGCCTTTATGGTTTAAATAATCAAATGGCGTTAAATGCGCCTATCTCTGACGTCTTAGAAGTCACAAGAGACACTGATCGCTCGGAATATGCGACACATTCTTCTTCTGCGGGTACTGTAACAACAGCTGCCCTCCTCGTTGCTTTATATGTTGTCTTTGAACTCTCAAGCATTGAGAGCGCCATTAAAATACTTGATAGTAGACAAGATATGTCAAGCGCCCTCACATCATTACTTCTATTGGGAGGCACGCACTACTTATTAAGTACACACGCAAAAGATCATGTTATCCAAAAAAGAATCAAGGAAATGGGAGTTCTCGGAGCTGAATTTGAAAAAGAAATTTCTGAAACAAGAGATTTTGTAAAAAGTGAACATGATTTTCTCCGGAAAAAATTTCGTTATGTAATCTACTTAATGATTTTCTTCACGATACTCGCAAGTGGTGTAATGATATTCGGCGCCAGTAGAAATGGTGAGGCTGAAGAACCCCCATCAAGTGCTGAAATATATGATGATATCCTTAGAGAACTCGATAGAGAGGCTCTAAGGAGCCAACCAACTGTCCGACGCGCAGATCTCTACCATGTGCCAGAATCGCTTGCTTCTGCAGATTCCGGCACATACTTAGGCTTTTTTCCAGATATGTGGTACAACCGCCAGGCTGGTGAGGAAGCCGAACCTTATCTTCCTTTTCCTGAATCAAAGATTACGTATGTAGAAGAAATATCAGCGGAAACATACTCTCCTCAACCAGATGAGTGGGTGTACTCGCCCTTCAGAAGTACTGCCCGATCAAGCAATATATTTCCTCCGGTTGGATACTATATCGCTCAAATTTTCGTGGAATCAGAGCGAGAAATAGTACCTCTCACAAATGAAGCCACCGGTATGCAGCTGTTCTTACCAGGTCCCGGAAATCTTGCTCTCGCTTCAAACGTTACTACTTCACCAGAAGTGTTGGTCGTTGCCAGACCAGATCGTGGTCACACAATCGCTCCAGCGATAATAGAGTATCTTGGAACATATGGTTCTCGGTACACGCCAAATTCAGGTATATTTTCATCCGCCTTCGAGACCCTTGAAGAGCGTGAAGCTCTCGCTGAACTCTATGAAGTTCTCGCTAGTGCACCAGAAATTATGTCCATGCACCAAGAAGTGCACAATCAATTAGAACAGCTGTATCAAGACTGGAGAACTTCTCAAGGCACAAGCTCACCTATGACTGTCACTGAGTATCACGACCGCTACTCTGAGATAGTTCAAAGTAGCTTAATTGAGCTTGTCAACTTTATACAATCTGAGCATTTTTATAGCTTACTCTATGAGCATCCAGATATTGCTACACGCTACCCCATCTTAGCTGGATATGGCTACAACAGCATATATGGCTTACCAGCATTTTATTGCACTATCGCAAATCAAATTGTTGACGACTTTTTTGCTCCTTTTGACGTACGCGTATACATGCAAACAGGTTCTCACTACGCCCAATACGGTAACGGCCTTTACAGCCGAGTAGGACATCTCAATGGTGTCATGCATCTCCCCAATGGTCACTTTTTATACTTTGATGCCACACCATATACGCCGAATCCGGGAGAAGACTTGTCTATGCTTGAGATGAGGCCACCGAGCAATGCTGAAGGTTCTCCAGTTGATCTGGTTGCTTCATCAGGTTTATTTGCTGCAGCACTCATAGTTCGTACTGTTGCAAAACGAAGAAAAACAGAAAAAGAAGTAAAAAAGGAAATTAGAGAAGATTTCAGTGGAGTTCTTGCTACTCCAACCGTTCGCAAAATTTTAGAACACATTTTCGACATGCTCAGTGACACTGTACAGCCAGAGAAACTTCAGAAGCTCATTCAATCATCGTATATTACTGATCTTTCTCATATACACGCAGTTCTGGCAAAGACAGCAGCAACTTTAGCAAGTGGGAAAATTGAGGATACTCGTGAATCATCAATTCTCTCAGCAGAAGAATGTAAAAACACACTTCTTGCACTTCTCGGAGAAAAAACTGCTACGTCACCATACTCAATTCTTCATTCTGAGGAATACCCAGAGGCGGTGACTGCTTTCAAAGGTCAGCTCACTACAGTACTGCAAAAATTAGACACACATTTAGTTCAAAGAAGTATTCAACTAGAGGAAAAAATTGAGCAAATTCAGTCAGAAAAAGAAGCACTCCTCGATATCCAACCCCTTACACTAGAGGATTATCAGAGAATATTGCACTTGAACAGCACTCTAGAATCAAGCACTTACTCGTTAGAAAATCTGTATGCTACCGCACAAGCCAGTAAATTGATTCAATCAGTACTCTAGAGTTATTTTTCAACTTCTAAAAGCTCAACCTCAAAGACCAGCGGTGCGCTTGGTGGGATAGCACCAGGAACACCTCGCTCGCCGTAAGCCATGTCAGATGGAATAGTTAATTTACGAGTACCACCTTCTTGCATACCTTGCACACCTTGGTCCCAGCCTTCAATCACTTGGCCGGCTCCGAGTTCAAAGGTAAACGGAGTGTTGCGATTGTGTGAAGAGTCAAAAACAGTGCCATCCATGAGTGTGCCGGTATAGTGCACCGTCACCATGTCTCCGGCCTCGGCTGTTTGACCTTCACCGGTAGTGATGTCCTCAATGATCAGTTCATTGATTTCGGGTTGAGTTGATTCTTGCATAGAAGTGTCCTCGGTGTTTTGTGTTGGTATGGTATCAGATGTGGTGATGCTACAGCCAGCAAACAAAAAGCCGCTCATAAGTACTGTAGTGAGAATAAACGTTTGTTTCATGCAAGCACTGTAGCATAGGATCAAGTATCTGGAAAGATTTCTACGAAAAGTATCGTTTCTTCTGTAACTTTTCTGGCAATAAACTTTCACCTGGCTCTGGATACATGTCATATCCTTCACCATACCCCAGCTCTTTCATAAGCTTTGAAGGAGCATTACGAAGTTTTTTTGGTATTGGTAGGTTTCCAGTACTCTCTACATCTCTGAGTGCCGCAAAATACGCATCATAGGCTGAACGATCTTTTTTGGCTTGCGCCAAATACGCTGCACCGTGAGCGAGCGTTATCTGTGCCTCGGGGTATCCTGTTTTGTGCACTGCATCAAAAACGGCGTTCGCCACCACGAGGGCAGTTGGTTGCGCTAAACCGATGTCTTCGCTAGCAAAAATCACCATTCTCCGAGCAATAAACTTGGGGTCTTCCCCACCATGGACCAGCCGTGCCAAATAGTACAGTGCCGCATCCACATTGCTGGCGCGCATGCTTTTGATAAAGGCACTGATGGTGTCGTAGTGTTGTTCACCGCTCTTGTCAAAACGAACCAAGTTGTGGCCAATGCTTTCCAGCTGTTCACTGGTAATCTCACCATAGGTTTGCCAGGCATGATCAAGGAGTGTGAGCAGTTGTCGGGCATCGCCGTTCGCTTGCCGAATCGCCTCTCGGACAACATCATCATTTGGGTCTTCAATCCCAAGACTGTGAAAGGCTTTTTTTGCTAATGTTTCCAAATCTGAGAGAGAAAGCTCTTCGAGTACATACACTCGCATCCGCGACAGAAGCGGTGAAATTACTTCAAAAGAGGGATTCTCGGTAGTAGCTCCAATGAGAATAATTGTGCCGTCTTCGACGTAGGGCAATAGAAAATCTTGCTGCGCTTTCGTAAAACGATGAATTTCGTCGAGAAAAAGTACTGGTGGCACATGTGTTTGTGTAAGCATTTTTTGCGGAGCACGAGCATCTTCGATTACGGCCCGCACATCAGCTTTCGAGGCAGAAACAGCCGAGAGCTCAATAAATGGTCGGTTACTCGCCTTGGCTAGAATTCTTGCCAGTGTGGTTTTTCCCACACCTGGTGGTCCCCAGAAAATCATGGAGTACACATCGTTCTTTTCTACCAATCGGCGGAGCGGCTTATCTTCGCCAATGAGGTGCAACTGTCCGACTACTTCATTCAAAGTTGTCGGGCGGAGCAAATGTGCCAGAGGAGAGCTGTTGTCCATATTCCTATTGTACAGGTGAATCGCATGATATAATA
Source organism: uncultured Pseudomonadales bacterium (assembly GCA_964447905.1). Taxonomy (GTDB): domain Bacteria; phylum Patescibacteriota; class Microgenomatia; order UBA1400; family UBA1396; genus JAJOJK01. The sequence continues at coordinate 39,877 of CAYUUK010000005.1, read as the reverse complement.
TCATGTACTTCTCATGTGAGATGCGCGTGAAGTATAAGATGGGCCCGTAGCTCAGGGGTTAGAGCGACAGCCTTTTAAGCTGTGCGTCGAAGGTTCAAATCCTTCCGGGCTCACCGATTATGGCTTTACGAATCGGTGAAATTATAGAGAGGCTAAGGCCAGGAGATAGAAACACTCCTCTGCGAACATCTCAACTTCGTCCAGAAGTTGGCGAGCCTCTCGACACTACCAAACCTCCCAAACCACCTGAGGGGGTATTTCGTGTGGAACGAGAATTTAATCGGTTCTTACAGGAAGTTAGTCCTGAATTGAAAAGAGCAATCGAAGCTGCTCGTTTAGAGCAATCGCAAAAGCAGGAGCTCATAACTCTTTTTCATAGAGAAAGAAGAAGCTCTTTGGTCCTTTCAATCGTCGATAAAGACCGATCTTGGATTCTGAACTCTGAACTTTCATCTGCCAGTGCTTATACAGATCGTAAAATTCCTAACCCAATCGTAATTTACGATAAGAACATGATGAGCCAAGGTGGGGCAGCACAGTTTCTCCCAGCGTTTTGTCTTAATCTAAAAAAAAGAGTTGGTCTAAAAATTACCAGACCTGATCGGAAAGAAGAGGAAGTGCCAGAAATTATGCACGAGGCCTACACTTTGGCAGGAGAAACCCATCTCGGCACACCTGGAATCTCTAGATATTACTACTTTGGAAAGACGAGCACAGAAGAAAAAGTTCTGATCATGGAGTACTTTGATACTCATGAATATCCTACCCTGCGCCAAATTATTGATCGAGATCCGTCTATTCCTCTTCAAGTAATTGAGCGAATACTTCATCCCGAGAACCTACACGCATATGTCTCCTCTATTCTGCAAACATTAAAAGAGCTTCACACACCAAAAGTGCGTCGAGTTATCGGTGGTGGAAATGTAGCTAATACTCTCCAACGCGGACAATATATGGAACTCATTCACTGTGATATCAAACCTGAGAATATCCTGGTGCATATACTTCCACTGCTAAAAAATGAGAAGTTGATAAATGATCCAAATAACCACAAAACCGTTCTTCTTGATTTTGGATTGGCCAGTTTAGCCCATCCGGTTGAAGAAGGTGATGTACGAGGAAGCATGGGATACAGTTCTCTGAATACTGGTGCGGCTTACGATTGCTCTGCTGTGGCCATCATACTGCACGAACTCATTACAGGCCAAAACTATTGGCTTTCTATAGACCCACCGCCAACGATGCAGAATGTATCACCAGTTGGTATTGCTATTCAACATATTATGCTGGGCAGTGTTGGGAACCTACATGAGGACAAAATACAGTCCTACTGTAAAAAATATGGACTAGACTTTGAATCGGTACTTATCTTTTTTGAAATGGCACTGCCAAAAGGTTCTGATTCTGGGTTTGCTAATGCAGCCGAGTTTGCGCGTAGTTTCAACCAAGCATTTGGAAAACCTGACACCGTTGCTTTTCGATAAGAGCATATACGCATAACACGAAGTTTGCTGCTGACTTCCAACTCGGCTTACTCGGCCGACACCCCAATTACGAAAATTACTCCTAGCAAAATCCATCCATAGAAAAGAGTGGGAGCGCCAAAACCAGAGAAGAAAAAAGCGAGCAATACTGGCTTGGCTGTAGCGGGAACTTTTTGCCAAAGTGTAAACATCGTTCCACTCATAAAGACAAGGCCTACTACACCACTTGTTAAAAGTATATGTAAATAAGCACTATCTGCCACAGAAGCATGGGTGCCACCACTTGATTCATTGTCTCCGTATTGCGCAGCAATTCCTTGTGAACGTACCGCTACAAATCGTTTTTCACTCCAGCCACGACCAAGAAGCTGCTCACTCCAAGACCACTCACTTGTTTGAAAAGTAGCGTGTTCCACACGCTGTGTAATGCTCTGAGTCCGTAAAAGATTTTGCCCTGCCCCACCACCATCCTTGGGCAGTAAAACCAAGGCCATGAGCAGTAGTGGAACAGCAAGCAACACCCGCCGACTTCGGCTCGTAGCCCAAATGCTCAAAACACCCAAAATGTAGACAAGGTACGCCAATCTGGAGTAACTCACCGCTAAGGCTAATAAAAAAAGCGCGGTCAAAAACGAAGTAAAGACCGTAGCCTTGTGCTTCCAGGACAGAACCCAGATAGCAGCAAGAGCCATGAGCACACCGTAAAAAGTAGGATCAAAGAGCGTAGCGAATGCTCGACTCAGGTGATCATCCCAACCCAGCTCAGACAAAATGCGTGTGTCTGGAAGCAAGATATACTGGCTCAAACCAAGCACCGCCCAGATCACAAACCAACTGACAGTACCTCTGAAAATCATCCTCTTCTCTTTTTTAGACACCACAGTTTCTCTCTGCCAAAACCAGAAAGTTGCCCCAAAAAGCAAATAAAGCACCATTTTAGCTAGATACGCATATCCGCTCATATCAGTCCACAACGTGCCGGCAAAAAAGTTTTGCAGTAGAGTAATGCTCAATGACCAACCCAAGAACGCAGTAGCCCACCATATGAATCTTTGCTGCAGAAACCACTGCCAAAACCGAATCCTTCTGGCTATGAAAAGCGTGAAAAGAATAATCCCAAACTCATAATAGCTCACAAGCCCAAGAGGTGTAGCAGCTCGCGCAAATTGACCGAGCAAGCTTACAACGCCAATTCCTCCCAATAAAAACCACGGTGCTGAGAAGCTCCACATTTTTCGCTTGCTAGGCATGCCAGACCTCAAACATGTACACGCGAGTAATCAGGGAGTAGTATGACATGCACAGGGCGTGCACTAATCCAGGAAAGCCATCACGCCAGCCATGGCGCCAGACATAGTTTTGTAAAAACTTCGCGGTCGGAAAGAAAAGGAGTTGCCAGAGAATTGTGTAAAACGGCAAGCGGTGGCGGGCGCTGGGCTCCAACGACGCATACCAGTGCAGCTTAGCTAGAAATTGGCGAATAGTGGGATGCGGCGTATGCAGAATGTTCGAGTTTGCTGTGGCCACACGTTCAGAAGGAATATTCCACACTTCGTGTACCGCACGCTGCCATTTTCCTTTTGCTAAATACGTTTTTGCCATACGTAGGACTGCGGTATTCCCAGTCTCCCCAAAACGGAGCTGGCGACCGAGAAAAATATCTCGACGAGGAAAAATGACGGCGTCATGCTGATCATTTTCGAGAATGATTTGAATCTCTTGCCAGGCTTCAGTGTTCAGATCCTCATCGGCATCGAGAAACAAGGTCCACTCGGTGGTAACTTGCTCGAGAGCTTCGTTGCGGTGAGCCGCAAAGTCACCCGCTAGTTCATTTGAAAATACTTTGATTTTTTTGCTCGATCGGGACTCAAGCGCTGCTAATTTCTCTTTGGATCCAGTGCCATCATCCCAAACCACTATTTCTTCAACCTGCGGTAAGTATTTCTCGAGACGCTCTTTCGTTGGCTCCTCTTCATGCTTACTCAAAATAATAAGTGTAAGGGGGAGTGATTTTATTTTTCCCATATTCGTATCCATGTGTTCGCCAGAATTCCCTTCCAGCCGTAATATTTTTCCAGCCAACGCCGCCGCGATTGGCGAAAGATAATCGGTGCGGTAGAGGTCTGATTCGTAGAGTGTTGCCCATAATGAATAACCGAAATCGTTGCTAAATAGTACACTTCCATTTCAAGTATCTCTTTTATGCGTTTCGCCAAATCAAACTCCTCAAAGTATAAGAAAAACTGTTCGTCAAAGCCACCAAGAGCACGAAACTCATCGGCTCGCATCATAAAACAGGCGCCACTCACCGAGGGTACCGGCCGAGAACTCTGGTGATTAAAACCCCATAAGCGATACTGTTTCACTTGATCCGCAAAGAGCGGAAGCGTTCCGAGCCAAGAATACACTACAGCCGCCTGCCAAGCCGTTGGAACCGTACTACACGTAGTATCTATAGCACCGTGCTCATTACGAATCTGAGGTCCAACTAACCCGACTTGCGGGTGGGTAAGCAAGAAGTCAGCCAGTGAGTCGACAACACTCGCCGTGCAGTACACATCGGGGTTCGTAAAAAAGAGATACTCACCTTTCGCCTGCTCTGCACCGAGATTGCAGCCGGCTCCGTAGCCACGCTCTCCACTCGAGTTATCAATAACAATACACTCAATATCATCCCGTTGAAGAAATGATTTTTGTAGTTTCCGAACGTACTCATCCGCTTGGTAATTCACAATAATTACGGATATACGAATACTCGGCTTTCGCGGCTTACTTGGCATGGTCTAACCTCCGCAACGCTTGCCCTACTGCAAACCACTCATACGGATGAACTGACAAAAAAGCAAGTAAAACTGCAGCGCTCGCTCCCACCAATCCCCATTGCTCAGCTACGAGTGTTATACCGAGTACCAGTATGAGCAGCATGCCAATATTCATCACGACATGGTGATGTAAGTTATTTGCCAAAATAGACAAGGGATTCCAAGTAGTAATAAATGCTTTCGCTATCCCTGCCACAAAAAGAATGCGTACTACCGGTACAATTGATAACCACTCAACTCCGAGAGCCAACCGGACGAGTGGTTGAGTGAACAACAAAAACGGAACTGCTGCACACAAAAACACACCCAATAATAAAACATTCGTTTTGAGCCAGGTGCGCGTCACCGCTCTTTGTGCACTCGCATGTCGAGCGTATATCGGGTACAACGTCTGCCCTACGGTAGCGGCAAAGTCCATGGTAGCTGCGCTCGCTAACTTATAGGCGGTCTGATAGAACCCCAGCGCTGATATACCAAGGTACTTTCCAATGAGAAAGTCATCAATATTCTCTGTCAGGTAGTGGATCATGCCATTACCAATAATATATTTTGATTCTTGGAAAAGAAGACGAGCTTGTTGCCAACGGGCTTTCGCCCAGTTTGGTCGTTCGGGAAAGAGCGTAAACGACAACACCACTTCCGCCACTACCGCGATGGCTATGCCCAAAAGCAAACCGATCGCACTCTCCAGCCAAAAGGCCAACACTAAGCCAGAGAAAAGGTCCAGACTCTGCAACCCAATACGCATCACTGACTCGCGCTCAAACTGTAGTTCCTGCTGAAATCGAATAATAGCCGGATTAATGAAACCACGTAAAAACGGAATACTCGCGGCTATTGCCAAAAAATACTGTAAGCTCGGCTGATTATATATGTTGGCAATGAAACCTGAACCGAAGAAGATAAGTACAGCAATACTTACCCCGCGAATCAAAGAGATAACCCAAGCCGTGTCGTAGTACTGGCGAAACTTTTTGGGGTCCTTCAAAAGGATAGCGTTGATACCTGTTTCGGTAAACACTTCGGTAATCGAGATAACTAAAACCGATAGTCCAAACAATCCCAACTGCTCAGGACCGAGAAGCCGAGCAATCACGGCTAGACGAGCGAGTGTGAGGAACTTCGTAAAGTACTTCATAAAAGAAAGGGCCCAAATCCCCCGCAAAGCACGCGAACTCACCAGCTGCTGCCATAGAGTGGTCATGTGTTCTCTCTTTGGACGCTCATAGTACGAGTATACATCGAATCGACCGCTCCAGATAGCGTCCCGAAGAGAACTGCCATGTCAGACAGGAGTTGGTACCAGGGGTAGAAGAACCAAGAAGCCACAAAATGTAAACGAAATCGTGTCGCCTTAACCAGGATATACAAAAACCAGACAGTGAATAGTGTGAAAACTCCAAAGACCCAAGAATTCTGCCATCCGGAAGCAAGTGCAGCCAGGCCTATGAATACCAGGTATCGAGCCAACAGTGTAGCGTGACCCCAACGGATGGTGTTTGCCTGGAGATCTCCTTTGGTAAGCAAATAAACCATGCGGCAAAATTCCCAAATGTTTTCTCGTGGCTGCCAAGTAACCACTGCTTCCGGCACAAACAGGGCGTCATACCCGAGCTGTCGAGCTCGCCTCGACCACTCATAGTCTTCTGCAAAGTTGAGATCCGCTCGAAAGGGCCCAATTTCGTCCCACGCTTTTCGTGTCACCGCCATATTTCGAGTTGCCGGAAGCGGATGGTGTTCAATTCTTGACCGAGGAACCAGTGTAAATGCTGTTTGTAGCTCAAACTGAGGCGTGTCCACTCGCCCACGAGTAAAGCCAGAAATGAGATCTGCTCCAGACTGTGAATGGGCGTGAAGAATATCTTTCAGCCATTCCGCGCTCAGTCGACAGCCGGCATCAGTAAACACTAACAACTCTCCAGTGCTCGCATCAACCGCAGCATTTCGACCCACTGAGCGGGTAGCCTCTGCAGCTAATGGCAAAACGGTCACCGCCACCTGTCCTGGTTTCCACGCTTCAGCCACTTGGAGAGAAGCATCTTCTGAGGCAGCAACGGCAATGATAACTTCAGTAGGCAAACTTGACTGCGCCTCAAGATCAGTACACAGTTGCTGCAGGGCTTGGGCATCATTTTTTACGGTAACAATCACCGATGAAGTCACGGTTTTCATACCTGTAGTATCGCAAAGTGTTTGTTTTTTGTCAGTATCGCTCGCTACTGTAGCCGTATGTGGATACGAATTGGTGTACTGTGCCTGAGCTGGTATATGCTCTTTGGTTTAGTTGTTACCAAAGCGCAGGCGGCAGAACTGCTCTACTCGACAAATGGTACCAGCGAGGGATTTACTTCTTGGCAAACAGTGCTCAATCAACAGTTTGATCAACCAACGGCCCCATGCCGCGGGCCCAATGGAGATGCTCAATGGATATCATCACCAGACAACACGGAGTTGACTATTTTTCTCAGCGTACCGTGCAAGACCGTTCTCTCACCGCTTCTCGATACTACCTGGCCCACTGTCACTGAACAACGCTTTTCAATGCGCTTTGCCCATCAAGACATGGACCGAAATATACTCGTACGCTGGAGCGATAGTGATAACTATCTCGGGTTTCATCTCTATGGAAATACGATCCATCCAGAAAAATTTGTCGCCGGAAATTCATATGGAGTGCTCCCTTCTGTAGTGCATTTTCCTTTTCAAAAAGGACACACTTACGCCGTTCGGCTGCGGTACGATCAGAGCACGGGAGAGATCATGTTGTGGTTCGATGGCGTTTTAGCCTATAAGGGACGAGAGCAGGAGTCCGATCCCCGCCTCACTGTTGGTTCCATTGGTGTGGCGGGCAGTGTTGGCCATACGAGCACATCTTTTGTATCCTTCGCTGACTTCAGTTGGTGGGACGTCAGCGAAACACTCACTTTGCCAGTGCCGCGCTTCAAACAAGATGATCCCCGTTGGGCCCAGACCAAGTACGATTCTGCAGAAACGTGGACCACTTCACAAACACCTCACACCCTACAACGGTGGGGATGTGCGCTTACGAGTGCCGTCATGGTGCTCAGATACCACGGCATAGAATTACTTCCATCTGGACAAGAAATCACTCCAGACTCGCTGAATGAATGGTTACAATCAGAGCCAGATGGGTTCGTTTTCCCCGGTTTAGTCAACTGGAGGGCGCTCACTCGCTTGAGTGCCTGGCACGCTGGGAGATATCACACTCCCGCTCTTGAAATGAAATACATTGCCAAGCCAACAAACCACCTTTCCTGGCTCAGAGAAACACTCCAAACTGGAATCACCCCCATTCTTGATGAGCGGGGCCACTTTGTTGTCTCTACTGGTTACGGCCCAGGTGATGAGACGATTCAGATACATGACCCATTATATGCGCACACAACACTTGAAGCTTATGACAACACCTTCGCCTCCGCTCGAGTATTTACGCCGAGTCATACGGATTTGAGCGCTATCAGTATTTTTGTACCAGTCGGAACACAGCTCCTTTTCTGGCAAGATGGCGAAGCGGTATTTCCTGAACCCATCGAACTCTACACACTTGACGGAGATCTCTACGCCTGGCTGTACGACATCGCCAAACCACAAGGTGAATGGCAGATTTCTCTTAAAACCACGTCACCGTTCAGTTTTCCAATTCACATTCACACCTATTCACAGTCTGGTGAAATACTGACAAATGCTGCATGGATTGAGTATCCGTCGATGCAAACACGCATACATATTGATTCATCACTGCACACCACAACTGAACAAAACGAGTCCGCGATTGCGGCCAGCGCTCACATCTTTTCGCCACAGTACTTGGCTCAACTCCTCTCCTGGCAGCACATTCGCTCTCCGCTCATTGTCGAGCGGCTTTTAGATGCAAAACAATCTCTCTCAGAACTCGGCGAACTCTCAGCCGCTCAAAACCTCTCCCAACAGACTCTCGATACACTCTCAGTCTGGCATCAGAATGGATGGATCACACACAATACCTATCGAGTAATAAAAGATGCGTGGAATCAGCACCTATTAGCTACATTTCCATAGTACTCAATGATACAATACGCACTCATGACAAGTGGATTTTGGAGCACACTACCAGACCAAATTATTGGACTCAGCCCGATGGACGGGGTGACAGATCAACCGTATCGCCATTTACAAAAGAAATACTCCAATCCAGATATCGTCATGACCAAGTTCACCTCCGCTGAGGGAGTGAGCAGAAATGCACTTCGCCTCTTCAGAGATTTTCAGTTTGACGAAACCCAGCGACCGGTGATCGCTCAAATATTTGGAAACGAACCACGAGCGTTTTACGTTACCGCGGTCATCTTAGGCTACCTGGGATTTGACGGGATTGATATCAACATGGGTTGCCCAGCCAAAAGTGTTCGCCAACATGGATCAGGTGCCGCACTCATCCTCACTCCGGATCTAGCACAAGAACTTATCCGCCAAACACAGCGCGGTATTGCCGACTGGGCGAACGGCCTGTCTCTCGATGACTTACCTGAACTCAAGCAAAAAACAAAAAAAATGATCCTTTCTCTCCACGCCCAGCTCCCAGAAAAGTATCAAGAGAGGCGCATTCTGCCTGTGTCCGTGAAGACGCGTGTTGGTTTTGATACTCCGGTCATTGGCGACTGGATAGAAACACTCCTGGAGCTCGAACCAGCAGCGATATCTGTACACGGCCGTACACTCAAACAACTCTATAGTGGTGCTGCCAACTGGGACCTCATTGGCAAAGCTGCTGAAGTGGCACAAGGTTCCCCAACCAAAATTCTTGGAAATGGTGACCTTCGTACGCCAGAGCAGGTTAAGGAAAAATTTGCCCAGTATCCAATCGATGGTGTCCTTATCGGCAGAGCCACGTTCGGTGATCCTTGGCTTATCGGCGAGATGAAGCGGTATCGAGACTCTGGCTGGAGTAGCGAGTACGCTTCCCAAACACCAACAGTTGAAGAACGCGTTCACATTGCTATCGAGCACTCACAGCTGTACCAAGAGACCTATCCTGATGAACACTTCCTGCCTATGCGAAAGCATTTAGCTTGGTACATCAAGGGATTCCCCTTTGCTAGTGAGTACCGCACTCGCCTTATGCTGGCAAACTCCGCACAAGAAGTACAACAAGTACTGGAAGAATTTTTAGCGAAGCAGAGCGAGTAAACACGCTTTATCGATACTCTTCTGAAAAATCATCCTCATCTTCAAAAAAAGGCTGACCGTCCGCCTCTAGCATTCGCAGCCGCTCGAGCGAACCAAGCGATTCCAACTGCAAATGTGCGATTTGCTTGTGAGTGAGTTCAAACGGAACATCCTGAAGCGTAAATTCATTTCTCCCTTCACAAATAAGCCTATCCCCTCGTGCGAGTCCCAAAATATAGCCTTTTTCTAACTGTATCTGCAATGGAGCTCGGACTCGAAAGACGTGGCCTACCTGAAATAAAGAGTACTCCGGGTTTTCCGGCCGATTTTTTGGAGAATGAGTGCGTTGTTCATGACGCCGCGTTCGTGACATCTCTCAATATATTAGCAGGTTGCTTGCAAATATGCAAGGAAAAAAAACAATGCTACAATATGCCTCTGAGGCTGATTAGCTCAGTTGGTTAGAGCGTTCGATTCACATTCGAGAGGTCTGGGGTTCGAGTCCCTAATCAGCCACAATTCATTTTTGCTCCTTGCTGAGCGTGAGCGCACACAAATTGTGCTACCATGTCCCCATGCATCTACTCGTTACTGGCGTCGCCGGTTTTATTGGTTCTCATGTGGCCGAAACGCTTCTGCAGCGGGGTGACACCGTTACCGGCATCGACAATCTCAACGACTACTACAGCCCTGAGTGGAAACAAGCAAATATTGACCGCTTAGCACAGCATGAGCACTTCACTTTTCAGCAACTCGACTTTTCCGAGCAAACAGAGCTCGAACCGCTCTTTGCCCACAACGCCTTTGACTGCATCGTCCACCTCGGCGCGCGGGCTGGTGTGCGCCCGTCCATCGCCGATCCTCTCCTGTATGAAAAAACCAACGTCCAAGGCACTCTCCACATCTTAGAAGCCATGCACCAGCACGGCGTGAAACAGATTGTGGCCGCCTCGTCCAGCTCCGTGTACGGCAACCAAACCAAAGTGCCATTCTCAGAAACCGACCCAGCCAACGCACCGATCAGCCCGTACGCTGCCTGCAAAAAGGCGCTCGAAATGTACTGCCACACCTACGCCCATCTCTATGACATCCAAGCCACTTGCTTACGCTTTTTTACGGTGTACGGACCAAATGGCCGGCCAGATATGGCGCCGTACTTGTTTACCGAAGCCATATTCCAGGGGAAACCAATCAAAAAATTCGGCACCGGCGAAACCAAACGCGACTACACGTTTATCGACGACATCGTGGATGGCGTGTTAGGCGCCATTGATCACCCCAAGCCGTTTGCCATCTACAACCTCGGCAACCACACACCGGTGAGCCTCAACGAGTTTATTGCTACTCTCGAAGAGATCATCGGTAAAAAAGCAGTTATCGATCAATACCCCATGCAACCCGGCGATGTGGAGATTACGTATGCCGATGTCAGCGCCGCGCAGCAAGATTTGGGGTATGAGCCCAAGACGCCGTTTGCTACAGGGTTACGGAAGTTTGTGGAGTGGTATCGGGAAAATCGGCTCAATACCTAGTTTTTTATAATTTTTGAGAGAAATCCAAAGAATTGCGCCAATAAGAGCGGTCCAACAATCATGCTTGTGATAACGAACATGATAATAAATGGTGAATAGTATGCAATTCCCTCAAGAATCCTCTGAATGAATTCAACCATTTTGCTCCTTCTTTAAGAAAATATAGTACCACAAGAGTAAACATATCAACAAATTTCCCAGAGCTGCTGGAGCCTGGATGTGTTGAATATTCAGCAAACTTGCCCAGGCCACACCAAACGTTACTTGTAAAAGTGTAATAGCTGTATGTGTGTAATCACGCCGTTGGACAATTCCGATCCATCTTTGTGCTCCTATACGTATTATTTTTCGGAATTGAAACCGCATACGTTCTGTTATACCACCCAACCTTCACACAAAACGCACAACCTGGTATAGTAAATAGCATGTCTACGCCGTACATTTCATTTATCGTGCCTGTCATGAACGAAGAGGAAAACGTGGCCACGCTGCATGGCGAAATAGTGGCGGCGGCCAAAAAGATAAAAAAACCATTTGAGATCATCTTTATAGACGACGGCTCCACCGACAACACCTACGCCGAACTGCTAAAACTCGATCCCATCACCATCCTGCGCATGCGCCGCAACTTCGGCCAAACCGCCTCGATGGACGCCGGTATCAAAGCCGCCCAAGGCGAGTTCTTAGTCACGCTCGACGGCGACCTGCAAAACGACCCCGCCGACGTACCAAAAATGCTGGAGAAACTGCTCAAAGAAGACCTCGATGTAGTCTGCGGCTGGCGCAAACGCCGCAAGGATACCTTTAGTAAACGCTTTATTTCCCAGGGCGCCCGCTGGCTGCGCTCGTTTTTGGTGAGCGATGGAGTGCATGACTCCGGCTGTACGCTGCGCGTCTATCGACAAGAGTGCTTCGAAGGCGTGAATCTCCGCGGCGAGATGCACCGCTTTATTCCGGCCATCTTGAAGTGGCGCGGCTTCCAGATTGGCGAGATGGTCACCAACCACCGCGCACGCATCCACGGCACTACGAAGTACAACTTTAAGCGCACGCTCAAGGGCTTCTTGGACATGCTGAGTTTGTGGTTCTTCCAGAAGTACTCGGCGAGGCCGTTGCATTTTTTGGGCGGGGTGGGGATTTTGTTAGGCAGCAGCGGAGTAGCTCTCTTGGCATGGCTCTTTTTCGCCCGCTTGGTTTGGGGCTACAGTTTGAGCGATCGCATCTGGCCCCTGATGGCTATCTTCTTGATATTGTTTGGGTTTCAGATGTTTGTGAGTGGGTTGATTATGGATTTGATGATACAGCAGAAATCTAACCAAAACTACTTTTTAAAGTAATATTGATATGCATGCTATTACGACTCAGGCCAAAAAGTTAATACGAGCAATCCCTATATCAGCGAATCTCTTTGTTTGGAAACTCTTCTTTGCTCTACTAATTTTTGTAATACTCTTGAGTAGCGGCTCATTACTCTCCTTTCAAACTCGAGTCCCTTTCGAGTCATTTTTTTTAATATTTCAAGCGATATGCCTCTTAATTTCTTCAATTGTTGCTTTTTGGGTAGGTGAATTTATTGCTCAAAAAAGAAACCCGCTTATTTACGTATTGGTTTTTCTTTCTTTTCTTCCAATAGCAATTCTGTTCTTTATCACGGGCACAAATTCATTCACAGCACTAAGGATACACTCTCTCAGTAGTACTTCTTCAATTCAAGGTGATTATGTGTCTCTGAATGGTCAAAATTTTGGTGATCCCTGGCAAGCAGGTACAGTCACGGTCGGAAATACAAACTTCATCATTGTCCGATGGGAAAATGAAAAAGTTGTTATAAAACAACCTGTAACAGAACCTATAGACAACGCAATTTTACGCCTCTGCAATACAAATAATATCTGTGATAAATATAAATACTTTACTATTCAGGATCCAAGCACTTTATGAAATTATCTTTTGCCTCGTTAGCACGAGTATTTCTACTTTTTTCTGCTCTGACAGGTTTACTCTTTTGTCTCCAGTTTTTTAGTCCGCATCCATACTTCAAACTCCCAAATTTTTTTATTCTCGCACCAATCATTAGTACCGTTAGCCTTATTGCCTTCAATTGGAAGAAAATTCAATTTAGGGCAATCATTCATTCAGTAACTGAGTTGGGTATCTCTTTTCTTTTTTCACCGCTACTACTCGCCAGCATTGCTATTTTCACGTTTCTATCAGGTTCTTTTTCAGTTTCACAACATCATTTTGAAACCCATCCTCCCAAAAACATTACTGTTTATAAAGCTCTCACAGAAGAGGAGAAAACAAATACGCATGCATATGAAGGTTATTACGAATCCACTGTAAATAATTTTGGCACTCTGCTCGTTACACTCAAAACACCGATGCAGAGCAACTTTATTTTTCGACTGAAAGAAAAAGACTCAACAGAATGGCTTTTCGAGACTGAGTTTACCCCGACTCAAGAAAAAACAATGATTCTCGGTTTTCCAAAACTTAAATCCAAGCAGAAAACCTATACCTACCAAATACTTCCGAATTCTGGCGAACTTTTGCTAGAAGCAGTTTACTATCGACACATCTTCTCGATCGCAGATTTTAGAAATGACCCTACAGAATTCCTTAATTTTCTGTACAAAAAAGCTGTATATGAATCTGAGTATATTTTTAACAAACTTGAACAATATATCGCTGTCATCTTTATTTCCTTTGGACCATTTTTGAGCTCCGCAACACTCTTAGCCATCCGATTACAAAAAAGAATACGTCTTAACTTCTTCTCCGCAGAAAAGAGTGGTTCACAAACTCGAGAACATCGATTTATTGTACTTTCACTCTACACCACCCTATTTGCAGCAATACTGAGACTCCTCAACATTTCGCTGTTACCATTTAGTGGCGACGAAGGGCTCTACCCTCTCATCACTGATGCCATTCTCAAAAATGGTTTTCCTCTCTTCGAATCAGGCCAACTATATATGCGAGGTTATCTCTTCAGTTACCTAACAGCTCTCAGTGGATTGCTTCTGGGCACGAATCACTTTTCTATGCGACTTGTCTCGTTACTTACAGGTGTTGCCTTTGTGTACTTCTTAACTCAGTTCTATAAAAATACAAACAAAGTATTCGCATGTGGTGTTGGGATATATGCTGCTACATATCCCTATCTTATTGCTTGGTCTACTCAAGCTCGCCACTACATGATTGGATATTTACTGCTCTTTCTCTCACTTGCTATCTTCCACCAAACTTCCATTCAAAAAATATCAAAGAGCAAACTTGCCACATATATTGGTATTGTCTTTGTAGCTGGTTCAAGTCTTTTGTTCAGCTATGCAGTAATACCGGCTTTCCTAGTGTTTTTGGTGCTTAGAGATCGATGGAAATGGTTGAGAAATGTCTCATTGCTGTCACTCCTTGCTAGCTTTACAGCGGGATACCTCTTTAATTTTAAAATTCTCAATTTTTACCGTCTGCATTTCCTAAAAGGAACCTATGCAGTCCAGTCTTCGAATACAGTTGGGGTTTTAGATTCTTTTTTACCCACATTCCACTACTACAGTTCGACCATACTCTACAGTCATCTTGGAATTTTGATATTCATTGTGGTGCTTACGCTCTATTTTCTTCTAAAACGGCGCACTCTAGACATCAAGATACCAGAAAAAATAACTCTAATCGGTATTTTTTCTCTCCTTAACTTCCTTTTTGGATTCTTACTGTTTAATCGCTTTGCCGTTAAGTATTTGCTCGGCACATATATTGCTTTTGGTATTTTTGCCATCTGGATCCTTTTTTCTCTTGTGCAAAAACTATCAATTTCAAAAAAACTGTTGCCATTCGTTTTTATCGGTACACTCTTGATTGGTATCCTTTCCTCACGTACCGTAAAAGACTATGCCAGTCACTACTACTTTGAAAGAAACCGTGTTGGTGACATTGAACTCTACTCTAGCAGCACGATCTCTCAGGCAAAGCTCTACACAAAGCTACTTGAAAACCCACACGTGTTTCACGGAATTACAGCTGTTATCAGAAGTCCACGATCACTGGAAGCACTATCCTTCATCAGTAACCACAAGCGGCCAAATGATATATATGTAGTTACAGATATCTACAACCCCTGGCACTATGGTCAATACGACTACATCATGAATGGAACTTTGAGCTCCGAAATGGGATATATTCCATCTGGAAGTAATAAGGTTCTTTCGATCTACTCAAACACACCATACATTCGAAACGCTGACGAGCTTACACAAGTACTTACCCAAATGAAATCTGGCCAAACGCTGTGGCTATTCGCTGGCCGACGCTTTAGTGAGCATAACAATACACTTTCGCTCTATGTTATGGATATATTTACGAAACGCTTTGTCAGCCCAATAGACGAAGTCGGTGTGCATTCTGGCAGAAGAAATGAACCAATAGTTGTGTATAGTTATACCAAAAAATAAATTACTGTTGCTTCTTGAAAGTATTTCTTAATCCAAACTCATGGATAACAAAAGGAAGACCTTGTAACGTAAGGAAAACATATACAGCACGGCTCATCAGTGCAAAAAGTGTTGTGAGTGTTGGATCCACACCAAATATTCCTAGGGTATATATCAAAACCAGTTCCCTTGTCCCCCAACCATTCACACTGACTGGTATGAGCATGATGAGCTCTACCAGCACAAAAGCAAATCCTATCTGATAGAGAGATACCGGAAGTGAGACCATTAAAGCTACTCCATACGCCATAATAATCTGTATTCCCTGAGCAAGAAGCGTAAAACCAATTGAAGCCACTAATACATATCTATTTAGAAGAGTACTTTTCACAGTGTTGAATAAAGAAAAGAGTTTATTCTTAAATAGCTTAAGGGAAACCAAGAAGATCACACCGACAACAGGTATCAAATACACATATTTTGTGAGAGAAGTGGAATCAAAAGAAACAAAGTCAATTTGGGTAAATAGGTACAAAGAAAAGAGTACAAATAGAAGAATACGTGTACTTAATCCTACTATTCGCTCAATAATAACTGTCGAGAGAGAAAGAGTTTTCGGCACCGAGTATTTTTTGTTTAGATGAATAACACGATATCCATCTCCAACGATACTTCCTGGAGAAATTTGGTTTATACAGTTGTGTTTCAAATAGAGCAAAAAGAGTTCACTCAATGGCACATGGATTGATAAGTGCCGTAAAGCTACACGCCATCGCATAGCCATTGCCGCCAAAAGAAAATAGTAAAAAACAATTGGAATGATACTGTATTCCCAGCGTGTAGACAACAGATTTTCAAAAAAGAATCCAAAATCAACAAAGTAATAAACAAGAAAAACCGTCAAAAGAATCGAAACACCATATCGAAACCATTTCGTGGTCATAAGTGATTGTATCTGTTTCATACTTATTTAAACATTCGCAAATATACTTTTTTATATATTTCAAAATGCCATAACCATCGTAATTTCAGATATGTGTTAAAAAACAACACAAACGCTAAAATATTTACTGGCATAAACATCAAACTTTTAATGAAATACGGTCGGCTTTCCGCAAAGTCGCCCGCTTGTGCTTTGAAAATTCCAGTTTGAAGATAAATACTAGAAATTATAGTTCGATATCTCAATTCGGAGATATGGAATTCCTTGCCACATGCCATGTAATTCTTTTGAATAACCGCTATTCTCTCTATGTAAGCTTGTGTTTTGTCTTTCTTATGAAGATTTTTGTCATGCATTCTCCAACAAGCTAAGACCTCATTAATATAGTCAAATTGTGCATGAGCGGAACAGCGCATAAAGAAATCGTAATCATTACTAATGCTATAGTTAGTATCAAAATCGCCAACAATATCATACAAAGATCGCCGAAACGTAACTGAGATAGCGGACACAAACATTCCCTTTAGAAGCAAGTCTTTAAAAACCCAGCCTTTTTGAGGTCCTATTGGGTTCTCAGCAAAACGAGATTCAGAAAGTATCTTGCCATCTCTATCAATCCGAGAGGCATCTGTGTACACAACACCAACTTCTGAATTGGTATCGAGCACCTGCACCATTTTTTCAAGAGCCGTTTTCTGCCATAGATCATCCGAGCCAATATGGGAGATATACTTACCTTTTGAGTGCTGCATTGCGTAGGATATAGCAAACGCTATTCCTCTATTCTCTGGTAGTGGAAAAAATCGAACCTTTGCATACTTCTTATTTTTTAGTAATTGTTCAATATGCTGTGGGGTATTGTCTGTTGAGCCATCATCCACCAAGATAATCTCAAAATCTTGATACGTTTGCGCGACTAAAGAATCGAGAGTCCCTTGCAGAAATTCCGTTCTGTTATATGTTGCTAGCGTGATAGAAACCGTTGGGGATCTCATTTCTTCTCGTTCTCAAACGTCAGAATTTGCTCAATGACATAGTCTACCTGCTCATCAGTCATGCCAGGATAAATTGGTAAACTAAGAATCCGTGCTGTGTACTTTTCGGCAATCGGATACTCTTCCGGAGCATGATTCATGTACTTAAAACACTGCTGCATGTGCAATGGTATGGGATAGTGAATAAGCGTATTCACCCCATGGTTTTCTAAATATGCCTGCAACTCATCACGATGAGGATGCTGGATCACGTATAGGTGATATACACTCTCTATTTCATCAGGAACTTCCAAGCGATACTGCCCTAAAGAAGCGTTATACTTTTGGGCAATTTGCTTTCTTTGCTGATTCCAGCTATCCAGATGCAGGAGTTTTGTCCGCAAAAATGCAGCCTGAAGCTCATCGAGACGAGAATTTTTTCCGAGCATTTCATGATGGTACTTTTTTCTTTGCCCATAGTTATGCAGGAGTTTGGCCTGTTCATAGAGTTCAGGATCATTAGTAACAATTGCCCCAGCATCGCCATAAGCGCCCAGATTTTTCCCAGGATAAAAGCTAAAGGCAGCCATACTACCAAATGTCCCGGCTTTTTGCCCAGAATACGTCGCACCATGTGCCTGACAAGCGTCTTCTAAAATCTGAATATCGTGCTTCTGAGCTAACTGCACAAGTCTGTCCATTGGAACCATGGATCCATATAAGTGAACTGGCAGAATAACCTTTGTCTTAGTGTTTATAGCAGCAGCGACAGCATCCACGTCCATTTGCAGAGTAGCCTCATCCACATCCACAAAAACTGGGGTTCCTCCTGTTTCGATCACCGCCAAAGCAGTAGCTACAAAAGTGTGTGTGGGCAAAATCACCTCATCATTCTCACCGACACCCATTGCCTTTAAGGCGAGGATAAGTGCATCTGTTCCACTTCCAACACCTACACAGTACTTACTCCCAATATACGCGGCAAATTCTTTTTCAAACTGCTCAACTTCATTTCCTAAAATGAAGTTCTGTGCTGCAAAAACCCGATCGAAATCCTTCTGCAGTTCAACTTTCACCTCTTTATATTGTTGGGAGAGATCAACGAAAGGTACTTTCATAGTTCCTTTTCTAAAATTTGTAAACAGGTATCGAGTGTCTTAATACAAAAATCAATTTCGTCTCGAGAAATGCGATAACTTGGAATTATACGGAACGTCTTACCTCTGTGGATTGCCTGCACCATTACCCCGTGCTGTTCAAGCAAATCAATGAGCCGCATTCCGGGATTTATCGTCTCAGTAAAGTGCTCTTCTGGTAAATCGAAAGAAATCATGAGTCCTTCTCCACGCGGCCGCAACAGCAAAGCACTTTTTTTAGAAAGCTCTTGCAGGCGACTTACAAAGTACTCACCGCTTTCCCGAATTGTTGAAAGCATATTTTCTTTTTTTATCGTATTGACTAAGTGAAGTACCATTCGAGCAGAAAAAGGATCATTTTGGTGCGAGCTAAAGTGAATGAACTTTCCTTCTACAGCCTCCGCAATTTCTTGAGAAAACATAACTGCTGAAACTGGAAAACCGAGTCCTGCTGCTTTCGCTAAAATTAAAATATCTGGTACTATGCCAGTTCGCTCATACCCAAACCAGGTGCCAAGTCGACCCAGTCCAGTTTGACACTCGTCATAGATTAGCAGAGCGTCATGCTTTTTGGCAATCTCCGCTAGTCCGATAAAGTACTCTTTGGGTAAATAAATCATTCCTCCAACTGATACCACTGGCTCGATAATGAAGGCGGCGAGGGTGCCTTCATATGCCACTAGATACTCTTCGGCAGCTTTAAGGTGTTGATCTATAAACTCCCCTTCATCAATATCATCAGGACGATTGTGCCAATCAGGAGTTGGAATAAAGTGGGAACCAGGAACTAGGGGATGAGCATATGCCCCGCCACTCGAAATACTTTGCGTTGCTAATGTTAAACCGTGGTACCCGTTGGTGATCGAAACAATCCCATCTTTCTTGGTGTAAAAACGAGCATATCGTAATGCACATTCAACTGCTTCAGCTCCTGTGGAAAGTAAAATTGTCTTTTGTAGCTTTTCATCTGTTATTTCACTGAGTGCACGACATGCTTCGAGAACCTCTTCCGTCAAACACAATGTATTGGTATGTAAAATCTTTTTACTCTGTTTATACACCACTTCCGCTAACTCTTCATCTCCATGACCCAACACTTCACAAAACTGGCCTCCCATAAGATCAAGATAGCTGTTTCCATCGATATCTTTATAGTAACTTCCTTGAGCCGATGCAAGAATTGGGGCGCGAAACGGCGTCACCTCAAGCACATATTTTTGGTACTCATCAAAAAGTTGTTTACTCTTGTTCATGTTCATATACATCCTTTAATACTTCTTTCATCCCGGCTATAAAAGAGTACTCCGGTTGAAAGCCAAGTTCATCTTTCGCTTTGGCTATACTTGGTACATTATGCACTGGCCTTCGACCTTCTTGGACCAGATCTTGGATTTCCATCGTGGAACCAGTCAGTGTTTCAATCGTGGAAACTATATCCCTAATCGTAACCACATCTTCTCCAGCAATGTTGTAAAAAGTATTTTTATTGGTACTTAGTGCAGATATGATTGAGGAAACAGCATCTTGGACATACAGAAATCTTCTCTTATCTGTGCCTCCATTGATCAAGCGAAAGGCTTTTTTCTCTTTCCAAGCTTGCACGGCAAAAGGAATGACACGAACCAATGGCTCATTCGGTCCATATACTTGAGAAAAACGCAAACCGGTATACGGAATGCTGTTTTGCCGAGACCAATACTCAAGATACTTCTCAGCTGCATACTTAGCGACTCCATAGGAAGACTCGGGTAAAATTCGATGTTCCTCACTGTACTCTTCGTGTTCAGGAACTCCATAAACATCTATAGTGCTGGTAAATATTACTTGCTTTGTTTTTTTTCCGACGGTCTCCGTGAAATTCAAAAATGTATCGAAGTTTTTCTCTTTAGCCGCAATTAAACTATCTACGCCCTCGCTCCGAGGCAAGATACTAGCCGCTGCAAATATGGCAGCATCAGTTTGTCCGATAACATCTGCCAGTGATTCGTATTCCTGCAAAGATGACTCGAAAAGGTCACACTGCACAAAATGCAAACGGGGATGGTGCGATAGACGCTCTTTACGAGAAAAAGAAATCACCTCAGCTCCCAAAGATAGAAGACTATTTACTATATGCGTCCCAATAAATCCGGTACCACCTGTGATGACTATCTTTTTCCTCGTTAAATCCATGCTTCATCCCTCTGTGACCCAAATTCTTCTCCATCTCTATAATACACTTCCTGCCAATAACGAGTCATAGTAACCCCAGATAAAAACTCAAGTGCCTCATTTCTATCTTTTCCCAGAAACAACTCAAGCGCTTGCTGATGAATATTCACTCCAGCAACAGTACTCAGAATTGACCCAGCAGAAAAACGAGGATTAATCTCAATAAAATGAAACTCGCCATCTTCTGTCTGGATGAACTCTATATTTGCTGGACCACAAATACCAAGAGCCTCACTCACCTCTCGAGATATCATTGTAAGTGTATCATTATGAGTAGTGGTGGATTTTACGCCAACTCCACTTTTTGATTCATGTTCTATTCTTGGCAGAGCAAATATGTTCTTTCCATCTGTAGTATTGAGCACATCCACAACGTAGAGTGTACCTGGATAGTATGGTTGTACTACACAATCACTAGATTTCGACCGCAGTGACTGCAACTCTTCAACCGTAGAGATTAGCGAGATTCCGCGGCTACTGAGGCCTTTTCTAGGCTTCGAGAAAAGAGGAAATATGACGCTGCTAGCTTCTACTTCTTCAAGCAACCAAGTAGGAGTTGTCTCCACTCCTTGGGCCAGCAGCGCCTGATATGTCTTTAATTTATCATTACAATTCAACACTGTTTCGTGCGAAGAAGCTACTATGTGTATACCCTTTTCTAAAAAGGCTGCTTTGTTTTGTGACAGAAGTAACACTTCTTCATCAACAATCGGAACAATAACCTGGATCTTGTGCTTTTCGCATACCTCAAGCATTTTGGGTATATATTCATCAGAATGAAAAAGTGGTACTCGCTCAAAAGCATCACAAAATACGCTGCCAGCAACGGTATCGTGCGAATTACTATCTGTACCCAAGATATACACTGGAAGAGTACCACGCCGAAAACCTTTTATAGCAGATAAAGCTGTTGTACTGCCAACTGCTGAAACTAGTACTCGTACCGCAGAATTATTCTTCATTCCACTCCTCATTAAATAATGGGTGAGCAAACGTATCATTCTCTGACCACATGCCATTAGCATAGTTGATCATGGCAGCATACTCAGAAATACTCTTAAAACCGTGAACAACATACGGACCGGTTTCTAAACGCACATACTTACTGTGGTCAGCATCAATAATGATCTCTTTTTTTTCTCCGCTACGTACATCTTTAAGACGGACCAATATTTTCCCAGATACCACGCCGAACCACTCACGCCAATGTTTATGATAGTGTTCACCACGAATTTGGTTTTCACCTTCAAAAGTAACAAAATAAATCTGCCCAAACTCTCGATCCCGTTCATCGAGCTCATCACTTTTCAGAAAAACAACTAATTCACCTCGAGAATCATTTATTTTTTCAAATTCTTGGATTGTGTAGTCCATAGATTTCCTTATTCTTTACAAAGATATCTGTTCAATATTATCAGTCGGATAATACGACTTTTCGTTATCTGAAACCAACCTGATTTCCTGATCATCACTATATATCTTGTGCAGGGTGATATCAATTCTACCTGACTGTACATCTACCTCGGCGAGGTAATTATAAAAATACTTATCCGTAAAACGACCATGGACCTCTTCAAAAATAAAATTACCAAGGCTATAGAGTAAAAATTGATTGCTTTCAGGCAAATAATGCGTTTTCCCATTTTGATGTGAGTGATGACCTAAAACTATATGTGGAATAGAATTCGGAATATATTGCCGCAGTGACGTAAGCTGTGCAAAATCGTGAGGGCTAAAATTATCTCGACCACACTTCCCCAAGTGCGGAAAACCTATGACTGCCAAAACATCTGAATATTCCACATTTTGCAACGCTCGATTGACATCTCTAATCGAAAAAGGAAAGCTCCCATACCTATGATTGTAGATATTTACGTTCACCCCATATTTACTCGGGTTTACAAGATTACAGTTATAAATAAGAATTCTTCCCTGATTGGCAACAGGAACTTCCACTATGACTCCATCTACTAAATCTACTGATTGATGAGCTTTGTTTTCTTCCTCTAAAAACTGCACTGTACGCAATATGCCTTTTTTCCCAAAATCGAAAATGTGATTATTCGATAGAAAGAAAAACACATTCTTTACAGGGAAATTTTCACTATTTTCGCTAAGAGAAAAAACTGGATAATTTCCGAGTAATTTTGCGATCAAGGATGCATCACTGTTTATGGGCCGCTTTGAGAGAAGTACAGACTCTAGATTTAAATACAATGATGAATCCGCGAGAGTCTCTAAGACTTCTGACTGTACAGTACGCTTCGTATTAGGGAAAATTGTATCGCCAGCAAAAAAAACTTTCATACTATTTTCTTACCACGAGGAGATAGTTAAGCGGAAAAAAAGACTCATTGTTAGTAATTCTATCTAACTGTAAAAATGTCCAGTACAACGGATAGAGGAGCGGAACGAGGAGTTTTCCAACAAAAGGAACTCCATACAATGGCGAAATAAGCGTAGTAAATACGTATCCTAGAAATGCAAAGAATCCACCTACAGGAGCAATCTCCAATACAGTAAAACCTGCATCCTCAGCGAGTGTATGCAGACCGTATTGGGTGTAGCGGTAAAAATCATAGGGTGCATTGTGAATGTACCCAAGCATGGGGACAGTAATAATTGCCGTTCCAGATGGCTTTAAAACACGGTACATCTCACCGAGAGCCAGCCAAGGGTGCGGCACATGTTCTAAAACTTGGGAGCAAAAAACGAGATCAAACTTCTTTGACTTGAAAGACATTTTTTCAATATCCGTCACTACATCTAGTTCTGGATGAACCTTCTGAAAATCACAACTGGTATATGTATCTGCATACTCTTTCAACAGTGAACGATAGGCCAATTTACCAGCTCCTGCATCAAGAAAATCACCTCCTGAGGTATATTTCTCAAGAGCATACTCAGTTGTTTTCAGTAAAGATATCCCAGCAGGTGATCTCATCCAGTACGCACGAGTACCTGCGTATTGTTTTGCGACCTTCCTATTCAACTCTTTAAGTATTTTTTTGAAGCTCATGATCTCCTTTTTCTTTCACAACCAGACTCTCCGTATACAAATACTTCCCCGAAGCACTCGGGAGGATCTCCTCTACAAACTCAAACTCCACTGCACACTCTTCTCCCATAACGGTCTTGATATCGGCAGTCATTTGCGCTTGTTCTTGCGGATTTGGCTGACCATTTAAAACGACCAAACATCGCACCAAATCATACTGCTCCTGTACCACTTTAAACCGTTTCACCCAAGATTTGAAGTAAAAGACGTGCGTAAAGTACTCGCCGTGCACTACTGTGCCATCAGCGCGCAGAAAATGATTGGTGGTTCGTCCGGTCACCTTGGCAAGTTTTCTAGTTGCGTTCTGCGCTGTTTTGTACCTATTC
This sequence comes from uncultured Pseudomonadales bacterium, assembly GCA_964447905.1. Classification (GTDB taxonomy): domain Bacteria; phylum Patescibacteriota; class Microgenomatia; order UBA1400; family UBA1396; genus JAJOJK01. The sequence continues at coordinate 15,792 of CAYUUK010000005.1, read as the reverse complement.
TCATCGAGCCACGCGGCTGTGTCACCAATTTTGTATCGAATCAGTGGCATAGAGTAATTTTCGAGGGTAGTGACGAGTATTTCTCCCGCATCAGTAATCTCTAAAAAATGAGTCCAAGGAAAAGTATTTAATCCATTTTGTGTTTTGTCTTCGGCAGCCATATCACCAACTTCGCGCGATCCGTACTGGTTGTACACCTTGGTATTCAAGACGAACTCCACAAACCTACGAACCTCTTCGGTGAGCACCCCAGCAGTGGTAATAACTGACTTTGGTGGGTGCTGCAAGCGCAGTGTATTGGCTTCCATGAAACGAGCGAGTTGGTAGATACTGTCCACATACGTCCAAATATGCTGCGGCCGAAAGGCATCAATCTTGGCGACATACACTCGCATATCTTCTTCTGTCATCAAGAAAGCGTTCAGAAGAAGGCGGTTATAGAGAAAATTCATGAGCTGTTCTTTAACACCGATTGAGCCCTGCAAAATATCTCGCTCTGATCCCCACAATTTTACTTCTCGCTCACCAACATGCTTCCCAACCAGTCCGGCATAGTACAACTTATTAGCTATATTCCAGTCCTTATATCGTGCATCTTGCAAAAACACTACCGGCTCACCGGTTGATCCACCTGAAGTATTCTCAAAACTGCCCCGCTTCTTATGGTCCATAGCGTGCAATTTTTCACCAAGCAAACGCATGCGATCCTTCGTCATAACTGGAATATCTGTAAATGCTTGAAGATCTACTGAGCCGTTTTTGCGAACGACACCACGGCGCAGTAACTCTCCGTGGTAGTACGGCACTTTTTTGTAGGCGTGCAAAAGAAGTTCTGTGAGTTTCTGGTCTTGAATGTGCTTGAGTTCGGCAGAAGACAGTTGGTGATACTGCCAGATCTTGCGCAAGTTCCAAGTAACCTTACTTCCCGTCAGGGTAAGGAGACTAAAGATAAGCGGTCTGCGCCAATTTATTGCCATAGATCCTTCAACTCTTTACCCACTATACCCCAAGAAAACTCTGCTGACAACGCCGCACTTTTTTGACTCATAGTAAAAAGAAGAGCACTATCGGCATGCCAAGCTCTCAAAGTCTTCGTAATTGTTTCTGGCGAGACTGACTGCAAAACTGTCCCATTCCCCCGCACCATCTCCCTTGCCGCCCCCACATCACTCAAAACCAGCGGCAGCCCACACGCCATCGCCTCCAGCGCCGCATTACTCATGCCCTCTGCTACCGAGGGCAAACAAAACACATGACACCGCGGCAAGTTTTGAGCAATCCATTTACGGTCTTTGGCGCCGACAAAACGAACATAAGATTCTATCTCTAAATCTTGCGCCAGCTGCACCAGCGCAGCATACTCATCACCGTCACCAATCAGCAACAGCTGGGCTTCTTTACTGGTTAAGTTCTCTGCCTGCACGAACTCAGCAAAGCCAGCAATCAGAACATCGAGGCGTTTCTTTTTGCCCATGACGGTGCCGCCAGCGGTGACGGTGAAGGCGGCAAACTTGTCTTCTGGCGGCACTGGTTGGAAAAGATCAGTATCAACGCCATTCGGAATCACGGTAATCGGAGCCTGCGGCCAGGTTTTCCGCGCTCCATCGGCGAGCCACTGGCTATTGGCCGTGAGCGCCTTGGCGCGGCTCCACAGCACCCGCATAACCAAGCGATGCACCCAGCTCCCCCACGAAAACCGCGGATTATAACCAGGCACATCCACGCCGCGCAGCGCTACGACATACGGCACACCAAACCACGACAGCCACCAACTGGCCACGGGCCCCGGATACCCAAATGAAAGCGATACATCGTAGCTGTTTTTCATCTTCAGGCGAGTTCCGCGCCACAGCGATCCCAGCGTGTACTTCACCATATGCACCAGCGTTTGCCGGCGATAGTTGTCTGGAGAGCGCACGCCAATGGGCACTCGGTGCAGCACAATTCGCTTGGCGAGCTGCTCTGTTTCCCACTCATTTTTCAGTGAAGAAGTGACCACGTCTATTGTCAGGTCCGCATCGTCTTTCCATTCTTGCAGCAAGTGATAAATAGCATTCGCCACACCACCGCCAAGCGGTGGGTATTCATAGACAAATAAGAGAACGCGCATAGCTGTAGTTCAGTATACCGTGCATTTGTTGTTTGTTTTGGGTGATAGAGTGAGGCAAATGGCAAAAATCCCGCGACTTCGTGCTCCTCGCCTGTATGACATCGCCCTCACAGCTTCACAAATTACGTTTGGTGTTTCATGGATGGCCTTTATGCGACTGGAAGTAACATCCTGGATTGTGTTTATTACCAACGTTGGGCTTACCGGTTTCTTGTGGTATATTGTCTATAAATACGCCGAAAGTAACAAAAAATATGCTTTCTGAGAATATCCTCAAACTTATCGCTCAAGCTGGACCACTTGTTTTGTCTTTTGGTCTTGTTTTTTTCATCCTGCGAGCCGAGTATCTTGACCACCAAGATACAAAAAAAACTTCTCATAAGAATTCATAAGGTGTGTCCGTCGCCATCATCATCCCCACGCTGTTAACCAGTCCAGGTCTGCTCAAGGCATGTCTAAAAAGTCTCGCTGACCTCCACCAAGTACCAGATTTTTCGGTATACCTCATGGCCAACACGAGCCAAGAAAAACTCAGCGCTTTTGAAAAGTCAGTGCCGACAACACTCACCAAGCAACTAAAGCTCCACTGCATTTCCCTCGGCCAAAACACCGGCTTCACCGGCGCCGTCAACGCGGGTATCACCGCCAGCACCGAAGACTTGGTTGTTCTCCTTAACGACGACACCACGGTCGACCAAAATTGGCTCTCCGAACTCGTCGCCACGCACCACGCCACCGGCGCTGACATGATTGCCTCTACCATCCACCTCAGCGACAAAACGACACTTGATTCCCAAGGCTTTACCTTCCGCTGGCGCGGGCAGGCGATCCCGCTTCCTCACAAGGAACACACAGCGGATTCCTGGACCAATCACCCCAATCTGTTGCCTCGCACAAAGCTCAAAGAACCCTTCGGCCCAGACGCCGCCGCCGCGCTGTACACCCGCCGCCTCCTCACCCAGCTCCGCGGCTTCCGCCCAAGTTTCTTTGCCTATCTAGAAGATGTCGACTTAGCCCTCCGCGCCCGAAAAGCTGGCTTCACCTCCGCGCTCGCCGAAAACGCCATCGTTTATCACCACAAACACGCTACCTCGACCAAGTTCTCTGGCTTCAAAGCTCGCCAAGACTGGAAAAACTGGTGGCGGATTGTGCTCGGGAGTTATTCTCTGGTGGCTTGGCTGAAATTTGCTCCGCAGATTTTGCTCGAGAGAGCCAAAAACCTTTCCGGTATGATCAAAGCATGGAAGTAATGCGCCGTTTTACTCAGTGGATTCCGCGTTGGCTGCAAGAGTCGTGGTATGTGTTTATGCTGTTCTTGGGGCTGGCCGGCCTATTTGTCTGGCTGCCGATTCGTCCTGTAGACTCCACCATGTTCCCAGGTGATATTTCTACGTTTTACGCTCCGCAGAAATCTGTCGCCGAAGAAGTCCGCACGCGTAACTCCATTTTGGCCGACGCCATCATGGTCTATGCCCCGCGCCATACGCTCATGTGGGAAAATCTGCAGGCTGGTTCGTACAGCACCTACAATCCCTACACATTCGGTGGACAACCGGCCGGCATGAACTGGTTCTATATTTCCTTGCAGCTCCCTGGCTGGATACTGGGCGGGGTGATCGAGGCCTTTTTGATTAACACCCTCTGGCAAACAGCGCTTGGAGCTGTTTTTTTCTACTGGCTCATTCGCGACTGGGCGACTGGGCGTAAAGATGCTCTCACTCCCACGCGCGCGGCCGCATTGGCTGGGGCCATTCTTTGGCTGTTTGGCCAACACCAAATTGTCTGGTACATGTTCCCGGCTCATCTCCATACGCAGATCTTGTTTCCGCTCGTTTTGTGGGTCTTCCGCCGACTGTGGTACACCACCAAATGGTGGCTGATGATTGCCTTTTTCCCGCTCCTGTATTTTGTTTGGTCATCTGGCTACACGCAGGGAGTGATCTATCTCTTGCTCATGCTCGGAGTGTATTTCTGGTATTTGGTCTGGCAAGAAAAGACCTACACAAAACTCGCCACTCTGGTTCAAAAAATACTGGGCTTTGCTGTGCCGGTGGGTATTTTTGTGGCCATCTTGGCGCCAGGTCTCCTTAACTGGACCACCAAACTCGAAAGCGGTATCCGCGGCGAGCAAGCTGGCGAACATACACCAATCTGCGAGCTCTGTTCCGTTTCTGGCGCTGCCGAGTCAATCGCCGGTTTCGTTCAGCCAGACATGCTGGGAAACACGTACCAGTTCTCTTATTTTGGTAACAAAAATATTGTGGAGTATGGGCGCTACATGAGTTTACTGCCATGGCTGCTGCTATCCGGGGCGTGGCTTACAAAAACCTGGCGGAAAGACGCCACATTCTTTGTGGGCATGGCGGCGTTGGCGTGGTCGATCATGCATGGAGTGCCACTGGTTACGCAAATTATTTACGGTGTGCCATTTCTCAACCTCGGACAAGCTACTCGCCTTATTACACTCGTGCTTTTGAGCGGGGCCATTTGGTCGAGTTTGCTCTTTGATGACGTCACTGCCAAAATTTCTTCGCTCAACTGGAAAACACTGCGTTCACGCGGGTTGTGGCCGCTTCTTTTCGTAGCAGCTGTGGCTGTACTCCTCATTGGGTACTCCTTCCAAGTGGAAGCGGTGCAGCAGCGCTGGATTCTGCGCTCCGGCGCAATCGCGGCCGTAGTTGCGAGTGGGTATGGCGGTATTGCTCTCCTTGGCTGGTCACAACGCCTCTCTCGGAGAGTTTTCCGTGGACTGCTTGCGGCCTACGTCTTTTTTGAGCTCACCCTGCAACTCGGCAACTTCAATACCTTTTCTCCGCGCGACCAAATATTCCCTGATACCGAGCTCACTGCTTGGCTGCAAGATAACATTGGTACTAGCCGTGTGCATGCCAGCGGAACTATTTACTTGCCAAACTCGTCTGTATTATTTGACGTTCCGGTGATCAACGGCTACTCCACATCGCTTTCCACTGACTACTTCCGCTGGTTACAAGAGCATTTTGCCGTTGTAGAGACTACATACAATGGTTTCTTGCGCATGTCAGCGGAGTCCAATGCTGTCACCAACCAAATGGCCGTCAAATACGTGCTGAGTGAACAACCGGTCCAAGATGATAACCTCGTTTTAGCCACCGAGAAATCCGGCGTGTACGTCTACGAAAACACCGCCGCTTGGCCGCGAGTATGGACCGCTGATCCAACCAGTTGTGACCTCACCAAACCGAAAAACTGCACACTTTCCTACACTGAAGCGAGCATTGCTGCTCAGATTACTGAGTACACTCCGTACGAAAATGGAGCTGATTTCACCATTTCTACCACTGAACAAAGCGTGCTTATCTTGGCAGAAAATTGGCACCCCAACTGGAAAGTAATGGTAAATGGACAAACCTTGAAACCCATCCAAGTAGCTCCAGCGCTCATGGCGGTGCCACTCCCTGCTGGAAACGACCAGTTCATTCAAGTTATGTATGAACCAACTCACCGTCTCCCAGGCCTCCGGAGTTTTCTCCAGAATCGGTTATAACTTCGACAAGAAATCTACGAGTTTTCTGCCCCGACTTTTTTCCAAGTCAGCGCAATCATGAACGCGGTATAGAGCGCAAAAATGATGGTGGCTAACAGTCGAATTCCCGCTGCCGCGAGCAAGCCGTGAGACTGTAAATACAGCATGTTTCCACCCACAATGATCACCACTTGAATCACACCACCAATGGAGTGATAACTCGGCGCATCCACCGCAAAAAAGTAACTGGTATACGGCACGAGCGCAAACCCGAGCAAAGCATTGGCCATTAAAATAATAAACGGCACTAAACCAGCCAGGTATTCTGGACCGATTGTCCACCACATAATCTCGCGCGCTATAGGCACGAAAAATAAGAATCCTACAAAAGAAAGTCCCACCAAACTCAAGGACTTCCAAAGATAGGAGCGTAAGTCAGCTTTCGTCCGGTAACGACTCACGCGATTGTTCAACACAGAACTCACCGCGTACGTAATCAGCACAACAAAGGAAGCTAACCGAGTAGCACCAGCATATAAGCCAGTTTCTAAACTGTTGAGTGAGCCTTGCACCAGCAATACATCGACATTATTAATGAGCGTAATGGCAATCGACCCAACAGCAGCATGCGGCCAAAATCGCCGAATCGCTCGCGATACTGCTTGGTGCGTTGGAACCGCCTTGCGCAGCCAAGCAAAGCGCGTCAATTGAGCCACCACCAACAAACTCACAAAGGGAGAAATAAAGTAGATCAGCGAGATCAAAAAAGTAGTTCCAAAACCAGAAAAAAATAATCCAGCAAAGACAACCAGCTTCAAGACTGCCTGCAACACACTCATCACAGCGACACTCACAAACTTATGCCTAGCAGATAACAGTAAGTACCCATGCTCATACCATCCCACCAAAACTGCACCGAGCACCGCCAGAACCAGAATGCTCATATGGGGAAAATCAAGCCACTGCATCAACATCGGAATGCTCATCACCCCAATTACCATCGTCACGACAGAAAGAATCACTCGCCACTTCACCATCTGCGCCAAGAAATTTTCCTGGATTTCCGGCTGCGTGTGCCACTGATTGAGTAGCCGAGGAAAGAGCTGATTTAAACCAAGATCTGTACCTTTGGTGAGAATCATCATGATGGCAATAGCCACCGAGAAAATACCAAAATCAATCGGGCCCATAAAGCGCGAGGCCATAATCATGGCCGCGGCCATGAGAGCGCCGGTCAAGCCAGTACCGACCATCGCGACGGCTGATTGGCGAAGGGCTGGGGATCGAAGCGCTAAGCGCCACACTTTTTGAAAAGCAGTCATAAGAGTATCTTACGCAGAGAGCACCGAAAAACCAATACTCGTAAAGAGCTGAGTAGGCCTACTCTGACCGTTTATCTCTTAGTGCCAGAATTTCAGCTTGTCGCTGCTTAGCCGCTGCACGAGCTTGCTCTATTTTTCCCTCGACTCTGGCAATTTCTGTCATGTAAGAATCTGGATTCTCTTCATTGAGGGCTTCTTGCAGTTGAGTCAATCTCTGCCGACCCGGGTCGGTCAAATTCTGCACATACGGTGAAATAAGTCGCACCAAAACTCTTTTAGGTTCAAGAGTTCTTTTTGCTAACATTAGTTGTTCTGCAGCCCGAGAACTACTTGAGCTTTCAAGAGTTTCTTCGGCACCGCGGATAACTGCTGCGATATCCATCTGATTCAATTCCAACATCAGTGCCGTAAGAACATCTTCTGTGTTCTCCCGCAAAAGCGATTCAAGGCCATCCACTGTATTATCAATTGAGTCTACACCTAAGACACTTTCTAAGTAGCTCAAGTGACCAGGAATCAGTACTTCAGAAAATGTCTGGTTTTCAGCTCCTTCGCGGCTTTCAGTATTACTCGCACCACTTGGTGTTGGTGTTCTCTCTGCTGTCATATTTCCACTTTCTTACTCAATGCGAAACCAATTTCGCTTTCCTACTTTTAGTACGGCTCCGGACTGAGGTGAAATTTCGGCAGTGGGGTCGGTGAGTTTTTCGTCATTTACACTCACCCCGCCTTGTTCGATCAGTCGTCGTCCCTCGCTGCGACTCCCAGGAACTTGTGAGGCCATCACAAGATCGAGAACACTGATTTCTTGCTGAGAAAGAGAAAGTGTCGGCATATTCTTCGGCACCTCACCCTGCTGCACCGTCCGCTCAAAGTAGGCTTGGGCATCTTCAGCGGCCGACGTGTCATGCAGATCAGCCGTAATCGTGAAAGCAAGCTGCTTCTTAAACTCCATCGGGTTCGCACCATTCGCCATCTGTGCGTCCATGTCGTCGATCTCTTCGTCGGCCACGTCGGTCAGCAAACGGAAGTACTGCGTAATAATTTCGTCGGTAACTGACATCAGCTTGCCGTACATGTCGCGTGGGGCTTCAGTGAGAGCAATAAAGTTACCGAGTGACTTGCCCATCTTGCGACCATCGGTACCAATGAGCAGTGGCACAGCCAGCACCCATTTTTCACGGTCATTCATACTCCTGAGCATCTGTCGGCCGACCATCATGTTAAAGATTTGGTCGGTGCCACCAAGCTCGAGATCCACTTCCATGGCCACAGAGTCATATCCTTGCAAAATTGGGTAGAGAATTTCGTGAGCGTGAATGGGAGCGTTGTTTTTCAAACGCTCCTGGAACATATCACGCTCCATAAGCTGCTGCACGGTCATATTGGAAAACAACCGGATCAGCTCAGAGAAATTCATCTCGTCATACCAGTCACCATTGCGGCGAATAGTGATTTTGTCAAAATCAAGAATCGTACTCGCCTGCTCTTTCCAGTTGTGGAAGTTAGCTTCGATTTCTTCGTCGGTAATCATGGGACGAGTTTTGTCTTTGCCGGTGGGATCACCGATTTTAACGGTGCCATTGCCAATGAGCAAGATAACTTCGTGCCCAAGTTCGGCAAACTGCTGTAGCTTTCGCAGTACCACCGCATGGCCCAGATGCAGCTGATTTCCCGTTGGATCGATGCCTAAATACAACCGAATAGAGCGTTGATTCATCTCCTTTGCCAGTGCATCGGCATCAGGCAAGATCTGATCAACGCCGCGGCGTAAAGCCAATTCAGGCGTTAAAGTATGTTTTGGTAAATCAGACATAGGGGTATTGTACCGGATTATCTGTTATCCTCATCTAATTCTTGGGCCTCAGACCTAGGAAGTCCGTAAAACTCCGTAGCAGCTTTGAAAAAGCTATCAACCACTTTGCCATTTTTCTCAAAACTGACACGAAATCTAGAGAGTGTCGACACTTGTCCAACAAGGTTTTCAAACTTGCGCTTCGCCTGTTGGTACTCAGCTACAGAGTTCGTACCGTCGTACACCATTTCACCGTCTTTACCATCTTTCGTGTAACGAAATGTTACAGAAACACCTTCTCCTCTTGCCACAAAACTCCTTTTTTACTATTTATACTTTCTTTTTAAAGTTTTTTCCACTCAGCTTTCATCAAAATTGGCGCATAGACATCATCTTCGAGCTCAATGTGCAGAGCGGCTAACTCTTCTTGCGTCGGTGGCCGATTCTGAAAAGTAATCTGACGAATGTCGCTGATAATAGCCAGAGGTGTTTGCTGTGCGCCTTCGCCCATTTCAAATACCGCAGCAACCGCAAGTGCTTGGTACACACTTTCCTGCGTCATACGCATTTCTCGACCGTATAAATCTGGTGTGCCGATCAGAGTATTAAGCGCTTTAAAGCCACAATGGGCCAAAGTAGCGCCAATAACTCCCCAATAGAGCGGCTGAGTGCGACTATCGGTAATAATGACGCCCAGCTCTTTCACCCCATACTCTTCACGTAAAAACTGCCATACTTCGTTGGCTACCTGCTGAGAATCTTCTGGCCACAACACATAGCCTTCACTGGCATTTGATTCGTCGATGCCAGCATTGACACAAAGGTGGCCATCAGTGACCGTGAGCATTATGTCGTACTTGGAAGATGTTGGCTCGGTATACAAATCGGCTTCTTGGCGAATGAGATCGTGTTTTTGAACTGTGTTCGAAGCAACAACTCGACCTTGGGCCAAACTCACGATCTTGGAAGTAATGGCTACCACCGAACGCTCAGGAAGTGAATCAATACTCTCCCGAAGAATCGATTTCAAATCATCACCGGCCTGTACAATCTGAGGTGTTCGCACTGCATGAACTTGCATGCGGCCTATTATACGCCATGGAGCAGCATTCTTTTCGTATTGCATGCCTCTCATGAGCGTGCCACAATACGCTGTATGAGTATTTTCCAGCGCATAAGCGGTGCCATGCTCGACATTGTTGAAACAGTTGTCGTTGCTCTTTCCATTTTTTTGGTGGTGTATCTGTTCTTCATGCAACCACACCAGGTAAATGGACAGTCCATGGAACCCACTTTTCTCAGCGGTGAGTATGTCCTCACCGACAAAGTGTCCTACCAAACTGGCGAACCACGACGCGGCGACGTGGTAGTGTTTCATGCCCCTGAGGCGGCTGGTTGTGCACAGGGGACTGGCTGTGACTTTATTAAACGTGTCATTGGCTTGCCCGGCGATACCCTCTCAGTGCACGACAATGCTATCTACATTAATGGTCAAGCGCTTCCAGAACCCTACATTCCTCCTGAAAACTACACCAAAGCCGGTGAGTTTACCGCTGGCGGACGGGAAGTATTTTTGGGTGAAAACGAGTACTTCGTAGTTGGCGATAACCGCCCTTTTTCCTCAGACTCGCGCGTGTGGGGACCTATTGGCAAACAAAATATAGTTGGTCGCGCCTTTCTACGCTACTGGCCAGTTGATAAGGCTGGCATCATTCCCCGCGTTGCGTACGAAGGTTTCTCTCGCTAAGATGTGAGCACGAATAGAATTGGAGTCATACATGTCCACAAAAGATACTGCATCAACCAGAGTTTTAGTCACCGGTGCTGGAGGCTTTATTGGCCACCATTTAGTTGCTTTTCTCAAAGAACGCGGGTACTGGGTGCGTGGAGTGGACATCAAAAAGCCAGAATTCTCTGAGACCGTAGCCGATGAGTTTCTACTGCTCGATCTGAGGGAAAAAGAGTCCGCACTTACCGCGACCAAAGACATTGATCAAGTCTATGCCTTAGCCGCTGATATGGGCGGGATGGGATACATTTCCAGCCACGATGCTGTCATTTTGCATGACAACTCTCTGATAAATACGCACACTTTAGATGCCGCACAGAAAAATGGCGTCAAAAAATATCTGTATACCTCTTCAGCCTGTATCTACCCTGTTGAAAAACAAGAAATCACCAATCTGCAGCCCCTCAAAGAAGAAGATGCCTATCCAGCCAACCCACAAGACGCCTATGGTTGGGAAAAACTCATTTCTGAGCGATTCTGTCATTACTACCAGCAGGACTATGGAATCGAAACGCGAGTAACTCGCTTCCACAATATTTTTGGTCCTGAGGGAACCTGGCAAGGTGGCCGCGAGAAAGCCCCAGCAGCTCTCTGTCGAAAAATCGCCACCGCAAAACTCACCGGCAACCACGAAATTGAAATCTGGGGCGACGGTGAACAAACTCGCTCCTTCTGTTACGTAGACGATGCCGTCACCGGCTTACACCTGCTTATGAACTCCGAGTATTCTGAGCCGCTCAACATCGGGCAAGACCGCATGGTAACTATCAATGAACTTGCCGACATTATTGCCACTATCGCTGGCGTCGAGATCTCCAAAAAACACATTGAGGGTCCTCAAGGAGTACGCGGCCGAAACTCAGACAACACCAAGCTGAAAGAAGTCCTCAAGTGGGAACCAGAAATCAGTTTAGAAGAAGGCTTGCGCCGCACCTATAACTGGATCGAGGCTCAAGTGCAGGCCACGCTCTCAGAGTAAATTTCTCAACGCATCACGAAATGCCGCGCTCATACATCCAGGTCACAACTTGATTGTGAAAAGCGTGAATATTTTGGAGTCCTGCTGAAATCTGGTACTCTTTAGCCACTTCCAGCTGCTCATTGAGGCGCTCGGCAAAGTACTTCCCCCCTTTTGAGTCAGCATGCACACGAAATGCTGACCATTCATACGGCACCACAAGCGGTGATCCATACGCATGATACAGCTGCCACCACCACTCGTAATCCATTACCAGATCGAGATCTTCGCGTAAGCGAGCACCTTGATCATGAATATCTCGGCGCCAAAAAGTACTTGGTTGCACAATCGGATTATTTACTCCGAGAATGAGCGGAAAAAGTGCAGGGCTATGGCGAAACATACTTCGTTGCCAAGTTTTATACTGTTTGATCAGCGGATCTCGCAACTGTCCATGTTCATCAATAATCTGATAGTCTCCAGTTACCCAGTTCAAATCTGGAAACAGACGGAACAGTCCCGCTACTTCCCAGAGTGTATTGGGGAGTAAAAGATCATCACTATTCAAAAAACCAATAATCTCTCCAGTAGCCTGCGCAAAGCCCGCATTCAAAGCTGCGGTTTGCCCACCATCGGACTCAGAAACCCACTGGAATCGCGAGCCATACGAGCGCAGGACATCTACCGAGCCATCAGTAGAGCCACCATCACGCACAATCAACTGCAATTTTGGATATCCTTGCTGCAACACACTTTCCAGTGCACCGCGCAAAAACTGCACTTGGTTGTAACTTGGCATCACCAGCGAAATTGTGGGAAGGGAAACTGACATAGTTTTTACTTTTTCAGTCGAGAAACTTCTTTTTCGTACTCCGCTCGTTGCAGTGCTTGCATTCTCACCAGCTGCTCCAGCTGGTCACGCACCTTTAAAACCAGAAGACGTGTGCCCATAACCACGGTACTCAAAATAATAAACGCGGCAATCACAAGCAGGTCAAATACCCGACCAATGCGCAAGACATCAGCTACCCCTTGTAAAACCGATGGAACCAAAGCAAAACCAACAAAACTGAGCCAAACGGCCACCCAACACCCAAACTCAAAAGCACTTAAGCGATGCTTGCGGTAATGAATTCTGAGCACATAGAGCATGCTCACCGCAAAAAGTGCCATGCTCACTTGAAAAATCCACATCTCGAGTTAGCGTACCACACTTACTTTTTCTGTCGAGAGGTGCCTGACTCAGAAGCTGAAAGGAAAAATCGATTCGTCAGATCAGCCAGCCACATAAATATCAGAGCCAAAAGCGGCATAATTGCCCGATCCATCGCTTGTCTGGCCTCTTCCCACCGTTCTCCAAAAACAATATGAAGTGCCACCATGCCGGCAAGCAGAATGCCTCCATTCACCACCAGCATCACTCCCCATACACTCCACAATCGTGGCCACTGGCGGCGAGTACGCCAGAACATCCACACTCCCACTGCAACAAGAACCAACCAAGGCAAAAGTGGTGAGAATATCCAGTGTGCAAACTCAGCCTGCAGTGCTGTCCACACAGGGGCGAGTCCAGAGTCCCACAGCGACTGCACCAAGTGGACAATCGATCGATCCTCGTCACTAGCCCCACTCACCTGTACCGCCCAACTTCGCGCTCCTAACCACACACCGACACTTATCAGCGGCAGCAGCCACAAAGCCATAAAGTTTTTCACAGTTTTTACCATCTGATGTCTTCCAAAATAAGCCAGAATACCACTACTCACCAATAACACGCCCAGCCAATAATACTCAGTTACTCGCCCACTCACCGAACCGAGAATACAGAGTCCAGCTACCAGATACGGTTGCCAACGCTGTAGTTCATTCAGCTGATCACCTCCTTTACCGAAAAACCACAGTCCAAAGAGTGCCCAATAGAGATTAGCCGGATACGCTCCATACCCTTCCGTTAGCGAAACGAATACCGCCGGAAGACTCAGCCACAAAAAACTCCACACTACTCGAGCGCTCCAGGTTTTCCAGACACTCCACCCAGCCAGCACCACCGTAAAGAGTAAGGCGGAGTACAGCATCAAGACCTGCGCACCGCCTGACTGATACACGAGTGCCCACCACAAACTACTGGTTATTGGATGCAAAAAGTCGTAAGCCTGGTACTCTGGCATCCGGGTAAATTGCCGAGCAAAATCCTGGATCTGCCAACCTTCAACGACTCGTTGCGCTCGAAAATCATACAAAGCGAGTGAGTCCCAACTCAGCGGCGGGAAGGCAATCTGCCAAGCAAGCACAACCAGCGCGGCAACACCAACGACCGCACCCATATACAGTAACGGCCAGTGCGAAAATGGTGGCTTGCTCTCAAACAGTTCTCGAATTCCCTGTCGAATTGTTTGCGTCATAAGACGCAATGTGTCCTGTACCTCTCTCTCAAAATGCCACTGTTTCCATCCAAAAAGCACGCCCAGTACGAGACTGAACCACCAAAATGCAGTCAAAAGCCAAAATGGCACCAACGCCAACCATCCAAGAAAAAGATAGAGACCGGTGAGTGCAAGCCCTACTGGATACGCAAAAATCCATTCAAAAGAGGTGAGCGGACGTTGGAAGAGCGCCCGAAAAAACAGAGCTCCAGCTAAAAACAGTCCAAGAAGTACCAACGCAATCACTCTACTACTTTCTCTTTTTCTAAAGAAACTCTTTCCACTTGAGCAGGTACTTCAGTGGTGTGTATAGCCTGTTCCGGGTGCCAGAAAACAATTCCGGCTTCGTCACTCGCTACCTGTGTAATAGAAGCAACTTCAAACGAACCCTGCGTAACCGCGCGCAGTAGAGGCGGATTATTCCCAATTGCATACTGGCGAGGTTTTTCTGGCACAACAAGCAGTACATCTGATTCTTCTTGCGTATAATCTACCACTTTCATTTGCAAAAGTGCCATCTCACTCCCATATATAGCCGCCTGTTGCTCTTGAGGTGAAAGCAACGCAAAGTGCTTTACTTCTCTCGCTTTGGCAAAAAACTGTCCAGCCCAACCGGGAGCCGAGAAGGCACCCCAGCAAAGTATAACCAACCACAACCAAACAGCCTGAAACCAAGTAGGAATTTTTCGCTGAAGGGTTTTAAATTGCGTGACGCTCATCAAGCTCCGGCAGTATCATTGGCAGTATCATTGTAGTGAAAATACCGATGAATATCTTGCGTGCTAAAACCAATTTCCATCAATCGCTTACTGATTTCAGATGCGTTGTGACCGGCTTGCGTCCATTTCTGGGCAGGTGACTCAATGGTTTCTCGTGTTTCGTAGGGATAAATAATCCAGGTGTCCAGCTGTGCCGCCACAAAATCTGGCTGGACACTGGCCCAAGATTTAGAGAGTAACGAGGCAATTGTTACTGACTGTGCTCCATACTGATCAAGCAGCAACGGGCGAATAAACTCAAGCGTTTTACCAGTATCAACAATATCCTCAAAAACCAAAACATGCTCATCAGTAATATCAACCGCGAGCGGCTGTAAGACCGTTGGCTCTTCCTCACGCTGGTTAATATCAGCGTAGAAGGCAGTCTGCAAGAGACTAATCTTCTTCATTCCTAAGCGATCACCAAAATGGCGGGCCATAGTTAAGCCACCGTTGGCAATGGCAATAATACGATCAAATGAGTGTACCTGTTCAGCGTGGAGAATCTCCTCTGCCACCGTTTCAGTAAGCGCTGCTAAGTCTTCCCAGGTGATGTGGGTGAAGTGTATCTCGTCAATGTGCGTGTGCTTCATGATTCCTTTCTCTTCTCTGCTCATCATGTGCGCTAACGCCATTGTACGCTGCACAAATACTTTAGTATACTTATGATGGCCAACATGCGGTACAATACGGGTCTGCCGTCATTCGGGATGTAGCTCAGATGGCTAGAGCGCGCGCTTTGGGAGCGCGAGGTCGCTGGTTCGAGTCCAGTCATCCCGACCAGTAAAAAACTGACCGAAGGGTCAATTTTTTGTTGTTTGTGGAATGGTGGAACTATTATATGCGCCTATAGGAATACAGAGTACTAGAAGCATCTTCTAACGAATCAAACCATTCGCTAAAGCAACAAGAGAGCCTCGCAAACGAGCACCAGGGGTTGGACGAAAGGCTCGGCGGAAACGAGAGAGGTAGTTTTTATGGATTCGATCCATAGTTCGCGGCGAAAGTTCTTGATTGAGCTGAGAGCGAGTAGGTGGATTTTTGACTTCATAGCGAGTTGAGTAGTCAGGATTGAGAGCCCACGCGAAAAAGTTGGACACTTCCTGGTAATTCAACCCATGTTTCTTGCAAT
>CAYUUK010000004.1:0-82640 GCA_964447905.1 uncultured Pseudomonadales bacterium | reverse complement strand
GCTTACACGTTATTTTACTTTACTCTGTGTAAACTATATGGGGAGCAGGTCACTATCAGAACTTTTCACTTGTTGCGGAGGCAGTGGGATTCGAACCCACGAACCCGAAAACGGGTCAGGATTAGCAATCCTGTGCAATTGGCCACTATGCGATGCCTCCTGCATCGAGTCGGTCTGGAAACGTGGAATCCAGAGTCCGTCGATAGGTGACTATTATGCCTGAAACAAGTAAAAAAAACAATTCGCGAATGTCGTTTTATAGGACAGAAATATTGACCGTTCAAAAAATGTGCTATACTCGGATTGTGAGAGTAACAGCACAGCCAAACACCAGCGTCCAGTCCACCAGTTCTTGGTGTCGTGCTGCTGCCAATTTTTGTCACCTTCCAATGATTAAGCAAGTTCAAAAGTACGGGCAAGGGGGTATGGATAGACAATAGACAC
Source organism: uncultured Pseudomonadales bacterium (assembly GCA_964447905.1). Lineage (GTDB taxonomy): Bacteria > Patescibacteriota > Microgenomatia > UBA1400 > UBA1396 > JAJOJK01. Next base: position 82,196 of record CAYUUK010000004.1, on the reverse strand, counting down.
ACATAAGCACACAAACAAGCAACCATACCCCGCCAACCGAGCGGGTTTTTTAGTGGTTTTTATCCGAACCACACCCACAAACACAGAAAGGAAGGATACACCCATGAGCAGACAGCGCTCACTCCAGAGAAAACAGTTCGACTACACCCGGCAGCGAACAGAACGTTTCTTGCGAAAAAAAATCTTCACCGATGCCCCGCGTCCGCAGGTGCTCGACAGTTTTCTAGGAAACCTCACCGCCGAGATCTCGGCTGAACCACAAGCAGCGAACGCCGCTATTGACTGGTTTCGCCGCCGTCCAGAGGCCAAACACTACTTTTCTCGCATCAATCCATCTCAGGAAGAGTGGATAGCAGGGATGATGCGGTTAGGATTCAGCATGACCCAGGCATACGCCTTCGTTGGTATTATCAGCACAGCCCTCTATGCGCAACATGCCTAGAATAGGCAACAAGTCAAGCGTGTGTTACTATAGGGAAAATTCATTTCCCACATGGCACACGACCACATTACGCTCACGCTTCCCAACCAAGAAACGCTGACTTTACCGTGGAAAAAACTCAAACGTGCCCGTCACATACGAGTAACCGTTTCGCAGGGAAAACCTCGTGTGACCTCTCCACATTCTATCTCCAGACACTCAGTGGAGAGTTTTCTGCTCCAGCAAGCTCCCTGGATTCAGGCACAACTCAATAAAATCGAACAACTCCCCGTAAATACTGTGTACTATCGCGGGGAACCGCATACACTCCTGTTCCATGCTGACCCACCAAAAGACCGCCGCATCTATCGGGACGTTACCAGCATTGTTGTTCATCCTATCGTAAAAACTGAAAACTCCATCCGTTCATCTATTGAACGCTGGCTGCAAACCGAAGCCAGCAGCATTGCCGTACCCATTCTCCAGCGCCATGCGCAAAATATGGAGGTGGAGGTTCCACAGTTACGCTTTCGAGAAACACAAAGCCGCTGGGGGAGCTGTTCCAGTAATGGCGCTATCACCCTCAACTGGCGATTGGTGCATGCCCCACTAGAAGTCATGGAGTACGTCGTGATTCACGAACTCGCTCACCGGGTGCACATGAATCACTCCGTCGAGTTTTGGCACCTCGTAGAAACGCATGATCCTGGTTATAGGATTCACCGTGGATGGTTGAAGCGCCACGGCCACTTGTGCCGCACACCAGATATTTTGCTCTAACGTCCTTATAACAGAGGATCTGACCCTCTTTTTATAGGATATATTTCCGTTTTAGGAAACGCTAGAAATCACCACCATCACCAATGGGTTCAAGCCGAACTTGTCATTGAGCAAACGCACAATGCTTTTCTCGACTTCGCGACGTAAGTCATGACTTGGCAAATCACTGGTTTCCACAATTTCTTCTACGGTTTGGCGGATGCGGTCACGCAGTTCGTCTTGCGGCACGTCTTCTCCGAGAGCGACTCCGCGCATATCGATAGCGATGTTCTCCTGATCGACCATACCAGCGGATTCCAGAACTGAGACTACCATGGCTCCGTTTTTACCGAGTGTTTCGCGCTCGCTCAGGTGCTTGCTAATAACGTCAGCCACACCGGTGCTGTCCACGGACCGCTCTCGGAGCTTGATCTGCTCATCACTGTAGCGCATCTTGCCACCTGCAAACTCGACCCACTTGCCGTCCATTGGCAGAACCACTTGTTGTGGTCGGTAACCGTGTTCACGCACCTTCAAGCCAAACAACACGCGATGGCGATCTTCACCACCAATCGGGAAAACATATTCTGGTTGGAGTAAGTGCAAGAGAATCATCTGTTCAAATTCACTGGCGTGTCCAGACACGTGCAAACCAGGGTTCATCTCGGCGTAGGCCACCTCGATGCCTTGGCTGGCAATTCTGTTAATGGTGCGGTACACGTCTTTCTCACTGCCAGGAATGGCATCGGAAGAGAAAATAATCTTGTCGCCTTTGCTCACACTGATCATGCGGTGGGAACCAAACACAGCGCGGACCAGAGAAGATCCAGGCTGACCTTGGCTTCCGGCGATGATCACACAGAGCTCATTGTCTGGAATATCGTCCATGCGGCGCTTGTTTACCTTCATGTCTTGCGGGATGTCGAGTAAGCCCATGTTCATGGCGGTGTTGACGTTTTGTTCCACAGAGCGGCCAATGAAGGCAACCTTACGACCATACTCCGCAGCCACATCAACTGCTTGTTGGATACGGTGAATGCTCGAGCTCATCAGTGTCACGAGGACTTTGCCTTCCACGTCGCGCATCTCCTGACGGATGGCGGCTGCTACGCTAGATTCAGAAGCCGCTGGCAGCGGCCGCTCAATACGCAGACAGTCAATGCTCGCACAGAGCACACCTTGACGACCAATCTCAGCTACGCGCTGTAGATCACTGGGAATGCCATCAACTGGCGTCAAATCCAACTTAAAGTCGGATCCGTGGTAAAACACACCATCAGGTGTGCGAATCACCAAGTGACGCGTATCAGGAATAGAGTGCGTAATGCGGATGTTCTCAACTTGGAACGGTCCGAACTCAAGCACGCCGTCATCCTCAAAGTACTGCACTTCTTTCTCGACGCCGTTGTCGGCCATGCGAGTCATGGCAAACTCAGCCGTGAGCGGTGAGCCGAAAATCGGCACATCTACATCAATTTCGCGCAGCACGTATGGCAACGCGGCAACGTGGTCATCGTGACCGTGAGACAACACAATAGCGTGCAGTGTCGCACCCTGCGCGAGACGATCTTGGAGATATTGGGAATCAGGAATCAGAAACTCGACACCTGGCATCGTTTCATCTGGGAAACCAATACCACAGTCGACAACAAGCATATCGTCGTTGTGTTCGCACACGAACAAGTTTTTGGTGACTCCAGAAATTCCACCCAATGGGAAAATTTTAGTCATGAGAAACCCCTTTCTTACGGAGTTTTTTTAGTTTTGTTTCAAGATCTAGTGTGTCCATTATACAGGACAGAAGATACTCAGGTCTATCCCCCTCATAACGAGATAATCAGGGTCAGATCCTCTGTTATAAGGACGTAGACAGTTACATCAACGCTTCTCGTACATCCGCCACATGCGTGTCATGATCTTTTTGCTTACGAATATATTCCAGGGCCTTTGGAATCTTGCCAATATCTCGCTCAAAGGACTCCTTCATGTTGCCGTTTCTCAAAGCTGCTGCGGGATGATACACCGGCAACAAATAGGTAATTTTGCCTTCCCAAACAAACCGTTGCAGAACTCCATGAATAGCCGAAATCTTAGCGTCTGGCAGGAAAAAATTCATCGAAAAGCGTCCCAAACTGACAAATAACAGCGGCTCAATAATCTCGATTTCTCGATACAAGTATGGCACAAATGCGTTGATTTCTTCTGGTTTTGGATCACGATTGTTTGGCGGCCGCACTTTCACGATATTCGAAACATAAAAATCTTCCCGCTTCATGCCATGCATTTCGAGAGTGGCATTCAAAAGCTTGCCTCCACGACCCACAAATGGTTTGCGCTCAATGGCTTCGTTTCTGCCTGGGGCTTCGCCAATGAACATCACATCGGAATCAACGTTCCCAAAACCCATGACCATGTCCTCTGGCTTTTCAGCAAGTGGAAGGGATTCATAATTTGATTCGAGTTCTTGGAGAAGGTGTTGTCGTTTTTGGGTTTTAGAATCAGACATAGAGGCATTGTAACAAAAAGATCCAGTCAATCCTACAAATCTACAGAATCAACTACGACAATATCTTCAAAAATGGGACACACAAGTTCAATAATTTCTTCAAGTGTTTCTTGAGAAGTTCTGGAAATAACTAAAGTTAGATCAGCAAATAGGCTATCAAAACTATTGAGATAGTATCCATTGAAAGCTAAAAACACGCCAGCAAGAATAATAGACATACGTTTATTGCCATTGAGATATGCCTGGCTTTTGGCAAATGTGACATAATACGCTGTTGCTGTTGTAACAACGTCATACTGCAATGTCTCTGAACGCGTACGGACAGACCCGAGAATAGACTCTAAACGATTTGGATATCTGTTTTCAAAAGGTGGAAGAGGCTCACGATGAGCAGGACCCAGATTGCCAGCGATCACGTTTACTTGATATTGTTCGTACGTAATCTTGCAAATTTCGGGAGTTAACCATATCTTTGGTTGGTTCAATTTCGCCTTTATCATAGAGTTCCAATTTACGCAGTGACTCGCTGTGATCAACTACAAGTTTTTTCACGGCTCCTTCAACAACGGCTTGCCGCTTCCAAGGAAAATAATAGGCCAATTGGTATAGTATCTTCATAAGTATCTCCTGCCTATTTTCATAAGCGTACCATATTATACGAGTATTTTGTTAGTTTTCTGTAGTAATTACATTAATAACTCGGCAAGAAATACCGCACGTTCTCTTCGGTAATCACTACTTTGTCCAACCCTTGCTCCAGCATGAGGCGCGCAGATTTCGCCACCACACCTTTAAGCGTCCGCTCCAAGGTACGAATACCCGAGTCAAAACCAAGCGGCCGCACCATGTTCATCCACACGTCATTCGAGAACACGATAGTATCTTTGGTCATACCGGCTTCCGCGAGCATTTTCGGCATGACGTAGCGTTGAGCAATGTGGATTTTTTCTTCGTCGGTGTAGGACGGCATAGTCAAGTGTTCCATACGGTCATAGACAGCCGTGGCGATGTGACGCGTGTTGTTGGCCGTGGCGATAAACAAAACCTCAGATAAGTCCACAGGAAAATCGAGATAGTGATCGCTGAACGAATGGTTCTGATTCGGGTCCAACAGCTCCACCAACACACCCATAATGTCCATGCGCGCATCTTCGGAAACACGGTCAATTTCATCGAGCAGCATTACGGGGTTGCGAGTTTTGGCCTGCGTTAATCCCTTAATCACCAAACCCGGCTCCGCCTCTAGGTGCAAACGCGACTGCCCACGCAAATCACGAGCCGAACCCATACCACCAAACGGCACACGCACTATTTCGCGACCTATGGCCTCAGCAATCGAGTACGCAAAAGTAGTTTTACCAGTACCAACCAAACCCACCAATAACAAGATAGGCGCCCGTACGGAGTCTGCTTTCCCCGCCGCCACACTTTGCTTCTGAAACTGCAAAATTGCCATGTACTCCAGAATGCGGTCCTTAATCTCCTGCATGCCGTAGTGGTGCTCTTCAAAGACCTTTTTAGCTCGTTCGAGATCGAGAATATCGTCACTTTTTTCTTGCCAGGGCACAGCGAGCGCCCACTCGATATACTTGGCCGTGCGCTCGTACTCTTCGGCGTAGGAACTACTGTGCGCCGCGCGCCGCAAGTGCTTGAGCATGCGCTCGATCTTAAAGCGTAGCTCTTCTGGCAAAACCTTCTCATTGATGCGGGCAGCCAAATCGTTCAGCTCTTGTTGAATGAGGGGATCAATAGTGAGATCGGACACCGTCGTGGCCTGAATCTGGGCAGACTCTTCTTGCATGTCTTCATGGTAGCAAAAAGAGAGGGAGAAAAATAGAGAAAAAAAACTAAGTATTTGACTGAATTTTTAAGAGGTCTTCATGAATATCCTCTAAAATTTCGATACATTCATCTGCACTTTTTTTATTTATCGCTTCGATAAGCTCTTTTTTCTCTGGTTCCGTCAGGCCCTGCACTTTGTCCACCACCTCACTCGGTCGAATACCAAAATGAAAGGCAATTGCTTTTTTAACCTCGTTATATTCCAAAAACTCAGGATCATCAAGCTGTCCGCCTTGCTCTATATCAAGAATAATAAGCTGCCAGTTACCATCTGGCTGTACACGAAGCTCAAAAGAATCATCCACTGGCAAAAGCACATTAGAATAGTTTGCGCGTTCCATATTGCGAATAACTTCGGATTGGATCTTTTCCCTCTCTTCTGTGTACACCTCAATAAAACGAGCATCCAAGCTCGTATCTCTCGTTGTTGGTTTCCATTTCCGAGCTCCAAATGACTCGATTGTCAAAATACCTAATGTGCTTTTTCCAAATACACGACTTCCATCGGCAGTAACATCGAGCGTACAAAATGATTCTGGATTACTATTATCTGGAATAACAGGAACAACAGGAAGTCCAGCATCTCCGTAAAGAGCAGCTATCATACGAAGCCTTGCTACATTACGAGGGCATTCTCTCGCGTACACTGGAACCTCTTTCCCTTCATATGTAACAGTTCTACGAATTTTTTCGTCGGCTCCTACAAAACCTGATCTCTCAACTTGCTTTCCTGCTTGATTCATTTTTGGCCTTGTACTTTCTTTCCCTCAGTCTACCAAAAAAGAGCCAGGTTTCCCCAGCTCTTTTTTTTGGCTTCGTTGTAAACAGCGCTTAGCTGTCGCGACGTGGGCCTCGGCCGCGGCTGCTGCCGCGACTGTCGCCACCACGATCACGGCCGCCGCCTCGGAGGTCATTACGACCACCACCACGATTTCCACCGCGGTCGCGTCCACCGCCACGGTTTCCACCGCGGCTGCGGCGTTCACCGCCGTCGTTGTCGTCGGATTTCTGGTCCCATTCTTCTGGAGAGACCATCGACAAGCGAATACGGTCACCTTCCAACTGCTTGACCCAGACGTGAACGGTTTCGTTAAGCTCAACCACGTTACGTGGATCGTCAACAAAGCCGGTGCCCATCTCGGAAACGTGGACTAAACCAGTCTTGCCGGGAACGAGGTCCACAAACGCACCATAGTCTTCAATACGAGCGACTGTGCCGTCGAACTCCATGCCTTCGGACAGCTCGAGAGTCAGGTCTTGAATGAACTTCACCGCTTTAGTGATATTTTCGCGATCAATTCCGGCGATGCTCACCATGCCGCTGTCATCGATGTTGACTTCTACATCAAGATCTTCTTGGATTTGCTTAATCATTTTTCCACCAGGACCGATAACGGTACCAATCTTGTCGACTGGAATCTGGACAGACTCGATCTTAGGCGCGTTCTCGGCCACATCAGCGCGAGGTTCGGAAATCGCTTCCATCATCACGTCCATAATGTGCATACGAGCCACCTTGGCTTGAGCCAAAGCAGTGCGCAAAATCTCGAGAGTGATACCAGAAATCTTAATGTCCATCTGCAACGCCGTGATACCATCGCGGGTTCCGGCTACCTTGAAGTCCATGTCACCCACGTGGTCTTCGAGACCCTGGATGTCGGTGAGGACAACAGTGTTATCGCCTTCCTTCATGAGACCCATGGCAATACCAGAGACTGGTTTGCGGATCGGCACACCGGAGTCCATGAGAGCCAAGGTGCTTCCACAGACAGAAGCCTGAGAAGTAGAACCGTTCGAGCTCATCACTTCTGAGACCACATGAATGGTATATGGAAACTCTTCCTGAGATGGGATCACTGGCAAGAGGGCGCGCTCGGCCAAGGCACCGTGACCAATTTCCCGACGCTTCGGAGAACCAATACGACCGGTTTCACCAGAGGCAAACGGGGGCATGTTGTAGTGGTGAATGTAGCGACGCTCTTCTTCACCTTCCATGTCTTCAATGAGTTGGGCCAAAGCTGGGGAACCAAGTGTAGCCACAGAGAGCACTTGCGTAGCACCGCGTTTGAAGAGACCTGAACCATGCACCATTGGCAACACACCAACTTCAGAAGTGATTTGACGCACTTGTTCGGTGGTACGACCGTCTGGACGCTCACCGTCTTCCAGAATCATGCGACGGGCTTCTTTCTTTTCCAGTAAGTGGAAAATATCTTCAAGTGCAGAGTCAACCAATTCTTCACGCTCTTCACGAAGAGAAGCAATAATGTCTTTGATAATGGTGTTTTTACGCAAATGCGCTTTTTCGACTACGGATTCATGAATCTGGTCATGGAACTGTTCACTCAACTCTTTGACAAGAGCAGAGTCGAGCTCTGGACTTTCGAAGGCGAACTTCTCTTTACCGACAGCATCACGCAATTTGCTCAGTTCCACAGAAATGTCAGCCAGCACCTGGGAACCGGCCTCAAAAGCACGGACCATCGTTTCTTCGTCGACTTCAATCGCGCCAGCCTCGACCATCACAATCGCGTCTTTGGTACCAGCCAAGATCAAGTCCAGTACGGAGGAAGACTGCTCTTCGTAAGTGGGGTTGAAAACAAAACTGTCAGCATCAGGGTTGTAGCCAATGCGCACACCAGATACTGGACCAGCAAACGGAATGGAAGAAATTTCCAAAGCCGCCATCGAGGCAATCATGGCTAAGGTGTCAGGATTGTTTTCGTGATCAACTGACATGACAGAAACCACCACCTGCACTTCGCGACGCATGCCATCTGGGAACAACGGACGGATCGAGCGATCAATCACGCGAGCAGACAAAATGGCGTCATCAGAAGGACGACCGGCTCGTTTTACCCAGCGGCTCCCTTTAATACGGCCACCGGCGTAGAGGTTTTCCTGATACTCAACGGTGAGTGGGAAAAAGTCGAGACCGGATTCGCGGCCGACTGCTACCGTGGCGTGCACCACCGTAGAACCACACTGCGCCAAAACGGCAGCATCTGCTTGTTCGGAAAATCTTCCGACTGTGAGTTGGATATCCTTATTGCCAACTCGAATAGTTTGGGTATGAATACTCATACTCTCCTTTCTTTGAGGAGAGGGAGATAGAGAAGTTTTCGCATCTACCGGGAAAATGATTGTTTTGTCCTGCCACAAAACGCTTACCCGGCACAGGTGAAAACACCAACTCTCTCCCGCACCTCGATATTTTTCTGTACTTGTTCAAGAGGTGAAACGAAACTACGGATACGTGTTTCGAAAATGGGGCGCGTGGCTGTTGCCTCGCGCCCCATCACCTGGTTCTATTTTACTTGCTCAAACCGAGCTCAGCAATAAGCTTGCTGTAGCGTTCTTCGTCCTTGTTCTTCAAAAAGTTCAAAAGACGACGACGCTTGGCGACCATCTTCAAAAGACCCTTACGAGAGTGGTCGTCTTTTTTGTGTTTCTTCAAATGATCAGTGAGCTGGTTGATTGACTCAGTCACAAGGGCAACCTGCACCTCTGGAGAGCCAGTATCACCCTCACTCTGCTGAAACTTGTTAATAATTTGTTGTTTGATCTGCGGATCTAATGCCATGAATATATCCTCCTTTTGCCCCCTCGCTTCCGCAAGCCAGGTGGAAAAGCTTTATTTGGATGTTTAGTATAGCATACTTTGAAAAATCACCTCCCAAAATGCCTCTTTTGCGCTATAATAATGTCCTCAACCTCGCCAGGGTAGCTCAGTTGGTTAGAGCATCGGATTCATAAACCGAAGGTCGTGGGTTCAAATCCCACCCCTGGTACTTTTTGTTTAAGGAATTGTTTTTTTAATAATAGATGGAATGGGTTTCTCCTATTGTCGAACTACCTCAGGAAGGAGAATCCTAGGATTCTCCTTCCTGAGGTAAAAATTATTTAGGAGAAACCCAGCCACAACTCCCCCCAATCCAAAAAGCGACCCGCCTCGCGGCGAGTCGCTCCTTGTGTGGTAGTGTACAGTCTGTGCAGCACACTTATTACGTAAGTTTTATTCCAGTGCTTACTTCACCGCGTCCTTCAGTGGCTTACCAGCCTTGAAGTTAACAACGTTGTGACTCTTAATAACACGAGTCAGTTCTTCGCGGCCGAATGGGACCACGCGCTTGTCCGCTACTTTACGGACATCAAATGTTCCAAAGCCGGACCACAAAACTTTTTGGCCCTTTCCTAAGGAACGAGTCGTCTCTTCCAAGAATACTTCGATAGCTTCCTTGGCCGCTTTTTGCGTCAAGTTCGCTTTCTTGGCGACGACAGCAATAAGGTCAGATTTATTCATCCCTACTCCTTTTACGTCTTTTTTTTATTTGGCTACTGCGCCGCCGCGAACCTCGCGGATGACATTAACAGTGACTGTTCCTGGATAGGTCATGTCTTCCTCGTATCGAGCGGCTATTTGGGTCGCAATGACATTTACGTCACGATCGGAAGATTTATCGGCTTTTAGTATAACACGAACTTCACGACCTGCTTGTATAGCAAAGGATTTCTCCACTCCCTCGTACGAATCAGCAATCTCTTCCAGTTTCTGCAATCGCTGCACGTATTCTTCATGATTTTCATTCCGCGCCCCTGGTCGAGAACCAGAAATTGCGTCGGATATATAGACTAACACGGATTCCAAAGAAGTAAATGGTTCATCTTCGTGGTGTTGGGCCACACAATCAACGATTTCTTGCGGAAAATTGTGCTTTTGCAAGTAGCGTACACCGAGGTCAACGTGATTTCCTTCGCCCTCAATGACTTTACCGATGTCATGCAGTAAACAACCCATGGTTACTGTGCGCACATCAAGTCCGAGTTCTTGGGCTAATTTAATACCAATTTGGGTTTCTTCCAAAGTGTGCTGAATAAGGTTCTGACCATATGAAAAACGGTATTTAAAGCGACCCAAACGCCCCATAATCTCGTTTGGCATGTTATACACACCAACTTTATGACAGAGGCGTTTCCCCTCTTCAAACATGATTTTATCGAGCTCTTTCGTCACCTTTTTCACCACCTCATCAATCCGAGTAGGCTGAATGCGACCATCTTTGAGCAAGCGTTCTAAGGAAATACGAGCAATTTCTCGGCGAACCGGATCAAACGAAGAAAGACGAACTTCATTTGGAGTCTCGTCTAACTCAACGTCTACGCCAGTGGCGCGCTCAAAGGCACGAATATTTCGACCATCTTTTCCGATGATTCGACCTTTCATATCAGCATCTGGCAGTTTAACCACTGAAATAGTAAATTCGGGCACGTAGTCAGTAGCACCATGTTTCATGGCATCGACCAATAATTCTTTAGCCTTATCATCAGCTTCTTGTTGTGCTGCTTCTACCTTTTGTTGAATCATAAGAGCAGCTTGCTTATCGACAGTACGCTCCAAACGAGTGAGGATTTCTTGACGTGCCTCATCTCGGGTAAGACCACCAATGTTCTCAAGCTCATCAATCAGCTCGGCTCGTTTCTCTTCTACCTCTGCTTTGCGGCGCTCAAGCTCATCCCGCTTTTCATCAAGCAGGCTTTCGCGACGATCCACCTGCTTCAGGCGATCATTAATACTGGAGATTTGGCGATCGAGATTTTTCTGCTGCTGATCCAGTTTCTCGAGCTCTTGCTTGGCATCACGCTCAGCTTCTTCGCGAACTTGCAGGGCTTCGGATTTCGCCTCCAAGAGGATTTCTCGGGCTTTTCCTTGGGCATCTTGGACAATTTTTTGGGCTTCTTTTTCAGCGTCGGCTAGCTTTTCTTTCACGAGCTGCTGCTCACGATACTCTTGCTGACGAGCTTGCGCCTGCTGGGCCTTGTTTTGTTTAGTTCGGGCCGCTTTTTTCTTTTTGCTCTTCTGCAGATAACTGCCTTGAGAGTTGGCCGCCTGTGGGGCTTTTTCTTGCTTCGCTTGTGGCTTTTCTGCACGCGCAGCACGACTCGGACGGCGGCGGCGAGAGGATTTTTTGCTTTTTACTGAGGAAGACTGCTGAGAATCAGCTTGTTCGTCCGATTTGTTGGACTGCAGAACCTGCGAGAACGATCGAAAGAATGACATGGGAAAACTCCTTTAGTATGGTCCCACCACCCAAGACACCGTTTTCAGGTGCTCGAAATCTCGACAATTGTGTATTTCTTGAGAATGTCATGAGTAGTAGGTATACGTGTTGTTTCGTTAGTAGTACGTAGTTATTCGTAACTGTAGACCGTATTATACATCTTTGCAAATAAGCGTGTAAACCAAAAAACAATTGCCTTCTGCGCACCGAACAAAAATTCGCTACAATAGCAGTATGCGCTGGCTAAAAAACACCTCACAGTCGAGAGACACGGACACAATGCCGCCAGGAACTCTGCACTCAGTACCGGATTCTCAACACTCTGCGCCTCAGCATGAGCACTCTTCGACGAGAGATTTTTCTTTTTACTGGTTTTTCTTGGTCTTTTGGCTCACCGTCATTGCTACTGTCCTCATTAGTTGGCAAATGATTCTTGTGTAAAACTCGATCACTCTCTATCAAACACATAGCTTGATTTTTAGCACTCACTTATATACAATGCTAATTCCATGCTCCCCTAAAAAGGGTCATGAAATCAACAAAATAACAGTAAAATGGGCAAAAATTACACATTATGGCTATCAGCATTCGACACTCATCAGTAAAAAATGCCTCTCCCGAAAACTCCTCGGAAAAATCGCCGGTAAAGAATGATTCACCAGCTTTACTTCCATTGATCGCTCTGCGCGAGGGTGTGCTCTTTCCCAACACCGAAACGGTGCTTGTTTTTGGTCGAGAACAGTCACAGCTCGCCTTAAATGCAGCCCAGGGATCACATAAATATGTGGTTATCGTGGCACAAAAGAAGAGTTCTCTAGAATCACCAAAACCCAAGGATCTCTACCAAATCGGAACTTTAGCACGAATTGAGAGAACACTGCAGCACGAAGGTGAAACACACGCTCTCTTGAGAGGTATTCGCCGGGTACGCATTCAATCGTTCCAACAAGAAGAACCATTTCCAGTAGTGGTTGTCGAGCAGCTCGAAGAAAAACTGAAACAAACCGACGAGTTCGAGGCCTCACTCAAACACTTGGCAAACCTCTTCCGCAAAACGGTCCAATCAGGCAAAGCCGTGGAGTTTTTCAACTTTATGCAGTTGGTTGGAGGTCTCCAGTCCAAAGACCTGATTGATCACATTGCCGCTGCTCTTGATATTCCCACGCCAGACAAACAGCGACTGCTCGAGCAACTCGATGTAAACAAACGGGTAAAAGCAGTCATAGCGCATTTAACTCGCGAACAACACATCCTCAATATTGAACAAAAGATTAATAGCGAAACAAAGAAACAAATCGACGAGCGCATGAGAGAAAACGTCTTGCGTGAGCGCATGCAGGCTATTCAGCGAGAACTCGGAGAACTTGACGAAGAAGAAGAGCTCGACGAACTCGAAGAACGTATCCAAAAAGCGCGCATGCCGAAAAAGGTAGAAGAAAAAGTTACCAAAGAACTGCGCCGACTTCGCCAAATGTCACCGATGCACTCGGAGTACTCATACGTCATGAGTTGGCTGGAATCAATGCTCGACATGCCTTGGAGCAAAAAGTCTCGCGGTCGAACTTCCCTGAAGCGAGCTGCCAAGATTCTTGATCAACAACACTACGGTCTCGAGAAAGTAAAAGAACGCGTACTCGAGCACCTGGCCGTGATGAAGCTGCGCGAACAAGACACCTCCAAAAGTTCCAAGAAGAAAAAAGACACTGACTCATCTCCGCGAAAAAATGTCCTCCCGACTATTCTCTGTTTTGTAGGGCCGCCAGGTGTAGGAAAAACCTCTATTGGTCGCTCTATTGCGGAATCACTGGGTCGAGAGTTTGTGAAAGTGTCTCTTGGAGGTGTGCACGATGAGGCAGAAATTCGCGGACACCGTCGAACCTATGTGGGTGCTATGCCCGGAAAAATCATGCAAGGCATGGCGCAAGCGGGCACGAAAAACCCTGTTTTCATGCTCGACGAGGTCGATAAACTTGGCTCTGACTTCCGCGGTGACCCTTCCGCCGCCCTGCTCGAATCGCTGGACCCCGAACAAAACTTTGAGTTTACTGACCACTATCTCGGCGAACCATTTGACCTATCTGATGTAATGTTTATTACCACCGCCAACGTGCTACACACCATTCCCGGTCCACTGCGTGATCGGCTTGAAATTGTTGAGTACTCTGGCTATACCTACGATGAGAAGTTCAATATTGCTCAGCAGTACTTACTTGAGCAAGTGCGCGAGGGTGCCGGTTTGAAGAAAACACAGTTCTCTTTGACCGATGGCGCTCTGCGCGAAATTATTGAACACTACACCCGCGAAGCCGGTGTTCGTTCTCTCAAACGTGAGATTGCCAAGGTTGCCAGAAAAGTGGCTCGTCAAATCGCTGAAAAAGAATCAAAAAATGTGAAAATCGAAAAACGTACCGTCAGTGACTATCTCGGACCACAGAAAGTGCTCGACACTCTGATGGAGCTCGAGGACCAAATCGGTCTCGTCAACGGCTTAGCCTGGACAAGCACCGGCGGCGAGGTACTCCACATTGAGGCCGCACTAGCGACTGGCCAAGAAGGCTACACCATCACCGGCCAGCTCGGTGACGTTATGAAGGAATCTGTCAAAGCAGCGTATACATACGTACGATCGCACGCGGAAGACCTAGGAATTACGCCGCAGGCGTTTAAGCACAACCACGTCCACATTCATGCTCCAGAGGGTGCTGTGCCGAAAGATGGACCATCTGCCGGTATTGCCCTCACCACAGTCATCACTTCTGTATTTGCGGAGAAGAAAATTCGCCATACGGTGGCTATGACCGGAGAAGTAACGCTGCGCGGCCGAGTACTCGCAATTGGTGGTCTCAAAGAAAAACTGATCGCGGCTCACCGCGCCGGTGTGACGGTGGCATTCATTCCTAAGCAAAACGAAAAAGATCTGGTCGATGTTCCCGAAAAGGTCAAAAAAGATATTACTATTGTGCCGGTTGAGCACGTGAGTGAAGTCTTGGACCAAGTCCTTGTCGGGAAGTAAACTCCACCAAAAGCGGATCGTTTGGCTAGCGACCTAGTACCCGAGTTTTTCGAGCGCTTCTTGGTAATTTTTATCAGAGGTGATGTCAAACCACAGTCCCTGGAATGGAAAGGCCAACAGCTTGCGACTGCGTGCCAAGGCTGGAAATACGTCGGTTTCGAGCATAGCGGGCTTGGTTTTGGGTATCCACTCCAGCACTTCTGATTCACACAAGTAGACACCAGCATTCACGATACTCACTGTCTGTTCCGGTTGGCTCTGTTGGAAGTCAACAACTGTGTACCCCTCAATGAACACGTTATCGTAGGTCGATAAAGTGCTGCGGGGTTTTACAGCCATGGTCAGAAGTCCTCCGTGCTGCGTGTGAAACTCAGCAAGAGCATCCAAGTCGATAGTGGTCAAAACATCGCCGGCGATAACAAAAAAAGGATCCTGAAGAGAAAACCTGCTAGCTGCTTGTCTGATGGCGCCGGCCGTGCCAGCGGCAGCCTCTTCAAACACATACTCCACCTGCAACCCAAACTCTTTCCCATCTCCGACGAGTTCTTGGATATCTTTGCCGTTTTCATCGGTAGCAATAATCACCCTTCGCACCCCATAGTTCTTGAGGTGACTCAGGGTATGCACTATCAGAGGCTTTTCGTTGAGCAAAGTCAGCGGTCGAGATGGTCGCTGCGTGTGCTTATCCCCTCCTGCCAAAATAATTGCGGTGTTGATGCTTGGTTCAAGGCTTTTTTGGAGCAAGTGTTCTATGGCATGGGAACGACTGCGAATGTGCTTTTTGTCGATAAGGAGATCAATTTTCCTGAGGGTCGATTCAGACAAAGTAATAGTGAGACGTGTTTTCATGCATTCCTGACTGAGTGTAAAGTATCACACTTTGTCATACAGTGGAAACAGCAGGAACACAAACCGGCCGCTCAACGCGAACGGTGTAAGACATACCGAATAATTTCACGCAGCAAATCAACAGATGGGCTCTCAGGAATATCCGCTAGAGCCTCCTCTGCCACCATCAGGTACTCAGCTGCTTTCTGGCGGGTTTGCTTCTCTGCACCAGACTCTTTCACCAACGTCTGCACCCAACTAACATCATCGGCGGTAATATCTGGGTTCTGCAAAACAGTGGCCAGGCGTTTACGCTCCGCGACACTCGCGTGGGCAGCTGCATACTGTACTAACAGTGTTTTCTTGCCTTCCCGCAAGTCATTTCCGACCGGCTTTCCGGTCTTTTCTGGATCCCCAAATAACCCGATCAAGTCATCAGTAATTTGGAAGAGGATTCCGGCATTACGACCATACTCAGTAAAAGCAGGCTCAAATTCAGCATATTTTTCACCAAGGGTGGCGCCCAGCAGTAAAGGAGAAACAAAGGTGTACTCACCGGTTACTAAACGCAACCCTTGCAAAAACACATCTTCGCGCGCATCACTCAGCGCAATAAAATTTTGATCCAACAGGGTATACCAACCTGTGGCGGTCATATCGTACGTAAGGTGCAAAAAGATACGGCTCATCTGCTGGCGTTGAGCTGAAGATACTTCTAGATTCATCATTATGTCAGCAATCATGGCATGCAGCCAAATACCAGCGACTTCGGTGTAGGAACGAGCAATGTGTGTGAGTTGCTCCTCTGGCAAATGAGCGTACTGTGTAAACTCCCGCAGCTTCCTGGCAATAAAGATGTGCAGAGCTGGTCCGCCATGGCGTAACTCATCTTGATCGGCCACGTCATCGGCCATAAGAATACGTTTATGGTTGAGTTCCACGGCGAGCATGAGCTGCCGCACCGCGCTCTGCTGTAAAGCAGCGTCAACCGAAATGTTTTGGCTCATAGCGGCGCCAACTGCCACCAGAAGTGGTCGGAGGGCTTTCCCACCTGGCCGATTTACATACTCTTCAATCCACGAAATAACTCTCTCTGCCCAAGGATCGGGAATATCAGCAATTTTGGGATGATACTCAACGAAATAGGACGCAATATCTTGAGCACTCAGCTCTTGTACACGTTGCAGCGTCGCTTTGAGATCCATGAGAGTATTTTACTCTTCGACTATGACCTTTGCACCAGAAGTGGGGTTGCCAAAGAGGCTGTGAGCGGAACCACCACGTAAGAAAATTTCCATAAATGGATCATCATGACCAGAGCTGCCTACAGAGTACGCGAGTTCGCCTTCATCCACAGAAAAGCTGCCACCGGTTACTAAAGCGGCGCGGCGAATGCCGTTAATCTTGATGTGTACTTTTTCACCTTCGTTGAAACCACGTTGGGATTTACGGATGCTGGTTTTGATGTTGCCAAAGCCGTCGATCCACATGGCAATGCCTTCTGGCATGTCTGGTAAACCAGCGGGGTCAACTTCTTCGAGCAAACGCTCGTCGTGCTTGTTGTGGAGAATGTCGGAGACAGCTTTCGGGAAAAAGTCACGTGAGCGGAACTGAGAACCTTCGTTTTCCACCTGAATAATATGCAATTTTTCAATAAATGGCTTCACCAAAGAGAGGGTGTAAGCGGAGTTCACGGCGACAATTTCGATCCCATTTTTGAGTTTGGCGTAGACAAGTTTTTCACCAGCGTTGTTCTGCATAGCGGCTTTTTGCTCTTTGCGGGGAGCGGTGTTAACGTACATGACCGTTCCTGGTGGGTTTTGTCCGAGAGCAAATTGGTAGACCATGAAACCGGTAGCCACGGTATCGAGGGATGGAATAGAGGTGGGGATAATATTCAGATCGAGATCCCAGTTTTGCGTGTACAAACGCTCGAGGATTTCTCCGAATTCTTGCGAGGCGGGTTGGTAGTCACAAATGACATGGAGTAAACGCTTCATAACTCGGATAGTATACCAGTTTTTTGTTTTTTCGCCTGCTACAATACGGAGTGTCCAACGGAGAAATCACCATGCAACGAATTACACTGACAACTACACCGCTCCTGGGAGCAATAGAACGAGCAGTTGAAGCTCTCAATCAAGGTCAACTGGTTATCTATCCCACTGAAACCTGCTACGGTATTGGAGCAGATGCTACGCTTCATGAAGCAGTACAGCGTTTGCGTGCCTACAAGGGAAATCGCCAAAATAAACCCTTCTCGATTGCTGTCGTCGACCAAGAAATGGCGCTACAATACGTACACCTTACTGAAACCGCCGAGACACTCTATCAAGATCACTTGCCTGGCCCTTTGACTGTTATTTCTGACGCTGTTACAGGAAAACTGGCGCCACACGTCGCCAATGAAGACGGTAGCATCGGCATCCGCATCCCAGACTCACTCCTGGTTTGTGAATTGGTACAAGCCTTTGGAAAACCCATCACCGCCACCTCAGCCAATCCGTCTGATGGCAAACAGCCCTACAACATTGATGAACTTCTCGAAGACTTCACTCCTGAGCAAAAAGAGATGGTTGGAATCATACTTGATGCCGGTACGCTCCCTAGTGCTCTTCCCACAACTATTGTTGACGCTCGCGCACCTACGTTACGCATCATCCGCCAAGGAAGTATTCAGTTACCAGAAACCACCACCTTCACTTCCGAATCGACAGCAGAAACACTCGCCTTTGGTCAGCAGCTCGTCACGAAATACAAAAGTTTCTGGGGACAAACACCGCTTATTTTTGCTTTAACCGGTGAAATGGGAAGTGGCAAAACACACCTCACCAAAGGAATTGCCGCGGGAGTAAAAACCCCTGACCTGGTGAAATCTCCTTCATACTCACTCGTGCATGAGTATACTTTTACCGCCCAAAAAGAAACCGTTCCATTCCTCCACGTAGACGCCTGGCGAATCGAAAATCAAGAAGAGCTCGCGACACTCGGAGTGAAAGATGCGCTCGAGAGCTCTGGCATTGTGGTGCTCGAGTGGGCAGCTTTGGACAGTGCGTTTTTACAAGAGTGGCGCAGTAAAGCAGTAGTGGTACACGTTGCCTTTTCCAGTTCCAGTGAAAACACCCGTCAACTCACCCTCACTACCAGTTATCCAGAAAGTATATAAATTATGAAAATACTTGGCATTGATACTTCTTGCGACGACACATCCATCGCTCTCGTTGAGGGCCGCAAGGTCCTAGCAAACTGCATCTCCTCCCAGGATGCTACCCATAAGGAGTTTGGTGGAGTAGTGCCAATACTGGCAAAAAGAGAACACGAGAAGAACTTCCCGCTCGTACTTGAAAAAGCGCTGGCAACAGCAGGTGTACAACCTCACGACATTGATGCCATTGCGGTCACAATTGGCCCTGGGCTGGCACCATCGCTCGAGATAGGCGTGACCAAAGCAGTTCAGCTAGCGCAAGAATGGCAGAAACCACTGGAACCAGTGCATCATATGGAAGGTCATCTCTGGTCCGCTCTCGCAGCAGATGCGCACGGAGAAGGGGGCTTAGATCCAGATACACTCACTTTTCCGGCCCTAGGAATACTCGCTTCTGGCGGACACACAGAAATTGTGCTGATTCATGGTTGGGGAAAATACGAAATCATTGGCGAGACACTCGACGATGCGCTGGGCGAAGCGTACGACAAAGTCGCCCGCATGCTCGGTCTCGGCTTTCCTGGTGGCGGCAAACTCGCTCGACTCGCCGATGAGGGAGACGCGTCAGCCTATGCGCTGCCAATTGCCATGCGCCAGTCTGGTGACTACAACGTAAGCTACTCTGGCATTAAAACAGCCACCCTCCGCCTCATTCGCGAAATTACCAATACTGGCGAAAGAACTTTACAGGATCAAGAAATGAAAGATGTCGCAGCAAGTTTTCAAAATGCTGCCTTAGAAACTTTACTGGGCAAAGTGAAAAAAGTACTAGTTGAGTATCCAGTTTCTCACGTCCTGTTGGGAGGTGGTGTGGCAGCCAATACGGTACTCAGAGAAAAACTCCACCAGACACTGGCCCCAACCGGTGCTGCAGTGGCATGGCCATACACTTTTTCACTCTGTCAGGATAACGCTGCGATGATTGCGCTCGCGGCACAACTCCACTTTCAGCACAACTACCACCTCAAACTTGAAAAACTTGATCGCCGACCACAATGGCGACTCGACGATTTTTCTCAAAACGTACTGTCTTCTGCAACGTAAATGGCTCACAGTACTAGAAGTGCTACTAAAAATTCCTTTGTTGCATAAACTCGCGCAACTGCTGCCAGGTTGGGTCAACAGGCTCGTAGACCCACTGACCGTATTTTTCGACCGGTGGGTGGACAAAAAGAGTAGCACTGTCGGTGGCAGTCCCAGCTGCGGTTACCGGCATTTCTACCGAGATAAACTCCGGCAACTGCCTATTTTGAATAACTTCTCCGGCTACCACGCCGAGCTCGTATAAGGACGCCTCCTGTTGATACCGCTCAGCGTAAAAACGATACAGCCGACCCATATTGACCGGGTTCGCGACAAAATTGGGATCAGTAAGCTGATTTGCCAGCGCTGTGAGGACCTGCCGCTGCCGACGAGTGCGAGATTCATCGGTGCCCTCGTTGGGATCTGAGCTTTTGCGAGTGCGAATGTACTGGAGCGCTTTTTTACCATCCATACGCTGCACCCCTTCTTCGAAGGTTATCGTTTCATAGAGAATGACCGGATCTGTCTCGACCGAAACATCCACCCCATCACGAGGGAATTGATCATCTGTAAATGTCTTTGGTACATCAATTTCCACTCCACCCACGAGATCGATAAGATTCTGCACATCAGCCAGGGAAATAACCAACACACTTTCAAAATCCAGACCGGTCATATCCGTAAGAACTTCAGCAGGAAAGGTTTCTGGACGAGTCGGATACCGCTCCTGACCGTAAAAATACAAGGCATTAATCTTGGTAGCATACTCTGGGTGATACAGATCGCGAGGCAGACTTACGAGAGAAACAGCATTTGTTTCTGGGTTATAGCTCGCAATCATGAGTGTATCGGTCAAAACAGCGGAACGACCGCTGCCGGCTACTTCATCTGTTCCCAAGACCAATACTCTATATGGTTCATGCACCGCTTCCTGCTGCGCCACCCATACTCCGCCTAATGCCTCAGCGGCAATAGAAACAGTGGATCGACCTGCGGTTTCAAAAAACAGTGCATTCAGCTCGGCGCCCCGAGCAAACAATGCACCTGCAAACCAGAATGCGACAAAACCAAAAATGACGGTGCCAAAAAAAAGCGAAATGAACAGTCCGCGCAAAAAAGGAAAAATAAAGCGGTGTGCCGATTGGGTCATAACTTCCTTCTATTTTCCGAGAGCGGCTCGCAGACGAAGCCATTTCCAGCGCAAGCTGTCACCGAACGTGAATACTGTGTACACAGGTGAGTTCACCACCAGATCGTGAGTGGGCAGCGACTGCACTAACTGCACGTCGTACCCCTCTTTAAACTTGTGGAAACCATACCATTTATGGTTTGTATCGGGATTTGGTCCCAAAGAACCCCACATGTCAAAGGAAGTACACCCTTCGCGCTTTGCGAGTTTGAGCGCTTCCCACATCATGAGGTTATTGGCCATCACATCTCTGTGCTCACGGGAACTGGCTCCGTATGGGTAGTACCCAACACCATTAAAAATGAAGAGTATCCAGGCACTGAGGGTTTTTCCTTCGTAGGTTGCTTTCAAAATTCGCATCATGCCGCTCTCACCGAGAACCTTCCACATAGTGCGGAAATATTCTGGTCCATGCGCGTAAAACCCTTGTCTCGAGGTCGTTTCTTCAAGCAAACGCAAATACTCTTCGAGACCCGCTGGCGAAGTATCTTCGACTACCTCCACACCCTTGCGCGTAGCGAGGCGGATGTTATAGCGGGTCTTGCTTTTAAAACCAGCCATGAGGGTTTCTTCATCGGGGGTAAGATCTTTGACGAACGTGTAGCGAGTAAACAGCGGTCGGCCACTGGTGGCGTTGTTGGCTTCTAAAGTTTTCTCAATCTCGGCGAAGGGGTTTTCTTTGCTCACGGGTGCTTGCACATTGGGTTCCAACTTAATAAAAACACTATTGTGTTGCCGACCAACCTCGGTTAATGCTTGCAGTACTTGTGGCGTCGGCTCTGGACCTTTCGGCATATATCCGGCAGTACCACCCAACACAGGAATTTTGTGAAAAGTGACCGAGAGCGCTTGCGCAAGCTGGCCATCGTCATCAAAAATACCCAAACGAGCTAAGGCCTGACCAGTCGCCTGGCGAAACTCACCCCACTCCCAAGACTGCAGTGGGTGCGTAGCCACAGCATTAAAGCGTGCTTTCTCTTCGAGGGTAATCGGACGAATAATCATAAGCTGTACGTATGGTAGCAAACTTCTCGGGAAGGAGAAAGGAGACTCTGCTCCTCCTACCGGCCCAGCCACTCATCAATATCCATGCTGCCATCCAGAATGGCGTCGAGCATGGGGTCGTCAAATGGGGTTTCGGAGTGGGAACTTGCCGAATGCAGTCGAGAGTTTGGACCGAACGGCGAGGCACCGTCTTCAAACGCATGCATGGGTATTTCGCGCAAGAAACGAGCTGGCATCTGTTGTGAGTAGTTTCCGTACAGTAAACGTCGCTGCGCGTACGACAGCACCAAACGACTCTTCGCCCGCGTAATACCGACATAACAGAGCCGTCGCTCCTCTTCCATCTGCTCGCGATCTTGCAATGAACGGCTGTGTGGGAACAAACCTTCCTCAAGACCCACCAAAAAGACATACGGGAACTCGAGCCCTTTTGCCGCATGTAACGACATAAGCGTAACCGCTGGGCCTTCTCCCATGCTTGAGCGTTCTTCCCGTTCGCCACCAACGAGCGCGACCTGCTCTAAAAAGAGCGGGAGTTCAGGAAACTGGGCCGCTACCGAGTGTAGCTCTTGAATATTTTCTATACGGGTAAGATCGGTAGGATCTTTTTCGTTGAGTTTGTCCATATACTTGGTGGACTTTAAGATACCTTCAAGCAGTTCTTGGGTGGTGCCCGAGACTTCACCGGTCTCGAGATTACGCACGCTGTCTCGCCACTCGGTAAAATCGGCATAGCGGCGCTTACCAAGCTTTATGACCCGATTTTCACTGATTACGTCATTCGGTTGGTAGACCAACTGCAAATAGGCCAGAATATCTTTGATTTCTTTACGCGAGTAAAAAGCCACCCCGCCAACCAATTTGTACGGAATTCCTTTGCGCAAAAGTGCTTCTTCAAACTCACGACTTTGTGCGTTGGTGCGGTATAAAATGGCCACATCACTCAGTTCATCGGGATGTTCGCGCGCGATGATGTTGGCAACGAGATGGGCTTCTTCGGTACCGTCATTCGCCTGCAAAACGCGGAGTTTATGCGTATCAACGCTATCGGTCCACAACTCCAAAACCGGATGCATGGTGTTATTGCGAATAACGTTGGAAGCCGCTTCCAAAATACTTGGTGTGGACCTGTAATTTCGCTCTAAGCGATACTCTTCCACATTGGCAAAATCTTGACGCAGTTTGAGCAAGTTGCGGTAGTCGGCGCCACGCCACCCGTAGATGGCCTGACTCGCATCCCCAACCACATAGAGATTATTTTGCGGAAAGGCAATCAACTTCGTTAATACATACTGCGCATGGTTGGTATCCTGGTACTCATCAATCAAGACGTGTTTCCACTGCTGCTGATACTGTTTGCGGATGTGTTCGTTTTTGCGGAATAGTTCCACTACTTTACTGAGCATGTTGTCAAAATCAACAGCCCCAGCTTCGATCAATTTTTTTTCGTAGATGCGATACACTCGCGCCACCGTCGTTTGGAACGGCCCACGCGCAAACTGCTCATACTCTTCTGGAGTGATCAACTGTTGTTTGGACTCAGAAATACTCTTCACTAGTGCACGCGGATGGTACTTTTTGGAGTCGAGGTTGAGTTCTTTGGCAATGAGCTTAATAAGTGAAAGTTGATCATCGCTGTCATAGATCACGTAGCTTTGAGAGAGTCCCACCAGCTCGGCATGGCGCCGTAACAACCGCGCACACAAACGATGGAACGTGCCAGCATATGGCAGACTGTATCCAGTGAGCACGCGCACGCGCTCTTCCATTTCTTTGGCGGCTTTGTTGGTAAACGTCAGTAAAACAATCTCGTCTGGTTGAATACCCTTTTGGTCAATCAAGTAGGCTACTCGCGTGGTCAAGACGCGTGTTTTCCCAGAGCCCGCGCCAGCAAGCACCATGGCTGGACCATCGCCATGCAAGACTGCTTGGCGTTGTTCCTCGTTAAGTACACTCAAGTACGCTGGCTCTGATTGGGACATAGATTCACACCCTAGCAAAAAAAACGCACAAACGAAAGACAGCAATTCTGCTGGCTGTAGATTTTTCCTTATTCTACAAACGTAATTGCGGTTCCGACTTTGCCCGCGCGACCAGTACGGCCAATACGGTGCACGTAGTCAGCGTAGGACTGTGGTTCGTCATAGTTAATAACGTGAGAAACGTCATCAATATCAATACCACGAGCAGCCACATCAGTAGCGAGTAAAGCTTGGACGTGTCCATCTTTAAACGTACGCAGGGCCCGTTGGCGAGCTCCTTGGCTTTTGTTTCCGTGAATAGCGATTACTTTAAATCCACGCTCTTTCAGCTTCTTTTCCAGCTTGTTAATGCCGTGTTTGGTACGACCAAAAATGATCGCTTTATCAACGTCACCTTGAATAAGAATATCGTGCAGCATCTCGACTTTGTCCTGGCCAATTTTGACCGGCAGAGCCTTCTGCTCCACATGATGACTTGTCTCCGCTTGTTTGACACTAATCTTCACTGGTTTGTCCATCAGTTTGCGCATGATTTCATCAGTAGCAGAATCGCTCGTGGCACTAAAGAAAGCCGCGTGGCGTTTGCGTGGCAACTTGGAGATCAAGAACAAAATATCTTGACGGAAACCGATGTCGAGCATGCGATCGACTTCGTCGAGCACAATATTGGTAAACATCTCTGGGTCAAAGTGACGACGTTTGAGCAAGTCGATCAAACGACCAGGCGTGGCAATCACAAAATGTGGGTTCTGTGCCAGCTGTTTGATTTGGCGCTCCATATTGGTTCCACCGATACAGACAGAAACTCCCAGTGGTAAATCTTTAGCAAACTCAATAAACTCATCACGAATCTGCAGCGCTAACTCACGAGTTGGCGCTAAAATGAGCACACCTTGATCGGGATCTTGTAACACTTTGTCGATAAACGGCAAAAGAAACGCGGCTGTTTTACCGGTTCCGGTGTTGGCAATACCCACGACATCTCTCCCAGCCAGTAACTCTGGAATAGCCTGGTCCTGAATAGGAGTAGGCTCTTCGTAGCCACGCTGAGCAATGTTTTTCTGGAGACGATCATCAAGCGCAAAATCAGTAAACTGATGCTCAATGTTCACTTCTGGTAATTCGGCCACGACGGCCTGCGCCGAGTTGGTATAGCGCTGTAAACGACCTTCACGGCCAGTAGTATTTTTTTTGGAGCTCGAACGGCGACCAAAGCGACGTCTCCCCCCGCGAGAATAAGACATAATTCCTTTTTGTTTGTACTAACGGAGAGAATCGCATCATTTGCCACCTGGCAAACTTCAAACCGAACAGAACGTACAGTATACCATACCAACACATTTTCCCGCTGAGCAGATGATGTTGTATGATGCATATATATGAAACTCTCCCGCAAACTCATCGTTGCCAACTGGAAATCAAACAAGTCAGTGTCCGAAGCCAAACACTGGGCAGAAACCTTTGCCAAACAAACACCCAAAGACACCTATACCTATGTAGTGTGTCCGCCCTACCCAGCTCTCCTGGCACTCCAAAATCAGGAAAAGCAGTTCACTCTCGGAGTGCAAGATATCAGTGCCTACGGAGCTGGCGCCTACACCGGTGAAATATCGGCGCAGAACTTGCTTGACTTAGGTGTACAGTATGCCATCCTCGGGCACTCGGAGCGCCGACGGTATCAAAATGAAACCTCAGCAGATGTGGCCAAAAAAGTTACTACTTCACTCGATGCCGGTATTACACCAATCATCTGTGTCGATCGTGATCAATTTGCAGAACAAGCCGCCCAACTCACTGCCGCACAACGCGAGCAAATAATTGTGGCATATGAACCTGTCCATGCTATCAGCACCTTTGGCGGTCAAGAAGACCCGATAGAGACAACCCTCCAAACTATCCAAAAACTCCATGATGCCTTTGGAGCAGTGCCCGTTTTGTATGGTGGCAGCGTGAGTCCAGAAAATTCACTCGTCTACTTACAGGAAGAAAGCATAGACGGAGTGCTGGTGGGCAGCACGAGTCTTGATGCGAAAAAATTCGCCCTTCTCTAAAACGAAATCTAGTCCCGTACTTGATACACTCGTGAGTACTGACCGGAAAGAACAAGCGGGTATCGCTCAGCATAGTACGCTTCGTTTGGACGCCAATCTCGCTCGGCACCAAGATCAATCACCACAAACTTGACCGCATACTGATCAATGAGTTGTTCTGCTGCTTCTCCACCGGAGTACATGGTGGCAACATCACGCTGCACGGCATCGTAGCGAATTCCATATGACCATAGCCAGCCACGATACCCCATGACCACCGGACGACCAGTCATCATCGGGAGCCACAAATTGTGGGCATCTGAGGTGAGAGACCTATCGGTTGGCTCACTGATCTGTCGAAATGCAGAGGCCAAACCAATATCTTCATGCGAAATCATTTGATACGAATGCTTCTCCACATAACTCACGCGCCAAATATCAATCCACCCAGAAAGTGTCAGTGAAACAAATAACAAAAGAGCAAAGAACTGGCCATTGCGCCGGAAAAACAATGACTGGTTCTGCCAAAGATTCCAAACTGCGAGCAAAGCATGCAACACAGCCGGAACAAGAAGAAGATACGCATACGTTAAGATTTTCGAATTATCCCAGTCGTACGGCTGAAACAACACCATATTTGCCAGAGCAAAAAGCACCCATCCCACAACTATCCACGGGCTGAGAGCGTGTTTGCGCAAAAAGGTGCCGATCGCAGCAAGGGGCAAAAACACTCCCCAGTTAAGAATCCAGAACCAGCCCCAATTCATGCCAAAGGCTTGGGAATTAGCTAACCAGCCAGGATACCACCGGAAAAAAGAAACTCCCACCTCACCACCGTACAGCAGACTATAGACTAGGAGACTCGGAAAAAACGCCCCGGCTGCAAAAAACAACCAAAACTTCCACGCTCGCCAGTACCACAGCGCCAGAACGGCACAAGCGATCACTAGAACAATATAGGAATGCATATGCACAAAAGCAAGGAAGCCCGCAAAAACACCCGCCAGGCTTACCCGCCACCACTTCCATCCATGAAAGTGCCGTTGACGCCAGTTTTCCAACCAGAGCGCTACGCTCAAAAACCAGGGTAAACCAAACAAGAAAGCTCGCTGCGGCAACAGCTGTCCAGTTATGACGTTGTACCAACGCAACCCAACCGCTTCAAACTGAGTCGCTTGCCGAGCGGGATACAAGATATTCTGCCAACCAAACTCGGCTACATCCTGAAAGAAGGTATAAAAACCGAGTCCACCTCCAGCCAAAAAGAGAGTAACCCCAACGTACGCGCGACTCACACTGCGCGATATCTGTTTATAAAACAGAAGGAGAACTACTAATAACCACAGCGTCATTACAATACTGGGCACAATAAAAGCCGGAACTACATCCCAACCCATACGCATGAGAAGCGCTGAGACCAAATTCGTAGCAAACGGATACGAAAATTTCTGCCCCACATACAGTGGGTGCCCACTCAGCCAAAGCTCAAGTGGCCGATGTACAAACACATTCGTGTACGTGAGATGCGCAGACCAGTCTGCCCAGATAAACAACCAGCCAGCCTCTAACCCCTTGGCTGTCCAGTGAAACATCTGCGGCCAAAAATACAAAAAGAAGCCACCCCAGCTCATGAGAACCAGCAAAATTCCAGAAAAAATCGGACGTTTAAAAAAAGAACGCCACCGCGACAACGCCGAATTTTTCGGCGTATAATGGTGAAGTGCTGAAATCAATTTTTGCAAAACCATGGGTTATTCTCCTCATTATTGTAGCGTGCTCTTTTGGAGCGCGCATCTGGCGAATTACCACTCCCACAACGTACTACTTCGATGAGGTCTATCACGCTGTTACCTCCAAGTTAATCGCCCGCAATGATGCCCGGGCCTACGAGTGGTGGAATCCCGCGCCAGAACAAGATACTGCTGTTGATTGGCTTCATCCACCTTTTGCCAAGCTCACTCAAGCCGCTGGAATGCGAGTATTCGGAGAAAACAGCTTTGGCTGGCGAATCAGCTCGGTAGTCTTTGGTACCGCCACGATTGCGCTCCTCTATTTTGCCGCTCGAGAGCTTGGGTTTTCACTAGTCACCAGCCTGCTGTCCAGTGGTCTCTTTTCTTTGAGCGGACTGGCGCTCGGCATGTCTCGCATTGCGATGAATGATATGCACGTTACGTTTTTTGTAGTGTTGAGCATCTGGCTGTACTGGCGTTGGCGAAAATCACTCACCCTGCCACAGGCCATGCTTGTTGGCCTCAGTACCGGATTAGCCGTGGCATCCAAATGGAGCGGAGTTTTTCTGTTAGCCCTCTATCTCTTTGACCATGGCGCTCGACTGCTGCACACATACCTCAATGATTCTCGCGCAACACTGCGTCCGTTTGCTCAGTTTTGGCTAGCGCTCGCGGTACTCGTACCAAGCATGTATCTTTTAAGCTACGGACAGATGTTCTTCCAAGGAAAAGATCTCAACCACTTCTGGGAACTGCACCAGCAAATTTGGTGGTATCAAACCAATCTAGAAGCTACCCATCCATACCAGTCTACGCCATGGGAGTGGATCATGAACCTTCGTCCGGTCTATGCATACTCCGCCAGCACCGCTACTGTCATGGAAGATATTTATCTCCAAGAAAATCCACTTTTAGCCTGGATCGGTCTCTTAGCGGTAGCTTGGACAGCCCTCGATATTGCTCTTTTTGGTCTTAAAACAGCGCAGTATGTGTGGCAATCTGCCCTAACTCAACAGAAAAAATGGCAATCACGCTTACTCAAACACTGGAAAGCCTCTACTGAGACCTATCGATTGCTGTTTGTTCTGGCGGCTTATGGCGTATTTTGGCTGCCGTGGGTACTTTCTCCTCGCATTATGTTCTTTTACCACTATCTGCCATCGATTCCCTTTTTGGCGCTACTGCTTGCCCATCAACTCACATTCATACTGGAAAAGACTCCATATGGAAAAGCAGCTGTGCTTGGTGTGATCGCAAGTATTGCCGTAACGTATGTAGCATTCTTCCCACACTGGACCGGCATTGCCGTCAATCGCGAAAGCTTCGACTGGCTCTATTTTGCACTCTCTAGCTGGCGTTGAGAGACAGCACGCTCAACTCTCTAAGCAGTATCCTTTAAGAACGCTCTGAAATACTCAGCTGCTGACCATCTGCGTGCGCCTCCAAAACATCGGCCTTCAAGCCTAAGAGAGCACAGGTCTCGCACTGGCCACATGGTTTCTGGTCCAAAAAGGAAAGACTGTGCAGTTCATCGCGAACGCGACGCAGGAGTTCTTTTAACTCATCGAGATCAGCGTCATTGAGTGGAATACGCTCTGATTTATACTTTCCGCTGGGATTTTTTTCTAAAAAGACAAACTCACCTTCCCGAATGGTATAGGAAAAAGTGGCGTCGAGATCACCTAATAATTTATAGAATACAAGCTGACGATAGAGATCACCATCGGAGCTCTTTGTTTTTCCTAAAATGTGATTGCGCGATTTGGGCGTGCCTGTTTTGTAATCAATGACGCAAACGGTTTTCGCTGCATCGTCGATCATATCGACGCGGTCAATTTTTCCAATCAGTTGCAAACCTTCAAAAGCCACCGGTGGCTGAATTCCAATATTTTTTTCTACCAAGAGGCTCGGTGAAAAATCTTGCACGTGGGCATTGTAGTACTCAGTGAAAAGTGACTTGGCTTGTGCGGCAATTTCATCCACTTCAGTTTGGGAAAGTGGCATACTTTGTACTACCGAATCAATTCGCGGCAGTATAGATGCAGCATCTGGCACTTGGCCCTGTAGATTCATTTCACGGTAGAGTTTTTCCATGGCAGCGTGAACAGCCGTACCCAACACAAGAGGACGGGTAGGTAAACTCGGAATGCGAATTAAACGCTTGTACAAAAACCCAACCGGACACTGCAAGTACTCATTGAGAGCGGAAACAGAAAGCGAGAACTCCTCAACGAGCGAAGCCAACCAGAGTCTATCAATTTGATTCCAACCATACTCTTGTTCGCTGCTTTCCAGATACGCTTGCAATGTGGCGGCAACAGCATCATGTGAAAGTGCCGGTTTCACCTCGTGCGAAACACCTCGAACTTCCACTACAAACTGCGAAGGTTGTAGCTCCCTTTGTCGCCCACCTTGAACCTCACTTTGACTCCACGAGACCACAACACGCTGCTTTGCGCGGCTGAGGGCCACATAAAAGAGCCTCCGCTCATCGGCATTTTTCTCTTCTTTGGTGCTGTCTGCATACGGCACCACACCCGGCAATGGTTGAATACTTTGCGGAGAGCGAATATTGCCCCAGTAGCCATCTTGCGCGTGCAATACAAACACCGTATCCCACTCTTGGCCCTTGGATTGATGTGCCGTCACAATCGGGACCGCATCCATTTTCACATTCAGATCATCAGCTGGAATTCCCAAACCGTGCGTTTGCATGCGATCAAGTCGAGCGAGGAATTCTTGCAAAGAAGTATCTATATGCTGACGATACCAACTCTGCACCTCCCGCAAAAAACTCGCCAAAATATTCATATCGGTCAACGCCAGCTCGCCGTGCCACGAATGCGAGTACACTCCCGCTTCTCTCAGCACCGTCTCCACCAACTCCGGCAATGGCACCTTATACTGGAGATCTTGCCAGTGAAGCAGTTTTTCTCGTAATTCATCGAGTGCTGCTCTATTTGTAAAAGAAAGTGTCGCCATGGCTTCCGGATCGTTCCAGAAATTCCAGATGTCGCGTTGGTGCGCGCGGGAGCTCGCTCCCGCGCGCACCAACCGCAACACATCCGTAGCATCCAAATTCCACCAAGGCTGTTGCAAGAGTGGCACAAACAGGAGAGTCTCTTCACCAGTTCGGACCGCTGCCAAAAATCGAAGCAGTACGAGCACTTTCTGCATAATCGGAAACTGCAGCACATCCTCACCACGAGTGAGTTGGGTGGCAATCCCTGCTCGGGAAAGGACCGACTCCAGTAAATTCATATGACTGTGTTTCCGCGCCAAAACAGCGATTTCGCTCAGCGGCACGCCTTCGGCATGTCGGGCCTGGATGGCCTGGGCAACCCAAAAACACTCCGCCAGCGTATTGGGCGCTTCATGAAACCACACATCTCCAGCGTGATCACTGTGCGCACTGTGCAGTGGGGCAGCAAGAATGTCCAACAACTTTGCCTGCTCACCGCTGCTGGCAGAATTTCCTTCACTGTGTGAGTCCGCAACATTGGCTGCAATAGCGGCGGCGGCCGCATCATAGATATGCTGTCGGCCACGATAGCCAGTGCGCAAAGCAACAACCGTAGCGTTGGGATACATCTCTAAAAAATGGAAGGTATTCGCAAACGACGCCCCTTGAAACCGATAGATCGACTGATTAGGATCACCCACGGCAAAAACGTTCGCTGATTTCCCCCAGTGACTTGCTAATAACTCCAAAAGCTGAAGTTGCGACTCATTGGTATCTTGCCATTCATCGACTAAAAAATACTGATACGTCTCTTGGTACTCAGCGAGCAACTCTGGGTCAGCCCGAAAGGCATCGCGCACCCAGAGAATCATGTCTTCAAAATCGTAGGTATGACGCTCACGCAGGAGCCGTTCATACTCAGCGTACACCTCTGCGAGTTCACGATTCTTTTGCACAGTTTTCATGCGCGATCGCCACTCAGCTTTGGTGAGTTCATCTACTGAGTTCTCTAAAAACGTTTCCTCTTCTTCCGCCAATTGGCGAATACGTAGTGGCGACTGTCCCTCGCGCTTATAGCTCGATATCAGGTATAAACAGTCCCGCACAAAATAGAGCGGATTTTTGGCTGACTTAATATGTTCAAAGTCACTCTCAAGCAAAATGTGTTCAATGAGGGCTAATTTATCTACCTCAGCAATCGGCTCGCTGCGCTGGGGAGACAACGGAAACTGCTCTTGATGCGTCTCAATAACCTCAGTACAGAAGCTATGAAACGTCGTACATTTGACCCCGTAGCCATCAGCGCCAATCATGTCTACTAATCGCTGTTGCATATTTTTGGCAGCTGCCTGCGTAAAGGTAAGTGCAAGTATATTGTGGGGCTGCACATCGGTCTGCGAGAGAATGTGGGCAATACGCGTAGAAAGTATCTGTGTCTTTCCAGTGCCAGGTCCTGCCAGCACAAAAACTGGACCTTCAATCGTCTCAACCGCAATGCGTTGCTCAGGATTTAATCGACCAAGGGACTCAGAATAACTCGCCATACGTAGAGACAGTATAAACTTCTCCTCCTGATATTCCAGTCCAGTACAATACGCTCAGACATGATCATTCCGCTCTACCAGCCGCTCGGCTCATCTTCCCACCAGCTCGCCGCCTATGTCGGCCGGCTCTTGGGTGAAAAAGCTACACACACCGGCACGCTCGACCCCATGGCAGAAGGAGTTTTGGTTGTGCTCACCGGAGAAGATCGCTTTCAAAAAGAACAGCTTGCCAACTGGCATAAAGTCTACGAATTCTCTCTCTTGTGGGGAGTCAGCACTGACACAGATGACTCTCTTGGCATGAAAAAAGATCGAGTTTATACTCCAGAAAAGGATTTCTCCCCATCTGCACATGACTTAGAAGTACACGTACGGGAAATCTTACCTGAATTCGTGGGCATTCAAGCCCAAAAACAACACCCCTTTTCTGCTAAGCGCTGGCAAGGCCAGTCTTTCTTTGACCTTGCTGCCAAAAAACAGCCTCTTCCTGACCTGAGCCATGAAATAGAAGTTACCTCTTTGGAGTACGTGGCTACCGAGACAATTCAGAAAAGTGTACTCGAAAAAGAGTGGCACACGCGCCTCAAGATGGTAAGTGGAGAGTGGCGACAGGACCAGATTCTTGAGAGCTGGCAGCCTTTCTGGGAGCAACCCACCGACAGCCCGTTAGTCATGTCCAAGTTACGGATTCGCTGCTCAAAAAGAACCTACATTCGACAAATTGCCAACGATATCGCCAAACGTGTCTCGCATCCTACAGTTGTTTGGAATCTTCGCCGAACGCAAAACGGCCCGTATCGCCTCAAAGTTGATAACACGCTTGAGCTCGTGCAAGAACTAGATTAATTTCTATTTTCAAATCAACACTTTATGCTATACTCTCATCCTGAGATGGATACGCACAACTCCACTTCAGTTACCAATCTTTCTCCGCTTACACGCGAAGCAGCGCTGCATCTTTCCACTTCTGTTGATCGGCATTATACCCTCACCACTCTGCACCGTTCCCACTATCCGGCCTGGTCCTCTGAGTGGCTGGCTCAAGCAGCTATTCATAATGTCGGTAACGCCATTGCGGCCCTGTTTGCTATTACTTCTGAAATTCAGGGAAACCTCTGCTCGAAACAGACCCTGCACCTTCACTCAGCCTTTGCCTACTTACAGCAGACACTGCGTGTCTCACAGCAATTGCTCAAACAACCGAGAATTCACTGCACCACCATTGATCTCGGGGCCATCATCAGAAACACGTTGTCCATACTGGAAGCCGAGTGTAAACAAAAGTGCATTACTCTTCAAAACACTGTTCCCAAGCATCTACCGGCTTTAGCGATTGCCAATAGAAGCATTACCGAACAAATTTTTTTTAATCTCTTTCGAAATAGCATTGAGGTACTCGAAAAAAGCAAGACACCACACAAGAAGCGCATTACTGTCTCGATTCATATTCATGAAAAAAGTATTGAAGTGGTGATTACTGACACGGGACCTGGAGTTCCACCACAAGTGGTGTCCTTATTGGGATCACCTGGCTTCTCGAGCAAAAAAACCGGCGGTGGTCTCGGACTCACTTTTGTGCGCTGGCACATGAAACATACCTTTCGCGGCGCAATCCGCTTTCAATCCGTCCCGGGGGGGCGGGACTGAGTGTTTTGCTTTCCTTTCCGCGCCCACCAGACATTGATACAATAGCCACATGAGCAAAAACCCTCACTTCATGAAATCGCTGACTCTCTGGTGGCAAAGAACTACTAAAAAAGCCTGGTTTCCCTGGGTGAGTGTGCTTTGTATTTCTTGTCTCTTTGTACTAACTCACCTCTATCGACTGCAGTCTCTCCCGGTCTTTGCCGATGAAGCTATCTACATTCGCTGGGCTCAGCTGTTGCAACACGAACCAGCCCGCTATGTGTTTTTTGCCCTCAATGATGGAAAACCACCACTTTTCATTTGGCTTCTCAGCGCTCTGCTCTCGGTTTTTCCCACCTCGGTCAACGCGGTCTGGATCGCCAGGTTTGCTAGCGTCTTCATTGGTCTTGCCCAGCTGTGGGCGCTTGACGCCGTAGTTCGCCAACTCCAAGGCAAAAAAATGACTCGCTTCATTGCGGGAGCAATCGTCTTTACCGCCCCGTTCTGGACCTTCTCGCACCGAATCGGCCTCATGGATGGTCTGCTCACACTGGGCATAACGCTCAGTTTTTGGGGCTTACTCGGTCTCCACCAAACTACACTCCTGCCAAAAACGCAAGCAAAACTCTGGAGAGAACGACTCTCGTTTCTCGTACTCACGGCTGTTGGGTGGGGGCTTGCTCTCTGGACAAAAACTCCAGCGCTCTTTTTTGCCCCAGTATTTATGGGCATGGCCTATGTAGCTCCCTTTTTACTGGACTCTTTTCGTACGCAGGGTGTTACGTTCAAATGGCTCCTCAACCGAAGTCTTTGGTTTGGAGCAGCTGGCCTTCTCGGACTCGGCATTTTTCTCTTGCTGAAAATCAGCCCTTCATTCGGCTCACTTTTTGGACGCAGTAGTGACTTTACCTACTCTGTCATGGAAGTCATTGATTCTGGTGGACAGATTATTCTCAACAACATTTTGCGAGTTTCTCCGTGGATCAGTACCTACCTGCGCCCAGAATTAGTAGCACTCTCGCTCATTGCTGTCGTTGCCTCCAAGTATCGACGCATGCATTGGCTCTTTTGGCTTACGGCTCTGACGTTTGCAGCCCCCCTGCTCATTCTTGGCAAGACACTCCATCCTCGATATTTCTTGCCAGTAGCACCGTTTCTTACGCTGAGCGCCGCCTTTATGATCCATGAAGCCTGGGAAACAATTCGCCGCAAAGAATCGTGGGAGATGGCCCTCGTACTTTTTGTGCTCATTGGATTTTATCTCCTGGGATCACTGCGCTTCTTATTTTTCTCGTACTACGATGCCAACCAGATTCCATTTGTACTGCATGATCGTGAACAGTACCTTACCGAGTGGTCGTCAGGACATGGTCTCGCCCAAACACGGGATTTGATTCGTCAAAAAGTACAAGAAGGGGAGTACGTTACCGTGATTACGGAAGGTTCGTTTGGCTCTCTACCTGATGGGCTCTTACTCTACTTTGACCGTCTCGAAGAAATCCAGTCCGTTCGCATTGAAGGATTAGCACAATACCCAGTCAAAACAATTCCAGATTGGGCTTGGGAAGCAGCAGAAGACCATACCACTTGGCTCGTACTCAACGAGCACCGAAATGCTTTACCAGAAGAAGTTATGCAACGCCTCCACCTGGAAGCAAGCTACACCCGCCCCTACGGCGTTCCAGCGCTGCAGGTGTATGAGTTGCGAACGCAGATACAAGAGTAAACTCACCTCGACTCAGCCAGTAATGAAGCTCTCGACGGCAACTCAGAGAATAAATCGATAACCCCCAACAGACCGCTCTCATCACTGACTACAAGAACAGAATTTCCGAGTTCATTCGTGTTTTCAGCAATGGTCAGAGTAATGGGACCATTTGGTGGATGTGAAAAACTGCGGCTTAAAGTGTAATCAAAAGTTCCTGGATCTTTAGCCAGATAAATCCAGAACCCAGTTCGTGATACATCCACTCGTCCAATGGCCTGCTCAGTGCGCCCATTTTCCACAGTGAGATAAACAGTGCCTGATCCATCGCGAGATACTTCATTAAAATCAATCGTCACAGAGCGATGAACTTGCCGGGCTTCTCGCTCGACAGTGGGTGAAAATTGGGTTGGTTCCACTGCAGGAGAAGTTGGTTGAACAGTAACAACCCTTGTCGGTCTAACTTCTACCGGTTCTAGGGTTCTATCCGTATCCCGGCTTCTAAACTCCGGAGCTACATCGAGTTCCAGGCCTCGATTCGTGCTGCCCTCATCCGCGTCTCCAGATCGAAGGTGCTGAAAACCAAGCCATCCGAATACCAAAAGCACAACTGATAGTGCACGGGCCGTAATAGCATTCTTCTCTTCTGAAGATCTTCTTCTCATATCATCCAATTCTATCACTCTTTGTGAGCACAGTCTAAAAAAAACGACTCAGGCATCTTCCCTGAGCCAAAACTCGTGTAGAATGGACCCATGCGCACCGTCAAACAATGGATTGCTACGCTAGTAGCTCTTTTGATAGTTCTGAGCTTCTCTTGGGCGTTTTTCTCAAGTGACTTTTTTCGCGTTCATGACTACACGCATGTGGCACGTATCGTAGAAATGCATCGCTCCCTTACCGCGGGTCACATCCCAGTGCACTGGACGCAAAACTTTGGCTACGGCTACGGCATGCCACTGTTCTTGTTCTATGGTCCACTGCCATTTTATAGCGCCGTGTTTTTCATGCTCTTTGGCGCTTCGGCGCTTCTTTCCATGAAACTTGTTTTCTTTTTAACGGGAGTTATCGCCTTTTGGGGCATGTATCTTTTAGGCCGCCGCTACAGCCATACGGCCGGATTAGTTGCTGCAGTACTCTTTTTCACCGCACCCTATCGAGCAGTCGATATTTTTGTACGGGGAGCCATCAATGAAACTTGGGCAATTGGTTTTCTCCCTTGGCTCGTATACGGCGGCATGGAAATGCGAAAGCATCCCCGTCGAGGACTGATCATTACGAGTTTTTCCACAGCCGCCATCATTCTTTCGCACAACTTGACAGCGTTCTTTGCCATTCCGCTTCTCGGTATCTTCGTAGTTGGGTGGCAGTGGATAGAGAACAAACCTGCCTGGAAGGAAAACCTCCGTTTTATAGGTGCGGGAGTTCTCGGCGCCCTCATGAGCCTGTTTTACATCGTGCCGGCATTTTTGGAAAAACAATACACGATTATTGACAGTATTCTGTCAGGATACTTTGACTACCATCACCATTTTCTGTACATCCGCCAGCTTATTCGCCCCAACTGGGGGTACGGCGGTTCTGGATTCGGTCCTGATGATGGCATCAGTTTCCATCTCGGAACCATGGCGCTCATTCTTATTGGCTTAGGAGGACTGTTTATACTCCGTTCATTTTTCAGCTCACCAGGCAAGAAAAAAAGAACCCTGTGGCAGAGACTCCAACAGATTTCAGCCAAACAACAAGTCTTTATCCTCAGCGGCATACTCTTGGCGGTTTCACTTTTCATGACCCTCGGGCATGCCGAACCCATTTGGGATACCGTGCCACTGCTGAACTATATTCAGTTCCCGTGGCGATTCTTAGCGGTTGCCATTGTGTTTTCCAGCTTGATGGGAGGCATTGCCGTAAGCCAATTACAAGTGGCTCCGCTTCGCTGGTTTATTAGCTGGACCTTTATTCTCCTAGTTGTTTTGAGCACCTGGAACTTTCACCGCCCGGAATCATTCTTGCAGCGGGCGGAAGATTTTTACTACACCGATCCCCAAACCATTCGCACCAACATGAGTGACATACTGCCCGATTACATCCCGGCCGAGTTCAACCGCGAGCTCCCGCCAGTCAGTGAAAACGAACGCATCGCACTCGACACGGTAGAGGTAACGCAACTGGAACTTTCGCGACCCCACCAAGTCCTGTGGCTGGGTACAGCACCAGAAGGCTCAACAATCACCTGGAACATCGCCGATTTCCCAGGTTGGCGCTACTATGTAAATGATCAAGAAGTGGAACCCATCCTGACAAAAGACGGGCTGCGCCAGATAACTCTCAGCGAACCCATTGAGTCCGTTGGAGCGGAGTTCACCATGACTCCAGTTCGTCAGTATGCAGCTGTGATCAGCGCAGTGGCCTGGATTTTCTGGCTCACTCTGGCTCTCCCCTGGAAAAAACCGAAAGAGGCTACGCATGTCTCCCTCTAAGAAAAAGAGTGCCTCTCAAAAAAGGAACGCAACGGCCAGCAACGAACTCAGCCGAGAAGACCTTCGCAATATTATCTCGACTGACGAAGAAGCCAACTTAGAAGAGCTGGGTTCGCATATCGGAGAACTCGCCGAGAAAGCAGCGACCACAGAAACTGAAGAAATTAAAAAACGCTCCATTGCCGGTGTCCTGAGCTATATGGGCCGCAGCGTGGCGGTTTATGGCATTGTTCTCGTGGCAAACTTTCTCTTAGCCGCGTTTCTCTCGCCGAACGACTTTGGGATCTATTACTTGGTAACAGCCGTGCTGTCTCTCTTCACGTTCTTATCTGATATCGGCTTGGCCTCGGCACTCATTCAGAAAAAGGAAGAACCAACCAAAGAAGACCTGCGCACCACATTCACTGTTCAGCAGATCTTAGCCATCTTGATCTTTGTAGTGGTGGTAGTACTTACTCCGTACTGGACTTCAGTGCAAAACTTATCTGGAGAAGCCTTGTGGCTCCTGTACATCGTGGCAGGATCGTTCTTTGTCATTACCTTCAAAACTATTCCTTCGGTCCTCCTTTCCAGACAACTCCGTTTTGATCTACTCGCAATTCCCTCCATCGTAGAAAACCTCGTTTTCTATAGCATCGTTACCGTCATGGCCTGGCGCGGCTTTGGTGTGCAAAGCTTCATTTGGGGAATCCTCGCCCGCGACGTGGCCGGAATTGCCATCATGTACTCGCTGCAGAGCTGGCCGATTGGCATCGGTATTTGGCGACAGAGCCTGAAAGAGTTGATGTCGTTTGGATTCCGCTTCCAGCTGAATGATCTCCTCGCCCGCGTGAAAGATGACTTAATCACTATCGTGGTGGTCGGTGCATGGTTGGAGCCATCAGCACTTGGATATATTGGCTGGGCCAAACGCAATACCAACATGCCCCAACAGTTCACCGTGAACAACATTACCGCTATTACCTTCCCCACGTTTGCTCGCTTGCAGCACGATAAAAAACTCCTCCGCAAAGCCATAGAGAAAACCATCTTCTTTATCTCTTTAGTGAACTTCCCGCTTTTAGCTGGTATGGCTTTGTTTTTCTATCCGCTCGTCACGCTCATTCCGGAATACAACAAGTGGCAACCAGCCCTGATTGCCTTGGCTCTCTTTGCGGTAAACATTGCCTGGGGCAGTGTCTCTACCCCGCTCACTAATACGCTCAACGCGATTGGTCACGTTAACAAAACGCTCATCTTAATGGTGATGTGGACAGTGCTCACGTGGGTCCTCACCCCACTAGGAATCTACTACTTTGGCTTCAATGGTGTCGCCTTGGCTTCCGCCCTGATTGGCTTTAGCTCGGTCGTGACCGTCTGGATGGTGCAGCAAGTGGTGCCGTTCTCCTTCATCGGCAACATTTGGCGACAACTCATCGCCACGGTCGTTATGACCGCCTTCGGTTGGGTCACCATGCCTCTCTGGATGCAGTCGCTCTGGCACATGGCCGCTGGTATTGTGATCACCGGAAGCGTATTTGCTATAGTGTTCTTACTCATTGGCTGGAAACGCCTCAAAAAAGAAATGGAATCGCTGGGACTATGGCCACTCAAGCTCCGACTCTCTCGGTAGTCATCAACACCAAAAACTCTGCCGCCACGCTGAAAGCGTGTCTGAGCAGCGTTAAAGGCATTGCCGACGAAATCATCGTCATGGACATGCACAGCGAAGATCGCACGGTCGAGATCGCCAAAGATTTTCGCGCCAAGGTCTTCTACCACCCTGATGTCGGCTACGTGGAACCCGCCCGCAACGCTGCAATTGCCAAAGCGACCAGTGACTGGGTGCTCATTCTCGACTCCGACGAAACAATTCCACCGAGTCTCGCCACCGAAATTCGCGACACACTCATCCTCGACCCCAAAACCGACGCCTACTTCTTACCAAGAAAGAACATTATTTTTGGAAAATGGGTCAAGACCGGATGGTGGCCCGACTACGTTTTACGCCTGTTTAAGCCAAATTTAGTCGTATGGAGCAATGAAATCCACTCCACCCCTCAAATTAGCGAAACAGCCGAGAGACTGCTAGAATCCGAAAGGCTTGCCATTGTCCATGAAAACTACCAAACAATCGACCAATTTATCGACCGGGCCCAGAGATACGGACGCATCGTAGCGGCCGGTCAACATGAAAACAAAAAAGCCTCACCTGATCCGCTCAAGAATTTCTTTTCGGAGTTCCTACGGCGCTACTTTCAGTGGGGCGGTCATAACGACGGCGCTCATGGCTACTACCTGTCGGTTTTACAGGGTCTGACGGCAGTGTTAGAGTCGGCGTATCAGTGGGAAGAGAAGGAGTTTTCCGCATCCACGAAACACGGTAGGGTTTCGGCGTTACTGAGAGACATGGCGCGAGAAGCGCGCTACTGGGAACTGACCGAAAAAGTAAATACCTCCTCTGGCCTCATGCGCTGGTACTGGAAAGGTCGCCGATGGCTGAGTCGCTAACTGGAGAACAGACCACTTCTCGGGGCACTGACCTGCCGATCGACACGAAACGCATCGGTGTGGTCATCGTTCACTACAACAACGCCAACAACGTGCGCGAGTGTTTGCTCTCTCTCGGAAACACGACCAATGCAGCCGACCTCCACCCGATCATTGTTGACAATGCTTCTGCGGAATCAGTCAGTGAGGTCGTGGCTGAGTACGAAGGCAACATTACTCTTTTGCGCCTCGAAGAAAATACCGGTTTCACCGGTGCCAATAACCACGGCATACAGTGGGCAATTGAAAACCTCCAAAGCGACGTAGTTATTCTTTTAAACGATGACACGGTCGTGGAAAAATCAGCCTTAGAGACCCTCATTGCTACGATGCGTAGTAACACCAAAATCGGCGCAGCGGTGCCAAAAATCTACTTTAATCCTGGTAACGAGTTCCACTCCGGGTATGAAAAAAATCAGATCGGACGAGTTTTTTGGTATGGCGGTGGCGTTATTGATTGGACGGAAGTGGTGGCGTTTCATCGCGCGGTCGACGAAGTCGACCGCGGCCAGTACAGTCGTCCAGAAAATACGCCGTTTGCCACCGGTTGCTGTGTCGCTCTGAGTACCACTGCTCTCAAAAAACACGGTCTCTTTGACGAAAAGTACTTTCTCTATTTTGAAGATGTTGACCTCTCCTGCCGACTCACGAGAGCGGGCTATCGAGTTCGCTATCAACCAAATGCCGTAATCTGGCATAAAAATGCCGGCTCATCTGGTAGCGGCTCAGACCTGCATCGCTACTACCAAACGAGAAACCGCTATCTCTTTGGCCTGCGCTATGCGCCGGTCAGAACCAAAATTTTTCTTATAAAACACATGTGGCAACAGTATCGCGCTGGCGACAGAATCATGAAACGCGCTATACTCGATGTACTTCGAAAAAACTATGGCATCAACCCCTCGCTCCACCGCTCATAACCAACTGTACTCAGTTACGGCAGTCATTATTGCTCGCAATGAAGAAGCGATGATTGTGAACTGTATCGAAACACTTTCCTGGGCCGATGAAGTCTTAGTTCTCGATACCGGCTCCAAAGACCGCACACGTGGCGCAGCGCAAAGAGCCGGCGCTCGCGTTGAACAAGCCCATGGTGAAAATTTCTCCCAGTGGCGGAATGAAGCGGCTGAGCTCGTAAATACAGCCTGGATTCTCTACATTGATGCTGACGAGCGTGTTACACCAGCTCTCGCCAAAACAATCCAAAACAGAGTCCAGCGCACCGAGTATGATGCCTACACGCTTCACCGTAACAACATTCACTTGGGTCGCTGGATGCAGCATGGCGGCTGGAACAACGATGAACTACTCCGATTAGTCAAAAAAGAAAAACTGAAAACTTGGGTGGGCGAAGTCCACGAACATGCCGAAATAGTCGGCCGAATCGGTCATATTGACGAACCACTTGTGCACCTTACTCACCGCAATTTGTATGACGGCCTGCGCAAATCTATTGACTGGACAGATGTCGAAGCCAAACTTCTGCTAGCAGCAAATCATCCGAAAATCACGCCACTGCGACTTTTTAAAATTGTTCTTTTCGATATTTTCAATCGACTTGTCTTTAAGATGGCCTGGAAAGATGGACACGAAGGCATAATTGAAGCCATGATCAAAAGTATGAACCGGTTCTTGGTCTACGTTCGCCTCTGGGAGATGCAACAAAAGCCATCACTGGAAAAACGCTACGACCGCATTGAGCAAGAAATTCAAAAACAATGGGAAACATTTTCTCGTAAATAGTATGGCTCAGCGTATGCGCATTGGTATCTACTCTCCGTACCTCCCAAAACACTATGGTGGTGGGGAAAAGCATGTTCTCACGACTACTGCCTATCTGAGCCAAAACCACGATGTAGAAATACTTATCCCTTCTGCTTTTAACTCGGAAGACCTGACTCGAGCAGTATCACAATACGAATCCTTTTTTGACCTTGATCTTTCTCTGGTCGAGTGGAAGCACTCGCCACTAGCAGACAGAACTGTACGACCGTGGCAAACTTGGCAGTACACCCGCCAGTTCGATGTCCTCCTGTACGCCACAGATGGCAGCCTGTTCCTTTCGGGCGCCAAACTGAGTATCCTCCATGTGCAGATTCCGTTTACCAATCGTCAAGCAGGTTGGTGGGCCCGACAAAAACTGAACTCATGGAACGTTCTTAATACCAACTCCGCATTTACGAAAGAAGTTATTGATAAATCATGGAATACTGCTGTTGACGTTATTCACTATCCATTTGTGGACACCGCTACAATTCCGTACCCACCGATTCCTGACTCACAACGACAGCGACAGATTTTGGCCGTAGGAAGATTCTATGATCCCGAACACACTGATGTTCATGCCAAACGACAAGATATATTGATTCAAGCATTCAAAACCGGTTGCAAACAACTTGGGTGGGACAAGCGCAACTGGCAACTCCATTTAGTAGGTGCTGTCGAACCAGACTCGGTCCACACAGCTTTCGTAGAACGACTCCAAAAAGAGGCCCAAGGGTTTCCTATCTTTTTCCACCATGACATTCCGCATAACGAACTGAATGATCTATACGCCAAAAGCAGTATCTTTTGGCATGCTGCTGGCTATGGTATCGATGAAGAACGCTTCCCACAAAAAGTGGAACACTTTGGCATGTCGACCATTGAAGCTATGGCCCGCGGAACGCTCCCGGTTGTGGTCAACAAAGGTGGTCTCAAAGAAACGGTTGATCACAATGAGAATGGATTTCGCTTTGATTCTCTAGAAGAACTGTTGCAATACACACAAGAATTGATGAACCTCAAAGGCGCAACCCGCTCGGAGTGGTCAGACCGCGCCCGCAAAAAATCTGAAGAGTTTTCCCTGGAGCGCTTCACAACCACCGTCGACCAAATGGTGGCAATGCGTTACACTCAGGCCAAAAAACACGTATGACACACCCAGGAAAACATCCCGCCCTTTCAGTAGTTATTCCGACCTACAATGGCCGTCACCTCCTGCAGAAGCACCTGCCTCGGGTTTTAGAAATACTCAAACCTGGAGACGAGGTCATCATTGTTGATGACGCATCGAGTGATGACACCGAGAAATGGATTCGATCGGTAACCACTGCACCAAAAATTTCTCTGCACTACAAAAAACACAGCAAGAATCGCCGTTTCGCTGCGGCCGTAAATACTGGTGTTCGCTTGGCAAAAAGACCATTCGTGCTCTTACTCAACAACGACGTCTCTCCCCTTTCTGAAGATTTTCGCGCAGAAATTCTGTACCCGTTTTTACACGATCCTGAGCTTTTTGCTGTGGGCTGCGCTGAGGTATCTACCACTCAAGCCGACGCACCAATTTCGGGCCGTGGAACGGGAGGATTTCGTCGTGGTCTCCTCACTCATTGGTACGACTCGAATCAACACTCACCCACCACACTCTGGACTTCTGGCGGCAGTATGGCATTCGACCGAGAAAAGTTTTTAGAGATCGGTGGCATGGACACCTTGTTTTACCCAGCCTATGAAGAAGATCGAGACCTCAGCTATCGTGCCCTCAAGCATGGCTGGAAAATTCGCTTTTTACCACACGTTCGCGTACTACACCAACACGAGACTACGAATAGCTCAGTTTTTGGTCGTCGCAATATGGAAATAATGTCTTGGAAAAATCAATTTTTACTTGTCTGGAAAAATATTACTGACCCAATACTCTTACTGCAACATGTTTTCTGGCTACCGTACCATCTCACGATCAGTAACCTCAAAACAAAAGGAGTGGTTGGTGCTGGCTTTATCCAAGCACTTCAACAACTCCCCGACCTTATGCGACAACGACGCAGTGCGTATAAACTCTGGAAGCGCACCGACAAAGCAGTCCTCAGCGCCGCTACGTAACAAACAATCGCACGAACACCCAGGTACAAGAGTGGGTTTCCGTTTATTTTTCTCCTGACCTATGCCACAATAGAAGCATGTTTTCTTGGCTGTCAGCATTCTCACAAAAAGTACTCTCAAAGAATCAAGGTGCTGAAACAGTAGTTGCCCACTGGAAGTACTTTCTGGTGCTCGCTTTTATTCTCTTTCTTGGCGCGTTTACGCGCCTGTGGCAACTCGGCGCACTTCCAACTGGATTAACCTGGGACGAAGCCGCTTTAGGGTACATCGGCAAAATGGTTATCACCACGGGAATGGATGAACACATGGATCGTCTGCCGATAGTCTTTGAATCG
Organism: uncultured Pseudomonadales bacterium; assembly: GCA_964447905.1. Classification (GTDB taxonomy): domain Bacteria; phylum Patescibacteriota; class Microgenomatia; order UBA1400; family UBA1396; genus JAJOJK01. The sequence continues at coordinate 37,559 of CAYUUK010000004.1, read as the reverse complement.
TTTGGAGACTTCAAGGCACCACTGGCTATGTATAGTACTGGAATCTTCACCACACTCTTGGGAATGCACGTATGGGTCGTTCGCCTGCCTTTTGCCCTCGCTGGAATTGCCTCAATTGCAGTCATAATGTGGATAACTTGGCGTCTGACACAGCATAAGTGGTATCCAGTATTAGCGGGGTGGTTACTGGTTATCTCTCCTTGGCACATTCTCTTTTCACGCGTCGGGTTTGAGTCAGGGCTAGCCCTGCTTGCTTTCCTCGTGCTTTTAGCATCCTGGATGGAAATTCGAGACAAAACGCTGCCCAACTGGAGGAAGCACCTTGGTTGGGGTCTGCTAGTGCTCTCGATTGTTGGTGGCTTATATGTCTACCACTCCACAAAGGTGGTTTTTCCATTGATCGTTGGTTCCATAGCCGTTTACGAGTACTTCACTCAACGAAAGTACTGGCTGTCGCAATGGCGAATCATCACGGTAGCCGTCATTTTTGCCAGCATTTTGCTGACTCCATTCTTGTATACAGTACTCAATGGCACAGGTATAGCCCGCGCAACGCAAACAACGGTGTTCGCCCAAAATATGCTCCCCACAGCATTAGTGCTTTTTTTCAAGAACTTGGCACAGTACTTCTCTGTTGGATTCCTTGCTCTGGGAGATACCGATTCTCTGCGCCACAGCACGGGTTCGCGCGGCGTATTTCTCTGGAGCCAACTCATTCTTTTCTTGCTTGGTCTCACTTTTGGAGTCGCCCGTCCGCTTGAAAGATGGGTCAAACCGAAAAAAAGAGCTTGGCAAAAACACCTTGCCAAATATTTTGCGGAAAGCACCCAAAGCTCACTTCTGAGCACACCTGTATGGTTATGGATCCTCTTTGCGATTATTGGCTTCTTGCCAGCAGCCATCGGTGTCGAGACACCACACCCAAATAGAGCACTTCTTGCGCTACCAGCATTCATCATCATTATGGTATCTGGCGCGCGTGAACTCGAAAAAGAACTGCCAGAGAAAATATTTACTACACTCATCAGTGGCATCATTATGGCAACAATCATTGAGTGGGCAGCATTTTGGTCCTTCTACCGCACTGAGTATCGTCTCACTTCTGCAGAGTCATGGATGGAAGGCTACGAAGAAGCTGTGCTCATAACGCACTCCTACATTGCCGATAACAAGCGAACCAAGTTCACTACAGCGTACGGCGAGCCACAAATCTTCTTTGCATTCTATAATCAGGTACCGTTTGAAACATATCAGCTCTATCGGTTTCCGGGAAACGTACAGTTCGGAAAGACATCTTCACTCGATGCCAACCAGTTCGATGTAGTAATCACTGCCGCTAGCGAGCCACTCGAAAACTACACTCCTACAAAAACTATTGTCCGCAGTGACGACTCCGCGGCCTTTTACATCTATGAAATCCAATAAGGTGAAAACGCGCTCTCATTCGATTCTGAGTCTGGCCAAGAAAATCTTTTCTGCTAAAGCGCTCATCGGCATCATTCTGCTCGCAGGCATTCTGAGAATTACCGGTAATACCGTGGTACCACCATCTCCCTACTGGGAGGAAGTAGCCTTAGGGTATGACGCGTACTCGATTCTAAAAACCGGTGCCGATCATCAGGGAAATTTTTTACCGGTGGTGGCATTTCCTTCCTTTGGAGACTTCAAGCCCAGCGGCTATTTCTATGCACTCGTACCTTCTATTGCACTATTTGGACTGAACACTTGGGCAGTGCGTTTGCCCGCTGTGGTGGCCAGCACACTCACCACTTGGGTAGTTTATGCTTGGGCACGAGAGCTCACCAAAAAAAGCATATATTCACAGCGGATCGCCCTGCTTTCTGCACTTTTATGGGCGGTTCAGCCCTGGAGCTGGTGGCTGGGGCGACTCGGCTTTGAGGTCGTTTTGGCCACTTTCCTATTGAGTAGTGGCACATTTCTCTTTTGGAAAGGCCTACAAACTCTCGAAAAAAGTACCAACAGCAAAATATACGCATCATTCTTTTCTTGGATGATTCCAGCAACTCTTCTCTTGGCCGCGAGCATGTACACCTACCACGGCACTCGACTGCTAGCGCCACTCTTCACTTTTTGGATTGCGATTTGGCAGTGGTGGCAGTGGCCACAAAAAACACGTTGGAGTGTAAGTACAGTCGCTTACCTGGCTAGTATTGCTACTTTTGCGGTACTCCTTGTGAGTCCGATTCTTGTAAACTCGCGATCTCCTGTTGTTCAGCAACGTATCGCCGAAACTTCTCTTTTTTCAGACACGGGACCAGTAGAAACTTCAAATATGCTCCGAGAATCTGCTGGTAATACACTTCTCTCCAGAATATTTTTTCATCGATCGATTTTGTGGACGCACGAACTGCTGCAGAATTACATGAGTCATTTCAGTCCGGCATTTTTGTTTTTTGTTGGCGATGAGAATCCTCGCCACAGCACGCAATTCTTTGGCATGCTGTATCCGTTTGAAATTCTTACCGTCCTTGCCAGTATCTGGGTCGTCCATGTATATGCCAACAACAAAAAGTGGCTTCTCTTAGGACTGCTTCTCCTGTCCCCTGTTGCGGCAATGTTCACACAGACAACTCCTCACGCCCTTCGCGCCTTGCCCATGAGCGTATGGCTGGCAATTTTGTCTGGTTTTGGTTTTTCAGAGCTCTGGCGAATACTCACCACACGTCCTCTCCTGCCTGAGCGTTTTTTCCATTCTTCTTTTGCAAAAGCTGCTGTAGGAGGCCTATTGTTCAGCGGAGTCGTTGTATTCAGCACACTGTATGCATTCGAAGCTTGGTCAACATACAACCGCACTTCAAGTCAATTTTGGCAGTATGGATATGAAGAAATGATCAGCAAAATGAGACTCCATCAACAAGAAAATGAGCGCCTCTTTGTCTCACGAAGTTATGGACGACCAAGCATGTATGTCTTGTTCTACGAACAAGTTGATCCTCGAGTAGTCCAAAAAGAAAGTAAGACAGCTGAAAAAGATCAACGTGAGTTACTGCAGTTCCAAGAATGGAGTTTTTTCATAGGGCAAAAGCATGAGTCTGGACTGCATGCCGCTCCACCAGATTTACTTCCAGAAGCTGCATCAGTAGTAGATACCGTAGAAGACCCTACTGGCAAGACAATTTGGTCCCTATACCGATAAGTTCTCTAAAGTGGATTTGCAAGCCTTCTCTCACATTTTTTGAGAAACAATACTTTCTGATTCGCTTTTGCAGTCATGCATTGAGAGCATGAACGAGTGGTCTTGGAGTGGAAGTCGGTGGGAGAAGGAAAAGAGGCGGGCGCCGCGACATCTGTCGCGGCGCCCGCCTCCCTCAACTCCCTCAGATTTCTAAAAAATCTCTCGAGAGAGCTTCATTGAATATATACCTTACTTTACTTCTTTTAAAGCAAGCGTATTGGTCAAACCAGGCTCACTCCAGCGGTGACCATGAACAAAGAGCAGTCTCTGTCCGGCTTCAACAATTCCACGTTCTTTCAGATGCGCAATGACTGGATCAACTGAAATAATGTCACCTTCTGGGAACTCGGTCAAAATTGGACTCACTCCATAGGCAAGCATTAACTCATCACGAACCTTTTCGTCTTGAGTCAAAGCAATCAGCGGAACACTTGGACGGAAACGAGCCAATGCACGGGCGGTGTTTCCGGTCTCGGTAAAGACCACTATTCCGGCAATATCGTAATCAGTTTCTTGTGATACCAAGTTCATGGCAGCACGAGTGATCGCCTCAGTCTGGTCAAGAGTACCAAGATCAGCCAACGGAGGAAGAATAACCTTGTCTTCGTTGAACTCCACAATACGACGCATAGCAGCCACTGCACCCGCAGGGTACTTTCCTTGAGCAGTTTCGCCAGAAAGCATGACCGCATCTGAGCCATCGAAAACGGCGTTGGCCACGTCCGTGACTTCAGCGCGGGTGGGACGAGGAGACTCCACCATTGACTGCAGCATTTGTGTTGCGGTAATCACTGGTTTCTCAGCCAAACGACATTTGTAGATGAGCTTCTTCTGCCAGTAGGCAAGTTCCTCATAGGGCACCTCAATACCAAGGTCCCCGCGAGCAATCATCACGGAGTCAGTATTCTCGATGATCTCATCAATGTTTTCCAAAGCTGCGGCGTTTTCAATCTTGGCTACGACGTGAGCGTCGATGCTTCTCTTTTCCATCTCACCACGCAAAATACGAATATCTTCAGCGTTGCGGACAAAGGAAAGCGCTACGAAATCGACATGTTCACGAGAGGCCATGTCCAGCTTTCTCAAATCGTCATCAATTAAAGAAGCGAGGTCGAGCTTAATTCCAGGCAAGTTCATACCTTTGCGGTGCGTAACGGTATAGGAACCGCGTGAGCGCATGCGCCAACCACTCCTGGCTTCACCAATAATTTCGAACTCCATGAAACCGTCGTCAATGAGGACTTCATCACCAACTGACAAAGCGGCGATCACACCTTCATCTGGCACAACGATTGTCTTTTTGCCCTCTACGTAGTCGGTAGCTAAAAGTACTTCTTCTCCGGCATCGAGAGGCATAGGCTCTTTGTCTTTGGTCTCAATACGAATTTCTGGGCCCTGTAAATCGATCAGGATACCAATCGCTCGACCGAGCTCATCCGCTACTTTTTGAGCGCGCTTGATACGCTCTTCATGCCAAGCCACGTCACCATGCTTCATGTTGAAGCGGAAAACGTCGGCTCCAGCCTTCATTAAGGCGGCCATCATTTCTTCTGTATCAGAAACTGGTCCAATGGTCGAAACAATCTTTGTGCGATGCATAGACTTCTTTCTCTAGTTTATTTTTTTACGCAAAAACTTTGGCACACAAGTGCCTGGCGTAAGTATTGTAAACCTCTTGGTGAAAGTGATAAAGTAGGAATCTATGGCCCGTCGGGGAAGAAAAAAATCACCATTTAAACTGAAGCTTCGACTCGAAACGATTTACTCTTTGGGAAGTTTAGTCTTTTTCGCGGTCGCTGGCTTGATCGTCGTTTCCTTTTCTGGTCAGGGCGAGTCACTGCAAGCCGTAAATAATGTACTGCGCAATATGTTTGGTGCCTCAAGCCTGTTACTGCCTTTCGTCTTCATTTCCGCAGGTATGGTTCTTACCGGCGCCAAGTGGTCTTTTGCAAAACCACAAGTATTGCTCGGGTCATTTCTGTTTTTCTTGTCCTTTCTTACACTCTTTACCACTGGTGAAGCTGGACAAGCACTGTTCTCCAACTTTGCAGACTTGATCCATCCTGTTGGCACCCGTTTTGTCTTTACACTTGTCGGTGTAGCTGGCTTTATGATCTTTACGGATACCTCAATCCGCGAAATTTTTGCGTATCTTGCTTCAATGGTTGAGGTTGATACCGCTGCCAAAGCAGAAAAAGACAAGAAATCTGAAAAAGAAGATGCCAAAAATGAAAAAGAGGACACGGGCTTTACGATCAAAGGTTTCTCACTGGGTGGCAAAAAAGCGGCGGCACAGAAAGACGCCACAGAAGTGGAGACTGCTCAGAAACCAGACTCCTTTGTGGTTAACGAAAATAAACCAACCATTGTTGACGTCGAAGCCAATGAACAATCACAAGCGCCTCTGGCCAACGAACCAGGTACTACTGTGTGGGAGTATCCACCACTCACCCTCTTGAGCAACAAACGCGGAAAAGCCGCCGACCGCGGAGACATTAATAAAAACGCTCAAACAATTGAGGACACCCTCGAATCATTTGGCGTCAAAGCCCGCGTTATGGAGGTGAACTGTGGTCCAGCGGTTACGCAGTATGCCATCCAAATTAGTACAGGTACTAAACTCACCAAGATTACCTCTTTGGCTAACGACTTAGCGCTTGCCCTTGCGGCACCGACCGGCCAGATTCGTATCGAAGCGCCAATTCCTGGGCGCTCACTGGTAGGTATCGAAATTCCCAACCGCTCGCTGGAGTTTGTCTCTCTACGCACCATGTTGACCTCGAAAACGATGCAAAACGATAAATCAAAGCTCGCCGTAGCAATGGGTCTCAACGTGGCCGGAGAACCAGTTCTCGCCGACATTAGCAAAATGCCGCACGTCTTGGTGGCCGGTGCCACCGGATCCGGTAAATCGGTCTGTGTAAACTCGTTTATTACCTCGATTCTCTTCCGCGCCTCCCCCGAAGAAGTCAAGTTCATTATGGTTGACCCAAAACGCGTCGAGTTAACGCTCTACAATGACATTCCCCATTTGCTCACTCCCGTCATTACCGATCCAAAAAAAGTTGTTGCCGCCCTGCGTTGGGCTACTGCCGAAATGGACAAACGCTATAAAGTGTTTGCCGAAGTGGGTGTCCGCAACATTGCTGGCTTTAACGAGATGTCTGGTTTCCAAGCCATGCCGTACATCGTTATTGTTATCGACGAGTTAGCTGACCTTATGCTCTTTGCGCCGGCAGAAGTGGAAGAATGTATTGTCCGTATCGCGCAAATGGCTCGTGCGGTGGGAATTCACCTGGTTTTGGCCACACAGCGTCCTTCCGTGGATGTTATTACTGGTTTGATTAAAGCCAACGTGCCTACTCGTATTGCCTTTAACGTATCTTCCAGCACCGACTCACGCGTGGTTTTAGACACCACCGGCGCCGAAAAACTCCTTGGACGTGGTGACATGCTCTATGTACCTCCAGATGAGTCGAAGCCTCGTCGTATCCAAGGCACCTACGTTTCTGACGACGAAATCAAGAAACTCATCGAGTATCTGCGCAAGCAGTACGAACAACCAGACTACCAATCAGAAGTTATCGAAAAGTTCGAAAATGCCGCTGCTGGCACGGCCATAGCACCCGGTGGCGAAGAGCTAGACGATATGTTCGACGAAGCAGTCAAAATCGTGTACGAAGATGGGAAAGGTTCGGCTTCCTACTTGCAACGTCGCCTCTCCATTGGCTACAACCGCGCCGCTCGCATACTCGATCAACTTGAGCAATTTGGTATGGTTGGCGAACAAAAAGCCTCTCAACCGCGCGAAGTCAACAAAAAAGCCGTCGAAGCCTACTGGTCAGAAAAAGAACAAGCGGCGTAACTCGCAATGAAAACACTGGGTCAGGTTCTCCGCTCGTATCGAGAGAAAAAACAAATGACCGTTGGCGGTCTCTCTCGTCGCACCGCAATTCCCGTTCAGGTTATCGAAAATCTTGAAGCCGAAAACTACACCTCATTACCGGCAGCTCCACTGGTGCGCGGATACGTATTACTGCTCGCACAAGAGACCGGTATCAGCGAAGAAACTGCGCTCGCGCTCTATAGGCGCGACGTAGATCCCACGCTTTCTCACACCACTCAACTCCCGCGCCGCCTGCGTCGTGGCTGGAAACTCAAAAATCTCATTTTCACACCAAGATTTCTCTCCCTGCTGGCGCTCATAGCGATTACACTGCTGGGCACACTGTATGCCAGTTGGCAGTGGTTTGCACTCAGCCAACCACCCAGTCTCTCTGTATCTCAGCCCACTAATCAAGAAACCCTAACCTCACCAGTAACCGTTACCGGCAGCACCTCACCTGACAACACGGTGACCATCAACACGGAAGTGATTACTCTCGATCTAGAAGGGAATTTTCGTTATGATTTACCGCTGCCACCCGGAGAGCGAGCTATAGTGATTACCGCCGAAGATAGTCGAGGCCGACGAGCCGAAAAAATTCTTTTTGTTACTGTAGAGTAACCTCACTTTACCGAGTGGAGTGTTTGAGATCACTCCGCGTGCTCGAGAGAAATTGAGCGTTTTCGGCTACTAAGCGAAAAAATGGTGAAATAAAGTCTTGAACGTCTTGTTCACTCACTTTTCGTGTATTCACCGCATAATGCAGTACACCACGAATATTGCGAAAAAGCTGAATAGCATGTACTTGCTGCAAAATAGTGGCAAAGATATCAGGATCACACCAAGCGAATTGCTCAGCAAAAAACTCCAAAAACACTTGATCAAGCCGAGAAATTAACGGAATATTCCCCATCAAGTGGCTTCTTTGTGCCGCTAAAACTGATAAAGAATACTCATCTACCGAAGTTGCAAAGTGACGCCACCCAAACTGTAGCTTGGCGGCGATAATTGCTGGAGAGCTAAACAACAACTGCTGATCAATAACTTGAACAGTATCATTCACGGAAAAAATATTGGAAGCATTGAGATCCACCGGATAGAAGCCACATGGTACAAGCGTTTCCTCTTCCAATAAGAAACCGACGGTATCGAGTAAAACGCTCCGCAAATCGTAGCCACAAATCGCGCGCTGTTCTACTCCTGGGAGAGAATCGAGAACATCCATCGGCTTGGTAGCCCCTTGAAAGAGATACTGGCTAAAAAAACGTGCTGCAGACTGAAGATGCTTCTGTGAAAAATACCCACCTCTCCTCATTGAGGCTACTAGCAACATGCGGAGATTATGCGCTAAAAGAATCTGTTCCCCATTTCCCAAAAGAAGTTCAGAAAAGACATTTCCATCAATATACGGAGCTAACTGCCAACAAACATCCTCTGATGTATACATCTCGACTGGATTGAGGTGAGCTCCACCGCCAAAGAGATTTTTATCAAGAATGAACGCATCTCTTTCATTCGGATCACTAGACGTAAACCCCTTTTTACGCACACTGTGCTCACCCGAAACAGGATCTACTAGCAGCTCAACAGTAGCTCCACTTTTTCCACCCTCTAATCTTCGTTCCACCTGCCAGCGTCTTTTCTGCATACTTTCCAAGGAATCTGATTATACACAAAAAAACACGAATAAAAAACTCCTCCTCTTGCAGTTTTCTTCGGTTCATGTCTATACTGTGGCTATGGATCCACTAGCCATTATTCTCACCGTCGTCGCTGCTGTATTGGCCCTCGTTCTGGTCATCGTAGGGGTTCAAGTAATTCTGGTACTCCAAGAAGTTAAACGATCCCTGCAGCGGTTCAATCAAATGACGGAAGTTATTGAAACCACCGTCACCGCTACGCTCACTCCTCTCAAGCAAGTTGGAGGCATGGTCAATGGCATGAAAACCGGATTCCGCCTCCTCGAAACATTTTCAACGTTCATAACAGAAAAACACCATGAAAAAAAAGACTAATCAAGTACCAGAACCCGCTGAGACGGCCTCTTCTGGCGGATTTGCCGCCGGGTTTTTCCTCGGGGTGTTAGGTGGGGCACTCGGCACGCTCCTTTTCAGCACGGATAAAGGCAAAAAAGTACTACAGCGACTTCGAGAAGAGTTCGAACCAACACTCGAATCCACGCTGGAGTCTGCTGAGGTCCAGTCGCTTGTAGATGAATATCGCGCGGTAAAAGAGGAAGTTTCTACCGCTGTTTCAGAGGCAAAAAAGAAATTTCCTAAATTTTCTGCCCACCAATCGAAAAAATCGTAAGATTTTTGTTGGTTTTTCATTGTATAAATACTAAAGAAACGAGAAGAAAAAGAGAAAGTAGGCTCTATGGCTCAAGATACGCAACAAAAGCAGCGCAAAGAAGCTGTCGATATTGCTCTCAAGCAAATTCATAAAAATTTTGGTGACGGCGCCATCATGCATCTCGGCAAGAAAATGGAGAATATGTACTCCATTCCCGCCATCTCCACCCAGTGTCTGCCTCTCGATTTAGCACTCGGCGTTGGTGGTATGCCTCGTGGACGTATTATTGAAATTTACGGTCCAGAAGCATCCGGGAAAACCACTGTCTGTCTCCACGTGATTGCCGAAGCCCAGAAGAACGGTGGCAACGCTGCATTCATCGACGCAGAGCACGCTCTCGACCCAGAAAGAGCCGCTGCTATTGGCGTCAATCTGGAAGACCTTCTTATTGCGCAACCAGATTATGGTGAACAGGCTTTAGAAATCGCTGAAACACTTATTCGCTCTGGTGGACTTGACGTCATCGTGATCGACTCGGTGGCTGCACTGGTGCCAAAGTCGGAAATTGAAGGTGAAATGACCGACCACAGCGTTGGTACACATGCCCGTCTCATGTCGAAAGCGATGCGAAAACTCGCAGCGGTCATTAACAAATCAAACACTGTTGTTATCTTCACCAACCAACTTCGCTTAAAGATTGGCGTAATGTTCGGCAATCCGGAAACCACTTCCGGTGGTCAAGCATTGAAGTTTTACGCCTCGGTGCGTATCGACATGCGCAAGATTGGCAACATTCAAGAAGGAGACGAAGTTGCTGGTACTCGCCACCGCGCTCGTATCGTAAAAAATAAAGTGGCTCCTCCATTCCGAACCACAGAGTTCGATATGATGGCCGACTCCGGAATTTCCCAATCAGGAGGCGTACTCGACGTCGCCACCGACATGGGTATTGTGGAAAAAGCGGGCAGTTTCTACAAATACAATGGTGAAACACTCGCTCAGGGTCGTGACAACGCCAGAAACTTGCTCGAGAGTGATGAAAAACTCATGAACGAAATCAAGCAGAAAGTATGGGAAGAAATAAAAGCGGCTAAAAAGGCCAAGTCTGATGCATCTGAGAGTACAAAAGACAAAAAAGAGTCGAGTAAGAAGGAATAACCACTCTTTCTCCTTATCTAAAAACGGGTGTCATCTGACACCCGTTTTTGTTTCAAAATTTCAAAAGCACACGTTTATGTGTTGTTAAGCCCGTTCGGCACATTCATTTGCGGAGCTTGCCATCCACCAGAGTTGGTATTTCCTAAGTTTGTAGCAAACTGCGGAGATGAGGTGTTCGAGCCAAATTGATCTCGGATTGGCGTAGCCAAGTTGTCAAAAGCGGGATTATTGGGCTGACGGCTCGCACCGGCATGCATAAGCTGAGCAACGGTTTCAAAAGTTCGTGCACTGCGAACGTCTGTCAGACGTTGTGTGCCGTACTCAATACCAGATAAGATGTTGGAAGCAATAGCGGCACTCATCTCACCGAGCTGCAGTTGACGCAGAGCAAAATACACCCATTCAGAGTAGGTCAAGCCTTCAGATTGCAGAGCATTGTGCAGTTTGGCAAATGGAGAAATACGACCTTGCGTAAGGGCAACTGAGAAAGCACTATCAATAGTGTATTTTTCGTCTTGGTAATACGCACCGAGTTCATCAAAACTGTGGAATCCAAAGAGAATTACCACATCAGCAGATAAGCCAGATTGACGGAACTGAACGCTTTTGGGATCGAGGGTAGAACCACCTTTTTGGGGCGTGATAATCAACTCAAAACGCTTGTTGGCCTCATCAACGTTGTAGTTGACTTTATCGACCTGTTCTTCGTAGTAATCAAAAGAGATAACCAAGTCACGGTTACCAACTTCTTGCTGCACGGCTGAAATGCCGGTAAGAGCACTATACTCTGGGCGCATTGGAGCTTCGCAAGCCACTACTGCGTGTCGTCCAGAGGCATTTACTGCCTCGGCAAACGCGGTAGCTGCCGCAACAGCATCATACGTAGCCTGGGGGTGAATAAAACACACCACATTCTGCGCTTTTTGCATCGCAGTTGCGAGAGCTGTTAAGTCTGTCATACCATTTCCTGCCATAATAGAAGGTATTTTACCCGAAAATCATCCAAAACGGAAGGTGTAATTACTCAGAAATAATTTTATAGGCTATTAAGATATCACCCGCTTGTGGTTCATCTGCCGACTTGGTAGAGACAATCAAACCACATTCTTCACCAGCCTCAACAGAATCAAGATCCGTTTTCCCTTGCTTAACCGAGACTATTTTACCTTCATACACGGTATTCTCTTCACGTTTTAAGCGAATCAGGTCATTTTTACGAACGTACCCTTCTTCCACTCGACAACCAAGAATTGTCTCACCGCGCATGTGGAAAACCTGCAGAAGCTCGGCTTTTCCAGTAACCTCCTCAAGTTGATCTGGAGCTAGCATACGAGAGATTGCCTTTTCTACTTCTTCCAGCATTTCATAAATAATGCGATGTGTACTCAGTTTGACACCCAAGCGCTGGGCCAGTTTTTTCATGCTGCCACTGGCTTTTACGTTAAAGCCGTAGATACGAGCACCGCTCGTTTCGGCCATTTGAATATCAGATTCGGTAATGTCACCGATTCCCTGAGCAACAACTTCTAAGTTTTCTTCTGGCAGACTGCCTAAAACAGCTTCGAGCGAACCAGCCACGTCGGCTTTTACGAGCACGCGCAGTTTTCGTACATCAGCGTCTAAGAATTGAGAAAGATCGAGGGTTTTAGCCCCTGTTTCCTTGACAATCACTTCTTGTGGCTCAGACGTAACTCGCGCACCCACAGCTGGGACATCATTAAATCCGGTTATCTCCACAGCTTGACTTGGACCGACTGCGTCGAGCTGAGCCCCGGTCGCATCGTTCATTGTGCGAACAGAACCATCAATAGCCTCAGAAAAGAGAGGATCTCGAGCGTGCAGAGTACCTTGCTTCACCAAAACAGTGGCTAAGCTCCCGCGAAACTTATCTCTGCTTGACTCAATCACTACCCCCTCAAAAGGCGCCTGCGGATCGGCCTGGAGCTCGAGAATTTCACCGAGCGTTAAGATCGTTTCTAACAGGCTGTCGACACCAAGTCCCTCTTTGGCCGAGAGTTCTACGACTTCGGTGTCACCACCATAGCCTGTAACGTAAATCTCTTGCTCAGTGAGCTGTGCCTTGACTGTTTCTGGAGAGGCATCAGGAAGATCAATTTTGTTGATAGCCACAATCATTGGTACACCAGCTTTGCGAATATACTTGATAGACTCAATTGTTTGCGGCTTAACGCCATCATCAGCAGCGACCACTAAGATCGCAATATCTGTAGCCGCAGCCCCACGAGAACGCATTTCTGAAAAGGCGGCGTGACCTGGCGTATCGATAAATGTGATCGGTTGACCCTGGTACTCTGCCTGATAGGCACCAATGTGCTGAGTGATACCACCAGCCTCGCCAGCGGCGACGTGCGCCTGGCGAATATAGTCCAGAAGTGAAGTTTTTCCGTGATCAACGTGACCAAGGATTGCTACTACTGGTGGTCGTGCTTGCTGTGCCATAACAGATACTTTCATGCTTGTTTGTACTGAGCCTACCAGAATCGGAGCAACCGAACTGGCTCAACTCGCGGATCAGAATTACTCGAGACGAGAGTCTTCTTCCGCTTGCATTTGCTCAACAAATGCTTGTCGGGCAGCATCGAGTAAATCGCGTTGGTCATCAGACAAACGCTCGTTTGCGCTAAATGTTTCCCATTTGTGCTGGAGATCTTCCAGAGTCGTGACACGATTTTCAATCATGTACTCACGGGTTTCTGGAGTAATACCAACAATTTGATCAATTTCGTATTCTTCATCACCGGTAGCACTGGCCTGTTTTTCACCAGCCGCGGAGTGAATAGTGATATTGTAATCAGTTAACTTGGCAGCCAAGCGAACATTTTGTCCACCTCGACCGATCGCCAACGAAAGTTGGTCATCTGGAGCGGTGACAACAGCTGTCATATTTTTGGCATCAACATCAATTGCTAATGACTCGGCTGGAGCAAGTGCCGCCGCCAAGTATTGACGTTGATCGTCAGAGAACTGAATAATATCGATTTTTTCGTTATTTACTTCGCGAATGACTTCTTGTACACGCACGCCGCGCTGACCCACACAGGATCCTACTGGATCAACACCTGGTCGATCAGAGAAAACAGCCAATTTGGTGCGAATTCCAGCCTCACGAGCAATACCCTTGATCTCTACTGCACCAGCAGACATCTCTGGAACTTCACGTTCAAAGAGCTTAATAACCAAGTTTTCGTCCGCACGAGAAACAATAATTTGACGACCGCGCTCGCTTTCTTCAATAGACTTCACTAAAACAGTGATACGCAAATTCGGGCGATAAAACTCGCCGTGCATCTGCTCTTCTGGCGGCATAATACCTTGACCTCGACCGAGATCAACTATGGCATTACGACCGTCGTAGCGAATAACGGTACCTTGTACCAGAGTACCCACACGTTCAGAAAAATCGTCAATCAGCGCATCGCGCTCGGCCTCACGCACTTTTTGGAAAATAACATTCTTGGCGGTTTGAGAAGCAATACGTCCGAATCCAGCCGGCGTTACATCAACTGGTTCACCCTCGTCTTCAATGCGGAAGATGCGAGCAGAACCCTCATTGCGATCCAGTTGCACCTCAAAACGAATGTTGCTTTCTTCATCATCTTCCTCGGCAAACAAATCAGGACGGTCCTTACGTAAAGCAGCCTCAATAGCGGCTTCAATAGACTCTACCACTTTATCAACACTAATATTGCGCTCCTTGGCAACTTGCTCAAGAAGAGCCATGAAACCACTGCGAATCATGTTGCTGGTCATATGTTTCCTTTTTCCTCTTTTTTCGTATTGTTCTTATTTCGTCTGGGAAACACACAGCTCCCACCGAAGTGCCAAGTATAAAAAAAGGTGGGCATGCCCACCTCTTCGTAACTGAGGCAAATTGTATTATACCAGTCAGGGAAAAAGTGTGTAGGTGAGGATTCTTCTTCCTTTTTACACGTGCCGTGAGACTTCCCTAGTCATTGCGCAAAGCGCGAATGGCCACACCCACACCGTAGGTACTCAACCCAATCATGAGAAGGCCGCCGAAGAACGGTACGCTGGCAATCAGAGCGGTCAGAGCACCGCCAACAAGGGCTTGTACCCAAACACCCTGCTTCGCTCCGAGACGAACACCCATTTCATAGGCAGGCACGAGCCAACCGAAAGAAAAGAGTCCCATCAAGGCGAGGAAGCCCATCAAGCCGGCTTTCCAGCCAAGAATCGTGAAGAAAATAAGGAGTGACCCAAACATGAGAGAGGCAAAGGTGAGTGCACCCACTCCAATACTGGTTGCTCGAGTCTCAGCAAACCGAGATGCCATTGCGGCAAATGCTTTCGAAAAAACGAGAATGGTAATCAAGGCAATCAAGGAATAACTCACAAGATTCGAGAGTGTTTTGAATACCCAGGCACCAACCGAGGCTGCCTCATCTTTCTTGGTGCGATCTTCGATCATGACATCTACTCCACCAGTTACGTCGCTGCCCTCAGCAGCGTTTACTGGTTCTCCAGCCACACCAACTACCGTTCCGCCAACAAAAGCAGTTTCCGTGAGCACAACGGTTTCAGCACCAACATTCACATCCCCTTGAATCTGACCGGCCAAGGAAACTGAGCTTCCACCCAAGTAGGCCATATTGAGAACGCTGCCGGACAATCCCAGTTTTTCACCAGCGGAGATCACAGAACCATTCACCTGCGAAGTCTCGGTAAACACTACCTCTCCACCAGCTAAAATGATATTTCCGTCAACTTGACCAAGAATCGTGACAGTTCCACCTGCCGCATAGATATCTTGGTGAACACGCCCATCAATACGCACGCTTCCACCAGCAACCACCACATCTTCATAGGCTTCACCAGAAAAGTTCACCTGTCCACCAGCAGCAAAAACTGGACCGTAGTAGACATCGGCGAGCTCGAGAGTTGAGTCAGCATAAAACTGTGGCGCACGCTCAACCATGCTGGTGTCTTCGAGAGGTAATACACTTTGGGTGTCATCAGCAAGCTCGCCATCAGGTTCGGTATTCTCCACCTGTGTAGAAACTGCAGTGTTTGGCAACTCGCTTTGTGCGTGCACTGCTGCCACCGGTGCTAAAAGTAGCACCCCCAACACAGAAATACTAAAAAGAGATTGAAAGAAAAAGCGAGCCCTGTACATGCTTTCAGTTTACGCGCTCTCACGGAACTGTTCAAGCAGTTTCTTCTGCTTGCGAGAAAGCTTTTTCGGAATAGTGACCACTAAACGAACATACATATCACCTTTTCCGCCACCTCGCACATGCTGCACGCCTTCACCCTGCAAACGAATGAGCGTGTGCGACTGCGTACCTGCACGCACCTTGAGCTTCAGCATGTCATCAAGCGTCTCAACCTCTGTCTGCCCTCCGAGAGCGGCAGTGGTAAAGTCAATTTCCTGATCAATAAAGATATCGTATCCGTCTCGTCGGAACTTCTTATGAGGCAATACATCAAGCGTAATATCGAATTCTTCGTAGCGAATGCGAGTGCCGTCGTCAGCCCCCGCTGGAATTTTGATGGTGTGTTCCTTGCCGTCGATAGTCACTTTTTTTTCGGCACCTTTTACGGCGTCCATGAAATCAACACGAAGCGTGTAGCGTGGTTTGCGCTGACGAGCTTGTCCACCGGCAAATCCACCACCAAAAAACTGCTCAAAAATATCAAACGGATCAGAAAAGTCATCGTACCCTTCAAACGGATTTCCTCCGCTGGTGGAGTAGGTGTAAGTAAATGGCCCGCCCTGGCGGAAACCACCGCCAAACGGGTTGCCACCCATGCCGGCCGCACCTTCAAAAGCAGCATGACCAAACTGGTCATAAGTTTTGCGTTTCTGCTCATCGCTGATCACTTCGTAGGCTTCGTTAATTTCTTTGAACTTTTCTTCGGCGCCTTCTTCTTTGTTGCGATCGGGATGAAACTTCATGGCCATCTGGCGATAGGCCTTTTTCAGTTCATCCGGCGTGACCGTTTTTTCCACACCGAGGATTTCGTAGTAGTCGCGTTTGGTTGCCATGATATGTATCTAAAAGGATTTTCCTTCCCGGACGGGGAGTCCGAGAAGGTGAATCCTTTTTCCTTCTAGTCTGTCTACTCTTTGCCTTACTCTTCGTCCTCAACCACTTCGCCTTCTTCGGCGTCGGCTTTGGCGTCTTTTTCCTTCTTGGCGCTCTTGGCTTCGTTGGCCTCCGCACCATCTGGAGTGGCTCCAGCTTGCTGCATGACTTCGCCAATCTTTTGCGCGGCTTCGAAGGTTTCCGAGACGGCTTTGTCGAGTGTTTCTTTATCGGCACTTTCGTCTTGAGAAAGTTGCTCGAGTTTTTCGATTTGCTCGGAGATCTTCTTTTTGTCGTCCTCTTCGAGCTTGTCGCCGTAGTCTTCCAGCTGCTTCTTGATTTGACTGGCTACCGACTGCGCCTGATTTCGAGCTTCTACCAGCTCGCGCTTGCGCTTGTCCTCTTCGGCGTGCGCTTCGGCGTCTTGCTTCATTTTTTCGACTTCGTCCTCGGACAAGTTGGTGGCGTTCTGAATGGTAATCTTCTGCTCTTTGCCCGAGTTCTTGTCTTTGGCCGAGACGTGCAAGATACCGTTCGAGTCAATGTCAAAAGTGACCTCTACCTGAGGCACACCGCGTGGCGCTGGGGGAATACCATCCAAAATGAAGCGACCTAAAGACTTGTTATCGGCAGCCATTTCGCGCTCACCCTGCAAAACGTGGATTTCCACTTGGGTTTGGTTGTCAGCGGCGGTCGAAAAGACTTGTGACTTGCTGGTTGGCACCGTAGTATTGCGCTGGATCAGTGGTGTACGCACACCACCGAGCGTTTCCAAACCAAGCGTCAATGGAGTCACATCGAGCAGCACAATGTCGTCAACTTCACCACCGATAACACCGGCTTGAATCGCAGCACCGAGAGCCACCACTTCGTCCGGGTTCACACTCTTGTTTGGTTTCTTGCCAAAGAACTTCTCGACTTCTTCTTGAATCTTCGGCATACGGGTCATACCACCGACCAGAACGACTTCGTTCACATCGGAAGCAGAAACGCCGGCATCTTTCAAAGCCTGCTTTACCGGACCAAATGACTTCTCAATCAAATCGCCCACGAGTTCTTCGAGCTTGGCGCGAGTGAGCTTCATGGTTAAGTGGAGCGGACCCTCTTCGCCTTGAGTAATGAAGGGCTGGTTAATCTCGGTTTCCTGCGCAGCTGAGAGCTCGATCTTGGCTTTTTCGGCCGCGTCACGAATACGCTGCAGGGCTTGCTTGTCTTTGGACAAGTCCACGCCGTTTTCTTTTTTGAACTCGTCGACTACCCAGTCAATGATGCGACCGTCAAAGTCGTTACCACCGAGGAAGGTATCACCGTTGGTGGACTTCACCTCAAAGACACCGTCGCCAATTTCCAAAATGGAGATATCAAACGTACCACCACCGAGGTCATAGACCGCAATGAGTTCGTTGGATTTTTTGTCGAGACCGTAGGCCAAAGAAGCGGCCGTTGGCTCGTTTACGATGCGCTCTACTTTCAAGCCAGCAATTTCACCGGCTTGTTTGGTGGCTTGGCGTTGGGAGTCATCAAAGTAGGCCGGCACCGTAATCACGGCGCGGTCCACGGTTTCACCCAAGAACGCTTCGGCATCGGCTTTGGCTTTCTGCAAAATCTTGGCTGATATCTCTTGCGGCGTGTACTCCTTGTCGGCCTTGACCATGGCCATATCGTCTTTGCCTTTGGTGATATCGAAAGCGACGTGCTCTTCGGTCTTCTTCACTTCGGCGTCGTCAAAACGGCGACCCATCAAGCGCTTCACCGATTGAATCGTCTTCTTTGGATTCAGAATCATCTGGCGCTTGGCGGCATCACCCACTAAGCCTTTTTCTGGTTCCACTATAGACGGAAAAGTATTGCGACCTTCGGCGGTCGGCACAATCGTGGCCTTTCCACCTTGCATGACGGCAATAGCCGAGTTCGTTGTTCCGAGGTCGATTCCGATAATCTTTCCCATGTTTCCTCCTTATGTGTATTAGTTTTTTCTTTTTTATTTGCGTAGTTTTTTTATTGGTTAACGACCACTTCAGCGTGGCGAAGTACCAAATCGTTGAGACGATACCCAGCTCGCTGCTCGCGCACCACCACTCCAGCTTTGTCTTCCGACTGAACCGTATCCACGGCCTCCATAGTGGCTGGATCAAATGGTTTTCCCACTGTCTCCATGCGCTGTAAACCGTACTGTTCCAGTGTCTTTTTTAAGTCATTGACAATCATTTGCAGCGAGCCATCTGGATAGTGTTGAACCGCCATTTCGAGATGATCGAGCGTTGGCAGCATATCGCTGACAATATTTTGATTGGCCGAGGCAACGAGCGCTTTCTTCTCTTCAGCAGTGCGACGCATAAGATTGTGATAGTCGGCCAGAGCACGTTTGTGCGCCTCTTCCTTTTCGATAACTTGCTGCTGCAACTGAGCCACTACATCGGCAGTAACACCGTGCGTAGCTGGTTGTTGTTGGTCTGATTGCTTTTTAGGCGACATCATTCCATTCCTCCTTACTATTCAATCGAGTTTCTCTGAAGGGTTATCCCATCATTTCGTGAAGCAGTTCACGGAAGTACTTCATCATAGGGATAACGTATGAATAGTCAACCCGGGTTGGCCCGATGACACTCATATGGTATTGTCCTGGCCCGACCGCGATATCCGTAAAGACAAAGCCCACCGGTTCCAAATATTGATTCCCCAAATCTTCACCGAGAATAATGTGTACTGGTTCATCACCACGAGCGAAATCAAAAATTTCTTTCATGGCGCGCTCTTCTTCAATCAGCGACAAAACAGTCCGTGCAACATCAATGTTCTCAAATTCTGGAAACGCTAACACGTGGGCGTACCCGGAATGATACGCATGTTCGGTATCGTACGACATAATAAAACCAATACAGTTTGCCCGCTCCGCAATGACCCGAGCAGCCTCTGTAAATAGATCATCTACTTGATCGCGATTTTGCCACATGCGTTCTTTCACCGAGACTTCATCGGCAACACTCAGGTCTTTTTCGCGCATCAACTCCCGCACGTAAAACTTGATGGCCATAGAGGTTGGGATACGCCCGGCAGATGAATGCGGTTTCCGCAAATACCCGTGCTTTGCCAAATACACCATTTCATTCCGAATCGTGGCGGGGGATATACCAAAATTAAATTTCTTATCAATGGTTTCCGAACCCACCGGTTCGGCCGTTTCCATGTACTTCTCAACTACGGCACGTAAGATTTGAATTTGTCGTCCTGTTAAATCAACCATAAATACTTCGCTGTACTGTGTACTGTACGGTATTAGCACTATTTTAGCAACACTGCTATTTTTGGCAACCAGCATTTGCAACTGCTAATACAGACACCTCCCATTGGCCTATAAAAACAGGGTCAGATCCTCCAGTTATAGGCCGCGGGGTTTGACCCCTTGCACACCAGCTTCCTTTCCGGGTATTCTAGAGCAAATGTCACCACGAAGAAGTCGCCGAAGCTCCAAAATAAAATTGTTCTTGCAGTTAATTCCTGTTTTGGTTGTCGCCATAGTGGGAGTTGTGGGAGCAACGCAACTGAGTGTGGTGAGAGAATTCCTGGCTGGAGCCAGTGGTGAAGAAGCCAATCTGCAAATTGACCCAACAGTTTCATATGGTCCCGTAAGCAAACCGTGGCAACACCTTGCCCAAGGTGGCGAGATGAGCGACTGGAACCTCACTCCCATTCAAGGCAAAGTAGCGGCACTGAATCCGCAGTACATTCGTATTGACCACATTTACTCCTTTTATGACATTGTGCAGCTCAACGGTGAACAGCTGACATACGACTTCTCCAAACTGGATGTCGTCATCGACGGCATTTTAGCCACGGGTGCCAAACCATATATTTCTCTTTCATACATGCCGATTCCGATTTCAGAGGATGGCACCATTACGGGAAAGCCTAAACGCTGGGAACAGTGGCAAGACACTGTCCGGGCTACAATTCAGCATTACTCAGTCAACCGAGGAATCAATGACGTTATATACGAAGTATGGAATGAGCCCGACCTATTCGGCGGCTGGAAAACCTACGGCGAAAAAAATTACTTGACACTCTACACGTACGCAGATCGGGGTCGAGCCCAAGTACAGAACGCCAAACCATATCAGTTCGGCGGTCCAGCTATTACGGCATTTTATCGAAATTGGTTTACCGGATTAGTGGAACACACGCAAAACAACAATCAACGATTAGACTTCTTCTCCTGGCACCGGTATAACACCAATGTGGAACAATTCCGTAAGGACTTTGCCGAGGCTGAGCAACTGCGCACCACCTATCCTGCCATGGCGAACTTAGAGTTTCATATTACCGAGTTTGGGCATGATAGCGAAAACCATCCCGGCTACGACACCTCATTTGGCGCAGCGCACACAGCAGCCACAAGTATTGAAATGGTAGGAGTTATTGATCGCGCCTTCGTCTTCGAAATTGAGGACGGTAAGGATCCCCAAGGGCAAGAACGCTGGGGTCGTTGGGGACTGCTCACCCACCGTGATTTTGGCAATAATATTAAACCGCGCTACTTAGCTCTCCGCTTGATGAATCGAATCTCAGGCGAACAAATCCAAGTACTCGGAAAAGGCACCTGGGTGAAAGCACTCGCTACACGACGAGAAAACACCATAGAGATGCTGGTGTCCAACTATGATCCATTTGGCAGTCATGTAGAAAGCGTGCCACTAACATTTAATAATGTCCAACCTGGATCATACACACTTGAAATAACCGATATCGGTGGTCAAACCAGACAAGTGCCACTCGGGACAACCGCCAATGTCCTCAGCACTGAGCTGTTCATGGCTGCTAACAGCGTCGTGTACTTGCGTTTACTGCCCCAAAGCGAAGGCGCCGGCGTAACCACAAGTAACCCTCCAGAAATAAATGAACCTCAAAACACCGAGGCAACTCCTCCAGTTATCGATACTTTTGAAAATGCCACCCCGATTCAAACTGAGCAGCCCCCAAGCGACACAAACGCAGGATTTGGAGAACTCCTCTAGCGGACCCTCACAAAGTACTCCAAAAAAGTTGTACTGTTTACTCGTAAAATCTGAACATCTTGTTTTTTTCGCCATTGAGCGATCTCTTCCATACTCGCTACTCGCCCTAAAGAAAGATACACCCAGCCGAAATGGTTTAAGTAGTCTTCTCGTCTCATTCGATCGCCCTTTTGCTCTGGATAGACAATGTGCGAAAAATTTGGCCTATTGTCCTTCCAGCCAGAAACAAAAAATTCTGAGCCCACACTGACTGAAATTGGGCTATTGGCTTCTACGTTAGCTGCTCCAGTTCGAGCGTATTCTGGAACAAATACCGAAATCATGTTGTTATAAAGATCTCCGACACCAAGCGGGTCATGTGAATACTCTTGAGACATACTTTCCTTCCTTGCGAGCCCATATTCTGACCCATTTACCAGAAAAGTCAAGAGAACGCGATGCCCACATCAATCTACTTCAGAAATAACCTGCCTCAATGCTTGTGAAAATGCCTGCGAAGAATAGTGTTTCGTGCCAGTTTGTATCTTCTTATAGTCCCAGTGACGCTGGCGTGCCGCAGAAACGGCCTCAGTCCAGTCGGAAAGAACAAAACTCTGCACGTGGACACCATTTTTGCCATTTTCCACCGTAAATCGTGGTTCACCTGAATAGTGAGCCACGACAGGCGTTCCGCAAGCCATAGCTTCAATTGGAATCATGCCGAAGTCTTCGTCCTCCACTGGGTACAGGAGAAGTTGCGCATGCGCGTAGAGGTCTTGAAGAGTGGCGTCATCAACACTACCGAGGAGTTCGACTGTTGGACCAGCAATTTCTCGCAAGTGCGACTCCATAGCTCCAGTGCCCACAACTTTGAGTGGCAGTGACAGCTCATTGGCCACTTGGACCGCAATTTCAGGATGTTTACTAAACCCCAGTCGATTGACGTACAGCAGATACGAGCGATCCGCTGCGGAAACCGCTGGAGGAGTGGTGTTTGCCAACGCAATCGGTGGATACACCACCACCGCATCTCGCCGATAGTATTTGGCTATTCGCTCTTGTGTGGTTGTGCTGTTTGCCACCAACACATCTGGATTCTGCGCGGTTTGGAAATCGACATACCGCATCCAAAAATTGATGAGTTCACCACCTATCCGTACGAAAGGATTTTTTTTCCAGTCAGACATTGTACTGTGCCCATAGAGGGAGCGTGGCGGCGTGTGGACATAGCTGATATGGCGCGCATCACGGCGAGTTCGAACTGCTTTGGCCATATACATATTGGTAGAGGAAATAACCACGTCATACTCAGAAAGATCGAGTTGGGCAAAGGCCCACGCCGAGAAGATGCGATATGGCGATGCCAGGCGTTTATAGAAAGGAAAACGGGTTAAAACGGTTTCACGAATGTCCCAGTCGCGGAAACGCTCCGCTTGCGGTCCCAGACGGTCGGCATCAAAAAAAGCGACGTAAACCGGTGCGTCTGGATACATCTCATGGAGAGACTCAAGTACGCGTTCGGCGCCACCGTACTCACGCAAATAATCATGGACTAAAGCAACCTTCATTGCTCCTATTGTAAATGGTACGATGTCCAGATGAAACTCCCACGTGTTGGACTCTATGCATGGGGCGGACCTGGAACTATCCGACTGCTGCAAACAAAGTACTTTGATCCTCAAATAGACCAGGAGAATTTCCTGGCAATGTACGATCGCGCTTGGCTCGAAGATGCGGTCCAAACTGTTGGCGCTACAGATGTGTGGGTCACGTACTCATGGGGATTCTCTGACGCCACCGAGCAGGAAGATCGCGATTTTATTGTGAAACGACTCCACAACTTTTCTGACCGCAATTTGAAAACGTACGCCTATATCCAAGGCACCAATCTGGTCGTGGATGAGTTCCCACATGAAATCACCGATCCGAACAGTCCTTTTTGCCGAGATCCCAATGGAAAGCTGATTCCTTACAGTCGCGGTCGGGCTATGACGTGTCCCCATAATCCAGAAGCCCGGCGAATTATTATCAATCGCGTGCGACGTGCGGCTCAAGAAGCATTTTCGGCCATCTTTGTCGACAATATTTTCTTTGGATTACCAGCCTGGTATTTCCGTGATGACTTTATGTCGTTCAGTGGCTGTTTTTGTCATTACTGTCGAGCAGCATTTCAAAAAGAATTTGGCTATCCCTTGCCAAAACGGGTTAAGCGCGGTCGAAAAGTCGTGCGGGACACCATTCGGTTCCGCACGCAAGCTATTACCAAACTTATCCAAGAACTTTCTGATATTGCGCACCACCATGGAAAACTTTTTGGCGTGAATCTCTATGACCCTCTCTGGCACACCAGCGACATCATGTTTGGATACAATTTCGTGGAAATTGAACCGTACCTGGACTACTATCTCATTGAGAATCACCATTTGCTGAGCACCAACGCTCACCTCAAACCGCTGCTCGCTCAAGCCAAAAAACCAACTTTTGTTGTTTCGTACCACAAGGGCATTGGCTTTGACCCACAATTTTCACAAACGGCGATTGATCAGTGGTTTACAGACGCGGCTACTGTTGGATTTGCCCCCTGCCTGAAAGCAACTGAGTACATCACCGACAACACTTGGCACGGTTTCCGCTGGGAAAACTTACAACCGCCGCGCATTGATACGAAAAAAACAACATCTTCACAAAAAACGCCTACAAAACGAGTCCGGCCAGCTTCAAGACTTGATAAAACGTTTGTGCCGGTCATAGACCGCCTTCTCTTACAATTTATTCGGAGCTACTACGAGTCTGGAAAATTCTTTTGGTTCATTAATAAACTAGGTATCTATCAACGCATGGTGCAATCACCGCGCCTCTTTTCTGAATTTGTCGAAGAGATCTACCAACTCGAGACTAAAACCACTACACGCAAAAAAGCGTCATCTTGAACGAATCCCTTTCTCTGGTATAATAGACTCCTTAGCAACCGAAGCGGGGTAGTGTACGGCTGCACGTGAGGCTCATAATCTCGCAGATCTGGTTCGATTCCAGACCCCGCTACAAAGTTTATTCTCTTCCCTTAAGCCATTCATATCTATAAACCCGCATTTTTATGCTGAAATGATCTCCATAACACCTAACCTCAAACTCCAGATATACTGTGACTAGTAGTAATACAGCAACAAAGTATGTTCTCACGATACAAAACTTACGAAAATAGAGATAGACGAAATGCCATCTCCCTTCCTCGAGTGTTCGTTATAGGATTGCTTATTGGCGGAGCTGCCACCCAGTTAGAAAACTCAAATATATACCCAACTCAAGCAGGAGAATCTGAAGAATTACAGAATACTTCAGCTACAACTGAAACAACCACCGAACAGCCTTCAACTGCCACATTAATTCCCACAACTCTCTCCCCCACATTACGACCAACCGAAACAATAACACCATCTAGTACCGCAACTCTTACCGATATAATTCCTCCTGAAGTTGTCGGGGAAATTGAGCGTATTGCAGATTCAACAGTTCAAGTCACAGAAGAAACCACTCCAACTGAAACTCCGCTCCCAACGAGTACTCCCGTCATTGCTGAATATCCGTTGAATAAAACAATACATATAGCCGATTCCACAAAACCCATGGAGTTTTTGCCAAATGTTATAAGGCCTGTTCATGATCTTCGAAGTTTGGATTCTAATCAAGATGGAATAATCGAGGATGGCGAAGTGTATCCAGGAGAAATAGTCTTTCGACCAGATGATGGAGAAACTCAGATAGAAGAAGGTCAATACCTTGTTCCAGATAACAGAGTTTTTGTGGACTCTGATGGCGACGGCATCCTCGACCAAACCCCGGTGCATGCTCGACTCGTAGTAGTAACTCGTGACAACTTGACATATCTCTTTGCCGAGAACAGTAACCAAGTTATTGGAGTTTTTCCCAACGGAACTGGAAGAGGCGGAGCTAATACAGTTGCGAGTATAAGAACTGTTGATGCATTTTTAGGTGAGCAATGGGGTATTGACGAGTCAGAACGTCTAGGATTTGATCGAAATGCCTACGGAATAATAACCATTGCTACAAGTTATTACATCGATGATGCAACCAAAGTAAACACCGCTCAAGAAGTGCACGGTACGCCAGATGAATGGAAGCACCTACTCGGAACAGAAATTTCTGGAGGCTGTACCCGTCACCGTAACAGAGATATCGCAACCATTCGCCGCCATATTAACTATGATGATTTTGTAGTAACTATGGATACTCCGGAAGATGATACTTTAGACAATCCCTATAACCTGTATAACCTTACTCGATTAGCTGCTGGACTTTCGCCAGTAAGTGTTCCTGAAGCTATAGAATATCCTCTACTCCTTCCAAGTAACTATGATCCCCTCTCTACCTTACCTCCGTTAGAAACGTCTCGCTGGGTCAGCTTTCCACAGATAGGTCGAATACCACTACCTGAAACAATATCGCATCCATACACTAGAGCCGAGTACAATATCATCCCTTGTGGAGCAGAGAACATGTTCCTTATAGAATTGCTTGCAGGTAATGAAAGATTGATACCAACAGAAAATGGATACAGACTCCATGTATCACCGTTTATCACACTTCCAAATGGCGAATCACTCAGTATTAAAGAATTTTACACACCCACTGAAGTAACGCATGATCAAATTAATACTCAGTTGTATCGCTTCTCTACAGGTGAGCACATCCCATATTTCCAATACCTCGTAGCAGATTATGCCTTCCAATATGCTGTATATGTAGCTGCAAGAGATTGGGAAGAACCATCTTTATTGACAAGCGATCGAACAACACAAGGTGAAGCAATGCTTCATCTGAGCAATGAACAATTACGTGAAGTGCAGCTCGTAACCGGTCTCATCCCTGTAAAGTATTCTTGGACGCAAGGCATACTTCCACAAGAACCAGGTGATTTTCTTCGAGGCTTGGAAAACAGAACGCTTATTCACAGTCTTATGAATATTTTCTATGGTCAACCAGGGCAATCTTTTGAACTAGATTTCAGAGCGGAACCATTTGGATTAGCCTATCCTCTACAGGACCAATTTCTCATAATGCCAAGTCCTGACCATGAGCTCATCCGCCATCCAAATACCGAAGGACTAGATATTTCCACACTTATTTCAGGTGCTCTTTCTAATAACCAAGGAATCATATTAAGAGTTTCTCAGTTTGCTGCCCATACAACTCCGCTTCGATATGAGTTAGGACTTTCACGCGCACATTATTATTCGCTTATTCCCGAACAATCAAATTTAGAAGAGGGATACGTTGCAATTTATGACACAATGCACCCATCCGAAATACTTCAGGTTCGAATAGAGTATTTAGATGACATATTCACAACAATAACACTCACTCCACAAAGTAGTATTCAGATAACATCTAAAAAATAAACATTATTGATTTTTATTTATCCAAAAAAACTCTTTGTTATAATAAAATAATGGTAACCACCATCGAAGCCCAAATCGCTGCTTCGGAAAGACAAAACTCAGCTCCGCGACTTCTCGACAAACCATTGGAACCAAGCCACTCAGTAGAATTTTCTGATCTTGAGCAGCAACTTTTACTTTTACAAACCATTACTTCAGGAAACGCCCTGCAAGAAACAAATCCGGAAGCATTTCGGGCTCAACTCCCCATACCTATTGTTGTCGCCGACCAAACCAGACAACAACTATCAACCTTGCTCGATAATCAAAGAATTGAAACCTGCGGCACAATGCAGATCGATTTTTTGCGCAGTGAAAGTGGAAGTCCACAAATCCAGATTCAAGCATTTCAGCCACAAGAAATGGGGGACTCCGGCGCTGTGAGCTATGATGATGGTTTTTTAACGGCAAAGCCCGGTGAAATTGAGTACCATACCCATCCCGCTAGCGTGAATATGCTGCACCTTTCTTATGGTGACATTTTTAATCTCGTGAGCGGACCAGAATTTATTGACCCAAACCAAGATCTTCCCACCCAACCTTTTCGCTGGATTACCGGTCTTATTGTTTTCTCCCGCCCACCTAGCAATGCAATTGCTTTACAACTCTACCTCTATGACTTAAACCACTTTGATGGCGTTCGACCAGACAGTGGTCTCCAGAAACTTGGTCATACAGTGAACTTGCGCCCACTGCTCACTCGGTGAGCACATAGTGAACTCGCATTTTCACTCTCTCTTGCGAAAGAGAAACCCGGATTAGAAATATACCCGAAAGTTCAGTACAATAGACCTTTCATGGCTGATCAAATTACCGTTACTGGCGCTCGCCAACACAACCTCAAAAATATTACTGTATCGCTACCAAAAGATAAGTTGGTGGTAGTCACGGGTTTGTCGGGCAGCGGAAAAAGTTCCTTTGCCTTTGATACGCTCTATGCCGAAGGCCAGCGGCGGTACGTCGAGTCGCTCTCGGCCTACGCCCGGCAGTTTTTGGGCATGATGCAAAAACCAGAAGTGGAGCATATTACCGGGCTTTCTCCCGCTATTTCTATCGATCAGAAAACCACTTCACATAACCCGCGCTCGACCGTGGGAACCGTTACCGAGATTTACGACTACTTGCGTCTGCTCTTTGCGCGCGCTGGTCGCCCGCATGACCCGAATACAGGAGAAGAAGTTGTCCCGTACTCGCTAGACCAAATTGTGGAAGAACTGTTCAGCACCCTCGAGCAGCGCATTGCCTCCGAAGGCAAACCGGCCCGCTTCTACATCCTCACTCCGGTAGTCAAAGACCGCAAAGGCGAGTTTCAAGGCCTCTTCAGCAACCTGCTCAAAAAAGGCTACACCTACCTGCGCATCGACGGCGACATGTACAACCTGCAAGACGATATCTCGTTGTTCAAAAACAATAAGCACACCATCGAAGCCGTGGTCGACCACTTGGTCATCGACTCCACCCAACTCAAAGACGAAAAAGCCCGCCGCCAACTGCGCACCCGCTTGAACGGCGACATCGAAGAAGCCCTCAAACTTTCCGACGGCTGGGTCACCGTCAGCTTTGTGCATGACGCCGGCCTGGATTTCCCAGAGCAACCGCGCGAACTCGAAGACCTCCCCTTCACCGAAAAACGCATCTACCCGAGCACTGGCGAACCCGTACCAGAAATCGAACCGCGCATGTTCTCGTTCAATACGCCGCATGGCGCGTGTCCGGAATGTAACGGTTTGGGTACCGTGATGGGTATCGAGGTCGACCAAATTTTGGCTCCTTCACTCACGCTGCCAGAAGGCGCCGTGATCCCGTTTGCCCGCCAACTCGAAAACGACACTTGGTTTAGTCGCCTCATTCGCACCATCCTGCAAACCCATGACGCCGACTGGCGCACGCCATGGAACGAGCTCCCGGCCACAGTACGCGAAGAACTGCTGTATGGCAGCGACACGGTCTACACCGTCTACGGCGAAAATCGGTTCGGCAACCTCACCCAAATTGAAGAGTCCTTTGACGGCTTTGTCACCCAACTCGAAAAACGCTACCAAGACTCGAACTCAGACTTCGTCCGCAAAGAAATCGAGCGCTTCATGCGCAAACGCGAGTGTCCGGTCTGTCATGGTAAACGCCTGCGTCCGCAGAGCTTATCAGTCACTGTCGATAAGCTCTCCATTGCTGACGTCACCGAGATGAGCATTGCCGACTCCCATGAGTGGATGGCCGCCCTCCTCGACAAAAACAGCGCCCAGCTCACCGAAAATGAACGAACCATCATTGAGCCCATTGCCAACGAAATCACTTCGCGCTTGCGCTTTTTGGTCTCGGTCGGCCTGGGGTACTTAACCCTCCACCGCGAAGCCAACACCTTGGCTGGTGGAGAGGCGCAGCGTATTCGCTTGGCGTCGCAGATTGGAACCGGCTTGTCGGGCGTCTTGTATGTTTTGGACGAGCCCACGATTGGTCTGCACCAATCCGACAACGACCGCCTCATTCACACCCTCCAGTCCCTGCGCGATCTCGACAACACAGTGGTGGTCGTGGAACACGACCGTGATGTCATGCTGGCCAGTGATGAAATTTTAGACTTCGGTCCTGGCGCGGGTATTAACGGCGGCGAAGTCATTGCTCAGGGCACGCCAGAAGAACTCATGAAAGATCCCAACTCCGTCACTGGTCGCTACTTGGCTCGGAAGAAAGATATTTGGATTCCTCTGCGTCAACGCACCGCAGAGCAAAAGAAGCAGGTCTTGGGTCTGCGCGGCGCGTCCACGCATAATCTCAAGAATATTGATGTCGAGTTTCCACTGCACCAGCTGGTCTGTATCACGGGCTTGTCTGGATCAGGCAAATCTACTCTTCTCTATGACACTTTGTATCAAAATGTGCGCAAAGAACTCGAACTGACTGTCGATCAAGAACCCGGAAAAATCGACTCCATCTACGGCGTCGAGCACTTCAAGCGCGTGGTGATGATCGACCAAAGTCCAATTGGCCGCACCCCGCGCTCCAATCCCGCTACCTACACCAAAGTCTTTGACCTCATTCGCGAAGTCTTTGCCAACACCTCCGAAGCTAAAGAGCGCGGCTACAAGCCTGGTCGCTTCAGTTTTAACGTCAAGGGTGGCCGCTGTGAGGCTTGTGGCGGTGAAGGGCAAGTGAAGATCGAGATGCAGTTCCTGCCAGATGTCTATGTGAACTGTGAAGTCTGTAACGGCACCCGCTACAACCGCGAAACACTTGAGGTGACCTACCGCGGCAAAAATATTGCTGAGGTGTTGGAAATGGACGTGGATGAATCGGTCGCTTTCTTCAGTCACTATAAAAAACTCCAAGAAAAACTGCTGGTCCTCCAGGACGTTGGACTCGGCTACATCCGCCTCGGCCAACCTGCCCCAACTCTCTCCGGCGGTGAAGCGCAACGCGTCAAACTCGCCAAAGAGCTCACCACTCGCACCACCATGCACACACTTTACCTGCTCGACGAGCCCACCACCGGACTCCACTTCGAAGACGTCAAAAAACTGCTCCACGTCTTGGATCGCTTAATCAAACAAGGCAACTCCATGATCATGATCGAACACAACCTCGACGTCGTCAAAAACGCCGACTGGCTCACAGATTTAGGCCCTGGCGGAGGTGATTTTGGCGGGCAAGTCGTTACCACCGGTACACCACTACAAGTATCTCAGCACGCCGAATCAGAAACCGGAAAGTACCTGGTGGAAGAGATGCGGCATAGGCCGAAATCGTTATAGTTTTGTGTAAATAGCAAGGTACAATTTCTCAAATGTCTCCCATAAATCCATTTGCAAAGTCACATGACTTGTTTCTAGAACAGTTCGAGCAGGTTAACCACTTATTCGATTTTGATGACGAGATTTTGAAAATTTATGACACAATCTTTGGAGAACAAATTAAAAACTTGCGGCTTATTAAAGCAACCGCAGCAGTTCGCAAGGCAGAGGAAATGAGAGTATTTCTCAAAGAGAAAATGCACCTCACTCAACAACTTTCTGTACCTTTTGAACTTCTTTATGACCACGCTATCGTTTACTCAGTCAGCACGCTAGAAAATTTTCTCTCAGATATTTTTCGAAAATGCCTTACTCACTACACCACTAAAGATTCAAAATTTGCTGAAATTCTCAGAAAAAGAAATAATGGAAAAGACAAAGATTTTAGTATTTCTCCTGACCTGCTTGTCGAACACCAATTCGACCTTCATATAGCTATTGGATCAATAGTTATGGAAAACGATAAAGGCATTAATTTTCAAGATTTAAAGTGCATTTTGCAAACATTCCAAGATTATTTTTCCTTAGATGTACGAGAAAAAATTGAACCGTTCAAAGAGAAAGTAATACTCGCCCATGCCTCCCGACACATCATTCTTCATCAAGCCAGGAGAGTAAACTCAAAATTTCTCCACCAAATCAGAAATACACACTATAAAAATCGTTTTGAAGAAAATGCCCCTCTCTCCTACGAAGAAACTTTCGTTAAAGAACTTGTTAAATCCCTTCAACAAACTGGAGAAATCATCTACAATGCAGTAAAGGAGAAGTATGTCAGATCATAACGTTTCTTTGACGCAACAACTCCTGGTAGCTTTTGCAAGCAATCTTCTTCAATCAAATTCAGCAAATAGAATTCGCGTTTCCAATGATGCTGAAAATATTTATTTCGTTTTCGAAAAAATAAAAAAAGGCACTGATATCTTCATCACCACAAATACTGGTGAATGTTTTTCTCTCCAAAAGAAGCCAGGCGATGACATTTTTGTACTTTCTGACAAAAAAAATAAACAGCACTTCGGATTTAAAAAAGAATCCCGCAATAAAGTCATAGCTTTCGACTATACTTCCCTCTCACTCTACGATATTCAAAAAAAGCACAATACGTTCTCGTTCATCAATATTTTAGGAGAACCAGAACAAAGCTTTACTGTGCAACCTGCATAAACGCTCTCTACTAAAGAGTAAGTCCAAAAAACGCAAGCATTTCCTTCAGCAGCACCACCGCGTGCACGTCTTTACTCTTCACCAACTTCCAAACAGTAGCTAACGCCTGCGGTGTCTTGAGATCGTTCGTAATTTGGAACACAAAGTCATCGGCAATTTTCTGCAGTTCGGCGGAGAGCTCAATTTCACTCAAGTCTGGCACATCTTCCCAACTCGTGTACGCACTCTGCTCTAGTAACTGCTGCGCTTTGCGTTGCAGTTTTTCATAGCCCTTTTGCATGGCCGCTAGGCTTTCCCAGGTGAAGTTGAGTTCATCGCGGTAGTTGGCGCTTAAAAACAGCATTTTCAGAGCCATTGGCGAGAAGCCGCGCTCCTCGACGTCGTCCAGAGTGTAGAAATTTTCCAGAGATTTGCTCATCTTCTGGCCGTCGACCAACAAGAAGTTATGATGCACCCAGTACCGCACAAACGGGCGCTGGCCGGTAGAGTTTTCGGCCTGCGCAATTTCGTTCGTATGGTGCACGGGGATGTGATCGATTCCGCCGGTGTGAATCTCAAACTGCTCACCCAAATAGCACATGCTCATAGCCGAACACTCAATATGCCAGCCGGGGAATCCTTTACCCCAGAGGGAGTCCCACTCCATGGCACGCTGTTGGTCGGTGGGAGAGAACTTCCAGAGGGCGAAATCGGCGGCGTTGCGTTTGCCAGCGGTGATGCCGATGCGCGCGCCTTCCTTTTGATCATCTAATTGTAGGCGCGCGAGCTCGCCGTAGTGGGGGTCTTTGCTGGTGTCGAAGTAAATGCCATCTCCAGGAATTTCATAGGTGAAGCCATTTTTTTCTAAAGCTCGAACTTGGGCAATTTGTTCAGCAATGTGGTCAGTCGCACGCGGAGCGGTATCTGGATGACGCACGTTCATACGATCGAGTTTTTGCCAAAAATCTTCTTCAAAATGCTGCGCGACTTCCCACACGGTTTTACCGGTTTTGCGAGCACCCTTTTCCATTTTGTCTTCGCCGGTGTCGCCATCGGACACCAAATGGCCGACGTCGGTAATGTTCATCACATGGTTCACCTGCCAGCCCGTTTTTTCGAGCGTGCGCACCAACACATCATCCATAGTGTACTTACGCATATGCCCAACGTGCGCGTAGTCATACACCGTCGGACCACAGGCATAGACACCAATACTGCTATCATTTGATAGAGAAGATATAGTTTCCACCTGTTTCGATAATGTGTTGTAGAGTTTCATGTATTTTTATATTTCCTGAATATTTTTGATATTGTAACACTCAGTTAAAAACCGGCAGGAAAATGCTGCTCACTATTCTGGCTTCTTGTGCTCGAGTTGGCGAATAGTGAAATCGACGCCGGAATGAGTTGCAGGCGCATCAATCTTTCCCTGTTCCATCAGGTCTTTGTCTACCGCATCTCGCTGCTGTTTAGCCGCTTCAATCTGCGTGGCGGACTCAGCCAACCGCTGTTGCGCTTGTTGATCATATTCCACCTGTTTCACCGCCAACTGCGCTTGAAACTCAGCCTCTTCATCCTTTTTCTTTTTCTCTTCTTCCGACACCTGATTCTTTTCGGCTTCTGCCCCAGCTAAAATTTCTTCTAAAATATCAAGCGGAGACTTTTCTTCCGAACTCGACTCCGTAGTTTCTTCAGAGGCAGTTTCCTCAGAGCCAATTTTTTCATCACTTGTCGGCATTGGGGTACTCGCAACGGCATCGCCCTCAAAAACGTCAGCACTCTCCTCGGTAATATCCGGCGCCAAAGGAGCCGGTTCATCACTCAAAATGGTTTGCTCATCTGGCACAGTTGGCGACGCAACTGATGGCGCTACTGGTGGCACAACTGCCACTGGCGGTTCATCAGCTGGTAAAGGCGCTTGGCTTGTAGACGGAGGCACAAATTCAGGCGGCGCCTGCAGTGGCTCTGCTGAAGCCACAGGTGCCGGGAGAGTATTGGTTGCTAATCCAAAATCTTCTTGCGGGACAGCCTGAATATCTCCATCAACCGCAACTTCATCAGCATGCACAATTGGGGCGGGGTCGGAGACTGGCTGTGTAGTATTTCCAACAGTACCCTGTACAGCTTGTATAGAAGAAACAGCGGGATTTAGTGCAGTTTGGTCCTGTGGGCCTTGCACTTGTGCGCCTTGTGGAGCGAGAACAGGAGTTGTTGCCAAAGGAGAATCGTCTTGTGTCATAGAGATAGCGTACGGTTCCCCAGCGGGTACGTCAAGTAAAACAGGATTCTCAGCACACGTGCTGAGCGTGCCCTAGAGGTTTCGCCGGCCTTCCAGCGCGCGAGCTAACGTTACTCCATCAGCGTACTCAATATCGGCGCCGACTGGTAAACCATGCCCAATGCGTGAAATAGCAATTTCGTCGGCACTGTAGCCAGTATCACGAATCATCTTTTCGATATACAGCGCGGTAGCTTCCCCTTCCATGGTGGGGTTCGTCGCCAAAATTATTTCGGTCACGCCTTCAAGACGGTCCAAAATGTCGCGAATATACAGTTGCTCGGGGCCAATATTATCGAGGGGAGCAATAACACCATGCAGCACATGATACAGTCCACGAAATGAGTTAGTTCTTTCGAGAGCAATAACGTCCAAAGGATTTTCGACCACACACAGCACTGACTGCTCGCGTGTGGTGTCACTGCACACCATGCAAAGGGTATCTTCATCAATATTGTGACACTGCGTGCACAAACGAGTATTTCGCTTCAGATTCAAAAGTGCCTGCGAAAAATCCTCAACTACGTAATCTGGTACGTGAATCAAATAAAAAGCCAGTCGTTGTGCAGATTTTGGACCAATACCAGGCAGTTTTTCAAACTGCTCAACCAGTCCCTGCACCGAGCGAGGAAGTTTCATAGTGTACTGCTACTCTCAGAGGTATACGCAAAGAGTATTAGCGACCCTGTTGGTCACCACCACCCAGCATACCGCCAAGTCCGCCGGTCATCTCTTGCAGCTTGCTGGCAGCCAACTCTTGCGAACGCTTAATAGCTTTGTTGAGTGCGGTAACAGCAACATCGGAAGAAACACCTTGCACGCTGAACTCGAGAATGCGTTGATCACCAGTAATGATGACTTTAACATCACCTTCTTCGATAACAATCTGCTCATCTGCTAAAGCCTGTTGCATCTGCATTGCTTGCTTGCGCAATTGGTTGATGTCACCGAGTGCTTTCAAGGGATTCTGCATACGTTCCTTTTCTGTTTTCTTTGGTTGGCAATCAGTATACCATTTTGCTCAAAGTTGCCAATGCACTATCCCTCAACTGACAGGAGGGCTTCTTCCACAGCGGCAACTAACAAGTCATCATGCTCTTGGGCAGAGGTATCGACGACACTCTCCTCTGAACGCTGGATCAAATCATACTCGACCGTAATATTCTGTACACCGAGACGCTGTTCCAGCACCTCTTTCACCACGTGGGCATATTTTGTGGTCTCGAGCCGTTCCTTGTGAAACGGAAGACTGAGTGAAATACGAACCGTATTTTCGGTCAAGGTACCAGGCTGCGCATTGCGCAGCAGAGACTCAACGGCAGAACTCTTCTCTCGCATGGCCAATAAAATACCCGACCACTCTTTTTGCAGTGGACCATCAGATACTGGCCGGCGTTCTCTTGCTTTGCGCGAGACCACTGGCTCCGCACTCGGCTCACGAACTTGTTCGGCTTCGCCAGGAAGATCGGTCACAAGCTGTTCACGACTTTCCGTATACTTTGCACACGCCATGGTTGCGGTTTTACTCTGTGGTTGTGTGGGCGAGCTGGAGTCACTGTGCGCAGACTCAGAAGCTGATCCCGACCCAACACACCAGCGATAGCAAGCAACTTCCAGTGATATACCCTCAATGGGTTCAGATCCGCCCAAACGCTCTGAAAAGTGCTCAAGGAGATCGACAATGTTCAGGAGAGTCTTTTTTGCTTCCTGACGCTGAATCGCCCGTGATAAGCGCTCCTGAAGGGCACCTAACAATGCTTGCTCAAGAGCACGAAAAGAAATTCCTTTTTGACGCGCGCTCACAAAATACTCCGACACCGCGGCTACATCTTTTGTGGCCAATGCCCGCAAAAGATCAGTCACTTGATCATCAGAGCCTAACACCGTCGCCGCGAGCTCAGCACTGACGGCTCCTTCTCGAATAATTTGCTCAAAATACTTCACTGCATCACGGAAACTACCGTTTGCCACTTTGGCAACTCGAGCGGCAACTTCGTCACTGAGAGAAATATTTTCTGCTTGGGCGATATTCTGTAATACATTGGCAATCTCTTCGATGGTTGCCTGGCGGAAACGAATCAGCTGGCAGCGCGACTGCACGGTAGCCGGAACTTTGTGCAGCTCGGTGGTCGCCAAGACAAAAACAACGTTTTTAGGCGGCTCTTCGAGCATTTTGAGCAAGGCATTAAAAGCCTCGTTGGTGAGCATGTGCACTTCGTCGAGAATCACTACTCGCACAAACCCTTCGGTGGGTACTACCGAGATATGCTCTTGCAGCTGCCGGACATCGTCAATTCCACGGTGACTGGCGGCATCTTGCTCGATGACTACTTGCGAACGGCCCTCCGCAATTTTGCTTAAAACAGGATCTGAGCCATCTGGCTCCACAAACTTGCCGGTGCCATCTTGGATAACCGATTGGTTCCGAGGATCGTTCAAAACCCGCGCCAAAATTCGCGCCGAGGAAGTTTTTCCGGTCCCTTTTGGACCAGCAAACAGATAGGCATGCGCAAACTGGCCCTGGTCGAGCACATTCTGCAACTGCTCGCGAACGGGAGCAATATGCAAATCAGAAACGTTTTGGGGTCTATACTGTCGGTACCATGCCATGTGAGATTTCATCGTAACACATGAGCCACACAAGGAAAGTGATATTCAAAAATTAGCGATTCGCTCTGCTTCCCACATGAGTAGAGCCATAATTGGATACTTCATCTTCTTCGCCACCAGCCCCTATACCCAATCGAGCTTCTGCCGCTTGGGCCGCTTCCCGAGTAAGTATCTCACTTTCTTCAAGAACAGCATTGAGCACTTCATCTCGTGTACCGGCCACACCGGTACTCGCCACATATGGTAAAAAGTGAAACCACCCACCAGTAAAACCAAGTTTCTGTAACTCTTCCAACAGGGCAGTTCTTTCTTGCTCATTTGCAAAGCTGAGCCGAAAATACTGCACAGATTGTCCAAACAAAAGAAACGCATTGAAAATACAGGCTATTTGTGCTGCCTCAAAACCGGTAAAGTCTAAACCTAACAGAAAAACAAAAGTCGTCGCCAAAACACCAAGAACCTGCGCCTCTTTTTTCTCGCGTTGGAGCATCTCGTTATGAGCGCGAATACTTGTGAGTGTCTCCGCCACATCTTCAGAATCACGCCGTTTTATAAGTTCAACACGGAATTCTTCTCGTAACTCTTTATTTTTTTCGCTCTCTCTATAGCCTCTTTATCCTCTTTACGTTTCGAAGCAGTATGTCAAGCGCCCCTTTTCGTAGACAGTGAGTCAAGATAGTTGGCGTGGAA
>CAYUUK010000003.1:50590-85085 GCA_964447905.1 uncultured Pseudomonadales bacterium | reverse complement strand
CCCGCAGATGTCATCACTGTTATGGATGCATTTTTGGCTATTGCCCGGCAGAGACAACTTGTTGAAACCGTTACTAGCTCACACGCTTTGAAAAAAAACGGCACGCTGTTTATCAGCACTATTCCAGAACATGCCTACTTAGAAAATCCACATTATATTTATCCTATTCATCATAATTTGCTGCAAACATTTTTTCCGTCAGAGCCATTGTTTATGAATGATAGCCAACTTCTCAAGCAACTCAATAATAAAACACTCGATATTCGTAAAATTAAAAATCTCGAAAAAACTTTCCGCTACTCACTCCTCTGGCCACAGCCGAAGACTGATACAATCAGCCTACACATACCAGAAGAACTTCTTGAGAATGCACAGCAATCATGGGAAAAAGCCGAAAAAACATGGGAAAACGCTATATACTAAACCCATTCTTGGGCTGCATTCCTCGTTCTAAATTCATTCCAACCTGGGAAAAAGCGCAGCAAATCCTCAAAGAACATACTCACGCAGACGATCCCATCATTATTCTCCCAACTTCTCTTAATGATATTGCTTCCGAATATCACTTTCCAAAGAAGGCATTCTTCAGCGCAGTAGATTTCTTTCTTCCTGACGGAATGCCACTCGTGTGGTGGCATAAATTCCGTACCAAAGAAAAAACGCAGCGCCTCTATGGACCAACATTCATGAAAAAAACACTGGAACGGTATTCAACAAAAGAACATCAGCTCGCTGGGAATACTGCGCAAACTGTTGAACTGCTTGCTCATACTTTTCAACAAAGATATCCGCAACTGAAATTTTCACCAGCACTTCCAGTTCCCTTTTTTTCTCTTCATGAAGAAATTCCACCGCTTGATTATGCACTCATAAATACACACCAACCACAGTTTATTTGGATCAGCTTGAGTTCTCCGAAACAAATCGTTATAGCTGCTGAGATCAAAAAAAACCTCCACTACCCAGCTGTTATTATCTGTGTTGGTGCGGCATTTGATTTTCTGATTGGGAAAAAAACCAGTGCTCCGCCATTTTTACAACAAATAGGGTTCGAGTGGCTCTACCGCCTTGTCCAAGAACCGAAGCGATTATTTTATCGCTACTGCATTTTTATTCCGTCTGGAATTGCTCGAATAATTTGGGAAACACTTAAAAAACAAAACACCTAGACTATGCGCATAACTTTTCTCACCTATGAAACGAAACAGATGAGCGGGAGTTTTGTTCGATCATCCCAACTTGCACGTGGACTTGCTGAACGCGGTCACCAAATATTCTTACTAACAAGCGCAAAACGACGCTCCTTTCTCCCTAGATATACTGTGGAAAACAATGTGCATATCATTGAAAGCCCGGGAGTATTTCCTTTTCGTTTCCGACATGGAGGGTACGACCCTCTCGACTTTGTGTTTCGCTTACTCTATTTGCTCTTGTTTCCAACTCCAGTATTTCATTCTTTTGGCCACCGCCTGAGTGCTTCAATTCCCGCTGCTATAGCCGCTTCTGTACATCGGGTGCAATGGTATGTTGACTGGGCTGATCTGTGGGGCTACGGCGGGCTAGCCGATAGACGAAATGGCACTCTCGGCTTTCTTACAAGCCGCGTAGATCACTGGATGGAAACCTGGATCATCTCTCACGCTCACGTCGTCACAGTCATTAACACAGAGCTTTTTGAAAAAGCAAAATCTCTTCGAGCAAACATGCCACTCTGTAAAATTGGAGTCGGCGCCGATACTTGGCAAGTTTTTCCGCGAGATAAAACGATTGCTCGTAAAGAATTGAGTATCTCTAAAAATATTTCTCTCTTGGCATTTCTCTATGCCAGTAGTTATGATTTTGATTTCCTAATCGATTCGTTTGCCAAAATACATGAGAAAAATTCAAATACTCACCTACTACTCATCGGACCGAAACTTGCTGAACTTGAAAAAGAAATAAGTCACTATCCCAATATTAAAAATGCACTCCTCCAGACTGGAGTTGTGGAACGTAAAAATATATCCACATATTTAGCCGCCGCAGATATTTTCCTCTTACCCTACAGAGATACTTCAATCAATCGTGGACGATTCCCCAACAAACTTGGCGACTATTTAGCGGCAGGACGCCCGATCATAACAAACCCTACCGGAGAGGTTGCAAAGATCTTTACCAGCTACTCTGTCGGAATTGTCGCAGATGAAACGCCAACTGATATGGCCGAAAAAGCACTGTCCCTTCTCGCCGATGTAAAACTGCAAAAACACTTTGGTAAAAACGCTGAGATACTGGCTAAACAACGTTCTTGGCAGTCACTCGCGAAAGAGTTGGAAAGACTCTACTTCAGATCGTGATCGCCGATACTGCCAAGTATCTGATTCTAACGAGTAATAAACTAGCGGCGGAATCTTCAGTCTATGCGCTACTTGTACTATTTGTCGCCATAGATATTTTGCTGGCCAATACAACCACTCAGCAGTATGCGAACCAATTTCAGCATAGTACTCTGCATGGTCATCATTGTTTTTTCGATGCGGGTTGAGACGATAACTTGCTAAACAAGTATTCACCAATGTTAGTTCTGAGTATTGAGCAAATTTTTTCCACAAATCATAATCCATGGAATATCGTAAAGAAACATCTATTTTTGAACCAACCTTTTTCCAAAGATCAGATCTCCAAAACGAACCCTCTTGCATCACAAACCCAAGTAACTTGCGATGATACCAACCTCGTTGTAAAAATGAGCGCACATACCATGGAGGTCTAGCCATATACTGAGCATATCCATCAGCAGTAATTGTGTTTGGCAATCCTGTTATCCACGAAATGTCCGAAAATGTATGAAAAACAGAACCTACCAAATGAAGCGAGCCTGGTCGTAATACGTCATCACTGTTAATCCAACCAAGAATGTCACCTGTAGCTTGGTTCATGCCCTGATTTATGGCATCAGATTGTCCATCATCTGGCTGACTGTGCCAATACGTGAGTTGGTCACTGTACTTCTCCAGAATCTCCACCGACCCATCAGTTGACCCACCATCGATCACAATATACTCCAGATTTGGGTATTCTTGTGACAAAACAGACCTGATTGTAGCTTCTAAAAACTCAGCCTGATTGTAGGAAGGAGTAATCAATGATATCTTGGGGAAAACAGAGGAAGTCATACGTTTCTAGTCGTATTGTAGTTCATCACTATGAAAATAGCATTTTTCATCTTCGAGTTTCCGGTGCTCAGCGAGACCTTTGTCTTAAATGAACTTATACAGCTTCAAGAAAACGGAGTCAGCGGAACAATTTTTCGAGAAAAAGAGGGTCAAAAGAACCATGTTCATACTCAATATTCAAAACTCTCTTTTCCTGAATATACAGCGCCATCAAAAATTCTTTCTTCTGCTACATTGCCGGCACTTATCCTTAATCACTGGTGGTGGTTGCGCACTTTCCCGAAGCGATACTTTCAATTTCTGACACATTGGAGATTCCATCTACACTCTCTAGAGCACTTTCGTATTTTTCTTAAATCACCAACAACAGCAAGAAAGGTGTTTCAAGAAAATCACACACATCTGTACGTACATGAACATGATTCGGCATTCCATTACGCACTCGCAACGAAAGAACTTTGCCAACTCCCGCTGATTTGTATTTTTCATACGTATTACTTATTCCATAAAAAAAGTCTGCTGAGTGAAAAAATACGACAGAGCAACACTGCTATCTTTCAATCTGAATATTCCCGTGCATATGTACTTTCCTCTTACCCACATTTGAAGAAGTGTGTTGATAAACTTACTGTTGTTTCTTCCCCAGGAATTGATATGGATTTCTTCACCTTTGCTTCAAGAAATTTTCAACGAAAAAAAATACAGATTCTTGCTGTTGGGCGCTTGGCAGAAGCTAAAGGTTTTATTCATTTACTGAAAGCGCTGAGCCTTCTCCACGAGAGAAAAATACCATTTCACTGCACACTTGTAGGAGACGGAGAAGAACGAAAAAAAATTGAACAATTCATTGTGCAGCATAATTTAGAGCAGCAGGTCACTCTCACTGGAGCTCTTTTTCATTCACCTGAACTGATCCAGCTCTTTCATACGTCCGATATTTTTGTATTACCCTCTGTCATTGATTCTGACAACGTTAGAGATGTTCACCCGAATGTAATCAAAGAGGCTATGGCTACGGGTCTCTTAACACTTACCAGTCGTCTTGGTGGTATAGATGAAGTAATAACCGATATGAAAAATGGTTTTTTACTTCCAGACCCAAAAAAATACCAAGACTTTGCCAACCACCTACTTGAAGTTCATTCTTTATCTCCAGACCAAAAGCGTACAATAAGCTACCAGGCAAACAAAAAAATTGCTCAGGATTTTTCAGCTCATACAATAACTCAAAAGCTCATTACTGTATTTGACAAAACAACTCTATGAAAAAACACACGCTTCAACCTTTTTGGCACGGCATTTTCTTCACTAGCATAAGCATTGGTATAGTTATGCGGCTTATTGCCTTACTAAACAAACCTCTCTGGCTCGATGAAATCTATTCATTCCTGTTCGCCACTCAATACACCGGATTTGAACTGCTCTTTCAGCTGCCTGGTGAGCCGCATCCTGGACTGTATTATTTTATTTTAAAAGTGACACTCGCTTTTACAAGTAATCACTTTTTCACCCGTATTATCACGAGTCTTCTTCCTCACTTAGTAGGACTGAGCATTCTTTTCTGGAGCCTATATCGAATAGGTATTTCTCTTCCTCGAAGGAGTCTTTTGGCCAGCGTTTTCTTTCTCAATCCATTGTTCATTGAGATTTCCTGGCAACTACGCATGTATAGCCTTGCAACGCTCTTTGCTGCCACAGCACTTTCTTTTTTTCTACTGTATAGAAAAAAACCGCAGAAAAAAATCTACCTTGTTGGACTCATGGTTACCTGTATTCTTGGTAATGCCACTTTATATCCTTTTCTTTTTCTTTCGTTTGGTTTTTTACTTTTCTTTGCATTTACAGCAGACAACATGCTCAAAAAAATACTTCTTTTTATTGGCGGTTCTGGAGCTCTCCTTATGCAGACAATCCTGCATCTTGGAATTATGCTTTTTCCCAATTTAGAAATTAAAATAGCAGCAGCCAACTGGATTCCTCAGCCATCTCTCGAAACCCTTGTCCAGGTATACACAACATTACTCGGCATAAATGATGACTTTTTTACACTAGAAAAACTTCCTCTTTGGGCTACTCTCCTCTTCTTTGTTGGGCTGAGTAGTATTTTTCTTAGACGGAAAAAAATATTTTTCCCGTGTAAAGAAAGAGAATTTTTTATCATTGGAATACTTCCGTTTATTGTTTTAATACTT
This sequence comes from uncultured Pseudomonadales bacterium, assembly GCA_964447905.1. Classification (GTDB taxonomy): domain Bacteria; phylum Patescibacteriota; class Microgenomatia; order UBA1400; family UBA1396; genus JAJOJK01. The sequence continues at coordinate 79,738 of CAYUUK010000003.1, read as the reverse complement.
GTTTCACTTGCTTCTGAATTTCTCTCTCATCGATTCTTTTTTCACCAATTTGTACCAAGTATTTCTTTTATGATTGCCAGAGCTCATCTCCCACTGTTATTTCCTTTATTTGTTTTTACTTTTATGTATCTCAAACCCAAATGGATACATCGAAACGCAGCATTACTTATTGTTGGCACATATCTATCCAGTTATTTATTGGTGTATTCACCACTTCCAACCCAGGATCAAGTTGTTTTTGTGCAAGAAATACAACTTGTTCCCAATGGGAACCAAACTCTTCTCTGGCCATCATGGATAGCTCTAGAAAAAAACAAATCATTTTCTGATAAAGAATATTTCGAAAAAACTTTGAACCAAGTTGAAAATTCTGAAAACGAAATCCCTTTCACTGATCTCTCAAATATTTGCCAACAATTAGAATTTCCTAAAACCATTTATGTGAAAGAAAAAGTGGTTCCCGCTCTAAAAGATTACCAAATTGAACTGCAAGAAACACTCGACACTTGTTGTAATTCAAAACATCTAGAGGCTTTTACTGTTTACTCCTGTGAATGATTTTGAGCATCTGGTTCAATACTTTGTACAAGAGTTCCGACTCTAAACTCCTCAAAGTACATTTCTAATCCTCCACCAATAAACAGAGGTTCTTGCTCTCGCACTAAATATTTTTCATTGGTTGGTTGAGCCCAAACACGCAAAGTCATTTCCACATTTTCTCTTTCTGAATCGACAACTTGTCGGAGTCCGTTTGTGGTAACAAACTCTTTGAAAGCTGGAGTCCGTCGTACTTCTAGTACTTCTATGTAAGGCTGACCATCACTTCTCACAACTTGCATACCAGGAGATAATCGCTCACTTACGATCTTGAGTAAACCTTCAAAATGGATTCCTCCAGGATAGGGAATAACTTCATTATATTGAATCATTGCCTTTGCATTTACAATAAGTGGCACACGTTCTCTCATCTCACTCTCTTGAGGGTAAATATCATGGATTATCCCTTCAACACTCAGTTCTCGAATACGAAATGATTGAGATTTTCCAACTAGTAAGGGAACACCTTGAAAAGTATATTGACCCGATCGCTGGTTATAAGTGGTGCTGACCTTCATAACAACAAAAACAGTATTCACTTGATCTGCTGATGGATAATAGTAAACGTCTTCTACTCGTTGTTCTAATCGACCAAACACACTCTTCTCTTCTGGTCTTTCTTGTAGTTTATTTATATACCAATCTGGAGTGTGACCATAAAAAGAATGCAAACTTTCATCATTTGAAACACGGAGAACAACATATACATATGATGCTTTTCTAAGAAAGAAAAGTGCCATTGTTGCTAAAATTGCAAAAAAGACACCAATTCCTAATAAATCAATAAACCGAAGTTTTTTGAAATGTGTAAAAGCTACTGTGTATATATCAGAAAAATTAAATTTCATATCCTGCCGTCGTCATTGCAATTGCTATCATAATAAACGGATTTATAAAATCGTCAAAGGGATGAAACAGAGGAATTATTAAAGTCGACACGAGACCAAACAATAAATAGCTGTATGTTTGGGTCGAAACACGTGTTTGCAGATGTCGAAAAAGCAACAAATAAGCATAAAAACCAAGTATTAAAGCAAATACTCCGTTTTCTGCTAAAAATAATACAAATCCATTATGTACTGCTTCAGCAAAATAGCGAACAATCCCTGACGGACTATGATCAAAAAGCGCAGGAATAAACATTCCTTTTCCTACGCCTTGAGGTTCTTGTCGAATAAGCTCAAACGCTTCTGTGAGTAAATTTTGCCTGGTTTCTACTCCAGCATTGTGCACAAACGAATACCGTGAATAATACAATCGAGCGGGCACTACTAAAAGTAAGAGAGTACTTGCTAAGAGAAAAAGAACGGCATTCTTTTTACAAAATGTCCAGAAAACATTCACCATTTTCTGCCAATTCCTCTTTTCCCTCAAAGCAAATACTGTTACGGCAAAGAGAATAGCCAAGTACGCAGCACGACTCTGTGTGAGCAAAAGCAAAAAAACAGTCAGAAAAATAGTTGTCATAGCGAGTGTATCTTTCCAAATATCCTGGACACTGGCTCGCAGAGAAATAAAAGAAGCCAGAAGTGTCACTAAAAAATAGGCCAAGATATTAGCATGAGATTTCGTTCCTATCGGCCGGAATTTCCATCCTTTTTCATCAGCACCCAAGCCAAAGACTGGTAAGTTTTTGCTTTCCTCAATGAGAAGCCCCAGTGTAGAAGTTGTTACAAATTGTGCAAAAGCTATTCCCACCTCAAAAAGCAAACACATACCGACCACTGTTGAGAGCACCAACAAAAATTCACGCTTCTGCGGCTTGGAATACTCTCTCCATTCGTGATACCACAACACTGTGAGTGAAAGTATGCCCAATCCAGAAACAGAGTATAAAACAGAAAAAGTCGGATTATATTGAGATTGAGCAGCCGTGAAAACTTGTACCAGTACTACAAGAAAAAAAAGTATACTCGACTTTGGAAGAAAATCTCTGTAACCGCGCTTGAAGAGCTGTACAATAACCAAAATGCTACTGACTAGATAGAGCGTAAATAGCGGCGAAAAAAAGAAAGAAAGTACTCTTCCATCTGGATACTCTGGAGACCATACTTCTCCAGCTGGTATAGCGCTGTAATGATATGACTGACCGACAACCATAAATAAAAATGGAAACAAAGAAATAACTGCTGCCCGCAAAACAGACTGAGAGATCAAGACCTGTAAACAAAAATATCCGAAGGCAGCAAAGAAAAGAATTTTATTGCTAGGAATAAAAAGAAGCATGAATAAAAAACAACCAACTAGGAAACTTTCTCGATATCGCTTCAAAAAACGAATAGCAGGTGAAACTCGCTTAGTATTCATTCCAAGTGCATATAGTGATTCCCAAATATGTGATTTCATAGATCAGACACAAAAACAATTGGTCGAACGATCTTTTCGAGTCGTAGTTCTGCAAATGAATCGTTTTTGTTCTCCTCTCGACATTATACGAGACAAATCTTGGCTAGACTTGATTCATTTTCTTCAACAAAAAAAACAAACACTTTCTCTTCCGCTCATAAAAATACTCCCAACACGATTTTCTGGCTTCAACAAAAAAATAATTTTTTATTTTTATACAAGAGTGATCCATTTTCTCCTACATCCTGCTACAACACTCCTCTGGAACTTCTTTCCAGAATTCTCATGGACAACAAAATCTGCACAACACAATTGGACTCTCCTCTATGACATAGTGGACTACCACACATTTCAGAAAACAAACCAACAACACCTTATACAAAATAGTGATTTTGTTTTTTGCATTTCACCAGCCTTACAAAAAAAACTGAAATCAGAGAATACGAAAGAAATTCATCTTATTCCAGCTGGTATCGACGATCTTTTTTTCCAACCTCAAAAAACTGATTCCCTTACAATCTCACTCCCAAGTTCACCTATTGCTGTCTATACAGGTGAAATCAATAATCGAATTCAGCTCTCTCTTCTTCAAAAAGTAGCCCGGAGACTTCGACAGGTTTCTTTTGTCTTTGTGGGTCCAATTGCCAATGATCCCAATATTCCGAACCAAATAAGCCTTGATGAGTGGAGTAGTTTTTTTTCAGAACCAAATATATATCATTACACAAAACAATCACGAAAAACCATTAAAACAATCCTGCATTCGTGTCAGGTTGCTTTACTTCCTTATAAACCAGTCTATGAATTTAATTACTATTCCTATCCAATGAAGTTGCTTGAATACTTAGCGATTGGTATTCCAGTCGTATCTTCACCTTTACCAGCAAGCAAATGCTTCACAAGTGTCTCCATAGCCAAATCAGCTCAGGACTGGGAAAAAATGATATTGACGAATATCAATACCAAAACAAAACACTCCAATACAGACTACAAAAAAATACAAAAACAGAGTTGGTCACACAAAATACAAGCTATTTTAAACACGCTGTCGATTTAATCTCTATAAAGCGATTCAATCGCCTCTTCAAATTGTTCTAAGGCATATTTTTTAACAAGATTTTTTTGCATTCTTTGCATTTTCTCTCTTTTTGCAGAAAATGATAAATTGCAATACCACAGTATTTTTTTTGCCAATGCGTCCGCACTCACTTCATGAGAAACAAAACCAGGTGCTAATGAATTCAAAACTTCAGGAATTGCTCCGACAGGAGTTCCAATTACTGGAACTCCCACTGCTACAGCCTCAAGAATAGTAAGCCCAAAAGTTTCAAACTGCCGAGAAGGCATAATGAATAGATCGGCTTTTGCCAAGAGTTTCCGTTTCTGTTCCATATTGGCAGAAGGAAGTAATTGAATCTCAAAAAATAAATTCGACTCTTGATATGCTTTCAAAATATCAGGAGTATACAAATAATATTCATAAGGAGAAGCAATAGAGAGGCGTACTTTCCATCCAGCTTCTTGAACTTTTTGCGCTGCTTGTATCAAAAGATCAATACCTTTTCTGTGCTCTGCTCGACCAAAATTAACAAGAGAAACTTCTTTTTCCAACGAAGAATCTTTCCAAAAACAAGAAACGTTTTCAACCATACCGGGGATAATAGCAACTCTATTTTCTAACTCACTCGAAAAATGACTTGCAATCAGCTGCTTAGAGTATTCACTAAATGTAACGATAGTATGAGAACTCCACAAAGTAACTGCATGTAATATCTTTCTTACCCAAGAACGGAGGGCATTTTTCTCTCCAGAACTCTGCGCTTCTAAATCATAGGCGCCATAAAAAGTAATAACTCTGTTTTTACGCCAAGTGTCTCGACAACTCAAAGCAAATAAAGTGGACCAAGTAATACTGAAATGAACATGGCTCAAGTTCGGATACTTTTTATAAATCTGTTTTAATGCCCGACGATAGTGAAAAAAAGTTACAAATTTTCTTAGCAAAGAATACTCAAAAGTTCGTGGAATCACAACAACAGTTGACCCTTCAAAAAACGCTTCAGGATCCTCCAAGTTATCTTCACATCCTACAATCACAACCTCATTACCTTTTTTTATCAGTGCCTTGGCATACCAACGAACAAAGCCCGTCACACCACCAATATGAAAAGTATCAAGAGTAAAAAGAATTGTTTTCTTCTTCTCTTTCATGAGGAACTCATTTCTTTATACATATTTTTATATGATTTCAAAATATTTTGATTATGCTCTTTAAGAATGGATTCCCATTTTCGTTCTGAAGAACTTTTTTGCCTTCGCTGTAAAGAGGCAGTAATCATATCTACATCTTTCTTATTTTCTGTAAGCAAAAGAAAAAAATCAGCATGTTTTTTAAAAAAATTAGCCTGAAAGGCGGGGCTTATAGCAGTCTCATAACCAAGTGATGTGCTCTCTAAAGCCACATAGCCAAAAGGTTCGTAGAGCGAAGGAAAGATCGCTACTCCGACATATCTTCTCAAAAGGGTAAGCAGTGAAACACGATCTTCTATATAAGGGTAAACCAAAGCATTCTTATTTTCTGTGCAAAACATTTGATGTTCTAGCGAAAGAGAAGCTATATCTCCACCAATCAAAACGAGTTTTATTTCTGGAAAAGTAAGACTTATTTGTTGATAGATTCTTATGACAGCCTGAACATTTTTACGCGTTTGGAAACTTCCCCAAAACAGGATAGCTTTTTCTTTCTGAGAAGAATTATGCTTTGCTTCCATCTCAGGATAAAAAGGATTTTCAATAACTTCTATGTCTGGAGAAACAGACAGTGATTCTCTAATATTAGTACGCAAATTTTCACTACAAGCAATTATTCTGTGAGTACTTGGACAATGTGCAATGAGAATACGCTCACACCACTTTCGAAAAAGATTCTTTCCGTCATTCGCGTTAATTAGAAAAGAGGGACCATGTAAATGTAAAACGGATTGCCTGCGTCGCAAAAAAACAAGGAAAAAAGTGGCTGCGTTATATACGTGCGTATGAAAAATAAAGGATTGCTCTCGATCATGCTGCCAGTAATAAGTAAAAAAACGAATATTCTCTTCAAAAAACAACATTACTCCTGGAAAAAGTGAAAAAAGAAACCTGTTCGCTTGTAAAACAATGTTTACCCAATTGACATCAGTTCTTTTCCCTAAACTTACCACTGATATATTGTCACGATAGTATCGACGAGAATATGTATTTTGAGAAAGTGTAACTACTTCTACTTCACATTCTTGAGAAACAAGTTTTCCCAAATGAGTATAAAAAGTTGCAATTCCGCCTAGATTGCTTTCAAAACTTATTTCTGGTGTATAAAATTTGACGCGCTTTTTCATTTTAATTACTTTATGCTTCCATATATCCGTCTAAAACAGCCACTCCACCCTGTTTTTTGATCACACCATTCTCCAAATGAATAAAACGATCGCAGTTATTACGAAGAAAATCCATCCAGTGACTCACCATAATAAGAGTTGTGTTAGAGCGAACTAAATCATCAACCGCTTTCATGCTTTTCTTCTGAAACTCTACGTCTCCGGCAACAATAACTTCATCTAACAACAAAATATCAGGATGAGAATGTAAGGCAATAGCAATACCTAAGCGAAGTTTCATGCCTTCTGAATAGGTATGAAGTGGTGAATAAATAAAATCTCCAATATCCGCAAATGAAATAATTGCATCACGATGCGCTTCTATCTCTGCTTTAGTCATACCAATAACCAAACCATTCAGATACAAATTATCGTATCCAGTCAGGTCCATATGAAACCCCGCTGTTACATCAATCATGGAAACCACTGTTCCGTGCACTTTAAGAGAACCAGAAGTTGGAGTTGAAATACCAGCAATTGTTTTAATCAGAGTCGTTTTTCCGGAACCATTCTTCCCAACAAGACCTATTTTTTCACCAGCAAAAACGTCTAAAGAAACTTCGTTTAGGGCAATAAATTCTTCTCGCTTTTGCCATTGAAAAAGTGACTCCACCAAAGTTGGTTTTTCATGTCGCAAACCGTAGACTTTTGTCACATCTTGCAATGAAATAACTGGTCGCTGTTTTTGCTTTTTCTTTTTCATAGCCAATCATCAAAATATTTATTTCGTTTTGAGTACACAAAAATAGAGAAAGCAAAGAAGCCAAAAACCATTCCAATATGCCAAAGAATACTCTTTGCATCAATGTAAGCCAACGATCTGCCAGTAAACGCATACTGACTCACTACGACTGGGACAACCATGGGATTAAGTGTTAACAATTGCCGAAAGTGTTCTGGGAAAATACTCATTGTATATACCACTGGAGTAGCATAAAACCACAAAGGCATTATGGCTTGAACAATAAAAGCAACATCTCTCCAAAAAACATTGAGTGTTGCGGCCAACAAAGAAAGAGAAATTGTCAAAATTACGCTAGTAAAAAGTATTGGGATTAACCACAAAAGTCGAGGTAAAAATACACCTAAACTCCCCCACTCTACCCAAATCATCACCAAAATAAAAAGAAACAAAGCAATCAGAAGATTAAAAAAGTTCGAAAAAACTAATGATAAAGGAATGGCCTCCCTGGGAAACTGAGCTTTCTTGATAAGAGAACGTTCATAGTAGAACGACGGAGTTACCTTACTAACCGTATAAGAAAAAAAGTTCCATATCAAAAGAGCTGGAAACAAAAAGAGAAAGTAGTTTTCAATCTCTAAAGGTACAAAGTACTGAAAAACCACACCGATAACAATCATTTGCAAAAGCGGATTAATTACAATCCACAAAAACCCAAGCACAGCATTTTTGTAACGTGCTTTAATTTCTCGTTCCGTCATGGCCAAAATAAACTGGACCCAGCGCTGAAACGATTTTTGTACTATTTTTTGCATAACTCCAGACAAGTGTATCACTCTCTCTCTTTCATGGCACAGAAAAAATCTCTCAAAAACTAATATGAACACATTTTTAGTACAATGGATATTTTCTCTTACATAAAAACTCTCCTTTGATCTCAGTAAAAACCCAAAAAACTCTCGCTTGTCTTTTCTGTAAAACTTTGCCATTATTGATACAGGAAAAATATGGAACAAGATCTGCCCTCTCAAACCAACCCGCAACCAAATGTCGTGTCTCAGATTCAGTCTATGAATCAACCTGGCACTACTCCTCCTCCAGCAGGTGGTAGTTCTCGCGGTGGCGGTATGCCTCAGTGGCAAAAGTTCCTCAAGAAGCGTGCCGGCATGATTATTGCCGCCGTTCTTTTAATTGTTATCGGTATTGGTGCCGGTGTAGTTGTGTACCTTTCTCAACAAGCCCAAGACTTGCGTCAGCAGGCTTCGTACGAAGGCCAACTCTGTAACGCCGGGTCTGCAACCGGCTGTGTAGGTAAGAGCTCTGGCGATACTATCTCAGATGGCGGACTCTGTTTCCGCTGTTTTTATAATGGTGTAATTAATGGACAATCAGTGTGTGGACGTGCCCAAATTGAGTGTGGACAAACTGGCGGCGGCCAGTGTATCCCTGCAGGTGAAACCTGTGGCGGCAGCGCCGGCAACAACTGTTGTGGTAGCGCCGTTTGTCAGGGTGTAGCTGGCAACCAACGCTGTGAAGACTCTGGTCAAACAGAAGAGCAACTCTGTCCAGGCGGCGGAAGCTGTTCTGGCTGGATTGGATTTAGCTGTAATAGCCTAAGCACCTCTCCAACAAGCAATGGAGCTCTTGTCTGTGAAGAAAACGGACAACGCTTCTCCGATCGCACTTCAGCGGCTGCACACGCCGGTAGCTGTGGTCAAATCGACCAAGTGTGTGTCGGTGGTACCCGTGACGGTCAACTCTGTGGTGAGTTCACTATCTTTAACAGCTCCTGTAGTGGTGGCGGTGGTGGACAGCCTCCGGCTCCAACCAACCCACCAACGAACCCACCAAGTACACCTCGTCCTCCTACGCCTACTCCGACACCTACGCCAACACCTCCGGCGAGCTGTAGCGAGTCATGTGTCACCGACGCAGACTGTGGTGATGGCTTGACCTGTACCGAAGACGGCATGTGTCGTAACCCAGAGTGTAGTGCTGAGGCAGACTGTCTCTGTCCAACCCCCACTCCTACCCCGACACCAACCCCGGCCAGCTGTAACAATAGCTGTAACGAAGACTCAGATTGTGGCAACGGCTTAATCTGTAGCGGTAACATGTGTCGAAACAGTGAGTGTACTGGCGAGACAGACTGTACCTGTCCTGGCCCAACTCCAACGCCTCCAGCCAGCTGTAACAACAGTTGTGATGAAAACTCCGACTGTGCTGACGGCTTGATCTGTAGCGGAAACATGTGTCGAAACAGCTCCTGTACCGGTGAAACCGACTGTACCTGTCCGACACCTACACCAGCCCCAACTGCTACGCCAACCCCGTTAGCAGGCTGTAACAACAGCTGTAACAGCAACGCGGATTGTGCCTCTGGACTGGTCTGTAACGGTGGCAGCTGTCGCAACACCGCATGTACCGAAAAGACCAACTGTGTGTGTGACGTAGCTGTAAACGCAACTCCAGCGCCAACACCAGTGACCGAACTGCCAACCGCAGGTACTGTTGAGAACACAGTCGCCCTCGCAGTCACCGGATTCGGACTCATGGGAGTCGGACTCTTCTTCTTCCTGAAGCGTGGAGTCTAAACCAAAGCGATAAACAAAAAAAAGGAGCGCCTAAGAGGCGCTCTTTTTTTATGGCACGTTTTCTAAGAGTTACAGTACAAAGTGTAAAAATATATAAAAAAAGAGGTGCACGCATTATGCACTTCTTTTTTTTAGAGTCGCGATCGAGTTGTGGACCCAAGGGGGTTCGAACCCCTGACCTCATCATTGCAAATGATGCGCTCTACCAGCTGAGCTATGGGCCCTCATGTTGAAAACTTTTCCATTGCGCAGGGCACCCTGTCTCATCATGTGGTGAGTACCACATTCTTCGACATCCCTAAGCAATGCAAAAATTTTCAACATGTGGATAGGAAATACTCCCTATTTTCTGGGTGAGGGTACCTGGACTCGAACCAGGGACCTCAGTCTTATCAGGACTGCGCTCTAACCAACTGAGCTATACCCTCGAGAGTAAGAGATACTGATTGTATCATAATTTCCTAAAATCGTAAGCATAAACCACAAAAAACAGAATAGACTACAATACCATCATGGACTCTTACGACATCATCGTTGTCGGAGCAGGCATTAGCGGAGCTACAATCGCTGAACGCTTTGCAGACCAACAAAATAAAAAAGTTCTCGTCATCGAAAAACGAGATCATCTTGGTGGCAATTGCTATGACTTCATGCATACAAACGGCGTTCGCATTGGAAAATACGGCGCTCATATTTTCCATACAAATAACGACACTGTCTGGAACTATGTGCAAAAGTTTTCTGATTGGTATCCCTACGAACACAAGGTATTAAGTGCGGTAGATGGGCACCTTATCCCCGTGCCAGTAAATATAAATACCGTAAACACTCTCTTCAATTTACGCATTGAAACTTCTGAAGAAATGGATGCTTGGCTAGAAAAAAATCAAGTTTTCTTTGCAGCACCGCAAAACAGCGAAGAAATGGCTCTGAGTCGAGTCGGTCGAGCACTCTACGAAAAAATGTTTCGCAACTATACCAAAAAGCAGTGGGACCAAGAACCTGCCCTGCTCGATTCGACAGTACTTGCTCGCATTCCAGTACGAAACTCTTTTGACTCGCGCTACTTTACCGATACCTACCAAGCGCTCCCACTTAATGGGTATACTGCCCTTTTTGAAAAGATGCTTGATCACCCCAATATCCATGTCATTACTGGTGAGGATTTCTTTGCTCTCCAGCCACAGTTGAAAGGCTACGAAAGGCTCTTCTTCACCGGCCGAATTGACCAATACTTTGCAAGTCATCTTGAACCGTTGCAGTATCGCTCACTCCGCTTTGAGTCCACTGATTTCGGCGCAAAATACTATCAACCCGCCGCTGTAGTCAATCATCCACAAGCTAGCTATTTTACTCGCATTGTTGAGTACAAACACTTTATGCAATCTCCACCGGTACAGCAAACTACTGTTGTTACTGAATTCCCAACATGGCAAGGGGAACCCTACTATCCTGTTCCCAATCCACGCAATCAAATACTTTTCTCTCGTTACCAAGCACTCGCCAAACAAAAAGAAGCCGAAGGCATCTACTTCGTCGGTAGACTCGCCAACTACAAATACTTCAATATGGACGAAGCCTTCAAAAACGCGCTCGATCTCCACGCTCGACTCACTCAGTAGACTTGGTATACTGCCCCTATGACTCGAGAACAAGCCACATCACTGCTCATTGAATACATTGAAAACGAAGCCCTTCGAAAGCACTGCCAAATGGTTGCTCAAGCCATGGAAGCTTATGCCGAAACACTCAGTCAGAATACGGATGATTGGTATATTGCTGGTTTACTTCATGATCTGGATTGGGAAAAATACCCAGATGAACACCCTAACAAGGCCTGTGACGAAATTTTGCCTCAATACGACATTACTCCAGAAATTCTAGATGCTATTCGTGCTCATGCACCCGAGCGCACTGGAAAACAACCGGAAACCAGTATCCAAAAATATCTATTTGCTTGTGATGAACTATCCGGCTTTCTCGATGCCGTAGCAAAAATTCGTCCGAATGGATTTTCTGACATGAAATGGTCATCAGTAAAAAAGAAAATGAAAGCTAGTGCCTTTGCCGCCAATGTTCCAAGAGAAGATATGGAGCACGGAGCAGAATTAATTGGAAAACCATTGAGTGAGCATGTGAGTTTTTTGATTGAGGTTTTTAGAAAATAATTTCTGTAGGGGAACCCTACTAAAGAAACATCTCAAGAAGGGGAAACCTAGGTTTCCCCTTCTTGAGGTAATTCAACCGTAGGGGAGACCTAAACCAGCACCTGCAAAAAAACCGCCTTTTGGCGGTTCTTTTGTCATCTGTTCTTGTAAAGACTCTTTTTGGGTTTTTGACACAAACAACATGCGGACTGGCAGGAAGGCCTGGGCACATATGTCCACAGGACTTCAGAGTTTTGTTACGATTGCTCGTAATCCGGAATGAGGCGTGAGACTCATACCGACACTCCTTAGAAAGGAGGTAATCCAGGCGCTCCTTCCAGAACGCCTACCTTGTTACGACTTAGTCCTCATCGCTGACCTCACCGTAGAGGGGCCACTCTCTTGCGAGTTATGGTCACCCGCTTCGGGCGCTGCCAACTTTGCTGGCTTGACGGGCAGTGTGTACAAGGAGCGAGAACGTATTCACCGCAGTCTTCTGACCTGCGATTACTACCGATTCCGGCTTCATGAGGGCGAATTGCAGCCCTCAATCCGAACTGAGGAAAGGTTTATTAGGATTGGCTCACAGTTACCTGGTCGCGACCCGTTGTCCTTCCCATTGTAGGATGTGTGTAGCCCCAGACATAAGGGCCATGCTGACTTGACGTCGTCCCCTCCTTCCTCCTCACTGAAAGTAAGGCAGTCTCCCCTGATTTGCAACAGAGGACAGGGGTTGCGCTCGTTACCGCACTTAAGCGGACGTCTCACGACACGAGCTGACGACAGCCATGCAGCACCTGTATAGCACTCTCGTAGAAGGCTCTTGTTTCCAAAAGCTTGCAGCTATATGTCAAGTCTGGGTAAGGTTTTTCGCTTTGTATCGAATTAAACCACATGCTCCACCGGTTGTGCGCTCCCCCGTCAATTCCTTTGAGTTTTAACCTTGCGGTCGTACTCCCCAGGCGGGATACTTAACGCGTTAGCTTGCGCCACTCCTCCTCAAGGGAGGAACAGCTAGTATCCAGCGTTTACGGCTCGGACTACACGGGTCTCTAATCCGCTTTGCTACCCAAGCTGTCGTACATGAGCGTCAGGAATGCCCCAGGAACCTGTCTTCACCCTTGGCGTTCCTCTCGATATCTACGGATTTCACCCCTCCACCGAGAGTTCCAGTTCCCTCTGACATCCTCAAGGCTAGCAGTATGACAGGCCTTTCTGGAGTTGAGCCCCAGGCTTAGACCTATCACTTACCAACCCGCCGACGTAACGCTTTACGCCCAATAACTCCGGATAACGCTTGCACCCTACGTATTACCGAGGCTTCTGGCACGTAGTTAGCAGGTGCTTTCTAGCAGGGTACCCTCAGATCTTGTTCCCCTGCCACAGTGGTTTACACTCCGAAAAGCGTCTTCCCACACGCGGTGTCGCTGCGTCAGGCTTTCGCCCATTGCGCAATATTCCCGGTTGCTGCCATCCGTAGATGTAGGTTCCGTGTCTCAGTAACCTTGTGGCCGGTCGTGCTCTCACACCGGCTACCCGTCATTGCCTTGGTAAGCCATTACCTCACCAACAAGCTGATAGGACGCAGGCTCCTCAAATAGCGACCGAAGTCTTTTCCCCGAAGGGAGTATGCGGTATTAATTGGCCTTTCGGCCAGCTATTCCCCACTACTCGGTAGATTCCTACGCGTTACTCACCCGTCTGCCACTAGCGCACTTCCTCCGAAGAGGAAGATTGCTCGTTCGACTTGCATGCCTTAGGCACACCGCCAGCGTTCATCCTGAACCAGGATCAAATTCTCAAAAAAATAACGGAAAATGATTCTGACACAGATTGTGCAGAATGCAAAACCCAATGCATCCTGCCAGTCCGTATACTGTTTGTTATCAAAAATTGTAAATCGAGATGCTATGTCTCGATTTCGTTGTTATTGAAAGCTATGAATATATCTGGAAAAATATATTCACGTTTGTTTTTTCATAATGAAATAAATCATTTGAATTGACGAGTCTTTACTTGTTCAAGAACAATATGAAATCGGCATCTACATTGCTGTTTCCAGCTTTGGCAGTGCCTTCCAACATCGGTGTTCAGTTGTTCAAAAGAACTCAATTGGAACCGAGTCTGGTTTCTCTCGCGACACCGATACAGTGTGGTGCCGGTCACTGAGACCTTGGCTCGTAGATATGTATATTACCAAATCTTATAGAGGTGTCAAGCACGGAGTTTTTAATTCCGCTTTTCCTATGTAAAACGAGTGTCGTCAGGCGCATCATTTGATTGATTCCCCATAGTATTTCGACGGTCTCTAATTTGCTTCACCAGATCATTTACAGCATCATTAACTGTTTGATCAGAACGTAGCTCTTGAATTCTTCTTTGCTGCTCTTCTGGTGAAAGATCGTTCCATCTCTTGGCCATTTCTTCAAATAGACGTGTAGGGATTATAATATTTTGAGTATCAAATTGTTCTTTTCGTAAAATTTTACTACGAAGAAATTCTAAAAGAGCGTAAAAACAACCTCTTTTTTTCTCTTTCAGCTTATAAAAAGTAGCTACTTCCAAAAAATCTTGAAACGCTTGTGTATTTTCACCAAAAAAATCTTGCCAAGTTTTCACTTCTTCTGTGGCAATATCTTCTTCTGGGTCGTGAAGTGGATGTAACGGTTCAGAAGAACCTGTTTAAGGATCATAAAAAGGTGGGGTTTCACGATGATTATCAGGCATATAAAAATTCCTCAAAGATATCTGTAATTAAGCACACTAAGAATTTAAACGTATTTCACTTTCGGAGGGGTCTAAATCAGATAAACTACCCTCTGGGCTCACCCCATCTTGATCAGTGGCTTCACGAGTTACCAGAAGCCAAGGAATAAAACAGTAATCACTGTCTTCACCTGCCGCTTCGGCAGTTTTTACTGTCTGCTGGTATAACTCACCAATCTGGTCAATTTTTTCTTGTGCAATCATATGCAAATTATATCATGAAATCAGCAAATATACGCTCCACCCACACACACCTCTGGATCCTCAGCATCATACAAAACCAGGGCTTGGCCAGGGGCAACTCCCCGCTGAGCCTCCTCTAGAGTGATTTTGGCAGTTGCTTTCTCTTTGCTTTCCCAAGAAAACGTGGCCGCGAGCGTTTTCCCACCATGGCGAATCCGCACGGCTACGGGGAACTCATCTTGCGAGCGCCAACGGGATTCAACCTCTGGATCGCGCACAAACACGTCGCGCACCAGCACTTCATTTTCGAGCGTTTCGGCTCCGTAGCCGACAGTAATCGTGTTGGCATCGGCGTCTTTAGAGATCACATAGAGCGGTGGCAAAACATGCTTCCACTCTTGGCGAGCGGTATGAATTTTGGGAAACAACTCAAATCCGTGGCGCTGGCCAATGGTGTAAAACCACACGCCTTGATGGCGACCAACTACATTTCCTTCGGTATCCAAGACATCACCAGGCTTTTCACCGAGGCGCTCGCGCAAAAAGTCGCGGACGTCAATGTCACCAATAAAACAAATTCCTTGCGAATCTGGTTTATCGGCCACAATAATGCCACGCTCGTGCGCTTCGGCGCGGACTTCGCTCTTCTCTAAGTCACCAATAGGAAACACAACGTGATCGAGCTGTTCTTGCGCTAAACGGTGTAGAAAAATAGTTTGGTCTTTCTTGCGGTCTTTGCCGCGAGCTAACACGTTTCGGCCGTCTTTTTCGTAAATCTGCGCGTAGTGGCCGGTGGCAATCGCGTCAAAACCTTGCTCCATGGCCCAGTCATAAAAGAGGCCGAATTTTATTTCGGTATTACACCAGATGTCAGGATTGGGAGTTAAACCACGTTTGTAGTCTTCAAAGAAAATTTCTACAACGCGATCACGATAGGCCTGCTTGAAATCCAAAACTTGAAACGGAATGCCGAGTTCTAGAGCCACATTCAGGGCATCTTTGCGATCTTCCTCCGCCCGGCAACCAGGGGCGCGCCAGCACTCTAAAAAGACGCCGGTCACCTCATGGCCGGCTTCCACCAGACGATGCGCTGAAACCGACGAATCTACACCACCAGAGAGGCCAACAGCCACTTTTCGAGACTGAGCACCGACACCGGGAATATTACTGCTAGAAGTATTATTGAGTTGGCTGGACATAGATATATAAGTCCTCGACGTCACGTTTTCCGAGTGTTACCAAATGCAGATCATCACTCTTATCGAGCACCAGCCAGCGAGAGCTTCGCTCTTTGCCAGCAATCGTAAACGCTACAGTAATCACATCGACGAGTTTTTTTTGACCAGATGGCAAGCTCATCTCTTTGCGTTCATTCACTGTTTCTGGCTTGTACAGCCCAAGATCACTGGCCAGTTGCGTATCAATCACGGAGTTTTCGCGCAAGACATCTA
This sequence comes from uncultured Pseudomonadales bacterium, assembly GCA_964447905.1. Taxonomy (GTDB): domain Bacteria; phylum Patescibacteriota; class Microgenomatia; order UBA1400; family UBA1396; genus JAJOJK01. The sequence goes on along the minus strand of CAYUUK010000003.1, from coordinate 63,556 downwards.
CCTGCGCAAGCACATCGTGCTCGGCTAAACAGTCACCTCTGATAATATCGATTGGTTCAATAGGGGCTATCACTTGCTGCGCAATTTGCTGCTGAGCTCGCTCCTGCAACCAATTATGTATTTGATTCCACATACGAATGTATATTGCAACAGAATTATAGGCCTAAGGGTCTGGCCTTATCTACAGTACCCAGCAAATTTGCCCGTGGCCATACCAGCCACGTAGGCACAGTAGTCGGGTCCACCGGCGTAGGCTTCTGGGCCATCGTTGGGATCGTCAAGTGAGCCACAGCTCCCGACTCCCAAGTAGCGCTCTGCCAAAGCTGCAAAATACGCATTTCTGTTTAAAGAAGGAGAAACACTCACTAGACTCTGATGTCCTTGGATTAAGCCGGCTGCTGCGGTCATAGAACCAGAGATTGTACATAAATCTGGATCGAGGCTATTTGGTGCGTTGGAAAAACCTTGCGTGGATGGCTCAGTTGAACACTCACCAATAATGAGGTTCATGGGACCAACAGCACCATAGCGGTTCGCGCCACACACAAATGAGGTCGCTGTTGGATTGTACTCTCCTCGACCCGCTCCCCGCACAGCGCGCAAGAATGGACTGGCTTCAATCTCTAAGATAGCGCGCAGGTATTCACCTGGAACTCCCGTAGCCCCTGCCACGCTACAAATATCTTCTCGGAATGGATCATTGGCTGGATTGCGCAAATCTGAGCTGTAACCGTATTCAGATTGCACGTCGATTTCGCGTGGTTGATAGGCACACTGGCCAGGGGTCTGGTTGCGTAAACGATTCAAAGCATCAGACTGGGCCTGAGCATTGGCTCCTCCAGCGTAAAACTCTTCCAGGCCAGGATACTCGGTGTACGCCTGCATATGCAGCGGAGTAAAGGCCATGCGGCGAATGTACTCAAACAGGGCAAAGAGTTGTCCAGGTGATTCAGGGCGCTCATCTGGTGTGTTTCCTGGGATATCACCCCGCACCCCGACAAAGTTTTCTTGCACAATCTCAAGACCGATACAGCCGTTTTCTGGGCTCGCCAGAGTATCTTCTGGTACATCGTCTTTGGGCAACCAGCGCAAGTTTCCGTCACCCACACCATCACCTTGGCAAGAACAGCTCTCGCCTTCACACACTACTTGGTACACCACTCCTTGTACTTGCACGTAGCCTTCTGCCTCGGCAGAGACTTGGCGATCAACGCCATTTACACGCAAGTGAGCAGAAACGATCGGATCAAATCCTTGGCCTTCTTCTACACCTTCAGCAGCCCACATTTCCCTCACCGGCAAGATATCACTGTCGCCGTTGATGAGCGCATTGTAGTTTTCTGGAATCATAAACATTTGCAGTAAGGTATTCTGCATAATGCCGATTTTCATGGCGTCATCAGGCAGGATGAGATAGGTCACATCCACCTGCTCTTTCTTCATGTCAACTGGTCGACCACGACCAGCCATATAGTCTCTACCACCCCAGCCCATGACTTTGGAACGCAGTTCCGTCACAAATGAATACCAAGGGGCATCGCTTTCAGCATCCTCTGGCTGCTCAGTTTGCTGTCCTCTGGATCCAATCTGGGCCACTTCTTCTTGATATCCATGACGCAGGTTTTCTTGATCAAGCGCACAAATCTCGAGATCACCGCCGGAAAAGTTACGCATAGAAAGAGAACCATCTACCCAGCTCAAACCAGTGTCTGGATCAGTGATTCCTTGCGGAGATCGGAACGTCGACTGCACACCAGCGTTAATGCGATACACAATCTGTCGACGCAGCGCATCGAGATATGTTTCCGATGGCTGATAGGTACCAGGGAAATACTGAGCGAGCTCTGCACGAGTTTGGTTTACACACTGCTCGCCTTCACCGTCACCAAAACAGAAACAGGCGTCATTGGTACCACCACTTTCGGTGCTCGGTAAACATGGGAGGGGGAAACCCCACTCGCCAGGTTCGTAGGAAGTTTTATCGTAGGCAGCCACTTCCCAACCGGATTCTTTGTTTGTTAACTCGGCGACTTTTTCGTTGGTAAAATATAGCTTGTCGCGAATGTCGCTCGGCATATTCTGGAAGTGATTTGCCATATACTGCATGAGATCGTTGTTACCGATCACATAATTTTGGAACGTATTGGCTAAAAATTGTTGGTGTTGAGGCTGCATGGCGGGCAAGTAGTTTTGCCACAATGGACCGGTAAACATACCAAAGTCCCCACTTGTGGCCACATCTTCTGGTTGGTCGGGATTAATATTATAGGAGCGTCGACCTTGGGCCGAGTCAAAGTAGGAAGCCGCCATGCCCACGTGGTACCACACAGGAATGATATCGAGCTTTTCACCAGCTTTGGCATCGATTTGAGCGACACCTTCGCCGTTCGCATCTTGACCGGTAAACCAGTTAATAATCTTCTGCACATCTGCCAAGCTGTTTTGGAACTGGTGAATTAAAGGAATATTTTCATCTGAAGCATGCGTGTGCTGCACCACAAATCCCATTTTGAATATGCGCGGGGTGTGCGGTTGAATGGCGCGCACCGCCTGAGTGAGCTGACTGTCTTCGTCGGAAGGATTAAAGGTGCTACAAACGGACTCGTCATTTAAAACATCGTCCCGCAACTGCAAAACACTGGTTTCTGTGCCACTGGCGAGAGTTACCGGAATATCACCACCACAGGTGCCGTCGCCTTCGCTACCGGGTTGGGCTTCAAAGAAGAAGTTACAAGACTCTTCCACATAGTTGGCATAGCGAACCGCGTTTACACACTGGGTTTCTGGCGTGGTTAAGTAAAATTGTGGCGCATACTCTGGTCGGGAGTTGCGGCGAGCGGCTTCAGCAAACGTGTCATTTGGATCGACCCGCGAAAGGTCGGCTTCCACGCTGATACTGCCGCCATCATCGCGGAATAAGGGGAAGGTGATGGTTTGGACGTTTGTGGTTGAGGTGGTATCGACTACCGGGAACTCGAATGGACCACAGACTCCGTCACCAGCAGTATCGCCACCATTTCCATTTGGTCCTAAATTGCCAGATTCTTGGCACTGAGTCATGTCAATATTATTGGCTTCAGTGGAAAGATAGAGTTGCCGTGGCGAACAATATACTTGCGTGTTCGCTAAATACCGACGCCACAGGGCATCTTCACTGCTTTGGTCTGTTGGGCCTTGCTGGGCGGATTCGCGGTCGGTACGAGGGAAAATCAAAACTGGATCGAGAGCGGTGTATTCCTCTGAACCATCACAGCTATTGCCTTCGCCGATGATGACTTTGACGCCTTCTTTGTTGTAGACTTCGCCGTCGACATAGTAAAGCCATGGGTCTTCGGTCAGTCCGCTGGTGCTGAATTCTCGGTCGCCACATTTGTTCGGCACAAGCGTGGAAGCTTGGAGTCCATTGGGCGGACTGTTTTCGCGCAGGAAGTTGACGTTTTCTTCTAATGTTGCTTCAGGATCATATCCGTACTCAGTGAGGAAATCGATAGATTTACCCGTAGCCCCCTCTACAAGCGTAATCACACTTTGTACATCGCGACCAATGCGCGGAATTTCGTAGGCATTCGCCACGGTCGCTTCCGCTGATTGGTACGCTACTAAAGCTCCAGCTAAAAAATCTTCCCAAGGGTAATCTCCATTGTACGTATCGAGTGGTGAAGCAGCAGCCCGAAAGTGTTCACTCAAGACATTTTGAAACTCCAGAAAAAGCGGCGCATATCGACTTCCGGCTACCGACAGATCAATTCCGGGATTTTTCCACTCATGCTCTAAGTTATTCAGCTCGTTTCCGAAAACAACAATAGTTTGATCAGGAGTTATGTTGGCTAGTTGATTTACTTTATTGGCGACCTCTCTGGCTTGATCTGTGGTCATTCCGTCTTGAACGCCAGTAATACGAATCACTAAAGGATTTGCACTAGAATACCGAGATATGGTGCTTATCCAAGTTTCTACTGGATTGTCAGCCCGAATGATAACTACCATTGGCTGACCAGCCACTTTATCTTGAATATTCGGAAGATTTCCGGCTTCGTGTGGACCGACTGATCCACCCCCTGCACTCGCCTGTTCAGCCTCTTGCGCCTGAACCTGCCACTGCACACTGCCAGAACTTCCTACTAAAAGGAATAAGAAAAGACCAATAATCCCGGTACCTATCCAGCGGGTGAATGTGTGCACAGTAGGTGTATTGTATCGCAGATAAGAATGAGGGTCAGATCCTTTCTGCAAAAAATAGCCGAGTGGGAAATTCACTCGGCTATTTTTATGGTTAACGTCCTTATAAGAGAGGATCTGACCCTATCAATTCTGTTATTTTTTAAATAGGACACGCTCCGCTCTCACACTTCAAGTGCTCAACATCAATATCTTCAAAGAGCTCCCCGTCGCGTTCGATTTCGCGGATAATTTCCATGAACTTCGTGCCCGTAATCGGTTCCTCTGGCTGATACTCATACGCTGTGGCATCTTGTTGAGGCATTACCGAACAAACACGAATGAGTGGTTGGTACTTCTTCACCATGGCGGCAAAGTCTTCATATGAGACTTTTTCTGGATTGTATTTCAAAGTGTAGGACACTTGGTTGCCGGTATTCTCTTCTAATACCTCTCCGTTTTCATCCACACCGTGAATCCAGTACTTCTCGAGAAGCATGAGCCATTTGAACTGCTCTTCTGGAGTAGCTTCGCCAGCGGTCACGAGTTTGTCGCCCATGCCTAAACGGCAGATCATTGGCTGAGTTGGGAACCCAACCGCGCTTGAACCCTTGTAACTCTTCAAGTCTTTAACTGGATAGCCGTTCTCGCGATACTGATCCAACTGAGGATCATCACTGCGATACTGCACCCAGCGCAGATACTCACGCATACTGGGCAAGTGAGCACCTTCGGTCAAGGCGAACAGTTTGGAAACGGTACCAGATGGCTTAATAGTGGTATTGGTATGCGGAACAGAAACCCCGAGCTTCTTGGCGTAGGTCTCGGCTTCCTCGGCCACAGCACGCTTGAAGCGGGCGAGTGTTTCCCAAAAGTCCTTGGACTTTTCTTCGTCAACTAAGTCGCGGAAGCCATAGCCAAAGGCATTCCAAGCGAACTCGTGGATACCGGTCATACCGACACCAATACGGTTGGTGCGTTTCACTTCGCGACGATACAAACAGTCCATGGTGTTTACGCGAATCAAAGCGCGAGCCATAGCTCGAAAAGCTTCTTCGGCATCATCGATGGTAGGTGCAAAGAACGGGACCACATCGCCGATCACACAGTAGCCACCAAGCATGTTGAGGGTAATCTCACCACAAGGGTTTGGGATCTGGTGGAACTCTTTTTTCTGGGCTTGTTTTGCTAACTGTGACAAGAGGCTCTCGGTTTCTTTCATCGGCTTGAACTTCTCGCTCTCGGCGTACTTGCCGTCGGTGTAGCCGTCAAAACCTTCGTCGTTTTGCACTAACTTGTGTTGGTTTACAAAACCAGGTTCACCAGTGCCATCGTGGTAGCTTGCCTCGAGAACAGCGTCTAAAACTTTTTTAGAGTGAGCTGTTTTCTGGGTCCAGAATTCATCGTCAACAGTGACGGAATTGTTGGCGCTCCATAAGAATCCACCACGTTTTATGTTAATGAACTCAAACACTTCTGGATCTTTCCACCATTTCGTGGCGATACGAGCACTGCGGCGAGCACCACCCACCAAGACACACTCAGCCAGGTAGTGGTCAACAAACATGGCCTGTTTCCACTGCGACATGCCTGAACCTTTTATAGTAGATAAGCGGTTAATAGCAAACATGAGTGGCTTTGGACCAGAAGCCGGTCGATCCTGCATACCATGAATTGGCGCACCTTTCGGGCGAACCTTAGAGAAATCCAAGATGAGAAGATCGTCTTTGTGCTTGCCAGAAAAGGCCATGTTTTCGATTTTCTCCACAGCCTGCGCCCACCCTTCACGGCTGTCAGGTACTTCAAACCAGTGCACGCCTTTTCCCTCACCATATTTGTGCTGAGCTTCGCGGACACTTTCATCGGTTTGCCAGTCAAAATCGGCGTGCTGGTCAGAAAGGACTGTGCGAATGTGCGGCATAAGTTCCCAGTTCACAATACACATGTCATCGTCGTAGGCACGGCCGACACCTGATCCATTCATAAGTAAATAAAAGACTAAAAATGAAGAAGATGCGGTACTACAGTTGGTAAACACCTCCATGTTTCGTCCTGGTTGTGTGGAGTCACCGTGCTGTAAGTGGCGACCAGCCATGAGCATGGTTCCATTAGCAATGTGCTTTTTGAGTAAGGCATACTCGTCTTCACGATGATCATGCATGTTTTCTGGCAAAAGAGCGGTGTTTCCTTGCGCTACACGGTCGGCAACTTCTGGCCACTCTTCCCAGCGCTCTTCACCGAGTTCTTCATCATGAATCTTGCGAAGATAGGTGCGACGAGCAACAGCCATGCCCATGCCAGAATCTAATTTTCGCTCTTGGAAATGCATTTGTTGCTGCATTCATCCTCCTTTTACTAGTGGTTGTCACCTTCTTTTTGACCAGAGAACTCCTCTGAAGCAGATTCAGAGTCTGTGGTCGAGTTATCTTGCAACCGCAGGATTTCATCTTCGAAATCTTCCAGCGACTGAAAGTCTTTATATACCGAAGCAAATAAAAGAAACGCAACTGGGTCGAGTTTCTTGAGGCGATTCATAATGAGATTGCCAATTTCCCAACTCTTAATCTTGGTGGTTTTGCGCACTCGTAAGCGACGCTCCACATCATCAATAAGTTCTTCAATGTCCGACATAGAAACTGGACGTTTCCAGGTGGCTTTCACAATTCCTTTGCGGAGTTTTTCGCGATCAAACGTCTCAGTGGTGCCGTTTTTCTTTACCACAGTAAGGTCAACCCCTTCAACTCTCTCGTAAGTAGTAAAGCGCTTACCGCAGTTGTCACAAGTGCGACGGCGGCGAATAGACTCCGCGTCGGACGTGAGCCGACTTTCTAGCACCGATGTAGCGGTATGTGAGCAGTATGGACAGCGCATAGATTGTGTTCTTTTTTAAGAATTCGTAGCGTGTACGAGCGTTTCTTGTGTTTTCCGCCAAAACACTATATTTAGCGTAAGGTAGAACAGTAAAGCACTATCTACAGTGCTTGTAAAGGAACGGATTTCCAGAGATAGCAGGCGAAAATGAGTTTTAAGATTGTGTAAAAGAAATTATTTTTTTACAACTTCAATGCGCTGTAAAAGATGCTCAGAATGAGCTCGTAAAGCATCATTTTGGGAGTGTGCTACAAACAACTGCACACTGCTTTCCAAACGATGCATTTGCTCTAAATACTGTGTTTCAAACGGTTGACACACTCCTTGAAAAGCGTTTTGAGTACTTTCCGTGGAACCATCGAGTGAGTTGAGGTTTTGACACAAAACTTGTGCTCGCCATAAATAGCCGAGCGCTTTGGTAGCGGTTTGAACAGCCAGCTCTTCATCACCTTGCTCAAAAGCATACACGGCAGCTGAGATGCGGTGGTTAGCAAAGTCGAGGTAGTAAGCAACTCTTTCTGAACCTTGCTCATCGAGAAGTGCAAAACGGTCGCGGGCTCTATTCATTAAATATGGAATGCTTCCCGGCATTTGCTTATCAAAAAAACTCTGCGGTACTGGTGAGGCCATTCCCCTTCCGGTAGAGGCCATGGTTTCACTCACACTCGTAAAATGAAGTGAAATAGCGAGAATGGCTAGACCTCCGAAGAGAAAAAGACTACTTTGTACCAATTGTTGCAAATGCTTCATAAATAGGTTGCGGAGCTTTAGTATACAACACTTTCCCTGAAGTACTCTAGGCAAGGCACTGTTTTGTCTGAATCAGAAAGCATATTTACATGCTATACACTTGAATCACTAATCCCCAAAAGAGGTGCGAGAGCACTATGGCATACATATTCTTTGTGCGGGTATACACCATATATTGACCAATTACAAACAGTGTCAGCACTCCCATCTGCACGAGAAATTGCGGTGACGGTCCGGCCAAAATGATACGCAGTGGCGAGTGAAACAGTAAGAAAAATGCCACCACAAAGACCACAATCACGCTTTCGGAAATCCAACTCGCCACACTGCGGATAAACTGGATCGGGAGTCCAAAAAAGAAGAGTGATTCCCACCAAGCAGTCAATAACGCCAGGAATGCCAGCCACCAAAAATCATTCGTGAGATAAAACGGCGCACCAACCACTTCGGTTCCGCCAAGCACTTGCGCCAAAATGGCTGCAAAGCCATAGAGTCCACCAATCGCTAAGCCAAGGTACACGCCCGGAATCAGCTTGTTTGCATCGAGCCCAATTTCTCGAGCCACAAACTTTGAACGCGCCGCAAACCAAAACACCGGCAAACCAAACAAAATCGCTTTGGCGACCCCTTCATCAAACCACACGGAAAAACTGGTAAACGCACGATACGCCACCCACAACACCAGTAGGCTCATCTGTAAGAAGAAAAAGCCATAAAGTGTGCGCAAAGATTGACTCACTTGCGAAGGCGTAACGCTTTCGCGCGTGTTACGGAAGGAACGACCCTTACTTGATTGCTTCGTTTTTGAAAGTACTTTTTTAACTGTCTTAAGCCCAGAATCACTATGCTTTTGCTTGAGCTGTTGGAGTTTTTTGCTGGTCTTGGCTTTGGCGGGACTCATAAAGGGCTTTCAAGACTGTTTGGAAAGCATCTTGTTTGTTAATGGAGTATGTATCTATCACTATATCGTAGAGTTCCGGTTTCCAAAAATCAATTTTTTCATTTGGCTCAGCTACGCCAGCGGCAACGACCCAATCAGCCCATTCTTCGGCATACATGCGTGACCACTTATTGTAGTTCGAGTTGTAGCGCTCTCGCATATTAGCAACTGCTTGCTCTACTGGCACATCATCGCGGTTCATAATGCGGTCTACCTTGACGGCTTCATCAGAACAAATCATGAGAATTTTTAAAACATCCGGCACGCCTTGGGCCAAAAAACCAGAAAGCCACGACTCCAAAATCCAGCCTTCGCCTTTTTGCAGACGACTGCGCATACCGTAATCAACCTGACGATCAAAGTCATCACTATACGCAGTAGCGGAGTGGTGAAGCTTTCCGCTTTCTGGATCGAGCAAACCACGCTCAGCGGCATAGGCACGCATAAACTCACCACCAGAAAAACCAGTCCAGCCTTCAAACTTTAATTGCTCTTTGAGCGCGTTGAGTAATGTCGTGGAACCAACTCCAGGAAAACCAGAAATAGTGATGTTTTTGTATGCCATGCACACCCCTTATACATTGTGATTACTATTTGGGAACGTCCGATTGGATGTGCAGCTTATTGTATCACAGCTATCACAGCTGCTGAAGGAATTTTTATAGGCATAAGGGCCAGGCCCTTCACAATGTATTGCGTCAGTCACCACATCGAGCGTATGAAAGACAAGCTCCTTTGCTTGCGCCAACGTTACATCGTACTTGTCATTGGGAAAGTAATGGAAAAGGTGATTCCGTGCGTCAAGCCAAACGTTCCACATTCGGCGCGCGAGGTCTTCTCCACACTCTCGGGCAACATCGTCGTAGACCCAGAACTCATCACGATATTTATCTGGCAAGTCTGGGTTAAAACTGCGGCCAACCCGGAAGTGTCGCCCTGAATACACCTTTTCAGTAATGAGATTTTTTCTGTAAAAGTAGGTTTTTAAAAAGCCCTCAAAAGCCTTCGCTAAAGGGAACACCACAAAAGCATAATCATGAATCTCGTTTGGTTCCAAAGGTTTGTCTTCAAAGTACGCAATGAGAACTAAACTATCATGAATCAATCTTTTTTGTTCTGGCTCTAAGTACTCCAACACCTCATGAGGAAGAAAGCGCTCGAGATGCTCGGTAATTTCTTGAGGAGAGACAACGGAATCTGACATACGTACCAACTATCACATAGCAACCAGGTATAATGCAACTGTGAAACGACTGCAAGATTTCTCCAAAAAAATACAAGCCATCTGGCAAAGCTGGGGTTGGTGGAAACGAGGTGCAGCAGGTGCGGCGGGCGTTGTATTGATCGTGCTTCTCGTTATTACCGGCATGTTTCTTTCCGATTTACCATCCCCTACCAAACTTCGCTCCAGCGATAACCTAGCAGTGAGCACACAAATTCTCGATAGAAATGGAAATCTTCTCTACGAAATTTTTTCTGATGAAAACCGCACTCCTATTTTGCTTGATGATATTCCTGAATACGTCACCCAAGCCACAATTGCTGTTGAAGACAAAAATTTCTATCGCCACTTTGGACTCGACTTTTTTGGTATTGCCCGCGCCTTCTATAAAAACTTGACGCAAGGCGGATCTCCAGAAGGTGGTTCAACCATCACCCAACAACTGGTCAAAGTCTCGCTCCTCACCAGAGAAAAAACCCTCGAACGCAAGATAAAAGAGGCTGTCCTCACCCTCGCCACCGAAGCCCTGTACTCCAAGAAAGACATTCTCGAAATGTACCTCAACCACGTACCGTATGGTGGAACCGCGTGGGGAATCGAGGCCGCATCACAAACGTACTTCGATAAAGCGGCCAAGGATCTTACACTTGCCGAAGCCAGCTACTTAGCCGGATTACCACAGTCTCCAACCAGATACTCTCCCTATGGCAACACTCCACAACTCGGTATCGACCGGCAAAAAGAAGTGCTGCGCCGCATGGTCGAGGAAAAATTCATTACACAAGAGGGCGCTGATCAAGCTCTGAGCCAAGAGCTACAGTTTGCCGAAAAAAAGTTTGAGATCGAAGCGCCACACTTTGTGTTCTACGTGCGCGATCAGCTCGTGGAAGAGTACGGCCAGGCCACAGTCGAGCGCGGCGGACTCCGCGTCACCACCACCCTCGACCTCAATTTGCAGCAAACCGCCCAAGCTTCTCTGTCAGCAGAAATTGCTGATCTCGACCGCTACCACGTAGGCAACGGCGCCGCCTTAGTAACCAGACCACACACCGGCGAAATCTTAGCCATGGTTGGCTCCCACGACTACTTCGACGCCACCGATGAAGGCCAAATCAATATGACCGTCCGCCCGCGCCAGCCCGGTTCGTCTATGAAGCCTCTCAACTTAGCCACCGCCTTACAAACCCGACGCTTCAACATGGGCACCATGCTCCTCGACATTCCCACCTGTTTCCAAGTGGTCAGCCAAGAAGAATACTGTCCACGCAACTACGACAACAGCTATCGCGGACCGGTTTTACCACGGGCGGCATTGGCCAATTCGTACAACGTTCCCGCTGTGAAAACCGGCGCCGTCAACGGCACCAGCGAAATTATTGAACGCACGCGCGCGATGGGACTTTTATCGTTGAGCACAGACCAGAAAAACTACGGTCTTTCTCTGCCTCTCGGTGCCGGCGAAGTCAAGATGACTGAGCTCGCCACTGCGTATGGCGTGTTAGCCAATCAAGGCGTAAAAGTTCCGCTGATTTCCATCTTAAAAGTAGAAACCTACACCGGCGAGGTCCTGCGCGAAGTGAATCTTGATGAGCGGTTGCAAGCCTTTGAGTCCCAACAATTCTTAGCACCAACCGGCCCCGCCGAACAACGCCGCGAGCTCGAAGCCAAAGTCTCCGAAGATCGCGATGACATCTACCGCGTTTTGGACCGCGAACCAGCCTACCTGGTCAGTGATATCATTTCCGACAACCAAGCCCGAATTCCCGCCTTTGGCGCGTCCTCCAACCTGCAAATTCGCGGACAGAAGGTCGCTGCCAAAACCGGCACCACTAATGACCTGCGCGACAACTGGACAGTTGGTTTCAGCGCCGATTATTTGGTGGCCACGTGGGTCGGCAACACCGACAACTCCGCCATGAATCCGTACTTGGTTTCCGGAATCACCGGCGCCGCGCCAATCTGGAACGACATTATGTCCTACTTAGTGCAAAAAGATCCTAGTCCGGAAGAAGAATGGCAACCCGAGCCAGAAAGCATCACTGAAGTGGCCATTTGCCAACGCTCTGGCGCGCTCCCTAATCCAGCCGTTCCCGCGGACAAACAGTGCAGCACAGTTACCGAAAAATTCTGGGAAGGGACCGAGCCACAGGAAGTCGAAAACGTGGTCAACGGCACCTGGATTGCCGAACAAACCGGCTTGCCACCTGGCCCAAATGATCCCACCGACAAACTCAAGTTCGAAGAACACGTCTTACTCACCGACCCCTTCACCCGCGACTACTGCCAGACCTGCACCCGCCAAACGGTCGAGGTCCTCAACGCAGAAGGACAGCCGGAACAAAAACCTGTTGAAGAAAGGTATATTGTCCCGGCTGAACGATTATTCCAAGCTACGAGTGGGTATTTTGGATGGGAGTGAGATCTTCCAACCCTATTAACACTTTATTTTCTAGAATCGATATCTTCTCTAGTAAGTGTCACTATTTGGTTTGGATTGCTAGGCAACAAATCTACCTCTCCTGCAGCTACATCCATAGCTGCTAAAAGATATTTGTTATTGGGATCTTGAGAGAGCACCGTATAGATTAATCGTACTTTATTAGCTGCTAACAATGCATCTTTCGCTTTTATATTTTTTAAATATTTGAGAAAAGCATCAAAACTCTTAATTTGAGCTAATTCATCAGCAATCTCCTTCATGAGATCTAACATATTCTGTTGAACTTCTACTCGTGTTAGGTTTTCACTCATCTCACTAAGCATTCGTTGAACACTTTCGTTATTAGAAAGAAGTAATAATAACTCATAAACTTCTAGAACTTCATTTAAATGACTGTATTTGTCATTCATTAATTGAACACTTTTTGGGTCTCTTAATCTTTCAAGAGCAGTAATTGGGGGAAAATCTTTTTCAGGCATATATTTCCTTTTTTTCTTTTTACTCAACTTCAACTCTATATACTACACTACTTTTTTCTTTTTACTCAACTTCAACTCTATATACTACACTACCCGCCAGGAGATA
>CAYUUK010000003.1:0-50490 GCA_964447905.1 uncultured Pseudomonadales bacterium | reverse complement strand
TTTTTTCTTTTTACTCAACTTCAACTCTATATACTACACTACCCGCCAGGAGATACACAAGCCGCTCTTCTTCATCGAGCACGACGTCAGTCACGGCGCCGATTTGTTCGGAGGTGATTTGCTGGAGGTACTCGCCGGTTTCTTTTTGGAAGACGACCAGGCGTTTTTGGGCGGGTTCGACGACCACGAGTTTCTCGCCTTCTTCGTTGGCGGCAATGAGGAGTGATGAGGTAAATGGCTCTGGCAACCCTACAAATGAGTAACTTTCTCTCTGTCCGGCAAGGAGTTGGTACACTTCTCCGTCGTTCGCGCCAAGCCAGATGCTGCCGTTAATGGCAAAGGAGGAAATAGATGCAAAATCCACACCCGCAGCGGAGCGCACCCAGGCAGAAGGGCTGGCTTCATCGTCCAAAGCATCTGCTCGCCAAATTTGCTGGGCACCACGATCTAAAACGTAGACATTTTCGCCAAATGATGACACATATGAAGGGTTCTCAACATCTGCATCGAAAGCAACTGCGGTACGCGCATCAGCACCACTGAGGGTGGTGGTTTGCACTCCAGTGGGGGTAAGCACAAAGAGGCGACTGCCAATAATAGTAATATCGCGCGGCTCCTCAAGACTCTCGAGAGGAACCACTTCGTTTTGTTTATTGTTGATATTTAAAGAAATTACTTCCTGCTGATTCGCGTCTAAGAAAAACGCTGTGTCTCCACTGCGAGCCACTTTTGTTGCCAAAAAGTCTGGTGAGATTAATCGGAAGTCATAAAACACTGGTAAATTGACCACATTTCGCTGTCCAGATACTTCATTGAAGATTGACTCAACGTCACTCTCCAGCTCGAGCACTTGGCGTCTGTTCGCGTTGTAGGACACTCGTGTAGCTTGAATTCTCTCGAGCAAAGTTTCTGCTTGGGCACGCTGGTCAAAACGGTTCTCTGTCTGCTGGAGTTCCTGCACGAGTTGTTCGAGTGGTTGCACCACTCGAGCGTACTCCCGTTGCACATTCCACGCTCGATACCAAATCAAGCCACCAACGAGCACGACCACAACACCAACCACCGCTGTAATGCGCACAAAGTGGAGCTGTCGCCACTGAAAACTGCGGAAAACTTCAGTAAATCGATCCATTTTTACGCGACGCGGCTGTCCTTGCACCGGCTGCACTTGAGCCGCTTCCACACCAGCACGAATCTTTTCGGGAGAAATTAAGTGAGAGGTGGCTGCCTGTGACACTACCGCTTGCGCTTTTTGCTCTTTTTGCGCATTTGTCACGTGGCGATCTTGGTGAACAGACATTTCTCCTTGCGATAGCTGCTGATCAGTTGCCCGCGCCACTGCAGGCTGCTTGCCTGTTTTTTTCTCTGGAACAGAGGCTGGCGATACTGGAGCTGTCTTCTGCCCTTTCTCACAAATAAACAAAGCGGCGACTTCTCCGGAGTGTGGAGTTCCTTGCACCCGGGGGAAAAGATCACCCGTAAAGTCATCGACCGGTAAATGCATGTACTGTTCTACCGGGAAAGAAATATCTCTCAGTCGAGCGGTGCTGAGCAAAAGAGAGTCCCCGGCTTGGAGTGAGCCCTGCAAAACACTTGCGTGTTGTGTGCCGTCCATGAGCCAGCGGAACTCACCGCTAGAGCGACGAAAAGCCACCATTCCAAAACCAAAAGTCATGAGTAAAACAGTTTCCTGAGAGCGATACGCAAGCGCTACAGAAAACGCTGATTTCGCTTCTGCTCGCTGCAAATACGACTGCACTTGCTGATACATTTCCTGCGCATCACGCGCAGCGAGAGACTCGAGAAAATCTATAAAATGTCGACCTTCATGCGGAGACTGGTCACCACCAGAAAAACCACACGCACACCACGCTTCTCCACCGGCGACGCGCAGCGTTGCCGTGGTTGACCATGTGGTCTTTGAAGGAATCCCTACTACCGAAGCGGTCGTAATTGGCATAGGTCTATCCTACCAATTGTTTGTCCAAACCACCACGGTTACACAAAATATCTTGAAATTGGATCACAAAAAACTGTGCATTCAGTTGCCATTTACAAAACTAAGAAAGCCATCAAAAAGACAAATATGGAAACAATGAGGTGTCCCACCGCAAACACTTTCAAAACAAAGTGGAGGGGGGTGTTAATTGTTTGCTCCATCAGGAAAACTTGTCGAATCACCACGATTGCGAAAATCACATAGAGCAGAAAAGCCAACAGAAAAATAAGTTTTAATCCACCTTGATAGAGTGCAGTGAGGGCGTCCGGCGTAGAGATTTCACCGGTGAAAAAAGGAGACTGAGCAAATGGAGAATTTGGATTCATTAAATTACCCGCCCTTCTATCTTTTCGCGTTCTTCTTCCAAGATGAGTTCATTTAAGAACTTGGAGATCTTCGCTGGTTGCGGCACGCGGGCAAACTCAAACTCACGCTTTTCAGCAGCGGTCTGAATAGCAATATTTCCAAAGTTGAAAAACGCCCCAAAGAACCCAGCGGTTGTCGAGGTAACGTCTTCAATTTTCTCAATCTTTGCCTCGGAAACTGATTTATAAATCAACGAATAAAAATCAATATCGATAATTCTTTCATCGGTAATGATGTAAATGTTGAAGTACCAGCCAAGAAAGCTTTCAATGATGTAGGCCGTTACAAATAAGTACCAGGCAATCATAAGGAAAAACATATAAACACCCGGCAAAATAAGTTGTAACGGAATGAGCGGGAACAAAAGAAACGGCGCCATCACCAAAACCAAAGTAATGGTAATCCACACGACATTCACCACTGGATGTTGGCGAAGCACTAATAAAATTTCCTCATTCTCATGCTGAGACTCAAATCCCACGCCAACGGGTTGAGGCATAAACGCTGCAAAAATGCCGTTGTTGGGCTTTTCCTCGCGCAAAACGGAGCTGTATTCACTCGCCAGCCGGCGCTTGTGAGTTTTGGGTGCAGATTCTGTTTTTTGTGCGTTCACTTCTGTTTTTTCGCTTTTTGTACTCTTTTTTCTGGCCTGAGCGATTGTATCAGATTTTGCATCTTCATCACCAGAAATATCAAATTCTGGCTCATCAGAAATATCCGAGCTGTCTAGAGTAGGTACTTCCACAGGAGAGGGATCCTCAAAGAGAGATTCTTTCTCTTTGGCAAGCGCCTGTTGATCGCTCAGAGAAAAAGTAAGATCGGCTTCTTCCTGAATAGGCAGCGTCTCAGTATCTGCTACCAGATCGGGTTTATGGACAGTTTTCTTGTGACGAGATTCTTCCTGAATTTGCGCCAATTGCTCCTCAACAGCTTTTTGCTTCTTCTTTTTTTCCTCTGCCGAGGCGTCAAAAATAGTTGGCATACGAGGATTGTATCATGAGGTGAAGGTGGTGGCGCGAAGTTATCTCAGAGATTTTTGCATTCTTATACGACTTTTTCTTTCTATAAGTACTTGTCGAGCTTCTTCAAGTTCGCCAGAATTAATAAGACCTAAAAGGTACATTTTTTTCTGCTAGAAGAGAATTCTCTCCTTGATGTATAGCTCTAATTAATTCTTCTTCAGACGGTGGTACCACCACTTCATTAAAAGCGTTTTCAATATCTTTCAGTAAATCGTCTTCTGATGTAGTCGAAACTCCAGTAAAGAAATTATTAGGAGCTGTAGAACTGTCCGGAGTCTTAAATTTTAGCAAAAGCCACATAGCCGTATAGAATCTAGAGAGAGCTGGAATCCATTGTGTTTCAGTTTTTTCATTACTTCTCACAAGCCTCCTTTTTGTGTTACATCATTTCTCAAACCCTTACCCTAATAATGCCATCTGCACTCCGCTCGCCGCGGTCGGTACATACGTAAAATCAACTGCCGACTCAATTCGTCGATTCCACTTGTTGGTATACACAACTTTATTGTGGATTCGGCCAAAATCGTAGACATCTCGAGTGACAGCCACATCTTGCAGACAGTACTTGGCGAGTTCTCGTAGCCGGTTTTCGCGATAGTACTTGATAGCATCAAGACCATTCCCCGTTTTTCCCACACCAACTGACTCTTTGGCAATGGCGTCCAAACCAATACGGTGCCCGGTAGCCTCTTTGAAGCGAGCCATGAGATCGAGATTGTTCCATTGATCTGGGTTACCACTGTAATACGGACGCAATGCTTCGTTATCAAATCCGAGATTATTAAAACCAATGACCACATCCGCAGTTTCAAAAATTGGCCAGAGTTTTGGCAAGTCTTGTTCAAAAAAGCCTTTAAACTCGCCTGGTCCGTTATAGCCATCACGAATACAAATTCCCACAAAACTGACACCCAGTTTCTCGGGAAAATACCCACCGACTTCTTCAAAGCTTTTCTGCGTTTCTACATCCATGAATACGTGTCGCATAGTCTGTACTATGCCGATTTGAGAGCGGTTTGGCAATCCAAACAAAAATAGAAATGATGCTTTTTGATATAGTTTACGAGAATAGTGCGAGGATTGTGCGGGAATACTTCTACTAGGTTTCCTCTGCTCCACGACTACCTCAAGAAGGGGAAACCTAGGATTCCCCTTCTTGAGAAAACTCAACAGCAGGGTAACCCTAAAGAAATTTTGCCATCCCTGCTATAATCCACCCATGAATTCCGACATTTTGACCAAGCAGTACCAGCACGAAGACCATGAGGAAGCTATTTACGCGCAGTGGGAAGCCGCTGGCGCATTCACGCCGCAAGCCGCATCCACCAACGAATCCAAAGAACCCTTCTCCATCCTCATGCCACCACCAAACGCCAATGCCTCGCTGCATGCCGGCCACGCCATGTATGTCATCCAAGACATCATGACTCGCTTCAAACGCATGCAGGGCCACCCCACCGTGTGGTTTCCCGGCACCGACCACGCTGGATTTGAAACACAGTTCGTCTACGAAAAGCACCTCAAAAAAGAAAAGAAGTCCCGTTTCCAGTTTGACCGCGAGACGCTCTACGCCAACATTTTCGAGTTCGTGAAACAAAACTCTGGCCTCATCGAAAACCAGATGCGCCGGCTCGGGTTTTCTGCTGACTGGTCACAAAAAACCTTCACGCTCGACGACCACGTCATCACCACCGTCCACGAAACCTTCGCCAAGCTGGCCAAAGACGGACTCATTTACCGCGACAACTATCTCGTTAACTACTGTCCAAAATGCGGCACCACTTTTGCCGACTTAGAAGTGGCGCACGAAGAGCAAACCTCTCCGTTGTACTACATCCGCTACCGTTTTTCCGACGGCGAACCACGCATCATCAACGGCGAAGAACTCATATACATCACCGTGGCTACCGTACGTCCAGAAACCATCTTTGCGGACGTGGCGGTAGCCATCCATCCTGATGATCCACGCGCGAAAGCATTGCATGGCGAGTATGTTTTGAACCCGCTCACCAAGCAACCTATTCCGATTATCGAAGACGAGTATGTCGATCCTGAATTCGGCACCGGTATGCTCAAAATTACGCCAGCGCATGATCCTAATGACTTCGAGCTCGGCAAAAAGCACGACTTACCACTCCACATCACCATCAACACGCTCGGCAAAATCGATCTCGACTGGCTTACTCCCGAACACGAACCCGCCAAAGGCCGCGCCGAACAGCTCAAGCTGCAGTTCCATAACCAGTCAATTTTCCACGCCCGCCCAGCCGTGGTGAAACTCCTCGAAGCTGAAAACTCACTCGAAAAAATCGATGAAAAATACAAAAACAAAGTGACCGTCTGTTACAAGGGCAAACACGTCATTGAGCCGCTCCCCTACCCCAACTGGTTTGTGAACATGGAGCCGTTAGCCAAACTCGGCTTGGAAGCCGTAGAGCAGAAAAAAGTTGAGCTGATCCCTTCCCGATTCGTCAAACAGTACCAGCAGTGGCTCGAAAACATTCGTGACTGGCCGATCTCCCGCCAAATTGTGTGGGGTATTCGCATGCCGGTCTGGTACAACGCGCAAGAAAATCAAAATATCTTTGTGTCGTTCTTAGATAAATCTGGCGAACGCCACAATATCACTCTCGAGAAAGCCTTCGCTCGAGGATTCACACTTGAGGAAATTCGTCACGGTTTGCAGAGCTTAATCGCTCCTACCGAAACGCCATTTGAGATCAGTCCAGAAAGTCCTGGTGATGACTTCATTCAAGAAACCGATACGTTCGACACCTGGTTCAGTTCTGGCCAGTGGCCGCTCGTGGTTTTACAGTATCCCGACAGCGAAAACTTCAAACAGTTCTACCCCACCTCGCTCCTCGACACCATGTGGGACATCTTGTTCTTCTGGGTGGCTCGCATGATTATGCTCGGCACCTATTTAACTGGCGAAGTACCCTTCAAACACGTCTACCTCCACTCCATGGTCACCGACTCCAAGGGCGCCAAAATGAGCAAGTCCAAAGGCAACGTGATCAACCCACTCGATATCGTCGAAAAATACGGCGCTGACGCCTTGCGCATTGCCCTCGTGGCGGGTTCCGCTCCTGGCAACCCAATTGCCCTGAGCGAACCAAAAGTCAAAGGCTACCGCAACTTCGGCAATAAAATTTGGAACATTGGCCGGTTTATTCAGATTTCGGAAAACGAGCACGGCAAGTCACCAGCAGTCAGCGAAGTAGATATGAGCGAATTCTCTGCCGAAGATACGAAGATCCTCAACCAGCTCGATGAGTTAGTCGCCAGAGTCACCGAGAACTTAGAAACCTTCCGCTTCAGCGACGCCGCACTCGGCATCTACGACTTCTTATGGAATGACTTTGCCAATGGCTACTTGGAAAACAACAAAGACCGCACTGAAACCGCCGCGTATCGCGCAACAGTAAGTCACGTGTACTTTGCGAGTTTGAAACTCCTCCATCCATTTATGCCGTTTGTCACGGAAGCCGTGTGGCAACAGTTGCGACCAGAAGATGGTTTGTTGATTACCGCTCGCTGGTAAATCTAGCAAATTGGGAACGGGAAATTATAGGCCTAAGGGCCAGGCTCTCAGTTAGTCTTCGATTCCGACTGCCAAGAACTGATGCTTCGTGCGGCCAGAAACAAACTTCATGACTCGTCCTTCGATTTCTGGTTCAGGAGCCACGGTCATGACGCTGCGGCCCAGAACTTCTACGGTGTGGACGATTTCATCGTCAGATGTGCCGGATTGTTTTTGTTCAAAGAGCGCGTACACACTTCGCTCGTTGGCTGGGACGGGCACGGTGTACTCCACTTTTGCGAGCACGGTACTTGAGATAGGCACGTTTACTAAAAATCCAATCGATCGTTTATTACCATCTATTTGTTCTCGAATCGCTGAGGGGTCCAAAATCGTGCCGTTTATGCTGACTGTTTGCAACGAGGCATCTGCGGGCACAAACAACCGAATATAGTTCTTGTACGCGCCTTCCGGCCACGCGTTTGAGTCAGCGGTGTTGGTAAAGATCATCTCGCGCTCATGCTTTACTTGTTCTTTGCCTACAAGCGAGAGGTGACGCACACTCCGCTCAATGTACTGGTTGGCCTTATTTACGCCCACGTTTGCCTCCACCTGCATCACGGTGTCCACAAAACACGCCTCTGCGGCAAATGGCGACGGACACTGTGGAGTGAGCACAGAACCAGTCCATCCTAAGTTTTGCAAAACAGTCGTCGCTTGCGGACTTTCCATAGAAATAAGCAGTTGCGACTCTTCGGCTGATTCATAGAGTGCTTGCATAAGAGCCAAAGTGTTAGCGTCTTCAGACATCATTTGCGTAAAGAGTTGATTAGCTACCGCGCTCAAGAAGTCCCTCTTTTGGGTCGAACCAGGGAAGAAATTAATCTCTGAGTGCATCTCTGCTCTCTCGTAGAGATTATCCTTGGTGATAACCTCGTCATAATCGACAAGCCGGATTGGTCCGGTAACTTCCAAGAGTTTCTGGGCTACATGCAGGTTGATTCCGATAACTCCATCGGGATCGATATTAACTGTTTTGTTGAGGAACCAGCCAGCTTGATCCGCCACTGTTGGGAAGTCAGGATCCCAGTTCACGTCGCGCAGATACCACTGGGCCTCACCAAGGTGCTCCACAATTTCTGGCGGAGGAGCCACGTAACCTTCCAGTTGCCCATCTGCCTCGTAAACATCTTCGACGCGAAAATCTACAAACCGCCCTTTTTCGACTGTGAGGATGCCAAAAGATCCAATGAAACCGCCAGTTGGGCGGAGCTCCGCGTTATTCTGGAGTAATACCAGATATTGTTTTTTACCATCTTCTCCCAACAGATCTGGAAGAGCGTAACTCAGTTGTTGCGCTGACAGCACTGCCCGTCGGAGTTCTGGGAAAGAAGCGGTCACTTCAGACTGGACCTGGTCAATAGCCGCAATTTCGAATGGATTATCAAGTCCTTGCAGTTCGGCTTGCAGGGCGGATAAATCAGTAAACACCGCCTCAAGTTCACCCGAGACTTGTGCCAAGGTAGCGATAGAGTCTCCCCCATCTTCACCCAAAAACTGCGAGTAGCCGGTCTGGAGTAAATCGTAGGTTTCAAATCCATTTTCAATAACGTACAACCCAGAGTCAGAGATAGTTAACAGTTTGTCGAGATGAATGCTCTTCTGCTCTCCCAACACATACGGCAGGGCTCCCCTACTCCAATTGTACAGAGTCGTATAACGAGATTGTTTTACTCGCAACAACTCGACGCGTTCTTTTGCTGAGGTAATTTGCCCGCTTTCAATATCCTCCACCAAACTCAGTATTTGCTCTTGCGTAAACTGCATGTCTCTACGAACTGCCCATGCTGAGCCAGCCACACTCACTCCCAGGAAAGTAATAATGGCTGAAACAACAGACAGTTTTCTTCCTAACTGTACGGTGCGAATAAACCGTTTCCTCCAGCTTTCGGCATTGAGGTATGACCGACTCTTTTTCTGTTTTTGGGCCTGTTTTTCAATGAATTCAGGCTGAGACTGATAAAACTTCTCGATCTTCGTTTGGGAAGACAGCGTTGGTTTTGTTTCTCGCAACTGCGTCTGGAAAGCCTTCTCGCGAGTCGATTGCAGAATTTCTTTCTGCTTGTGCTTCGTCAGCGCTGGCTGCTCTACTCTTGGCGATTCTTGCTGTGCCGCTTCTAACTGTGATCGCTGCAGCAGTGTCTGAACTTCAGACTGTCGAGCTTCAAACATGTCGGGACCAGTCTGCTCTGCTTGGGGTGGTTGAGCCGCTGCACGCTGCACAAACTTCATGCTCGGCGGTGGCGCGGAAGGCTTTTGAGTTGAAAATGCTGTTTGCTTAAATTGCGGTGTCTTCTGCTCTGGAGGCTTAACGCCGGTATGGCCTGCGCCTGCTGTATCCTGAACAGTATTCGCTGTTTGCGGTGGAACTTGATCATGCACTTGTGGATCTGAAAAACTCGCCTGAGTAGGAGCAGATTTCATGTGTGCCGAATTTGCGGGAGGCGACACAGACGCCGGAGTCGGGACTGGGTCAGGCACAGATGGGCTTTGAGCAGGCGTATCGTCAACGATTTCAACTACAAAACGCTGTCGCATATCTATAGTGTATACGCCTACCCTGTTCTCACGCCAGCGGGAAAGCTGCCTATTGACTTCGTTTTCGTTTTCACAGTGAAAAACACCTCATCTGAGCGCAAAATTGAGTACATATTACAAGTACAATAATTCAAAAAATTCACGTGCTGCCGCCAATTTTACTTGATTCAATCTTCGCTAATAAGAGAGTTCCAAAATGAATCTACAGCTGTTTTTTTTCAGAATTTCCAAAATAGAAATAGGAAAGTTATTCTTGGAGCGCTATTTGATCAAGACACTGATTCACAAGAGCATCGGGAGCCGCATTTTGGGCTCGCGGCACGTACTGAAGCTTCACCGGTATGGCAATTTTTTGCAACAGCGCTCGAGCCTGCACGACGTACTCACGCATGCGAGCATCTTTCGTTTTCCAGGCGCCGTTCACCTGCTGAACCACTAAATTCGAGTCCATTTGAATCTCCACTTCGTCGACGGGAGTGTTTTGCAAAAACTCAGGCAAGTGCTCAAGCGCCGCGATCAATCCTTGGTACTCAGCTTCGTTATTCGTAGCAATACCTAAAAAGCCAGATTTCTCCCACTGCGGCACACCGCTGAGGGTATAGACAACTCCATACGCCGCTCGTCCGGGGTTTCCTCTACTTCCACCATCGGTATTAATCTGTAGTTTCATGAAAACGACTCCTTACCTTCACTCAAATTCTGTAGTATCTGCATTCTATCACTGGTCAAATTCGGAGTATTTTTAGATTGGAATCACCTCGTAAAATCAAAACAAAAACGGGCACTCTACAGTGCCCGTTTCAAGTTCAATGAATGTGTCGAGACTACTCTTCGTTCGAGTCATATCCTTCCGGATAAATCACTAAGTGACGATCTCTGCCCTGCCCTTCGGACTCGGTATACACACCTTCGTAGGACTGCAGATCTTGGTGCACCACACGTCGTTGGTGGGCATGTAAAGAACGAGGCATATGGTGTGGGCGCAAGGTTTCCACCACACGCTTGGCCGCCTGGCGACCCATTTCAATAGATTCCTCTTCTTTACGAGACTTGTAGTCGTTAATATCGACGACGACCTTTTTGCCTTCCAAATCATTATGGAAACTCACTGAAACCAAATGGGCCAAACCAGAAATGGTCTCGCCATGCTTTCCGATCATTTTGCCAGCATCATCCTCTGGCACAGTGATGTTAATAACCAGATATTCACCGTCATCCTCAACGGAAACGGCCTCTGGTTCAATGGTTAGGTAATCAATGACTGCGTCGACGTATTCTTGAACGGTCATAGTTCCTCTTTCTTTTCTGCTCTACTTTTCTATTTGCTTATTCAGACTTGCACAAAGTGCTGGGTAAGTACTTCTCTAGCCCACCAAACCCAGAGATAAAGTACTGCTGAACAATACTAAATACGGTCGTTGTCACCCAATACAAGGCAACACCGGCTGGGAATTGATACGCCAAGATACCAGTGATAACGGGGAAAATAAAGACCATCTGCTGCTGGATACTCTCCATCATTTCTTGCTGGTCAGTCTCTTTTTCGTTTAGGTCTTTTACAGCTTTCTTTTTGCTGTTATCGGGAACAACGTCGTGTTTTTCTAAACCAGGAAGGATCATTACTGACAAAATAAGCTGTGATCCAGCCGCCAAAATTGGCAAGATGAAAGATCCACCTCGGTTTGCCAGGTCGATTCCAAAGAAAATTGGATGTGTTTCCAGCGCGCCAATCTCGCGAAGCAAGACGTGGTATAGCGCAATAAGAAATACTATTTGTACCAGAGGAAGTAAAGACCCGAGAGAGAACAGTTTAATATCGTGCTCTTTGAAGAGCTCCATCTGGGCTTGAGAGAGTTTGACGGCATCGTCTTTATACTTGGCTTTAATTTTGTTGAGCTTGGGCTGAATCTTCTTCATTTTACGTCTGGTATCGAACTGCTGGCGCATACCAGGAACGGTAATCGGGACCATTGCTAAACGCACGATGATAGTCAAGAGAATAATGGCCCAGCCTAAACTTCCTGTTGTCATGGTGAGATAGGCGAGGAGCTGTGCGAGTGGTTCCGTGAGAAATGCAAAATTCATGAATTCCTTTGTTGTTTGACGATCAGGAGGAGAAGAGGAGTGTCAGGTTGGAAGTATATCACATTGAGTACGTCATTTTTCCGAGCGCAAATTTTCAAGAAAAGTACGGACAACTCGTTTGGCGTCCTCCGTAGAAGAAAGGGGAGAGCGGAGGAAAACAACCACGTTGTAGGGCAGAGCAAAAAGGGTTTGGTCTTCGTGACTCAGCTCAATGATAGCTTGCCGCACAAAACGCTTGTTTTGCGCCCGCTCAACGGCGTTGCCGATCTTTTTTGTAGCCACTAAGGCCCAACAAAGTCCCGGATGATCTTTTTTCTGCACGCGAAACGAAAGCGCGCGCAGGAGACGTTCACTTTTGCTTCCCGGCAAACTTTGCCAGCGCGAATTGGCAAAAAAGTCTGGATCAGAACGAAAATCGAATCGAAGTGAGTGCGGAAGCATAGGAGTAGTGTACTACGAACTCAGCCGGCATTTATCGAGAAGAGTCTTCTTTTTTGTTGAGTTGGTGAAACAAAGCCGCTTCCAAAAGGGCATGATTGCGTGAAATCTGTGTAGCACGAACGATCTTTTTCGCGACGAAAGCGGTATACGCCAGTGAAACTACGCACAGAGGAACACTTGATAACGCTACAGCTCCCAAAAGAACCCCTGAGCTTGTAAGTATTTCACGAATGATAACTCGTTTATTCTCTTGCTCTTGGGCTGATATTTCATCTACCGTACTCAAAATACTGACCGGATGGTCATGAACTTTGCAGGAGAATGTTGTAGGAACTTCGGAAGAAGGCACAAATTTTTAGACAGACAAACGACTACGTCCGCGATTGCGACGTCGTTTCATGACTTTGCGACCAGCGGCGGTTGCCATGCGGTGCAAAAAGCCATGCTTTCGAGCGCGTTTCTTTTTCTTTGGTTGCCATGTACGTTTCATAGAAGTGGAATTATAGCATTATTTGAGAGTTTTTGAAGGGGGAGGATAGTATTCCGTTAGCGGACAGCTTCATTTTGATCGGGATCTTCTAAATTAGATAAATGAGAATCTGTTCCACGCAGCTTAGCGATGAGTTCTCTAGCCAGTTGTGATCTCAGAACAATATTGCCTGAGACAGTCAGTGACAACAGCACGAGAACATTCACCAAAGTCTCGCCAAATTTGAAATAGAACTCAGCTAATTCATGAGTGATTTTTTTCGCTTCCATCCATATATTCCTTATTTTCTCATCAAAAAGTAGATTATAAAGCAAAAAACGAAAAGATCAATTTTCAACTCATTCAGTAGTGAAAAAATCACTCCTGCAACTTAAACGGCATCACCAAGTAGAGCAGAGAAGAGTCATGGGGCACTCCGAAAATGATCGGCTTCAAAGAGTCAACGCCGGTTATGGTGATTGTTGCGGTGTCAATTGTTCCCAAAAAATCTAAAACGTAGGTGCCGTTGCAGGCAAAACGAGGAATATCGCCATCTGCAGCGATCGGGGAGAGAAGAGCTTGGGATTTTCCGCGGGCACTGCTTTGCGAGCTGAGCTCAATCTGTCCGTCTTTCGCTTCAAAGACCACAATGCTGGATAACTCTTTGGCTAACACCATAACTTGCTGCAATCGTTGGATAAAATCTTCGCGGTCCACTGAAAACGAAAAACTGGAGTTTTCTGGAATAATCGATCTGTACGGCGGGAAATCTCCCGAGACCAAACTGAGTTGCACTTTTACCTCTGGCAGCTGAAACAGCACTTGTCCGGCAGCGGTATCCCAAAAACATTGAATCGTTGATTCGCCGGTTTTCTTGACAATCTGCAACACCTCTTTGAGTAAACGGGCGGGAAGTAACAAGTTGTCAGACATATCGAGTGATAAATCCACATTGGAGCGATACAACCGGAAACCATCACTGGTGACCATGGCGTTGGGCTGACTCATTTCGAGCAAAACCGAGGTTAAAACCGGCTTCGTCTCGTCTTTACTGGCGGCCACAAGAATCTTTTCCGTTGCGGCCATGAAGTTTTCGGTGGGCAAGAGGAACTCTTTAGTACTCGATAAATCTGGGAAATCAGGGAAGTCTTCTGAAGACATGCACGCCACATTGAACTCAACAGTGTTTTGTTTAATAAGTACTTGGTCATTCTCTACCGAGAGAGTTACTTCTCCTTTCGACAAAGACTTCACTGCTGACAAAAAGAGAGAAGAGGGTACCAGTACTTTGCCTGGTTCTTCTATCTGCGCTAAGAGTCGAGCCTCGTAGAGAGATTGTCCTGTAGTGGAACGAATCTTTAAATGAGTCTCATCTGTTTCCAGTAAGATTCCTCCAAACGATGGGTTCAGAGCTTTGGTAGCGACAAATCGACAGGCTTCGTTAAGAGTAGATACAAGTGTTGGTTGATCAACGATGCATTTCATAAATGTTCTCAATCTCTCTTACATCTTATTTGTATATATATTAGTAGTAGCAGTAGTAGACATGGGGATAAGTGTAAAAACCCGGGGTTTCTTGCCGACTAGTTTGGATTCGCTTCGTGTGTACAGTATATCGAATGAGTGGTGAGAAAACAATGTGGATGAAATGGGGACGAATGCTGAAAAAGCGGATAAGTGGTATTCATGCAATTCCCTAGTGTGGATATGGGGAAAACCTTTGCACACGTTATCCACTGAAAATCACAGGGTTATGAACATAAGTTTTCCACAGTGTGGAAGAGTGCGTGGATAAAGTATGGTTTTATGCGCTCTGTATTTTAATAATCTTTGCCAAGTTTCTTCAAGATTCGCTGCCATTTTTTAGAATAGCGTTGTGTGAGAATATCTTGCTCGAAAGGTGGTAACTGATGAACGTGACCATACGAAACGGACAGATTATCTTTTTTTGTAAGACCGATAGTTTCTGGATGAAAAGCATGTGCAAGGTGGTATGAGGCTTCACAAAATTGACAGAGTGCTCGTCCGTTTCCTGCATCTTTATTATTTCCATGGATATAGTGAGCGGCAATCAAGCTGTCTCTTCCCACAAATTTTTTGCATTGAGTACATTTGCCGTGTGCGCGGTCTTTAATTTCTTTTCGCATTTCGGGGCCAAAAGCAGAAAAAACGATTCTGATAATCGCTAGTGCGATAACTCCAGATATTGCAGCCTCTATACGGGAGTGGGTAACTCGGTGTTTTTCAAAAAACATACTTTATATACTGGAAAGCGAAACGCGAATAGCCGAAACATCTTGGCTCAGCGGGGCGTCGGCTTCCAGACGTTGTTCAATTTTGCTTACTGCGTGCATGACTGAAGAGTGGTCTCGTCCACCAAAAGTGGCGCCTATTTCGGTGTAGGGCAAGTCGAGCTCTTTTTTCATGAGGAACATGGCTATGTGGCGAGCGGTGACGTACTCCTTTTTGCGTGATTTCCCGCGGAGCGTGTTGGCACTGATGTGAAAGTGAGAGGTAACTGCGCGCATCACCGCGGATGGTTTGAGTTTCTTTTTGGCAATCACTGGCTTGGACTCTTCTCCTAATACTTCTCTGATTAAGTTTTGGTCGAGCGGGCGATTACGGAAGCGGTAGGCGCTGTGAATTTTGAATACGACACCTTCCAGTTTGCGCGTGCTCTCGACTTCGGCAGCGACCATTTGGGCTAAGTCCATACTGAGATCGAGGCCCATCTTTTGCGATTTGATTAATAAGATAGCCGTGCGGAGCTCAAATGTTGGCTGCTGGATGTCGATAGTAAGGCCACCTTCAAAACGGGAGCGCAAGCGATCCTCGAGCGGATGGATTTCGTGTGGTGGTCGGTCGGACGTCATAATGATCTGTCCACCCGCGCGTGTAATGGCGTTAAAGGTGTGGAAGAACTCTTCTTGCGCCGTGTCTTTTCCAGCGATGAACTGAATGTCGTCGATAAGCAAAACTTTGAGCTGGCGATACTTTTCTTTAAACTCGATTGTTTTTTTATTGCGAATGGCGGAAATAATTTCGTTCAAAAACTCCTCGCCCATACAGTAGGTGAGGAGAGTGTCCGGATTGGCTTTGAGAATGACGTTCCCAATAGACTGCATCAAGTGGGTTTTGCCTACACCGACTCCACCCCAAATAAAGAGTGGGTTATACACCGAACCAGGCGACTGCGCCACAGCCTTAGCGGCGGCATACGCCATTTCGTTGGAGCCGGAAACAGCAAAGGTGTCGAAATTGTAGTCTTCCCGTAAGTGCGCTTTTTGGGCGGCGAGCTTGTAGCGATCCACCGTAGGCATCTTGATTTGGTTCATGGAGAACAGGGACTGGGCCGAGTTCTGAGCCGGTGCAGATTGAGAAAAGGACTGTTGTCTCTGTGGCGGAGCTGTTTGCGTGTGGGGAATAAAGTTATTAGAAGGTGCTTTGTCTTTGAGACTTTGGAACGAGGCGTTCTGAAGAGAGTCAGATAGTGGGCCGTTTGACTGTGCGGCCGCAGACGATTGATTTGAAGAGGGGTGAGCCGAAGAAAGAGTAGAATCTTGTAGCGAATAAACCTCTGGTGCGGCTGGTGCTGGTGCGGCTGGTGCTTGCTGCGCATACTCGCTGGCAAAAACGAGGTCACACATTTTGCTGGTGGACTCATCTACCGCTCGCTTGAGCTGTGCATAGCAGCGCATCTCCGCCTGTTGCGCCACGTATGGACTGGCGGCCTGAAAGTGAATAATGGCCCGATCATCTCCTACCTCTTCTATCTGCGAAATAGACAGTGGTTTCACAAAAGTGGAAAACGTTGAGGGAGCCATTGTTTGCGACAAAGAGCGTAAAACATCGGCCCACACCAGATTAGGTTGTAGTTGTAACATACGTAGCGAGTTAACTTTCCAGGGCAGATTTAGGAACTTTTCCACACTATACTGTTGTTTATCCACAGTTGTAAAGAGGGAAAGGGCCAGGCCCTTAGGCTTATAAATATAATTCTACTGCCTAAGGGCCTGGCCCTCTTATCGCAAGACTGTTTCTCCAGCCAACATGTAGGTGGGTAGCACATCAATTCCAATGTGGAACTGTCGACGATAGGCTTCAGTGATGTCGTCGGGATTCGTAAATCCTTGTTGGGCAAAGCGATTGAGTTTTTGCAGATCTGATTCGTGGGAGGAGTCTCCGCGTTTTTGCAGTTCGTGACCAGCGAGGGAGAGCAGTTCACAGTGTAAACAGTAATCACACTCGCCAATGAGCTGGGTGGCTGTGCCACGTGGACAGTTTGGATTTGCACAGACACCCATTTCCCAGTCTTTGGCGCGTTCATGCCCGATGACCTTGCTGAGTTCCTGCATATTTACAAAGTGGCCGTTGAGTACCGATTGGCCGAGCGAGCTGTTGAGTGTTTGTGAGACTTGGTTGAGCCCACCCACGCTGCCAGTGGCACACCAGGCTTCAGAAGCAATACGATTGAGGATATTGGGATACCCGAGTTTGGCGTACTTTTCGAGTGAGGCATTCCGTTGTTTTTGTTGCTGGGTAGTGAGTGGAAGTTGCCCTGGAGAGCGATATTGCATGTGATTTTGAATGGCAGCGTGTGTAGCCGCACGGCGAGTTTGCTCTTGGAGGGCACGCGGAATGGCGGTGTGTGCAGTGTCAGCGGTCCCCGTGAGCCATTGACTCAAGTAGCCGGTCATGTAGGCATCGCGGGCGGCTTCGTATTGAAATGTTTCGCCACTTAAGAATGGGTGAGCCATCATTTCGTAAGCGCCCCAGAGTCGGGCAGAGAGATCTGTTAAAGCCTCCGGGTGTTCGAGACAAACAAGATACTCAGTAATAAGCACCTGAGTAAGAAACGTAGCGGCATGCTCAATGGAGTGGTGATTGGCGTGGAGTAAACCCAAGGTGGTTTGCTGGCGTAGGCGAAAATTTGTGTCGCTTTTTTGTGCGTCGAGGGAGCGCGCCATATCGGCAAAGACGCTAAATGCCGGTGACTTTTTGAGTTCGGCTGGCAGGGTTACCACTGCGGACATGAGAATGTCTTCAGTCAGGATGACTCCATCAGGGATAGCATCTTCTTCCCAGGTATTGAGGATGGTTGCTTGGTCAGTATAGGTGTGCGCGTCGAACCACTGCTCAATAAGCAAGATAGCTTTTTTACTCTGCGGGAAGAATACGAGTTGATGAATGTTGGTATAGGCTTTGCCTTCTGGATACACCAGTGAGTTCTCTGGCATGACCAGGGCGTACTTATTTCCTACAAAAACCGATTCATTGAGGTCAGTAATACCGTGTTGACGCCGTACTGCTGGAGAAAGGATTTGGCCTGCAGTGGTTTGCTGCCATACATCGGGATTTTGCCAGTTTTTGAGTTCATGAGCGAGCTGTTCATAAAGGACTTCGAGTTGTTCCTGTTCGCGTCGGTAGCGGGCGCCTTCGGCGCCGTGGTTCACCGCCCCTGCTTTCCGCGCCATAGTAAGTAAATCACCTCGAGTGGCCGTGTTTTTATAGTGTGGGTGAAACGTGAGTACCTGGCCCGTAGCCACATACTCAGCCCAGTCGAGTTCGTTGGCGTATGAGTGATGTGGTAAGCCGAGCTCCTCGGCAACAAACGCCGAAATCTGTTCTTTCATGAGCGCTACGAGCTCTTCTTTTTCTCGCGAATGGTCTACCAAGAGTTCTGGGTTTTCGAGCAAGCGAGCACTCATATCAGTGAGTACATCGATAAGCCGGAAGTTATTAGTAAGCGACTCACCTTGAGTATTTTCACTCCTTACTTCTGTTTGACGAGGCGAGGTCGCCCAAAGATTGCGAAATGTCTGACGCACCCAGTGAGAGACCCCGCCATGCAAAGCAAGGTGATCCAGTGGGCGAGTTTTTTTTCGGTTGCATGCCGCTTCAAGCTCAGAATATGCAGACATGGACTCATCAGAAAAAAAGAGAGGATTATTCGTATTTTCTTTTGAAAAATCTGCCAAAAAACGTTGTGCAACGATTGCCATGGGAGAGGTATCGTAGCGGTTTTTGCGGGCGGAGGCAAGGAGGAGTAAGAAGGATGATAAAAGGGAACTCTTTTCAAGTTATTCAGAATTTAGGAGTTTCTCTTATAACCACCTTGCAAAAAATTGAGAAGAACAGAAATAGATACCCATGCCACTCCAGCTGGTGCTATACAAAGTAAGAACGCAAAAAAGCCTTGAATATACTCACTAAGCGGAAGTGGATTTTCTGAATCAAAAACGGCTAAAAATGCTGCTGAACAAAGTGTAAATATTAGGGCAGACGAAAACCAATACATTAAGGCTTCTGTTATACACCCAGAAGCGTTGTTTTCATTGCTTCCTTCTCTCTCCATAGCAAAAATTATATTCTTCTCATAAAAAAACGCAATTATATTAGTTAACAGGAAAAAATATTATATTTCAGATGTGAGTGTTGTGTTATTCTGTATTGAGTATGAACCCATCTCCAATCATGACCTCAACTTTTGAACAAAATTCAGATACCATCGTGCCTTCAACAGATGTAGATGCTTCTACTGGAAATGAATCACCAATCCCTTCCCCAACACAAGCAGCCGATTTTGATACTCGAGTGAGAGACGTCATATCTCAAGATAAGAACGTGCTTGGTCAAAAAATACGAGAGATTCGCGAAAACCCAACCGTTACTCCAGAAGCAAAAAAAGAAAAAGCGTTTCAAGCCCGAGTTGATCATTGGTACAACCGCGTAGATGCTTGGGTCGGTACAGAGAATCAGGAATCCGAAGAAATATCCTCAGAAGACGAGCCCAGAATAGTAACCGCCAAGGATGTTCTCACCAAGTTAAGCACTCTCCAAGAACCAACCAGCGAGCAAGCTATGCTTCTCCTCGCGGTTTTAGGAAAAAAGACCCCTGAAGGAGATCTCAGTTCTGAAGATTTAGCCGAGCTTATAGCTGAAGGCAAGGCTCAAATACAACGATTAGAAGCAGAAATTACTGCTTCTGTAGATGAGCTTACAGAGTTCTTTCTCTCAAAACTGAAATCGGACAAAGACCCGCGCGAGATTCTGCAAAAGTTTGCCATGCTGAAAATTACTGAGGAAACGGCTCTATCTAATGATCCTCAGCAAATGAATGAACAATTGCGAGAACTCATTAATGAAAATGTTGATTTCCACAATGTGATTTCTTTGATGCTGCAAAAGTCTGGGAAAACTAGAGAAGTGTCTCCAGAAGTAGTCTCTGATTCTGAAGCAGCTGCTTCTTCAGAATCAGATGACGAGGAGGAGGAAAATGTTATCCAATCCGCACTTCGCAAAACCAATGGAACTTTTGTCTTCTGGGGTGAGCTCGAAGACTTGGGATTAGACGCTGCAGATTTTCTAGGTGACGATGCCTGGATCGATATGATTTTTGCTACCGGACGCGGTGGTGGTTACGGCCGATTCCGAAATGAGCGCTATCGTGGTTTTGCTGAAGAAGCGAATAAAGAAAAGGAAAAGAAAGTTCTTGAAGTTCTCAAAACAGTTTTTTCTCAAGAGGCGAGTTCCGAAGCACTTTTTAAAGTGTTTATTCCTGTAGCTGACGAGCAGCCAGTGTATTCCAGTGAGGGATTCACCCAGCTCGAAACTGTTTTTCAAACATTCCAGCAAGAGACTGTTTTCGGAAATCAGAATAAAGATACTAAGAAGCGTTTTGCAAGGGCATTAGAAGCAGCAAGAGAACAGAATCCCGCCATCACTTTGTTAGAAATGAGTGAGATTAATTTCTCAGAAACGGTTATTTCTTACATCGTCGGCACCTACGATAACACTCGCCGCAAGCAAGAACGCAAGCAGAAAAGAAAAACTGAGTAGCTTGAGGTATAATAGCGATTATGTCTAGTAGAACTGAAGGTGTTGATTTTGGTCGTATCAGTCGATTGAATCGTTTTCTTCTAGGAAAACCTTTAGAATCTGACGAGGAAATTGTTGCTGCACTAGAAAGTGATGAAATTGGTGTTGGTCTTTTTTTCTTGAATGAAGTTCGAAAAACAATAGAGAGTTCTGTAACTGTATTTGGCTCTGTTCTCAGTAAATTCATGAAAGAATACGTTGCTCGCGGCGGCAAAATATCTGATCTCGGCAGGGCTCCTTTTGATTTTTCTATCCTTCGTGAAGATGAATTAAGTAATTTCTTAATAGCTGTTCAAAACTTAAAAAACACTTTTATAAATCTTGAAGAGCAACGCCCTGAATCGAGTGAAGCTAAGTATACGGATACCATCACAGCTTTAACAGAGATTGAAGAAGCGGCAATAGAACACATGTCTATAGTAAGAGAATCTGATCTGGCTGAGGCTGAGGTTGATGAATCAGTCACTACAGTTGAAGCAAAAGAATCTTTACCTGAACAATACCACTTCGCAACACTCTATATTGTGCACGTTCGCAACAAGGCTAAGTTTAAAGGGTTCTTTAAATTTTCAAGTTTACCTGAAGAGGAACAACCAATTATTCGGCCTGATGATGTTGCTACCTCGCAGCAAAATCTAGAAAGATTCCTAGCAAAAGTACACCGTGGAGAGTATCTAGAAGAAGTGTTGCTCGAGTTATTTGATCAAATCAATATGGCAAATTTGTTGCTTATGCAACTAAAACTCGATGATAAGTCAAATCCTGGTAGTGCTGTCGGTATGCCACAAGGATCGTGGACAGTAAATGATGAGTTCGCTGACATTCCAGGTGATCCAAAGTCAAATCCGAAAAAAGGTTATAAAGGCATTATTGATCGCATGCCAATTGAGCTTCAGCCATACTTTAAGTTTATGAAGACAAAAGTTATTGGTATGGGTTGGACTCATTCCATGGCGGCTGATCTCTCAGCTTTAGATAAAGGTGGAAAGACCAGCGCAAGTGAAATTCTTAAGTTCTTCGGAGGAAAAGACGCTGATGCTTCATTTTCTGCATACAACTTATCTGCTGTTTTATCGAGGCAAGTTGATTTAGCTCCAAAGCAGATTAGTCCAGAATCTCTTCGTAAGCATGCTTGGGATCTTGGACCTTTAACAAGATTAGCGATGTCTATATATGAGGCAGCCGCAACTGGTGGAACAGAAGAAGAAGGTATAGAAATTACCAAAGGTATTCCTTTAGCCAAAAACAAGAATGCTCCACTCATGAATGAGCAAATAACTCGTGTTGTTGCAATAAAGTATCTGAAATGGTTGAAATCTACAGGTCGTATAGATGCTAGTGTGACAAGTTTTGATGAGGACGATGCTTATAAGCCCTATAAAAATCTCGTAGAAATCGCTGTTCGACAGGCTTTTATTCAACAACGCATCTCATTACGTGAGTTTTACTATGACATTTCAGCCATGATTCATGAGTTATCACAATGGTTTAATGCTCGACAGTATTACAAGCCGACTGGTGCTAAATCAGCTTTTACGAGTACTACCGGAAAAGACGTTGCTCCTGAAGCAGGTGTGCTTATTCAAAAGTATGCAGTTCCTCTAGGCGAGTATTTGCATGGATTCTGTGCAGTTCCTCGTGATGCCTTTATTCAAGAGGATGGCTATGAGTATGGCTCTTGGGAAAAGTTTTTTAGTGAAATAAATGCTAAATATGGAGATGACAAGAAGAGTAGAGACGAGTATCTGCAATCTATTGGAATGTTTTCTGCACATCAAATGTATGGATCTGGGAATAGAGCTCAATTCCGAGAAATGGAAAAGCATTTTGTTCTTTTAAAGGTCAAGCCAGAATACCGTATCATGCAAGATGATACCGATATTCCTTTTGTAGTTGTGAATAGAAACGCCATTCAAGAAATTGCTGGTACAGATTTGGTATCATTACACGTTGACCTTGATACTATGCTCTACAAGCTTCGTTTAGATGAGTATAATCCTAGTACCGGTGAACCAATGATTTTCCTTGATACCATCATAAAAGATGCTGAAAAAATGTATCGCGAATGGATGGAGCTTTGTGGAAAGTGGCATAAGTTGGCTGAAATTGATGAAGATGAGCCTCTTACTCCTATTCATAAAATCCGTGGTGCTCAGGCTTTACGGCGTGAAGGTGAGTATGGATCTCGAGTACGTATGGATTTGAATAACTGGTTTGTAAGCGTGGCTGGTGGTTTAGAAGTAATTCCCTTTTTAAGTCTCATATATGGAAAAGTATTAAATAGTACTCGCATTTCCAGTATGCAGAAAAGTAATCATGATTTCAAAAACGAAGCTCGTCGTGTTTTTGAATATATGTACAGACAATTTGCTGTTCCTCAAACTCACTTAGGGCCCCATGTCTTGGAAGAATGGGGTGTTCGTGATTTCTATGAAAAAGGATGTCACTACTTTGTGAGTGGTGTGTTCCAAGGAATTTCTGGTTCAAGCATTGTCTCTGATTCAGAAGGTCACCTAATTCATCAGGTGGCTGGAAAAAATTCTCAAGTGAGAGACGCCACTTTACTTCGCAAGCATTTTAGAGAGGCCGGAGATAAAATTCGTGGTACAAACTATGGTTTGTTGCTTCCACCTTTGCTTGCTTACTGGATTGATAAGTGGGAAAACAATGTTGGTCCAGGGAGTAATAAAGATGTAGACAAAATGGCTGAGCTGGGTATAAAGATTGAGATGATGCTTAATGCTTTTGAGCTTGAGTTGAATAGATATGCTTTACAAGAACTTCCCTCCAAATCTAGTATGGCTGATTTCCGCTACTTACAGATTGAGACAGCTTCGGACGAAGTAGAGCCTATGGACATTCTCCAAATTCGTTTGTACGAAGCACTTGTTGTAGATTTTGTGAATCGCGCAATTGCTGATACCTTATATGCTGGAGATTCCGAATTAAGAGCTGGTACAGACTGGGATGTAGCAAAAGACCATCCATTAGTTCGTGAGATGAAAGCTATGTATACCGACGAAGTTCTCAAACACCGGATTATGGTTGCTATGAAGCGTCTCGGAATTATTGAGTCCTTTGAGTCTACAGTATATATTCGTCAGCACTATGAGGCCCTCAGAAATGGGAAAACTATTGACGAATTTTTGAAACAAGAAGATAAAAAACGTAAGAAAGACGACTAGTCTTTATTTGTTAACTTTTATGTTTCGTATTGCATTTAGATTTTTTGTACTAAATATGTGTAATTAATAAATAGAGTATCTCAGTAATAATTGGAAGCAACGACTAAACTTCTTCGCGACTGATGCTTACACCAATTGGAGGAGCATCTGCAGGTGCTCCAGATCCAACAGTTGGAGGTCTGGAAGGATCAACTGGACCAGCACTAGGCTCGACACCGATACGATGTCCAACGATGTTTTCTCTTGCGCCGGTAACGTTAGCATTTACGTATTCTCGAGCTAATTTCACTCCAGCATTATCAGATTTATTAATCATATCAATAGCCTTTCCACCCTTATCTTTATAGAATCCTCCACCAGATAGAGTAGCTCCCACAACACTTGGAATACCAGTTGCACCCAGAGCTGCTCCACCAATGGTGCCACCAACTCCTCCCAATACTCCACCGATGCGGCCACCGGTCTTGCCACCCAGTCTTTGACCAAGAGCTCGCCCACCTTCGTAACCGCCCACGGCACCACCTCCAACGCTGGCTGCAGCACCCATTCCGGCTCCGACAGCAAGCTGCTTACCGCCTGGCAAGTACTCGTTGCCTTTCCAGCCTTGTTTGAGGTTCCCAACCGCACTATCTTTAAATGACTCAAACACACCACCCTTTGTACCGAGGGTATCTTTGGTCATCTTGACGGCTTCTGGCAGAAGTAACATGAAGCCCATAGCTAAGACACCGAGGAGAGCGCTGGCGTTATCGACTCCACCCATGATAAGTGGCAGTCGCAGACCCTCTACGTTGCCGTCGACTACTTCGTAGCCAATGCCGTTGGCTGTGCCTCGTCCAGTAAGGGCGAGCGCCATAAAGATCATAAATACGGCTACGACAAACGGAGCCAGTCCACCAATGAGGTTTTTAATCCAGTTTTTCCAAGGATCTCTGCCTGGAATCGCTCCAGTAAGCAGAATAAATGGACTCAGTACTACGTTAATAATGAAGCCCGCGTATGACATGAGCAGAGAGAAGAAGGTGCGGAACATCGCAATCAAGAGCGCGATGGCAAAAATGAGTGTAAACACGACCGCGGTGATTGTTTGGAAGAGGTTTGAGATAAGTGGTAATCCAGCAATGGCACCAATAATTGGCATTGTTTCGATGGCGCTAAAGATAATGTTGGCAACAGCGTCGGCTGCGCTCCAGGCGTCACCACCAAAAATGTAGGATACGGTAAAGCTAAAGATGTGGGTATCAAACGCGATTTCTCTCAGGTTTTGACCACCCTCCACAAAAATTTGACCGTCAAATATCGAGATAACAAAGTAGAGCGCTAAGAACATCAAGTCCACAATGAGTCCAGCTATCGCGTAAGAAAAGGTAATGAGAATAAGTGTGATTACGAGTTTTGGCAAAGCATTTTGCACCGTTACAGCCACGTTTCCGCTTACTTTGTGTCGAATTAAAATAAGGAATCCGGTTACTAAGAACATAATAGTGAGTAAGTAGTAGGCCACATCACGGAAGGCTTTCCAGGTGCCAAGAATTGGGTTCAGCGCACCAAAGCCAATGCCTTGCGCGTAGACCGGCGTACCGGTGAAGCGAGAGTTATCGATAAGGTCTGCTACGTAGGTTTGCGCTGAGGCTGGTGGGTTTGAAATAAGCTCAGCCATGAGAAAACCGACACCGCCAATAGCACCGCGGCGTCCCAGGGCTTCAGCTAGGGTGCCTGGATAATCAGCATTTGCGTAAATGCTTGATCTGCGGCTACTTTCTGGAGTGACTCCGTCGTTTGCTACGTCAGCTGTCTCGTAGTTCGGGTCGAATGTTCCCGTGAGCAAAATAGAGATGGTGTAAAAAACGTAGGCAGTGGTGTTCGCAAGGTTTGGTGTAGGAGAGTTAATTGCGCCTCGGATAGAGTCGGCAGTGAGTGTAAGACCACCCACTTCGGCAGTACAGATATCCTGATTTGCGGCGGCAAATTGTGGATTTGAACAACGCGCGTCTGCGCCTGCAGCAGCCGGAGCTGGAGTGGGTTGCGTTTGGGCGGAAACAATAAGCGGGTTTACGAAGAGTTGCGCGATGAGAGCGAAAGCAAAAAAGAAACCGATTGTTTTAGTAAGCAACTGCTTCATGTTTATTTTCGCGGCGGTGTATACACATTGATCGATCCAACCGCGTAACAGTTGTATTGTACTGCCTGAGAGGGGAAAGGGCAATGCGAGGTGGGAGGAGGCTTTTTAGGGGGAACCCGGCTCTACAACTACCTCAGGAAGGGGAAACCTAGGTTTCCCCTTCCTGAGGAAAATAAACACTAGGGGAACCCTTAAAAAAACTAGTTACCAATATTTAAATTAAACTCCAAGAACCCTCTCGCCCCAGTAACAATCGCTACAAACTGCAAGATAAAGTACGCCATCAACGCCACAACAATACCAATAATCGCATAGGTAATGGTTTGGCGGCCGGCTTCGGTTCCTTTGGTGCTACTACCAGAAGTCAAATAGAGAAAGCCACCAATAATGAGCATTACAAAGGCTGCGAGTCCTATAAAGGTAGTCGCGGAAGCAAGAATGTTGCGAACCAAACACTCAATGCCCTGGATCGTAGCCACTTCACCGAGTTGAACGACGTTGCCAGCATCATCTACGCCCTCTGCCATGATTACACAGTTTCCATTCCAAGCTCCAATTTGAGCCAAGGCGGAGTGTGCAAAGTACACTCCAAAGGTGGCGGCAGAGAACATGGTGGAGAAAAAGCGTTGTGTGTGGTGCGAAAGCTTCATGGCGGTATTGTAACATTTGTCGAGTGGGGCGGAAACAAATAAATGAGCTCGTGCGAATTTTTATCAGGGACAATATTTTTTAAATAAAAGAATTACCCCTCCCAAATGCCTAAATATGTAATAGAATGGGCGTTTCTTCAAAAAATGAAGAGGCATATATGGCAAGGAAACCAGATCGAGACCAAGAATTTGTCGGTCAAATCGTAATACAGGAGACTGTCTCTCAGCAAAGAATTCGGGAATTCTTAGATTTTTTGCGCTTAATTGGTCCGGAGGATACGTACGATGTGTTCATCCAAATGGCAAATGAATCAGATTTCCGCATGAAGAAAGCAAAACTCTCGGTGTCTACCGATGTTCCATTTAGTGAAACACACACCATTCTTATTCGCGCTCGTAATAAGACTCAAAATAATGAAACAGTACTCCAAGCCGGAAAGCACACGATCGTATCGTGGGATCCCAACAGGTTTACTTTTGAAATGATGTTTTTTGATGACTCTGGTACACAATGGCTGGGTACAGTTTCTTATAAAGAAACGAGCAAGCAGCGATAAGACCACTCTAGAACGAGTGCGTATATTTTTTGAAATACAAAAAAATAGATAAGGTAAAAAAATATCAGAAGTCATTGGAAAACGTGGAGAAAGACTTTCTCTTCCACGTCTTGCCGAAATTACAAACACACTTTTTCGTTTTTGTGGACAGAAAATGCTCTATGAAGCAAATTACATGCCTCTTGGAGAGAAACGAGTAGTTACTATTGATTTACAAGGGGCCACATACAAAACTACCAGGCAAGAGGCAACACTTTTTTTGAGTGGAGAAGTTAACAAAACAATTAGCTTTATTCAAGGTGGGTCGCAAGTAGAACTGCTTGTCGAAGAAAAAGGCTTTACGATTAGATTTTATGCAGAAGATGGCGAAACAGTCACAGATGTTCACACGTTTCTCTTAAAAGACGAAAGCATTCGCTAAAAAAGGAAGTAAGTATGCCTGATAAACAAGAAAGATTACCTTCCTCTGTAGAACTCCCACACATAGATGAGCAGGAAACAGCCCGCTTGTTTCGCGTTTTCCAAACAGCCAGCCAGAAACACTGGCGAATGGAGTACTCATTTGGGAGCAATTTACGTACGCCTGAGTGGCAGAAAAGTGCTCCTGATGTAATACTGGAAGTAACTGGCACGGCAAGCGGCTTTGTACTGCGATTGTTGAACAGCGACAATACTGAGCTTACTGAGCCGATTCCTGTTTAGCCAGGTGAAAAAGTCACCGGTTTGTTTGAGTATCAGGATCAGATCAGTCTGACTGTTGCTTCTGTTCCGCTCGGTCTTAAGTATCGCCAGTTTCATTTGACTGCCCAGTCTGACACTCGATAGGTGTGGCTGGTAGGAGCATCAAACAAACAGAAAAATGAATACAACAGGAGAGAATGGGGATATGTCTAAACAAGAAGAATACTACCCTTTTGGAAATCTAGAGAACAGGCAAATGACTGAATTCGTGCAAATACTTGCAGGTCTTTCATTAGACAGTGTAAGCAATCAATGGCAGGTAACACGAGAAACTCGTGGTCAAGGTACTCACGAAGAAGAACTGGGAACATTCTCAGTTATTCTCAAGCAGTTCCCGGGACAAGTAGTTTTGGAGCGGACTGACACCGGAACGCAATTTATGGATTTACGAGCCTCTGCTGATGTCGGGGTGCGAGTTGTGAGTCGATTGCGTGAAGACACTACCTCCTACAATGCTATTTTGCTCGAAGTTACTCAAAACGGAGTCTTTTCTGTGTACACATTTACACCGACTTCACCCTCGTCTCAGCTCCGATAAGCACTCAATATTACAAATTGCTCTTCGAGTGAGTCTAAAGTCAAGTACAATACACGCATGCCAATTCGCAACTTTTCGATTATTGCGCACATTGACCACGGCAAGACCACCCTCACTGACCGTTTGCTTTTACGTACCGGCACAATTACTGAGCGTCAGTTTAAAGAGCGGCTCATGGACTCCAACCCAATTGAGCAGGAGCGCGGTATTACCATTAAACTCGCGCCAGTTCGCATGCACTGGAACCACCCAGAAACCGGTGAGCAAGTGCAGCTCAATTTAATTGATACCCCAGGTCACGTGGACTTTAATTACGAAGTATCTCGCTCTTTAGCAGCCTGTGAGGGCGTTATCTTAGTGGTCGATGCCACACAAGGTGTGCAGGCGCAAACGCTAGCCAATTACGAAAAAGCCAAAGCGCTCAATCTGAAAATCATTCCAGTTCTTAATAAAATTGATTTGCCGGTAGCCGATGTGGAGTCCACCACTCTCGAGCTCATGGAAACTCTCGATTTTGCCGAAGAAGACATCGTAGCCGTTTCCGCAAAAACAGGGCAGAACATCGACGCCATTTTAGATACCATTGTGACTCGCTTGCCGGTGGCCGAGGAAAAGAACGACGAACCGCTCCAAGCACTGGTATTTACCTCGCTGTATGACACGCATCAAGGAGTGATCGCGTACGTCAGAGTGATGCAGGGCGAGTTTAAACGCGAAAGTTTAATGCTTATGGCGGCGAACCAGCGTTTTACGCCTACAGAAGTTGGTTTTTTTGGTCCAGATCGCCGTCCGGTGGAGTCACTGAAAGCCGGAGAAGTGGGCTACATTGCCACAGGAATGAAAGATGTCGATCTCGTAAAAGTTGGTGATACTATTACGCAAGCCCATACGCTCGATAAAGTGCAACCGCTCCCAGGATATAAAGAGCCACAGCCAATGGTGTATCTCGAATTTTATCCGATTGATGTCGATGACTTTATGCTTTTAACCGATGCCCTCAACAAACTCCGTTTGCATGACGCTGCTTTGCAGTATCAAGGAGTAAACTCGCATGCGCTCGGCAACGGGATGCGGGTTGGTTTTTTGGGAATTCTGCACTCAGAGATTGTCCAAGAGCGACTAGAACGTGAGTTTGGTCTGGAAATGGTGGCAACATCCCCATCTGTTCCGTACGAAATACAAGTTCGCGGAGCCGATGGTTCCAAAGGACAGCGTATCCGCGTGAACAATGCAAGCGAGTTACCTGATCCAGCCACGATTGAATCCATTTTTGAACCAATGACCAAAACGACTATTTTTACGCCACGCGAGTATCTGGGTTCTGTCATGCAGTTATGTGAAGGGCGCCGGGGAACCCTCAAAGAGGTAATTGATGTTGGAACACGCGTGCGAGCCGTGTACACAATTCCTCTCTCAGAGTTAATTGTAAACTTTCACGACATGCTGAAATCAGCCACCTCTGGATTTGCCTCTTTAGAGTACGAAGTTACCGGTTACGAATGGGTTGATGCAGTTAAACTTTCTATCATGGTACAGCATGAGGAAATTGAGGCCTTGTCACAGATTGTGGTAAAAGAACAAGCTGAGTCCATTGGGCGAGTTATTACGCGTAAAATCAAAGAAGTTATTCCCCGCCAGCAGTTTGAGATGCCAATCCAGGCAGTCATTGGCGGACGAATTGTGGCTCGCGAAACGGTCAAAGCTTTCCGAAAAGACGTCACAGCCAAACTCTATGGCGGTGACCAGACTCGTAAAGATAAACTCTTGCGCAAGCAGAAAAAAGGGAAAGCTCGTATGAAAGAAATTGGTCGTGTTTCTCTGCCGCAAGAAGCGTTCATGGCTGTTTTGGAACGATGAATTGATTAGGGCCTGGCCCTTAGGCCTATAATTTTCCTCGTTTTATTTTGATAGCAGGTATACTATAGATATTCCAAATGGTTTTGGGAGTTAGTTGTTATAAAAAAATATAGGCCTAAGGGCCAGGCCCTCACTTATGCGCATCACCGGTCTTTGGCTCCAACACTTTCGCAATGTTTCCGACCATACTTGGTCTTTTCAACCAGGATTAAATATTTTTACTGCTCCAAATGGATCGGGAAAATCGAATCTCATCGAATCACTCAGTCTTTTGTCTACCGGACAATCTTGGCGAGTAAAACAAACCGACGAGCTCATTGAGTGGGACGAAGAACTCGCTCGCGTTATGGGTAAATTTACCGATGAGCGAGGCGATGAAACAAAACTCGAACAGCTCTTTACGCATGGTGTACTGCAAGGCAAAAAAACAAATAAGCGCTTATATCGAGTCAACGGTGTGAGCCGCCGCGCCAGTGATGCCACCGGTCAACTCCTTACCGTGTTGTTTACTCCTGAAGATATGGAGCTGTTTCAAAGCGGCGGCTCAGCTCGGCGCCGTCTCCTAGATTCGTTGCTCGACCAAGTCTCAATTGAGTATAGGCGCGCGC
Source organism: uncultured Pseudomonadales bacterium (assembly GCA_964447905.1). Taxonomy (GTDB): domain Bacteria; phylum Patescibacteriota; class Microgenomatia; order UBA1400; family UBA1396; genus JAJOJK01. The sequence goes on along the minus strand of CAYUUK010000003.1, from coordinate 19,851 downwards.
GCAAGAATTACGAAAAAGCCTTGCGCCGACGCAATAGACTTTTGCGGGCACTGCGCGACGGAGAAGCGCAGCGAGCTGATTTCTTTTACTGGGACCAACTGCTCATCGAAAACGGACAAGTTCTCCAAGATCACCGGACGGAGTTTTTGCGTTGGCTCGATCAGCAACCTGGTTTCAAGGAGGAGTATCAGATTGCGTATGATCACTCGGTGATCTCCGAGGATCGACTCAAAAAATATGAGCACGCCGAAGTTTCTTCTGGATACACACTCGTTGGACCGCACAAAGACGATGTTATTCTGCGTGTACAACGCGGTTCCGAGTGGCGAGATATTGAACGATTTGGTTCACGCGGAGAGCAGCGACTCGCTCTTGCATGGTGGAAACTTTCTGAAGTGCAGTACCTCGAGAAAACAAGACAAGAACTGCCAGTTTTGCTTCTCGATGACGTTTTTTCTGAACTCGACGAGATGAACCAAGAACTCATTCAAGACGCGGCCACTCGTTCGCAAGCAATTATCACTACTGTGGAAGAGGGCTATCCATCGCTGTTCGAATAGGCGACAATAGACTGAATACGAAAGAAAAATATGATTTGGCAAACTGACACCATCCGCACTGACAGCGCTCCGGGCGCTCCCAGCCCTCACAGCATTCAAATTGACGAGCAATTGCTGCAGTTTGTGGAGCAACTCGCATTACCACAAGCCCACTCGCATAAAGGGCAGAATGGAAAAGCGCTTATTATTGGTGGGAGTGATTTGTTTCATGCCGCTAGTCGGTGGAGTTTTTTAGCCGCTTCCCGAATAGTTGATATGACGTTTTATAGCTCTGTAGCCGAAAATAATCAATTACTGTACGACGCTAAATTCTACGCCCACGACGGTGTGGTCGTGCCTCGCAGGGATCTTGCAAGCTACATCCAGGAAGCGGGAAGTATTCTCATTGGTCCGGGTATGCGACGAGACTTTGCTACTCGTTTTTCAGATGAGGAGCTCGAAAATGTTCAGGCATCTGATCTCACCGAATCTGACTGGGAAAATGACACGCAAGCGGTCACGCGAGTACTTACTCGAATGGCGCCAGATAAAAAATGGGTGATAGACGCCGGTGCTTTGCAAGTAATTCAACCCAGATGGTTGCCGCAAAAAGCCGTTCTCACTCCACATCCGCAAGAGCTTTTGCAGTTCAGCGAAAAAATCTCCCCGGACTGGAAGGACTGGTTTGAGACATTTTTAGCAGATGAGCGAAGCCGCTTGTATTCTTTGGTAGAAGCTGAACAGTTTGGCTTTTCTCACTCTCCGCGCATCTGGACCGATACCGCCACGCTGTTGGATCAGCGGGTACGAGCTGAGTTGCACGCGTTTTCTCAGGCGCTCAACGGCGCTACATTTCTCCTCAAGGGAGCAGTGGATATTGTCTGGAACGAAACGCAACTCGTACTCATCAGTGGCGGCAATGCCGGTATGACAAAAGGTGGTTCCGGAGATGTTCTTTCCGGTTCTTTGCTCGGTTTTTTGGCAACTTCTGAACAATTTCCTTCTGCAGTAGTAGCCAGTGCGCTCAACAAACTCGCTGGACACCTTTTGTACCAAAAAAATGACATCATGTTTAATAGTTCCGATCTTGTGGACACTTTGCCAGAGGCGTGGAAACGTATAGGCCTAAGGGCCAGGCCCTAACTTCTCACTTTCTCCTTATTTTTTGCAAGAATTATGTTAGAGTATTCAGAGAGGGAGAAAGCTCTTACCAGACAGAATTCTATGTTTAAGCCGAATTTTCAGATATCTAATAACTTGTTGCAGTACATTGCGAGCATTGAGGCGTCGCGTGAAGTTATTAAGAATGCTGCTATTGTGCCGGCATGGGAAGCAAAGTTTCAAGAAGAGGCCATGGTGCGCACGGTGTATCACGGCACTCGTCTCGAGGGAAATGAACTGAGTCAAGAGCAAGCAGAGCGAGTACTCAGTATTCCGGGAACTGATCCTGAAAAAGTGGCCAGTGGAGCCGGCATTGTCGGCAAAGCTCGCGATATTCAAGAAATAATTAACTATCGATCAGTGTTGGACTGGATTAATTCTTGGGGTGAGAGCTTGAAAGAGGGCGAACGCCCCGCGTATACCGAGCAGATGCTCAAGACTCTCCATTCTATTTCGGTGCATCGCATTATCGCTCCTGAGCAGTGTGGTAACTACAGACAGCACAAAGTGGTAGTGCGGGGTGTGGAGTCGGGACAAGTAGTGCACCGTCCGCCAGAACCAGAGGCTGTTCCTGGTTTAGTAAATGACTTTCTCGAGTGGGTAAATAGCGATGCTTCGCGTCGACAACACGTTGTTTTTCGGGCGGCTATTACGCACTATCAGCTGGTGAACATTCATCCGTTTATTGAGGGAAATGGTCGCACCGCGCGAGCAATGGCGCTGTCGCTGATGTATGCCGAAGACTTCGATGTAAAACGATTCTTTTCGCTTGAGCAGTATTTCGACAACGATATTGAAAACTACTACTTGGCCATTCGCTCAGTGCAGAACAGTCCCGAGAGCGACATGACCTACTGGCTCGAGTATTTTTCTTATGGACTCGCTATAGAGCTTGATCGCATTAAGCAACAAGTGTTGAAGCTCTCACAAGATTTCCGTTTGCACCAAAAGCTTGGCCAGCAAGTGGCCCTCAGTGAACGTCAGCTCATTATTATGGAGTACCTGCAAGACCAAGGAAAAGCGAGCAGCAGCGACTTAAACGAAATTCTGCCTATGATTTCGACCGATACTATCTTGCGTGATCTCAAAGATTTAATTGATAAAGGGCTGGTACAAAAACATGGTGTTACAAAAGGTGTGCACTACACCTTGGGGAAATAGTTTGTTTTTTTCAGTATTTTGCTTTGCCAAGTAAAATATCGCCAGGCAAAACACGAAACCCTGGCATGCGTTACAATGAGACCTATGCAGTTTGCCCACTTTGCTCAGACCTATCTTCAACCACTTGAGGAAACTTCTAAGAAGTTAGCCCAAACTGAGTTATTGGCTCAGCTGTATGGCGAGATATCGGCTGAAAATATCGCTCACTATATGTATCTTTTACTTGGTCAGATGGGCCCTAACTTTCGCAATTCGCAGTTCCACTTTGGTTTGCAGTTTATGCTGTATTCTTTGGCTGAGTTGCAACCGATTTCTGCGGAGTTGACCGAGAACTTATTTGGTGAGTCGGTCAGTGATGTGGCGATAGAAGACCAAAAGAAAGCGCTTTCCAAGCGATACAAGCAACTCGGTGACATTGGTCTCCTCGCAGAAAAAGTCGTTGCGGAAATGCGGTCGGTAGAAACTATTACTGCCGAACTGACTGTGCCCGAGGTATACGATCGACTCTGGGCAATTACCGAAGTGAGTGGTGAAGGCAGCCAAGAAGAAAAGATTCATATGGTGGCGAATTTGCTGCAACAGCTTCAGCCACTATCCGCCAAGTACGTGGCACGAATTGTATTAGGCGATATGCGGCTTGGTGTCTCTGACAAAACGCTGATTGATGCCCTCTCTTGGTATTTGACCGGAGATAAATCACTCCGCACTGCCTTGGACGAAATATACCAGCGTCATCCAGATGTGGGGAGAATCGCTGAGCGAATTCGCTCGGGTGGTTTGGAAAGTGCGCAAGAACTCGATGTTTCCTTGGGAACGCCAATTTTGCCCGCGTTATGCGATCGACTCAAAACTACCGAAGAAATGATTGAAAAAATGGGCGAGGTAATTGCTGAGCCAAAGTACGACGGTACTCGTGTGCAGATCCACTGGGATGCCACCATCGAAACCCTGCAAACTTTTACTCGTAATCTCGATGAAAACTCGCATATGTTTCCAGAACTTCGTCGCGATGTGCTCAATTTACCAGTGGAGTCGGTCATCTTTGATGCTGAAGCTGTCGGGCATGACCCCGAAACGAATCAACTAGTAAATTTTCAAACCACCATTAAGCGCAAGCGGAAACATGGTGTTGCTGAGATGGCGGAAACCATTCCCTTACGTTTTTTTGTGTTTGATGTTTTGTACAAAGACGGCGAGTCTCAGCTGCACATTCCGCTTGAACAGCGCAAAGAAATGGTTGAACACATAATTCCTGCAAAAACGAGTACTATTGTGGTAGCACCATATATAAAAACTTCAGATGCTGCCGAGCTGAAAGCCTTCCATGAAGAGCAGCTCACTGACGGACTCGAAGGAGCAGTCATTAAAAAGTCGCAAGGCGCTTACTTGTCTGGTAGACAGGCTTTTAACTGGGTGAAGCTCAAAGAAAAAGAAGGCAGTAAAGCTAAGTTGACTGACACGGTTGATGCCGTTGTTCTTGGCTACTACTACGGTCGCGGCAAAAGAACACAGTTTGGAATTGGCGCTTTCCTCGTGGGAATTATTAGTGACGATGCTGAGCACTTGGTGACCCTCGCCAAAATAGGTACCGGTCTCACCGACGACCAGTGGCGAGAGATGAAACAACGGTGCGATACACTCAAGGAGACCGGCCTCGACTCCAACACGGAAACGTTTTCAGCGCAAATTCCAGATCAACTGCAACCAGATGTACTGGTGCCATTTGGCCTGGTAGTGGAGGTGGCTGCAGATGAAATTACTCAGTCGCCACTACACACGGCTGGGTTTGCCCTGCGTTTTCCGCGTTTAGTAAAATTCCGCGATGACAAGCGTCCCGACCAAGCAACTACTCTGGCAGAACTCAAACAGATCCAAGTAGCATAAGGCTGGCAATGGCAGGATTTTCGCTCACTCCAGAACGGGTAGCAGCTCAGCTACGAACAGTTATGGATCCCGAAACACATATTAATATTGTGGAGATGGGATTTATTCGTGATATTCAAGTGACGCCACTCGAAAATTCTTGGCAGGTTCGCGTGCTGTATACCTTGACCACGCCAGGCTGCCCGCTCGCCGGTCGAATTCAATATGACATTCAGCGGGTCATTGCCGAGATTGTTCCGCAAGAAATTCTGCAAGCCAAGACATTCCAACCCGAAAAAGATATCGTCACGGAACTCACTTTTGATCCACCCTGGAGTCTGCAAGACATGAGTGAAGAGGCGCGGGCAGAGCTGGGTTTTTGAAGGCCTTACTTCAGATTTGCTAATGATAAAATCTTGTAGTGACAATGAGCACTATATTTTGCGTAGCAAATGAGTCATCTGTTTGAAATACATTGAATAGGATCAAAACATGAATCATCGTCGCAGTAGAGGTGAATACCCACAAACAGCGGAATCTGAACAGATTCACAAAATTGAAGAATATAAAGATAAGTTGTTCATTGCTCTTTCTGAACAGAGAATAATAGATGTTAATTATTCTCAGTTTTCAAACTCACAGATGCCTATAGGTGATTTTATTTCATCTGCAAATATTTTTATGCAACTGCTCCGGTTGTATGCCAAAAAACGAGGCATAGATACTGTTCAATTCGGGTATTATCATTCACAAGCAGATTATGTGAAACCTTCAGATTTTTTTTCTGTATCACCTCTCTACTATCTCTTTTATGATGTTTATGGTTCTGGTGATTCGCCAAATAGGATTCAAAAAGAGCTCTCCTTTTTTGCTAAAGGTCTCCATGTGGAGCTGCCATCATATTTAGCAAAGTTAGAGAAAATTCCAGGGAGTTATTGGTTTGATGATTTTAATAGAGACGCAGTAGAACAACGGAAAGAATCATACAGACAGCGTTATGGTGAAAAGGTAGCCGTTATTGCTCAAACTGGAAGCACTCTTATTAAACGATGGTCTAACTCACAAGTAATTGAATTAGCTTCTTTATTGCAGAGCAAAGGATACCAGTGTGTCATTCTTACTGATGCACATTTAAAAGAAGACCAGACAGAGAGGACCAATGATTTACAAAAGTATTCCGATCAACAAGACAATACTGAACTTGTTTTTGTAAAAGACATTTCCGACTGGATTATTTTTGCTGGTTTAGCGTCTGTTTTTGTAACGACAGATTCTGGTCCGGCTTGGATCACTGGAGCAGAAATGGATCTATCTTCGATCGATCGTTCACAGAAAAGCACTAATAAGCTTTTGGTGCATCATATTCTCACCAACAGATACTGGCAGGTGCCTGGTGCGGAGATATTTCGACACCCCCAAATGTCGAACCAAATGTATCAATATGGATATCTAGCGAGCAATCCCGCAAAGAGAATTCCAGATATTTATCGGGAGATTTGGGGAAAAATGCCAAAGCAAGATTTTGGTCCTCATAGAGAAGATTTTTCTGGATATCTCGAGTTTGTGAACACAAAAGTAAATGAGTCAGAACTTGGTGAATAGCAAGAAATTCTGTAGACTGAAGTCATGCAAAAGCCATCGAGAAAACATCTCTTACACCTCCACCAAACTGGTCAAGAAATGTCTTTGCATGGTGGCTTTGTAGCTGGAGATATCTTGCGCGCTGCTGTCTACGGTGCCAATGATGGCATCGTTACAACTTTTGCCGTGGTGGCGGGTGTGGCTGGAGCGGGACTTTCGGCAGATGTCATCATTATTCTCGGTATTGCCAACATGATCGCCGACGGTCTTTCTATGGGAATAGGCGACTATCTTGGTTCCGTTTCCGAAGAGAAGTTCAAATCGCGTCAGTTGCAGATGGAAGAGTGGGAGTACAAAAAAATCCCAGAAATTGAACAACAAGAAATTATAGACATGTATCGCGAAAAAGGCTACAGCATGGCCGATGCCAAAACGCTTGTCGAGATCCACACCAAAAATCCGCAACACTTAATTGAGTTGGGTTTTCAAAGCGAGATGGGCGAAGTTCCTGAGCGAGCAGAGAAACTCTGGCGAACGGGAGTGGCAACATTCGTGGCATTTGTTCTCGCTGGCATACTGCCGCTACTGCCATACGTGGGGGCAGCGCTTGGTGTGCCAATTGACCCGACAATTCAGTTTCCTGTTTCGATAGTTGCTACTTTAGTGGCGCTGTTTTTTGTGGGCTCACTGCGCACAAAATTGACCGGTGGAGCGTGGTGGAAAAATGGATTCGAAATGCTGGCTGTTGGTTCGATTGCCGCTGGCGCGGCATATGTGTTGGGTGTTTTGGTGGAGCGGTTTATTGTATAAACACTGACAGGGTCAGATCCTCTGTTATAAGGACGTAAAAAAACAACAAAAACATGAAAAATCAAATATGAAGATATATCTCGGTGCCGACCACGGTGGTTTTGCCATAAAAGAATCGCTTTTAGTCTGGCTGCATTCACCTGAAGCGGCGCAAATCAGTCAGTCACCACTGCACATTGAAGATCTTGGAGCGTATGAGCTCGATGCAACCGATGACTATCCGATGTTTGGGTTGGCCGTTGGTAAGGCGATTGCTCAATTTGCTCAAACGGAAGATGTTCGAAAGAATCCGGTGACATATGGAGTATTACTGTGCAGAACAGGGGGTGGAATCGCTATTGCTGCGAATCGTTTTTTAGGAGTGCGGGCCGTTGTTTGCCGAACCGAAGAAGACGTTGTGCATGCACGCGAACACAACAACGCTAATGTCTTAGTGCTCGAAGGCGATCATGTATTAGCCTCGCAAGCGCAAGATTTTGTGCAACTGTTTTTACAGACGCCGTTTGGCGGAGGAAGGCACGAAAGACGTGTGCAACAACTGGATAGGGCCTGGCCCTTAGGCCTATAGAAAGAGGGATAGACCTTCAAAGGATGGTACACTAGTCACTATGCAATTTGTCCCCACCACCCTCACAGACAACTCAGAGTTCGTCCAGCAAGAGATCGATCGTTTTGCACAATTGAGTCCTCGTCCCGAGCGATTCCAGTTAGACATCATTGATGGACAGTTCGCCGACAATTTGACAGTTGAACCAGGGATAGTACATCAACTCGAAATGCACGGTATGAAACTTGATCTCCATTTTATGGTCATAGAACCACTGGAGTGGCTGCGCGAAATTCGTGACTGCGCTGTTATCGATACGGTGATTGCGCAAGTTGAGCGTATGACTTCTATCGATGCCTATGTCGATGAAGTGATCAATGAACTTGGCTATAACGCTGGTGTGGCGCTCGACTTATACACACCGTTTTCCACACTCAAACCAGAGGTTTTGGAGCAACTCCACTTTGTGCAAATAATGGGGAACACTGCTGGATTCCAAGGCAAAGAGTTCCATTCGTATGCGCTGGAAATCATTCGATTAGCTGCAGAGGCCAAAGCGCAAAACGGATATAAGTACGAAATTTCTGTCGACATTGGCATGAATGCAGACACCATTACAACCGTGCAAGACGCTGGAGCGACGGTTGCGGTAATTGGCTCATTTTTACATGGTGAAGATGCTCAAGACCACTGGCAAGTTTTGCATTCAGTGTAAATAAACATTCTTAGAAACAAACAAAATTTAATTCCGAAAAGTATAAGAATATAAGAAGTAGAAGGAAAAGAAACGGAGTTCCATGTCTGATCGCGCTCAATTGAGAAACGAAGAGGTATTTCAGCTTTTTAAAAATATTGCTCTTTTTGGTTCCGCCGATGTCGACGAAACGTCGCCCGAATACCAACAGGCCTACATCATTTCTCAATTGCTCGCTGACACTGGTGTCCGCGTGGTGAACGGCGGCGGCCCAGGTGTCATGAAAGCAGCCACTCTTGGCGCTGCATCCAAAGGTGGTAAAACACTCACCGTCACCTTCGCTCCCAAAGACGCTCCCTTTTTTGAAGGACGACTTTCACTCAACACCCCAGATGATGAGATAAAAACCGATAACTACCCCGACCGCATGCTACGCCTGATTCAGGAATCAGACGCTTTCGTGATTTTGCGTGGTGGCACCGGTACACTCAGTGAATGGGCTACTGCCTGGCTGATGGCTCACATTTACTATGGACATCACAAACCGATCGTTTTGGTTGGTGATTTTTGGCATGAAGTCGTTGAGGTAGTAGAGAAACACTTCTTCATCGATGACCGCGAAAAAGCCGTGTACACCATTGTGTCTGATCCCGCTGAAGTGATTCCAGCATTGCAAAAACTGGAGGATGAGTTGATTCAGCAGAAGACGGTTTTGAGCTAGTTCTAGGGTTAGTACTAGGGTCAGATCCTCTTGTTATAGGCCTAAGGGCCAGGCCCTCGCTATGCTACACTGATATCTATGTTCGATACAATCTCGATAGGATCTGCCACACTTGATGTATTTCTGAAATCAAATGAGTTTACCGTTCGCTCAGATGCCGATGGAGAAGAGTACTTACAACTCCTCCATGGTTCAAAAATGAATGCGGATGACTTTGCTTTGCAATCTGGCGGTGGGGCAACAAACACCGCTGTCGGCTTGGCTCGGCTTGGTCACCGTTCAACTGTTGTTGCCGAATTAGGTTCCGATTTACCCGCTAAAATTATTATCACTGAACTTCAAGACGAAGGTGTCGACACCTCTTTTTTGATTCAAGAGAAAGATGAGAGTACAGCCATTTCTGCATTGTTGATTGATTCGAGTGGCGATCGCTCAGTGGTCACGGCTCGCGGTGCCGCCTACATGCTCACAGTGAAAGATATTCCTTTTGAAAAGCTCCAGGCTCACTGGATTCATATTTCTTCGATAGGGAACACTGAGGTGGTGCAGCGTTTGGCAGAGCACTGTCCCCGCAATACGATTCGCTTTAGTTGGAATCCTGGCGGGAAAGAGCTCGCTGATTTAGAAGAAGGCCGACTCCACTTGTCAGAAATTTCTCCAACGGTTTTGCTGCTCAATGAGGAGGAAGCAGAAAGATTGACCAATGCTGGCTATCAACTAGAGACCGGTGGCGAGACTATAGTCATTACCGAAGGGGACCGCGGCGGACGATATTATGAACACGGGCAATGGCAAAGGTTCGACCCGCAACCCACCAAGATGGTCCAGGCCACTGGAGCGGGCGATGCTTTTGCTTCAGGTCTGATTTCTGCGTACTTACATGACCGGCTCACAAAAGAAGCGGTAATCTGGGGAGCAAAAAATGCCGCCTCGGTGGTGCAGTCGATGGGAGCAAAAACCGGTTTGCGGTCTAGCCTTTAGGCCTATAACAAGAGGATCTGACCCTGCTGATTGTATTCCCAACAGCTTCTTTGCCTCCTGTGTTAAAATACGCCCTATGGCAGTTATCACACTCAAAGCGCTCGAACTCAAAGATAAAAACGTTCTCCTCAGATTAGATCTCGATCTCCCCGAAAACCAAGAAGGGTTTGACACCACTCGTTTGGAGATGGGTGCGCAAACACTCAACTTCATTTTGAAGCGTGGAGCTGCCAAAGTACATGTCATTGGGCACCGTGGACGTCCAGACGGCAAAGAGGTAAAAAAGCTTTCCCTGAAACCAATTACTGATCTTTTAATTGAAATGGTGCCAGAAAACAAACGCGAGCGCGTCACTTTTGGCGAGAACTTGCGTTTTGACCCAGGTGAAGAAAAAAATTCCAAAGCTTTTGCTAAAAAGTTAGCCAAAGGTTTTGATTTTTATGTAAACGACGCTTTCGCTACAGCACACCGTGAGCACGCCTCTATGGTACAGCTGCCGTATTTGCTGCCTACCGTTATGGGAAAGACTTTTGAAAAAGAAATGAAAGTCTTCACCAAGGTGTATCGTAAACCAGATCGTCCGGTAACGCTCATTTTGGGCGGCGGAAAGTCTGATAAAGCTGAGTACCTCACTAGCATGTTTGAGTTTGTGAACGTTTTTGTAGTCGGCGGAAAACTTGCTGCCGAAATGGACAAAGAAGAAGCGGAAAAAGAAAATCGCAAACTTATTGTCTGTGAAGTTACCGAAGACGGACTCGATATCACCAAAGACGCCTACGAACGCGCCGAGCGTTTCATTAAAGCTTCTAACACCGTTATCTGGAATGGTCCTCTGGGCAAGTACGAAGATGGCGAGCACGGCACAGGAACCGAGTACATTGCCGACACCCTTTCTCGTACCAAAACTTTTTCAATAATTGGCGGTGGCGATAGCGAAGCCGCTGTAGATCATTTTGAAATAGATAAATCCAAATACTCCCACGTTTCTACTGGCGGTGGTGCCATGATGGAGTTTTTCGCCAACGGCGGAAAGCTTCCCGCTCACGATGCTATTTTGGAAGGCCAGCAGAGTTTTGAGTGGGACGAGTATCTAGAGTTTGTTTTATAAATCAGCAGGGTCAGATCCTCTTTTTATAGGCCTAAAGTCCAGGCCCTTTGCTTCGACCCTTCACACCTTTCCTGCCGACCTGTTACACTGAAGGCATGTCAAAATTTGCAATTAATGGTTTCGGAAGAATTGGAAGAACTGCCGTGCGGGTGTGGTGGGAAAACTATCATCACCAAGCAGATTTAGCAGTCATTAACACTTCTGGTTCAATGGAAATTGAGGGTTGGGCTCACCTGCTTAAATACGACTCCAACTATGGAGTTTGGCCACATGAAGTGAGCACCACGCGCTGGAAAAGCCGTGAAGAAGTTACTGATGAAGCGCCAGAACTCGGTTTACTGCATATTGATGGTCGTGATGTGCTAATTACTGCGCAAAGAGATCCCAGTAAAATTCCTTGGGGGAAGTATGAGGTCCAGATAGTTATTGAGTCCACCGGAGTGTTTACCACCGCGGAAAAAGCCAAGGCACATATCCAAGCTGGGGCAGAACGAGTCGTTTTGTCCGCGCCAGCCAAAAGCGACGGTTTCGAGACCACCGTTTTAGGAGTCGAAAACGTCGACCAAGTCACCGGCGAACTCATTTCCAACGCCTCCTGTACCACCAACTGTGTGGCCCCAGTCGCGCAGATTATGCACAGCACGTTTGGCGTCGAAAAGGCCATGCTGACCACTATCCACGCCTACACCGACGACCAGAATATTCAGGATAACTCGCATAAGGACTTGCGCCGCGCCCGCGGCGCGGCGCAAAACATCGTGCCAACGTCCACCGGCGCCGCCAAGGCCACCGCGCTCGTCATTCCTGAGCTCAAAGGCATTTTTGATGGTCTCGCCGTGCGCGTGCCAGTCTCTACCGGCTCACTTTCCGACCTCACCTTCATCACCAAACGCGACGTCACCGTCGAAGAAGTCAACCAAGCCTTCATCGACGCCAGCAAACAAACCCGCTGGCTAGGCAAACTCGCTGTTACAAACGACCCCATCGTTTCAAGCGACATTGTTGGTCGACCCGAGTCATCGATTGTTGATCTCAGCCTTACTCAGGTCATGGGCGGTAACATGGTTAAAGTTATTGCCTGGTATGACAATGAGTGGGGGTATTGTAATCGGTTGGTGGAGCTGGTGGCGGGGTTGTAAATTTTCTTCTTTCTAGGTTTCCCCTGCCCAGCAACTACCTCAGGAAGGGGAATCCTAGGTTTCCCCCTCTCGACGAAACTAAACCGCAGGGTAACCCCAACAGAGGAGAGCGCAACTTCCTTTTTCCCCTCAAATCTGCCACACTAAACCCATGCAAAGTCGAGTACTCACTCTACTGGGATTCCTTCTACTTTTAATTTTCGGAGTTGGGATTGGCTATGGTGCACAGTTTTTTTTGACCGGTAATCGGCGAGCATCGGTAGAAACCGATTATTCAGCTGTCCAGAGCAGTGAGCCTCAGTTCCAAAATTCTCAGGAAGCACCGTTAGAGTCAGATTCTAGTATGCCAGAGGTCACTGCTTTTTCAGCGAACCCAGATGCGGTAAACTGGACAGCTTTGCAGTCTCCATTTTTTTCTTCTGATCTTTGTTTTATTGATGTGTATGACATCTGTATTCCTATTTATTTACAGTGGGAAGACTCGTTCTTTACCTTGGAAAATACGCGCCGCGATACAGCAGCGCACAGTTGGTATAAGTGGCTTTACGGAAAAATCGCGGCGCGTACCAACTCAGGTCTCTATCAATTTTATCTCCCGTACTCTCAAGTAGTGCGACCAGCAGGCCATCCGGATCAATTAACTGAAACTCATAAATATATATTTAACAATGCACTCTCGAATGATTTAAATCCGGCGTGGGTTTATACCATTGTCGATGCAGTGTATACAGCTGGACTTGCAAACGGTGAAAGATTTGGCGAAACGCGGCGCATTTCGGAGTTTCCGGTGAGTTCTTTTGCTCAAAGGTACCAGTTGTATCGCCAAGCAGGAACTCAAGCGAACGCAGAGAGAGTGTTGCCAGAAAATATGACCCAAAATCCAGAATTTGCTGCTTTAGCACTCGCCTTGTCGGAGTTTGTATCACCAGGTATCGTGGAAGCGGTTCTTGCCGATGAAGGATATTTAGAGAGTCAATACCTTGCAGTTGCTGGTAATTCGTTGACTCAAGTTGACCTTACTTTTCAGTCCACTGTCTTGAATCAGGCTGACTACTACACTGCGGAGCGCCAAGGTGCAAATCAATGGATTCTTTGTAGAGACGATGCTCCATATATTTGCTCTGAGGAAAATCCTGGCCAGGCAGTGTGTCAAAATGTGCCCTTGGTACAAGGGTTATGTAATGTTTACTTCTTAAACTTATAGGATTCCCTATTGCTTTTTGAAAAACATCATCCTATAATGGGGATTTAGCAGAATAACGCCGTTATTCGGCATGCTAAAACACCTGGAGAAGTCGTATGAATCGCCATATACCTCAGCTGGAATTAGAGCGAAAAAATGATCGCTCACTTCCGCGTTTTCCCTCTGTTCGATCTTTTATTTATTTTTTAACGGTTGGCACTGTACTTCTTGCTGGTGCTGAAGGCACTGCGAGAGCTCAGGAAACGACTCCACCAGACGATGAACCTGTCACGCACATTACCGAAGCAGAAGATTTAAATACTATCGAAGCTGGCACAACTGTGCAAGTGGTAATTTCCAATAGCAACACGAATATTCGATCTAGTAGCAATCTTGGAAGTAATATCATTGGAACGCTGCCTTCTGAATTTTTAGGTCAGCCGATGGATGGTGTTTTCGTTGGGTTTTCCGGACAATATGCCTGGATTCAAGTTCCACAACTGGCATCTTACTTTGGGTATGAAAACGCATATGTAGCTTTTGTTGAGAACTCTGTTCAGCTGGATATTCCAGTTACACCAGAATTAGTTCCAGCCGAAGTGTCTCCAGTGCAACCAACGCCTGTTCCAGCTGAAGCTGGTACACAAACACCACCTTCTGGTGCTGCCGAAATTGGCCCAGATGAAGTACAAACTCCAGATTTTGGTTACACACCAGAAATGACTCAAGGCTGGACCTACGACGAAGAGCTCGGAGGATACACCCGAACTGGCGAGGACGGTCGCATCCACGTGACTCGTGAGCCTTTGGACCGTGAATATTTAGGTTTTGATCCGCAAGAAATGGGAGAAACGATTATTACCGACGAGCTGAAAACCTCTATTGGTACTATTCGCTTGGAAACTCCAGCCAACTGGCCAGGAAGTTTAGAAGCTCAATATTCTCAGTTTACCTTTAACACTGAAAATCCTGAATTTGCACAACGCATGGAATCTGGTTTGCGAGCGTTTTGGATTGAGGCATACAAAGCTGAGTTTGGCTGTTCTGAGGAAGAAGCTGAGGAGCACCTAGCAAATAGAACTCCTGTAGATTTCTTCTGGAGCGATCGCATGATCGGTGCCAACACAATTCCTGGAACAGAGGAGAACAAGAGAACGATTCGTCCTGGTGATGTAAATATTATCTTCTTGCCAACTGAAGTTACTTACCGTGAATCGTTGTCTATGGATCCATATCCGTCTTTGTATAGTTCTTTTACGAATAGAAGGTTTGATAATGAAAGAGTTATGGCTGGACCAAGATCTTTTGGTGCTACTCCAGATGGTCAGTTAGTAATTGTGACTCCTGCTATAACAGAAGATTTGAGTCCTGAACGACCAGAACTATCAACAAATTTTTATATGTTAGCTTCATTTGGTGATGTTGTTTCCCTTGTTACTCAAGATGAGGGCGCAGACTATAATCCAGATGATCATTTTGATATCTATCAAAACTTTACAGAACGAGCAGACTCTCACTACAATAGAATTCTTGAGGGTTTCGGCATCGATGGAGCAAGTCAAGATTTTGATAGTTGGGTTTTCGTCAAAGCAGAGTAGTAAGATTTTTCTTCAAAAAATTGCTACACTGTGTAGGTGTCTACACGTCAGCGATTTATACTAGTACTCTTACTCATTATATTCACTCTCGGGTTGATTGGTATTTATCTCTTTTTGCAGGGGAGCTTTTCTTTCGGTAAAAAAATAACAGTCTTTAACCAAACACGCTACTCATCGATTCGCATGGGTGCTCAATCAGCCGAGCTGTATCAAGTATTACGCAATCTCCTTGGAAAAGAAGTACCTTTTATTGCTATAAACAGCCAAAAGACGGCCTATACATTCCGTGATGTCGATATCATTTTTGTTGAGAAGATGCAGCCAGTATCTCCAGTAACCTCCGTTTTTGAAACTACGAGTAATAACTCTCCCGAATTTTCGCATTATCTTTTCCATGATGATGGCACGCTGGGCATATATGTGCACATTGATCCAACGGTTATTGATGCGATTGAGGCAGAAAGTGTGGAGTACGTCCTCAATTGGTATCTTCTAGCTGTTTTTGATCGGCTACAAGCAAATCTTGATTCTGGTTTAGCTTTGAATAAGCATGGAGAAGATATGTCGTTGCGCATCGATATACCTAGTGCTCAATCGGAAATGCGAGAATTGTATTCCTTAGAAAATAAAGAACTCCAACCAGTTATACTCACCCCATGAAAAAAGTACTTCTCACACTTCTTTTTTCTTTTTTGCTCTTTCTTGCTATTCCGCAAGGTGTTTTTGCGGCTTGTGGGGGATCCGTGACTTGTATGAACTCGAGTGAGGAGTGTGGCCCAGGGTGTCCTACTTGTCCTGGTGATTGTGGAACTGCATTAACACCACCATGTGTCTGTGATGATATCGAGCACCGCTGGAGTGGCTCCTGCGGTGACCAAATTGGTGGGTGTCAGCCGTACTGTATCCATCCGGGAAATACGCAGTATATTGAGTCTACGAACTGTGCTGAGACGAATGATTGTCCGAGTGGGCAGGTTTTTTGTGGTGACTGTATTAATGGGTGTCGCTCGAATAGCCAGACGTGTAACTCCTGGATAAGCCAAGAATGTGGTGGAGGCGGTGGTGACCCCGGAGGTGGCGGTGGTGGCGGTTGTCCAGCCTGTTTTTCTGGGATAGCGAACTGTGGTGTTGTCGGTCGGCCGTCTGGCTCGGGGAGTTGTGGCGCCGGTGAGATTTGTTGTGGTGATATAACCTGTAATCCTTCGTGTCCCGGTGGTGCTCAGTGCGGCGGAAGTAATGGATGCGGTGGAACCTGTAGTAGCGCTGATAATGGTTCGCCCCCACTACCAACAATTAACACTCCGTCTGATGGAGGTATTGCTTTAATGAATCCAGATACTGGACAAGTACGAATAAACTGGTCGAATACTAACAAAGCTGATCGCTGGGAGTATGCACTTTTTCCACAAGGAGTAGTTTCTTGTAGTGATCCTGCGGCACGTTGTGGCACAGTGAATGTTTCTCGGCTCGACTTTACTCCAACTGCCTTAACCTATGAATTCCGTGTTCGCGCGATAAATATCGATTGTGGCACAGACTACTCATCATGGACGCCGTATATCACCTTTACCATCCACGCGCCTGTAACCGGCTCTGTCTACCTTGATAACAGCAATACTGCTTCTTTGACTGGCTCGGTCTGTAGCACTGGGGCATCGTTGCCGACCATTCAGGCTGGATCTTCCGCAGTGGGTATCTCACAGAACGGTGAGGACTACTCCGCCGGCAGCGTGGCGGGAGATGGTACTTTCCAAGCTTCCGCTCCATACTGGGATCCCGGAAATAATATTTTGCAGCTCAATATTGGTGACTCCGGTCTCTATACCTGTACATGTCCGGCGGGATGTGTCTATAGTGGCATTAGCTCTCCGGCCAGTGGTGTGAATTTCTACATCATCGAAGCGCGTGATCCGTGGTTCCAGATTCAAGGTGGACCAATTGCCGCGCTGCGGTCATCTGGTACTGCAATTCGGAACTATATTCCTGATATTTGTACGGAGGAAAACGGGTGCCAGCCATACTTAATTTTGCAAGATAGTGAAACTGAAAATTCTTCCGGCTATGTTATGAAGGGAGGCGGCGCAGTTGATTTGCGTCTGGAGGCGGGAGAGCAGACCAGTATTGTGGACGAAGATGGTCGAAATATTTCTGCTACCGTGGATCGCAAAGTAGCCGAGGAGCGGTATGAATACTTTGTTCGCCTCTACCAGTTCCCCGAGACCCCGCAAGATGATTTTGTGACGAGTGCAAACGACGCCCAAAAACCCACCTTAGCACCGCTCAATGATGGCGTGAATGCCTACTACCGCAACGGCAACCTGCGCATTGAAGACGACTGGAACATTACCGCCGGCGAAGAAATTACCGTATTTGTGAACGGTGATGTGACTATTGCTGGCCAAATCTTGACCGAAACAGGTGGATTCTTAGGCATTATTGCGAGCGGCGACATTACGATTGATCCAAGCGTTGAGCACGCTGCTCTTACGGACACAGATGGTTTAGTGGAAGGTGTATTTGTAGCCAACGGCCAAATCTTGCTCCCAAGTCGCGGTGCGGCTAATGGCGGAGACGGTAAGTTTGTTGGAGAAGGTACATTTGTAGGTTGGAACGGTATTGTTCTTGAACGCGACTATGACGATAACGCTGGCGCCAAGGTTGACAACAACTATACTCCCACCGAGGTTTTCCGGTACCGACCAGATTTCCTAATTAACGCTCCTGATGAGATGAAGGTGCCGCGGTATATTTGGCGGGAGGTGGCGCCGTAAATACAGGGTCAGATCCTCTTTCTATAGGACGTATTTGGTTTAAAAGTTTAATAAGAAGCGTCCTGCAAACTGCCAATTAGAGAGTCCAGCCGTCTCAGGATTTTTTAAAACATACTCTGTTATTTCTTCTAGTTTTGCATTTGTACGTATGTGTATGGCTCTGTACGCAGGATCGAAAAGAGGTCCACTGCGATCATATTTTGTATTGAAATACATAACGTATTGAATAAGCAGTGATCGCATAAATTGTGTTATTTGATAAGAGTTTTTTTGATAAAACACCCAATGAAAATGATTAGGCATTAAAGCATATGCAAAAGAAATTAAGTTTCCATATTTCTTTTGGCTTTTATGAGCACACTTAATAAACTGATGGTAATCTTCTGTTTCTAAAAACACTAACTGTTTGTTAATCCCTCTGTTGTACACATGATAAATAGAATCGGGTTGGTAGTTTTTGGTAACGTTAATTTTTGGCATGAGGATAGTATAGAGAGCAAAACTTACGTCTTTATAACAGAGGGTCTGACCCGTACAATAAAAACTATGCCCAACTCCCTCGTCAACCAAGTCTCCCAAAAACTCCTGCGCTCCGACCGCACCATTCTAGAAAAAACAAAACTTCCAATCGTCACTATTTCTGCCTCGTATCGCGATGCATTAGAGGATCAGTATCGACTCGATGATGAAGTTGATCAGCAAGAAGTTGTTTTGTCACGAGCTCACTACTCGATGGCGCTAGCGGCCGGTGTAGTTGCTTGGAATGGTGATTCCCCTGACAAGAACAAAGCCTGGATCGTTGATCCAACCAATTACGTGCAGCATGATGACTGGGCCCGTGTCTCGATGAGTGAAACGCTTGGGAGGCTCATGGCGAGGCATTCTTTGCTCGAGTGGGCTAAGAAAAATATTTTCGATACTTTTGGTCGACAAAAATTTCCCTTGGCCGATGAGGTGACTCCACCATTGCTTCACCTGTTTGAAAACGTGCATCAGCCGATTTTGTCATTTCACATTGTCACCGGGAACATTCTGGCCCAGGCAGGGAAAAAGGTTGTGCAGGTGGTGACTGATCCACATGTGCGTTCGGACTATGTTAAAAATGCGCAGCTTTCGAACATGACGTTTTGTGTGTTTGATGAGCAAACGCGATATGAATTTTTTGAAGTAGCCGCCGCAAATGGCAAGAAGGTCGATCCTCGAAGAGTGATTGTGACCGGACCGCCAATTGATCCCCGCGTCATCGCAGCAGCGAAACAAAAGAGAACTGATTCTTGGCGTCGGCGCCCGCTTCGCATTTTGTTAACGACGGGTGGACTGGGCACAAATAAAAAGGAACTCCGCAAAATTCTAGAGCAATTATTGCCACTGACTCGGCGGCGCAAACACAACAAGGTTCAGATTGCGTACTACGCCGGAACAAATAAAGATCACGCTAAAATGGTTGAAAAAATTGTAAAAGAAGTTTCTGGGGTGTCGATAAGTGATGATCTTTCCGACAAAACAGCCAGTCTACGACTTATTTATGCTGACGACATTGTTGATGCCAATAATCTTCTCCTTTCCTATGGATTCCCATGGGCGGATATTGTGTATGCCAAGCCATCTGGTGACATGGCCTACGATGCTGTGGCCGCCGGGTGTGCTCTTATGCTGCTCAATCCTTGGGGAGAGTGGGAAGTAAACATTCAGTCCATATTTACACAGCGTGGCGTGGCGCAAATTGCTGATGCCAAAAACGTGGAAAGACAGCTTGAGCACATTACCGATACATCTCTAGAAAAACCTTGGCTGGAATCAGCACTGGAAAAAACGCGTTTGATGCCTCCTGATTTCTATCGCGGGTCACGGGAAATCGTGCGAGTTGCGCAAAGGTCCGTGTAAAGGACTTTGCAAAGGTCTATCCTCTAGTTGGTTGTTTTGATCTCCTGAAGAGATCAATTCGTGTTACAATATCTCGTACTTCTCGCCGGGTTACCCAAGCGGTCAACGGG
>CAYUUK010000002.1:20945-86759 GCA_964447905.1 uncultured Pseudomonadales bacterium | reverse complement strand
AAATTCCACGCCAACTATCTTGACTCACTGTCTACGAAAAGGGGCGCTTGACAAGAGCTGACTGAAAAAACATTCAACTTCGCAACATACGCACATGCAGCATTCCTCAAAGCGAATGACATGGGCACAGCAGGGTTAGAACTCAAGAAAGAAATCTTAATGGCACTTGGCTACAATCCCACTATCCAGGCAGGGAAACTCTACATTGAGCCGATGAAGTGGTTTATATCCATCAAAAACAATGCACCGGCACTACAGAAGGAATATCAAAGGTTAGAACTCATCAAAAAGAGCGATGAACAGGCATATTCAGAAGATATCTTGGCTCTTAGTACACGATGGCGGAGGTGGTGGGATTCGAACCCACGGAGCCGTGAGGCTCACGCTTTCCAGGCGTGTGCAATTGACCACTATGCGACACCTCCTCTGGATTCGTGTGAATTTTCTGACAGACTGTCAGGAATTCATCACAGGGTACTATTGTACCGCTTGTTTGGCTTTTGTCAGCTCGATTAATTTGCGGATCTCCTCGAGCTCGTCGGTAACGCGCTCAATTTTGGATGCCACTGAGCTGCTGGTTTCACCCACGAAGTAGCCAATTGGCTCTTCGAGCACAGCTGCCAAGGCTTGCATTTGCGTGATAGATGGCTCTACTCTGCCCACCTCAATAGCCGAGATGGTTTTAGAAGAGGTGCCAATTAACTCGCCGAGTTCACCTTGGGTCATGCCGCGTGCTTGGCGAGCGTTTTTGACACGATCACCGAGCTCATTCAGCTGCGCCTTAAAAGACTTGATGGTAAATGGATGGGTTGCTTCGCTCATACCTACATTGTCTCCTGTTGTTTGCTTCTTGTCAAAAGAGAGTGATTCTCTATAATTGAGACAAGATGCAAAATGTCGTTGTCTACGCCGCTTCAGCAGCTACAAGGAAATTATACCATCAAACTCTCACCAAACGAGATATAGATGTGTATAAGGCAAAGGACCTAGCCGAAGTGCTGATCCTGTTAGCAACATTTGAGATCGATAGCGTGGTCATTGTAGACGAGGGCAAGAATCAGCATGAGCAAAATCTCATCCTCGATTTGGTGCGGCAGCGGTACGATTATAAGCGTCTCATCCTGGTTTCCCCTATCGAAAAAAGTATTGAGGGTGTGGAGCGATATGCTTCAACCCGTGATTTTTTTGATTACATTGTGTGATGTACTCGTTTCATGAGTACTACCACATTGCTTCCGCGCGAAAAACTTCATCGATATGGACCACAGCTCTTGTCTTTGCAGGAGTTGTGGATGTGCATTTTGGGAGTGGGAAGCACGAAGTCGAGCGTACGAGTACTGGCCAGCCGCCTAGCTGACCACATGCGTCAGGGCACATTAGCCGAAGTGGCTCCGCATGAAGTAGGGCTTGGTCCTGCCCAGGCTGCTCGTTTGTCTGCCGTGCGAGAAATTGTGTATCGCTACCAGCAACGCTCGAGTGTTCAAATTGGTTCCGTGCGCGATGTAGCCTTACTCTGCCAAGATTTTGCCAACAGCACCCGCGAGCGGCTGCGAATTTTTTATTGTTCTACTGATGGCCGTGTGGTGCATCAGGAAGATATTGCCCTCGGTGGCATGAATATGGTGACCGTTTCACCACGCGAAATATTTTTCCCGATTCGCTGGCATCCTGTGGACTCTTTGGTTTTGTGCCATAACCATCCGTCTGGGAATGTGGCGGCCTCAGCACCAGATAAAGTGTTTACTACGCGGGTAAACGCGGCCGCCCAACTCCTTGGCATCTGGGTTCGAGATCACGTAATTATCAGTGGTGAAAAAACTTATTCGTTTCGGGAAGAAGGGCTGTTGTCGTAGATATTCTGGCTGTGTGAGGCCTGTGCGCTGAAGTGCTCTTCTTGCGTGTGTTGAGCCGGTTGAATAGTGATATCTTCTTGCACAATGACGTTATCGCTTCCCTGTCCGTTGAGGACGCGAACCTCTGAGAGCAAGAAACCTTCACAGTTAATACCTTTGTTACTGAAATTCGAAGTAAGTTCTTGCTTCACTCTTTCTTCGACAGCGGTACGGTTTTCGGAAATCTGATCAACTGTCAGTTGAGAGAATACAGCCGCAATGCGGGAGCGAGAAATTGGGCGTACCATCTTAGAAACAAAGCGCTCACCAATATTTTCCCAAAGTTCAGGCGCGTTGTTTTTATCAATGCGGAATAAAATGGAACCTTCGATCTCAATATTTTGCTTGTCGGCAGTTTGCGTAATGATGGCTTCGTCACCGAGATCTTCGCGATTGCGTGAGAGATCAAAGCCGCGGCGAATAGCATACTCGAGGATTTGAGCATTAAAGAGTTTGGCAACTTGCCAGAAAGGTATCTTGAGGTGTAAACCAGGGCCCCAAATCTTGGGTAAAACTCCCCGTCCGCGATCATAAACACACGCAATATGTCCTGGTGGCACCGAAATAAAGAAGCCACCTACCATTTCGTCAACAAAAAAACCTACCACGAGGCGATCGAATTCCATGCCACTATTATAGCAGTTTGTGATTCCGGCTTGCAGAGCCGAATATTCCACCTGAGTGAACTCTCTCAAGCCGCTATAATGATGCTATGAAAAGTGGAAATGTACGAAAACTCTATGTGTTCTATTGGCGCCATCCAGAACTTGATTGGGAGAATGCTCGTACCACCGAACTGCATAATGAGCTTGTGTACAACGATGCTGTTCGTATTCAACTGCGCTACAGCGTTGACTATCGGTTTATAAACGTAAAGCGGGACACCGAGAGCTACGCTCGGAATCGTGACGTTGTTGAACTCTATCGTCGCCACAAAATTCGCCGCGAACCACTCTGTTATATCGAGCTTTTTAATCACAACAGTTCTGGTTACAAAGAAGAGTTCTGGTCAATAGACAGTGACTACCGACTCAAAGAGTTCTTAAAATCTTTAGCACTGCATTTAAACAGCTAAATACTGCTCTCTTCTCTCCCATAGACATAGACAACGCAAACGCATTATTGTTGCGGTGGCGTTGGTGGAGTGAGACCGTTTGCTTGTGCTGGTTGCTCTGCAGGTGACTGTACTCCTGGTTGTGGAGTAGTTGGTGTTGCGGTGACCGGGCTCGCTGCTGCTGGAGCGGTTGGTGTTGGCGCCGGAGTTGGCGTGGCAGGTGCCGCTGTTGGCTGTGTGGTTGTCGGTTGAGGTTCTGGTGCGGCTCCTGGAGTGGCCACCATGTTGGCGAGTTCGTTAATGCTGTTTTGAAGATCGTTTACGTCATTTCCTGCGCTTTCCGGAGCAGCTAGGTTCGCTGGGGCTGCTGGAGCACCTGACTCAGTACCCACTGGCGCGGTTGGTGGCATTGAACCAAGAGCGTCAGGAGTGGGTGAAGTTGGTGCCGGTGCGGTTGCTTGGACGTTAGTGGGGGGAACCTGAGACGCTGGCTGCAGTGAAGCAGCGCCATCTGGAGCTGGAGTTGTATCAAGT
The DNA here is from genome assembly GCA_964447905.1 of uncultured Pseudomonadales bacterium. Lineage (GTDB taxonomy): Bacteria > Patescibacteriota > Microgenomatia > UBA1400 > UBA1396 > JAJOJK01. Next base: position 83,279 of record CAYUUK010000002.1, on the reverse strand, counting down.
GTTGGCCCTGGTTTGGGTGTTGTGGCTGCGGAAGGAGTGGCGAGTGGGTTGCTTGTTGGTTGAGGAGCAGCCATGCCTGGTGCAGTGTTTTCCGCTGGGTTTTGTTGTGGGGTCGGTGTTGGAGCAACCGCTGGTTGTGGCGTGCCAGCAGCGGCCATGTTGGTGGCCTGACTGGTGCCTTGTGGTGCAGCGGGCGCTGGTGGCATGGATGGAGTTTGGTCGGTGGTTACTGTGGGTGTTGGTGCTGTCTGACCAGGTGAGCTGGTGGTTGGCGTATCATTGGTGGGAGGAGTGGAAGCACTGGCGCTGCCGTCTAATGGGCTCACGTTGCTGCCGTTGTCGTTGCTCATGTTCATAGGGTTCCCCTCTGTCGTGTTTGTAGGTCCAGCACTCTGTGTATCTGTTGGAGAGTCTGATTTCCTTGATCGTAGCAAAATTTCTTCGATTCGTAAAAGTCGATTGTATTTCACGACTCGCTCACCGCGTGAGGGAGCGCCAAATTTAACGTACTCCGTGCCAATGCCAACGGCCAAGTCAGCTATGAAGTCATCGGTAGTTTCACCAGAACGGTGCGACATGATCGTGTGCCACCCGTTTTCCCGCGCTAGGTGGGTGATCTCAATTGCTTCGGTTACAGTACCAATACGATTCGGTTTAATAACGACGGCGTTACAGGCTCCTTCTTGAATTGCCTTCATGAGAAGGGTTTTATTGGTGCTGATCAAATCATCAGCCACAATCATGGCGGTTTGCCCCATCTCGGCCGTCATGAATTTCCAGTCAGACCAGGTGTCTGGCATAAGCGGATCTTCGAAGGAAAAGACGCGGTACTGGTGGTGCAAGTCCTTGTAGAACTGCACAAGTTCACGCGCCTTCATGGGTTGCGGGCGGTCTTTAATAGTGTATTTACTATTTCGGTAGAAGTTACGTGGGGCCACATCGAGACCCAAGAAAGCATCTTTAGCGAGTGCATATGGAGTGAGTTTGATGGCCTCAGAGAAAATCTCCAGTGCGTCGGTGTTGGTGGCTAAGTTTGGTGAGTACCCGCCCTCAACGCCTACAGCTCGGATGGCCCCTTTTTGTTCCAGCACTTTCTCGAGTGCCATGAACATCTCCACCCCTATTTGCAAGGCTTTACTGTAGTTGAGGTGGCTGGCAGGGACCAGTTGAAACTCTTGAAAATCGAGCGTTCCGGACCCGTGCGCGCCGCCATTTATGAGGTTAAAGATAGGTGTTGGCACCCGGTACGACTGGATAAGCTGGTACTTTTCTTTGATATAGACAAAGAGGGGCAGTTTGAGAGAAGTTGCCGCGGCTTTCATGACCGCTTGGGAGGTAGCTAAGATAGCGTTCGCTCCCAACTTCGATTTGTTGGTCGTACCATCAAGATTGACCAAAATTTGATCTATTTGCGTTTGGTAGAGCGGGTCCTTTCCAACGAGCGCTTCACGGATAACGGTATTGACATTATTTACGGCATTTCGCACCCCGAGACCAAAGAACTCAGCGCTGTTTCCATCGCGCAGTTCTTGCGCTTCGAGCTCGTTGGCGATATAGCCAGAAGGTGAAGACGAAGTGGCTGTTACGCCGGTGTTGAGTTCCACGGTGACCTCGACGGTAGGAATCCCCCGAGAGTCAAATATTTGTCGAGCGGTAATGTTTGCAATGCTGGCCATATGGTTGTAATTCAGTAGATCTCTTCAGTTGTATCGATGATTATTTTCGTTTTTTTGCAATTCTTGCTTCGGTCTCCGAGATGAGTTCACGCGTACTTTCGATAGCATCGGGGCTGACGGAAAGTGAAGTGACACCCCACTCTACCATGTCTTCCGCTAACTCTTGATAGGTGGATGGTCCTTGACCACATACCGATACCGTTACTCCTCGCACACGACACTTGCGAATCAGTCTCTCCAGGGCCCAGCGAACAGCTGGGTGTCGCTCATCATACTCTTTGGCCACGTTTTCGTTGTCGCGGTCTGTTCCCAAAATGAGCATGGTCAAGTCGTTGGTTCCGATTGAGATGCCATCGATACCGGCATCAATGTAGTCGTCGATCATGATCACATTTTCTGGAATTTCGGCCATCATCCAGAGCTTAAAGGTACTGCTTCGGCGCAGACCTGAGTTATAGATCATTGTACTGACCTCTTGGAACTCAGGCACCGAGCGGACGAATGGAATCATAATCCAGAGATTTTTGTATTTTTCTCTGACCTGTTTGATTGCTTCAAGCTCGAGCTCAAACACTTTGCGGTCGGTAATATATCGATAGCAGCCGCGGTAGCCAATAAGAGGATTTTCCTCTTCTGGCTCATACTTGGCTCCACCAGTGAGGTGGCGGTACTCGTTTGTTTTGAAGTCAGTGGCACGATACACCACTGGTCGATCACCAAATGGCTCGCAGAAAGCGGAGATATTTTTCACTAAATGGCGAACAAATACCTTTTCTTTCTTTTCTTCAATTAACTTTTTTGGATGATAGCCAAGCTGAGCAATAATAAACTCAGCTCGGAGAAGTCCAATACCGTCAACATGGCGAGCAGCGACTTGTTCGGCCAGCTCTGGTTCGGCCAAGTTTACATAGACTTTGGTGACCGTGCGGATTTTCTCAGCAGTACGGGCTTTTTCTGCGGACTCTTTTGCTTTCTTGGCGTCTTCTAAAAGCTTATGATCAAGCTCGCCATCATACACTTGTCCACTTTGGCCATTGAGGGTGACTTTTTTTCCAGTTTTCAGTGTTTTTGTAGCGGTATTGGTGCCGACAATACATGGCAAGCCGAGTTCACGGGATACGATAGCAGCATGAGAGGTTTGACCACCGCGATTGGTGATAAGTCCGCCAGCCTTTTTCATAGCTGGCACGAAGTCGGGAGTAGTCATGTCGGTGACCATGATTTCGCCAACTTTGAGTTTGTGAATATCCTCTGGCGTGGGGATGTGGCGGACGGTGCCGGAAATAATTCCTGGTGAAGCACCTTCCCCTTCCAAGATGAGCTTCATTTGTTCGAGCAAACCTTCGAGTTTGGACATGGCTGCAGTGTGCTGCTGCACGGCGTTGACCGTGGTAATTGGCCGAGTTTGGACAATAAATATTTCTCCATTTTCAATTGCCCACTCTATATCTTGCGGTTTCCGGTAGTGTTGTTGCAGTTTGGTGGCGTATTTCGCCAACTGGACCATTTGGTCTTGGGTGATTTTCTTCTTTTTTACGCGGCTGCGAGGAACCGGGTAGTCCTTCGTCTTACCGTTTTTACGGACCATTTCTTTTTTTTGGTCAATGACTTGTGTAGTGAGGATTTCCCATGTGCCTTTTTCTACTTCATAGTGATCTGGAGTAACGATGCCCTGCACAATATTTTCGCCCAGTCCCCAGATAGCCTCAATCACTACTGTGTGGGCGTCATTGTTCACGGGGTTAATCGAGAACATCACGCCAGAGACATCGGACTGCACCATTTTTTGCACTGGCACGGCAATACCTACCTTGAAGTGGTCAAAACCTTGATTGGTGCGATAAAAAATCGCCCGCGCTTCAAACAGTGACGCCCACGCCTTCTGGACATGGGTGAGAACACTTTTCTCTCCAGAGATGTTCAAAAATGTGGCCTGTTGCCCTGCAAATGAGGCATCAGGTAAATCTTCTGCCGTGGCTGAAGAGCGGATGGCAACTTCGGTGTTTTTGCCCAGTTTTTTGTATGCGGAGGCAATTTCAGTAGAAAGTTTCTCCGGAAATTTCGCCTCTAAAATGAGTTCTTGAACTTTTTTGGCGGCGGTCTGCAAGGCACGGGAGTCGTTGGTATCAAGTGGTTCGAGGATAGCTCGTATTTTCGGCTCTAACTCGGTTTCTTTTATGAAAGCAAAGAAGGCTTGAGCCGTGACAACAAAACCGTCGGGCACCGGAAACTTTGCTTGAACCATTTCTCCAAGATTGGCACCTTTACCGCCAACTTTTCCGATGTCGTTTTTGTCGATATCAGCAAACCATAAGATCGAGGGATGGGCAGAACTCGTCATAGTACCTTCACTATACATGTCTTTGCGGCGTGAATCTAGCAGTTTTCTCTTTCATCCAGGCAACCAAGTGTCTTTAAAATGAATTTGTTCTTGGCTAGACGCGGTATATAATAGGGAGACCTTATTGTGTAGAGCAAAAAAGGAACTGTGCCCAGGTGGCGGAACTGGTAGACGCGCTCGGCTTAGAACCGTGTGGAGCAATCCGTGGAGGTTCGATTCCTCTCCTGGGCACCAAACAAAGAAGAACTGGTATTGGCCAGTTCTTTTTTTTGTAATACCGACTTATGCGTAGGTGTTAACTGCTTAAACCTGGAATACCGAGAATATTGACTCCAATGAACTGAAGAATAAAGATTGAGAGAATAATAAAGAAGAGTCCACTGACTGCCGCGGTGAGGAGCTCACGTGCTTGTTTTACTTTATTGGTGTCTCCCTGAGATAAGCTGAACATGAAGGCGGCAGAGAGTATTGAGAAGAACGCTACTCCACCGGCAACTCCCATAAACACACGTACTACATCGCGGGTCAGACCGGCTCCGTTAGTACGCACACAGCCGAGTGCGGTGTACACGCGGTCACCTTCTGCGTCGGCTTCGCTATAACAGCGGTTACAGGCTTCACGTTGGCGTCCATCTGGCACCTGCAAACAGTACTCGAATCCTTGCGTAGCAATTCGGCCACCCATAACCGGCACCGCATCTGGGTTAACGTCTTCGATACCATCAGCGGTTTCGTAGTTGATTGGAACTACCGGAGCACTTTCTGGAAATGTGACCATGGCGCTACAACCGGTAACCGCACACGCCCCACCGCTGAATTCAAGACAAGAGGAAGGGCGAACATAGAGCTGGAAAGTGCGGTTAGCATACGAAGCATCGAGCGGTTGAACGAATGAAAACCCATTACTTTCTGGTTCAAAGTATTGATTCACGGCATTGAGGAGACCGGTATCGAGAGTAAGGTAGTAGCCACTATTGCGGTCTAGTTGGGTGGTGTTAACGGTAATACCGAGGTTAAAGTTTCCATCAGGATTTTTTGTGACCTGGTGAGTGATCGTACACTGATCGGAGTTTCCTCGCACGACGATAGCGTTCGCTTCACAAACCACCGTGTGGTTGGTGGCAGGACCCCAGTCACGTACCAATTGCAAGGTATGACTTTGGTTGGGATCAAAGAGATAGGTGCCTGCAGAGTCGTTCTGTAAGGAAGTAGTGATAACTCCATTGTTCACAAGGCTCGATGGTATGTAGTATCGGCGCCCTACTCGCCCAGCTTCTGGAACGTTAATGTAAAAAGCTGCATCATCAGGGGCGTTAATGAGCTCGCCATTTATCTCAGCATTTTGAATGGTGATGTAGACGGATTGATTAGTATGCGTGAGTTGAACAGCGCCATCTTGCGCACCACTCACCGTAAATGAACAACTTTGGGCCCACGCTGGCTGCACGGCCACAGACAAGAAGCCGAATAGGCTCAGCAGGGTCAGTAAACTACTCGATATCAGTCGCTTCAGGGGCCACTGTTTTTTCATGGGACCTATTGTATCACTAGCCTGGGAAAATTACTCTTGCTCTTCTCTGGTGTACTCAAGTAAATTATTGTTTTGTCGATTTTGTCGAGCAAACTCTCGGTCGTTATACTCCATTTCGACTATCCATTGGTTCACTGAAAAAGCCCAAGAGCCGTTGCTCGATGGCGTGTACTTGGTCATGATTTCCTCTGGTGTGGTGAGCCCAATATCCACGTAGCGCTCTTTGAGTTCACGTGCTGCTCGATCGAATGAGGCTTCGTAATTCTCAAAGCCAAGTGTTCCGCGGGCATGAATACCGAATCCGAGACAGTTATGCGATCCTGGTGGAATGGCTTTACAGAGGTTACTTTCTTGCATCATGATTGCGGGCAATAAACGATAGTCTAGGTTGTAGCGGTCTGCGGTTTCCACGAGCACTCGACCGTAGTAGTCATAGGGTTCTAGCTGAGAGTTATGTCGCTCGAGAAAAGAGGCGACTATATCGGCACGGGCGTCGCCTGCTTGTATGGAGGTCTGGGCGCCGGTTGCTAGTCTGGGAGGGAGTGCTTCGCTGCCGTCAGCAATGTAGGCGGCATGCGCAACACCTTCTGGTTCCAGAGTTACCGTGCGTACTCGCCAAATACTGAGTGTGAGTACAAAGAAAAGAAGCAGCGGTGCTACCGGTATGAAGGCTAACGCGATCCATTTTTTGGGATACATAGCTTTCATATTACCTTTTACGCGATCGTAAAGCAACGCGGTTTTTAGTTCCTTTTTTTGTTGTATCAGTATTTTGTTTGAGTATAGCCAGCAAAATTCCTAAGCCGATCATGAATGATACGAAAGAGGATCCGCCATATGAGATAAGCGGAAGTGGAATGCCCGTAAGCGGTACCAGGGCCACCATAGCAGCAACATTTAACACTACATGGAACGCGATCCACGTGGTTATGCCGCACGCCACTAAAAAGCCGAAGGTATCTTGTTCACGCAGTTGTTTCAGCCCAATGTCGTACCCAGTACGCAGGAGCACACCGTAGGTTCCCAGGAGCAACAAACTGCCAATGAAGCCTGCTTCTTCGGCTGCGATGGCAAATATTGAGTCCGTACTGACTTCCGGAATGTACTGTTGCTTTTGTTTCGAGAGTCCGATCCCCTGTCCAAAGACTCCTCCTCTTCCCAAAGCTAGGGTTATTTGCCGAATATGGTAAGAGCGACCAAGTGGATCACTTGCTGGGTTGAGAAAAGTAAGCAGGCGCTCTCTGCGATAGTCGGCTGAAAAAATAAGCAGTGCCAGAAGTACTGTTCCAATGGTGCCAAAGAGTATGAGCGGCCGAATTTTTCCTCCAGCCAGAAAGTACATGATAGTTGCTACTGCTACGGTGATAAAAGCAGTGCTCAAGTTGGGTTGTAGCATAATGAGCAGAAAAACAACGCTCGTGAGCAGTAAAAAAGGAGCGAATCGCTGGTGTTTTTCGAGCCAGTGGGCGCAGAACAAGACCAAGGCGAGTTTGGTAATTTCCGCCGGCTGAATATTAATTGGTCCAAGGACGATACGCCGCTGCGCACCCAGGGTTTCGGTGCCGATCCCCGGAATAAGCACCGCCACGAGCAGACCAATAGCGCCAATAAAGATAACTGGGGCAAGAGCCTTCCATACTTTTACCGGAATGAAACTCGCCACGGTAAAGGCAGTGCAGCCGATTACCAGCCAGATAGCTTGGTACTTGGCATAGTGCCAAGGATGGCCAAATGTACTGAGGCTTTCAGCAACAGAGGCATCATAAATAAGGACTAACCCAAATACACAAAAGGCCAACACAAAGAGAAAAAAGTTTCTCGGAGTACTCAGCTGGGCAGAGATATTTCTAAACATAGTTCTGGTGTAATCACTTCACTTTTTCAAGTTTTTTCTGCATATGAGGCGACCTCATTGAGGAAGGTGTCCCCGCGGTGAAATTCATTGTCAAATAACTCAAATGAAGTAAATCCGGGTGAGAAAAGTACTGTGTTTATGTTGCTTGTTTGTGCTCTTTTTTTTGCCTCTCGCATTGCATCTGGCAACGAGCGCGTGGTAAACGGAGTGTAGGTGGGGTCGATTTGTTGTATTTCTGTCAGTAACTCACTTGTTCCTGATCCTTCTAACCACACAATGTTTGCACGTATCTGTCCTATTTGTTGCACCAGAGCATCGGGAAATGGCAAGTGTTTCGTAGTACCTCCAGCAATCAGAATGAAGGGTTCTGTTTGTGACTCGATCGCTTTTTGGAGCGCGATTGGAGTGGTGGAGCTTGAGTCATTTATCCAGCGAATTCCGTTGATAGTTGCTGCTGTTTGCAGCCGATGCGGGACACCAGTAAATGTCGCGAGCGCTTCTTGAATAACCTTGTCTTCTACACCAATTTCTAGGCAAACGGCCGCTGCGACTCGAGCATTATCTTGGTTATGTTCGCCGGGAATCTGTAAGCGGTACTCTTTTTTGCCGGCTTCCTGATTCGGCAGGGAGTGAAATGTTACGCCAGTTTGAATGTTTTGGTTCATAAGTGAGAGCCACTCTGAAGGACCGTTCCAGAAGGCAAGATCACCGTCTTTTTGCCAGGAGAAAAGAGCGGCTTTTGTGGCAGCGTACGCTTCTAGTGAGCTGTATCGATCAAGATGGTCAGGATACACATTGGTGACAACCGCCACGTGAGGGGATATTTTCTCTTTCATCAGTGACTCGATGTGGAACGATGGTATCTCAAGGACAAAGAGTGCACTTTCCTCAACTGAAGTGAGCAAAGAAAGGGTGGGTTTTCCTGGAATGTTGCCACCAATGTGTGCTTCTTTGCCGGCAAAAGTGAGGATGTGGTGAATAAGGTGCGTAGTAGTTGTTTTTCCTCGCGTGCCGGTAATACCAATAGTGTTTTCGCGAATAAGTGGCAGTGCGAGCGCAGTCTCGGTTAGAACAGGGATGCCTTTTTGCTCCGCTTGCTGCATCAAAGGATGAGAGAACGGTACGCCTGGATTCTTAATGATCATTTCCGCCCAATCAATGTCGTCTGAACGGTGTTCACCGAGTGAAAGCTCAATTTCTGGAGGAAGGTCTTCAGGAGAGAGTTCGAGTTCATAGGCGGATTTCTGGTCCGATACTCGAACAACTGCTCCACATCCTGAAAGTATCCGGGCTACCGTTGTGCCACCACCCTGTTTGCCGAGTCCAAAAACGAGTATTTTTTTGCCTCGGACCTGTTCTTGCAGGAGTGTTCGATAGTCAATACGCATAGTAGTACTCAGTGTATACCAACTTCTTTCCTCTGTCGGGGGGATTTGGTATAGTTATGAAAATAGAGTACGGAGGATTTCCATATACGGCAATACTAGGCAAATTAGGCAAAAGAAGAGCGTGTGGCCCACATCAATGTGTGCAAAGTATACATTGAATGGGAGACGAGGATGAGGGGTCAATATACAGTGTTTTGTATACGACAATCGGACCATGAAACTTTCATGAGTATCTGCGGAAACCCTCCAGGTGCAGTAACCATCTGACAAAGACGAAGGTGTTAAACCATGTTGGTAACAACATACCAAAAGCACTGATCGAAGTTACCTTTCAAAGAAAATGAACTGTATCGTTACTGCTGTAGCGATATTTTGAGGAGTAACTATGTGTGGTGTTTTTGGATTTGCAAGTGAGCAAGCACTGGATGGAAAGTCAGTATTGCAGGGTCTGAGATCTCTTGAGTATCGTGGGTATGATTCCTGGGGAGTCGCTCAGCATGTATCTGGAAAAATAGTGGTTGAGAAGCAGGTTGGTTCGGTACCGAGTGAGGAGGATTCTCCAGATCTCCTGGATACCCAGTTTGCGTTTGGACACACTCGTTGGGCCACGCATGGTGGTGTAACGCAAGCGAATGCACACCCCCATTTGAATGAGGATGCCAGTGTGGCCGTGGTGCATAACGGCATTGTGGAGAATTATCGAGAGCTAAAAGCATCCCTGGTCTCTTCTCATACATTTGTTTCAGATACGGACTCAGAAGTGATTGTCCACCTCTATGATGCGGAACGAGAAAAAGCACCAACCGCTCGTGCTGCTTTCCGAAGTATGTTTCAGCGCTTAAAAGGCTTGAATGCGATTGTCCTGTTTGATGCACGAGAAGGTGTTTTTTTCGTTGCCAAAGAGGGTTCGCCGCTAGTTTTAGGCATTGCCGAAAATGCTACGTTTTTTGCTTCCGATGCCCTGGCTTTCTTGCCGTATACGCAGCAAGCAGTTTTTCTTGAGGATGGGCAAGCAGCTGAGGTGTCGTTGCAGAGAACGACGCTCTTTTCACTTGCCACTAATGAAACACTTTCATTGACTAAAGTGGAGATTCCTGCCGAAAATATAGAGGCTGGGAAAGGTTCTTACGACAACTTTATGCAGAAGGAAATTGCCGAACAGCCAGGCGTTATTCGTACTCTCGCTGCACTTGAAGAGTCGGAGTTTTCTGCTGGGCTTGATCTGCTTCGCGATGCTCATCAAGTGGTGATCACTGGTTGTGGCACTGCGTATCATGCGAGTGTTATTGGAGCACAGTTGTTGAGTTCTGCCCTTAACAAGCGCGTACAACCAGTTTTAGCGAGTCAGTTTACGGAAACAATGCTGCCGTATGTTGATGAGCGGACGGTAGTGATTGTTTTGTCGCAGAGTGGTGAAACAATCGACGTGGTAGAACCTGTTAGTATGGCACAGAAAAAAGGGGTCAAAGTGCTTTCATTAGTGAACGTACCGTACTCAAGCTTGTATCGTATGGCTGATGTGGCGCTTGTACTGCAGGCAGGACCAGAACGAGCCGTTGCCTCAACAAAAGCCTTCACGGCAAAAGTTGCCTACTTATGGCGATTAGCGGCAGCACTTTCTCACATGAAAGCAGAGGAAGTAAATACTCTGCTCTATCGAACAGCGCAATCGCTGGAAAAACTGATCGCGGCAGAACACAAAGAGGAAAGATTGGTCTCACTCGCGAAGCGGCTGGCGGATGAGTCGAGTATTTATGTGTTGGGAAATGGGTTGTTTGCCGCCGTTGCTCAAGAAGTTGCTCTCAAAATTAAAGAAATTTCCTACATCCATGCTGAAGGGTTAGCTGCGAGTGAACTTAAGCATGGTACGTTAGCTTTAATCGAGCCAGGCTTTGCCACTCTTTTGCTTTCTGGCGAAGAGACCGAGCAAGATGTCTCTGCTTCGAGTGCTCAAGAAGTGACAGCCCGTGGTGGAGAGCTGTATCAATTTGGAGCGCAGCCATTTACGGTCTCCAAGGAGTTTTGGGAAACGCACCCTTCGTTATTAGGCTCGATACTCGGTGCAACAGTATTAGGTCAGCTGTTTGCCTATCACCTGACTCGGGTAAAGGGCTTAGATCCAGATAAGCCGCGAAACTTGGCTAAAAGCGTTACAGTGAAATAGGTATGAGGTATGTTGCGTAACTGACTCTTTTGCATGCTCTAGAGCATGGCAAGCCAAACACCGATAGCGGTCAAGATAATGCCGGTCATCCAGGCTCGCATGACTATTTTGGGTTCTTCCCAACCAATGTACTGCAGCCAAAGATGAAACGGTGCGGCTGGAAAGACTTTTTTATGCCGGTATTTTTTAGAAATGAGCTGTACTAAGCTCGTGAAGATTTCAACGACAAAGATGCCGCCAATAATCACCAGGGCAATTGTTTTCCCGAGCAGCAATCCCATTACCGCAAGTACCGCACCAAAGGCGAGTGCTCCTACATCTCCCATAAAAATTCGGGCTGGATAGATATTGAAGTACAAGAACGCAATCAGTGCTCCAATGAGCAGAGCGATAAATATGGAAAGTGTGGTATCAAGGATCGAAGAGGACAGCACCCAGAGACCAAACAGACAGAACAGGAGGACGCCGCTTGCTAACCCATCAAGACCATCGGTGATGTTGACGGCATTGGCAAAAGCAACTATGACAAAAGTAGCGTACGCAATAAAGAGTGGTCCGAGCTGTACTTGCCCTAAAAATGGCAGGTGGAGGAAATTGATGCCTAACCAAAAGTACATCATGCTGCCAGTGATTCCAGCTGAGGCAATCTGCAAAAGCAGCTTGTGACGCATGCGGAGCCCAAAAAATTTACTTTTTTTAATGCCGAAGAACTTTTTAATATCGTCGTAGAGCCCGATGAGTCCAAAGGACCAAAAGGAGAAAAAGAGAATAGTTACTTCTGCCAACCAAGGATACACATTGGTAGTGGTAATGCCTAAGTACTTCATTGCTGGGTACACGAGGGCATAAATCCCGGTAACTACCAGGATAATGAGCATGCCGCCACCAACAGGCACTCCCGCTTTGTGGGCGTGGAAAGTGTCAAAGATCGTGGTTCTTTCGCCAAATGCGTCGATTGTTTTTTGCTTTTGTCGCTGAAAGCGGAAGCGATATAGCGTATCGATAAACGGGACAATAAAGGCACTCGTTACACAAAAAGAAAAAATGAGAAGTCCAAGTACTAAGTGCATGATGTTTTTAGCTTTCGTTTTATTGTAACAGGCTTATGTGCCGGTGCCCACAAGGTATACCGCTTGCCATGGTCGGAAGTAGCTCGTGAACTCGCGTTGACTCTTTTGTGAACCATCCTCATTGAAAACAGTGTAGGTAAATCGAGTGTTTGCACCAGGAGCAGCCCAGTCAATTTGTTTGAGGGTACCCTTTGAGAGAGATGGTTCATCTTGATACAACGGAGCTGGTGCCGAGCGCTGGTTCCAAATCTCGTAGTTGGATATTTCGCTTCGCCGGCCATCACTCGTGCCCCACAGCGATATTACGAGGTGGCGATTTGGCACATCTATATCAGTAGCTACCACGATGGCGTGTCCGGTATCGTTTTTAAAACGGAAGTCAACTGTAGGGGCGTAGATAGTAGCATCGAACCCAGGTTCGGTGTTTTGTTCGTAGTACCCTACTCGGTAACTGTGTGGTTTCCACTGGGTGATTGGGAGTCCTGCTTCAAGAGCAGCGCGGAAAATAGTGGTGCTTACTTGGCAGACCCCGCCACCGTCTCCAAGAACGGTTCTGCCACCAGAAATAACATACGCTGATTTATACCCAGTGCGAGCACTTACTTCGCCGATAGATCGGTTGAATGAAAACTCTTCACCGGGTTGTATCAAGGTGGCGTGGAGGCGAGTACTCGTGAGTTCTACGTTAAATACTCGGTTGGGAATTGAACCAAAGAATGTGGATACCCCTTCACCAATTTTTTCGTTGATTCCCAGTGAGTTTGTTTCCGCTAGAGAAATGTCAGCCTCTGTGGTTTTGGTAGGAACGGCGATTGTTTTTTCTGTTTCCGACAGGGTGTTGTTTTGGGGAGGAGAAAGTTTCTGCAAAGTTTCAATGATGGTTTGCGTAAGGGGTTCTATTTGGACTTCTCTGCCAGAGAGATCAGGAGAAAATGCAGTGAGCTCCCCTGCTTCGTTTTGTTCAAAAACGGCGTTTTGTGGGTCGCGATTCCAGTCGGCGGTTATTTCTCTCAGATCTGAGGACATGGTGGCCGTCCAGTAGCCATCTGGGAGCTTCAGCCAGGGAAAAAAAATCTTCTGGTGCAACGGGGCGTGTTGGTTCATTTTCGGCTACGGAGAGGGTGAGAGAAAGAGATCGTACTGCTTCTATTCTCTGTTCAGCGAAGATACGAGCGTCGGCACTCAGCGGTGTGTGGGTGGCCTCGATGGGGGCAAATACTTCTGTAGGTTGACCAGCTGTGCTTTGTAGTGACTCAATGAGGACCTTGGTTTCAAGTTTTTGACCCAGTTCACCACTGTCGATACGGTAGGTGCTGCCGAGCCACACGGCTTGCGGATGCTCACCAGGAATGAACATTTCTTTTTCGAGATACGTAGTCCATTCATTAAGAGCATTTGGTTCGTAAGAGTACAGCAGGGGAACTGTAGTAGAAGCGGATCCCATGACATGCTGCCAGCGAGTGGTGAACTGTTTCCAAATACTGCCGGCATGTCCAATATCTTTTGCTGCTTGCAGGGCGGTTTCTGTTTCTGCTCGCAGCCCCAGCGAGGAAGAAGGTGTCGCGTACGTTTCATCTGAATCAAGTACTCGAACTTCATATTCTGGCAGAGAAACATTTTCTGAGAGCTTTGATTGAGCTTCTGCTGGTGAAAGTCCTCCCACTGCAGTGTTCTCAATACTGACATTCGGCAATATATGCTGCTCTCCTTGTAACCACACCCAGCCAGTTAATCCGAGAGCGGCTAGGAGAATCGCGCCTACAACACCTCCTCCACTCAAGAAGAGGAAGGTGTTTTTTTGAGATGAAAATTTCTTAAAAAGTTGACCTATCCGCTTTTTAAATGAATTTTCTTTGGCATTTTGGATGTGCAAAATATGAGTTTCCATTGTTTGTTCTTCGTTCTCACATTATACTGAACTGAGTAATAAAAATACCTGCTCTTTTATGGCTGACGCGCAAAACCTACCACAACCCTCACTTCCGAGTGATCAAACACCGCTTCCTTCTCAAGCGCCTTCGACTTCTGTCGAACCTAGCGCTGGGCCCATCTCTCCCCAGAGTCAGCCCAATGCCGCGAGTCCAGCAACTGTTCCAGCGCCAGCTGCACCACCTGCCCCGCCCTTATCACCCACACCTATGCCTGCAGCGCAACCAGTTGCGAGCTCTTCGACACCTTCACCAACAGCAGCTCAACCAGAAGTTTCGAGCCGCTTGCTGCAGAATTTGCAGTCTGTCAGTGCTGCTCCTTTTCAGGATATGAGTGCGCCGCAAAATGCGAGTCAGTCTCCAATGCCACCTTCTGATGCCGGCGCTACTGCGCCAGCAGGCGCTGTTTCTAATGATGTACCGCAAGAGAATATCGGCTTCTCATCAGCTCCTGCTGCTGCCGCAGGAGGATCAGATGGCGGTGGAAACACTCCTCCGCAAATGAAGGCGGCTCGAACCGGTGGTTTCTTAGACAGTTTGCGTCAAAACCGTTTGTTTTTATTTGGTGGAATTGGGGCGCTGGTCGTACTTTTGATTGCCGGTGGAGTATTTGCGTACACGCAGTTTCTTGCTCCACAGCCTACTTCAGTGGTAACTGATTCTTCAACGGCACCAGCCAATACGCGTACTACCACCCTCACCTATTGGGGGTTGTGGGAACCAGAAGAAGTGATGCAGCCACTTATCGATGCGTACGAAGCAGAAAATCCTGGAATAACTATTAATTATGTACAACAGCGCAGCGATCAGTATCGCCAGCGAGTGCAGACCGCTATCCGTGATGGTTCTGGTCCAGATATTTTCCGCTATCACAACACCTGGATGCCTATGGTTCGCGACGATCTTGCCCCCGCTCCAAACTCTGTGATAACTGGCGAGTACATTTCACAGAATTTCTACCCAATTATGGAGCGTGACCTGGTTATAAATGACTCGGTATATGGTGTTCCACTTATGTATGAAGGCCTTGTGTTGCTGTACAACCAGAACATGTTCCAGTCAGCGGGGGTGCAGCCACCTCAAGATTGGAATCAAGTACGATCAGCCGCTTCTCAACTCACTATCCGTGATGGAGATCGTATTCAACGAGCCGGTATTGCTTTAGGCACAGCAGAGAATGTCGATCATTTTTCGGACATTCTTGGTTTGATGATGCTGCAAAACTCAGCAAACCCAGCAGACCCAACGAGTGATAATGTGCGGGATGCGGTTTCTTTCTACACCGTATTTTCTGCACAGGACGGTGTGTGGGATGACACCTTCCCGAACTCGGTTTCAGCTTTCGCCAATGAGCAGGTGGCCATGATATTTGCTCC
Organism: uncultured Pseudomonadales bacterium; assembly: GCA_964447905.1. Classification (GTDB taxonomy): domain Bacteria; phylum Patescibacteriota; class Microgenomatia; order UBA1400; family UBA1396; genus JAJOJK01. Next base: position 67,950 of record CAYUUK010000002.1, on the reverse strand, counting down.
TTCCTGGAGGATTTTCGAGATTCAGAGAGCCAATCCGAATCTTAGTATTGGTGCGGTGCGAACTCCACAGCTTGGTGGAACAACTGTTACCTGGGGAACTTACTGGGTGGAAGGTGTGAGTGAAGCCTCGCGCAATAAGCAGGAAGCTTGGAAATTTTTAGCATACTTAGCAGAAGAAGAACAGCTACGTGATTTCCATGACGCTGGAGCTGCCTATCGGGCATTTGGAGAACTCTATCCACGTGTGGAGATGGCAGAAGCACTGACAACGAATCCGCTCATCCAGCCATACCTTGAAGATGCGCTGTATGCTCGATCTTGGTTCATGGCTTCTATGACGCATGATGAGGGTCTCAATGATCAAATGATTCAGTACTACACTGATGCCATAAATGCTTCCAATACTGGGAGTGGAAACGTAGAGCGTGCTCTGCAGCAGATAGCACCAGGTGTACAACAAGTGCTTTCTCGCTATGCTATCCCTGCCCCCGCTCCCGCGACAACTCAGTAAAGCGTGAGTGTATTCTTTTTCAATGTGTCGACAGCTTGACTTCTCGGAAGTGAGCTCTAGACTAAAACGAGTGAAGCCACAATGGACTCCAACCGAAAAAGCTGTTTTACGTACGCTGGTGTACGCTTCTCTGTTTCGTGGTCGCTTAACCGTTGGTGAGCTCTCGCGATACGTAATTTCTGATCAGGTGTTTTCACAGTCTGAGCTTCACTCAGCTCTTGTTTCTTTGCAAAAAAATGCGGTCTCTGCAGCGTATGTGGAAAGTGTGTTGCGTGGGGGTGCGCGCCACTTTTCCAAGGAAAAGTGGCGCGCAATCACCTCCCTCGTCACCACCCTGTCCTGGATTCCCTGGATAGACTCCATCTGGATCACCGGAAGCGTGGCAGTTGGAAGTGCGCGGGAAACTGATGATATTGATGTGCTTTTTATAACGTCACCCCAGCGATTATGGTTGGTAAGAGCTTTAGTGATCTCGATTGGTATTTTGCTAGGTAAGTATCGTTTCTCTTTTTATCACCGTGCTTCTCAGTTACAAGACCAGTGGTGCTGTAATATTTGGCTTGAGTCACCAGCGCAGCGTTTAGGAGCGGGTCGTCAGAATGTGTATACCGCCCGTGAAATCATTCAAGCGGTGCCCGTGTATCGGCGCTGGGGGCAGGATGTGTCGGCTTTTTATACCGAAAACATTTGGGTACAAAAGTGGTGTCTAACTGGCTGGATTGCCGGGAAATATGCGGCCAAGCGTACGTATTCACGACCAATTCTCCGGTGGGATCGTTGGGTGCCTGAACAGCTTTGGAGTGCACTGAACCACCTTCTCTATCAGATACAGATGGTTTCAATTCGCCGCAAGCAGAGTCGCGAAGAGGTGTCCTTTGATCGTGCCTTTTTCCACCCGAGCGATACACAACAGCAGACACTCGATCGGTATGAGAAAATATGCCAAGAACTTGGGGTAGAATGAAGTCAAATACTAATTTTCCAGACGACTGGAGCCACGAAGAACGTGAAGTACTGCTCGCACTAGCTGAGCAGATCAACGAGTGGAAAGCAGCAGGACAGACAATTGTTTTCGTAACGGGCGTATTTGATTTGTTTCATGAGGAACACCAAAATTTCCTGAGGGCAGCAAAAGAACGAGGTGACCGTTTAATGGTGGGCATTGAGTCGGATGCGCGGGTGCGGCTTTTGAAGGGTGATGATCGCCCACGTCAGTTGCAGCAGACGCGTCTGGAGCAGGTTTTGCGTTTTCCTTCCGTGGATACTGCCGGTATTTTGCCCGAGTCCTTCTCGGCTCCACAGCATCATCGCTCACTTATTGCTGTTATTCGTCCAGATATCTTGGCAGTTTCGAGCCACTCTCCTCACCAGGATAAAAAGCAAGCGATTCTCGCTGAGTTCGGTGGTAGACTAGAAGTAGTCTACAAACACAATCCTCAGGTTTCTACGACTCAGATTCTGCGCTGTCAGAAAGCCAAGTAAAGAGGAAGAGTCAGACACAGTATGTTTGCTATTTTTACGAGTATTATTTATCAGCCTTTTTTGAATTTACTGGTGTTTTTCTACTGGGTACTTGATCTGACGCCAGTTGGTGGGGATATGGGTATTGCGGTTATTTTGTTGACCATAGTCTTCCGTTTGCTGTTGCTACCAATTACACTGGCCAGCCACCGCTCTGAAAAAGAGCGACGCCATATTCAGAAGAAAGTAAACGAGATTCGTGAGGCGTATCAAGGTCAGCCGGTTGAAGAAAAACAAGCCGTGAAGCGTTTTCTCCGGTCAAATCCTCGCATCATGTTAGCAGAGGCGTTTATGTTTATCGTTCAAGTGGCGATTGCCTTGATTCTCTGGAGGATTTTTGCCACTGGTCTCTCTGGTGAGGACCTGCATTTACTCTACGATTGGATGCCAGAAATCAGTGAGCCGTTTAATCTCATGTTCCTTGGGAGATTTGACTTGACGCATCCAGATTGGCAATTAAATGTACTGCAAGCCTTCCTTATTTTCTTAATTGAGACCATCAATGTGATTACCTCGCCGTACCATGTGTCTCGTTCTGAGGTGGTTCGTGTGCAGTTAGTTCTGCCTTTGGTGTCATTTATGATTTTTGCCTTTTTACCAGCCGGTAAGAAATTGTTCGTAATTACTACATTTTGTTTTAGTTTATTGATTATGCTCATTCGCTCTTTAGTAAATACCTATCAGCGAATGATGGAGCGCTGGAATGAGTCCGCTACTGATGACGACGCAGAATTTGCTCATCAGCAGAGAAATGCTTCCGAGACTTTCCAGCCATCCCCAGACTCGCTACAATAGGCGTATGTCTGCCCGACTTTCCACACAAGATGATGCGCAACGCATTCGCGAGTTGATACTTTCCATGCTGCAGCGTGCTGGCTCAGGCCATGCGGGTGGACCGCTCGGCATGACTGACTTGTTTGCGGTACTCTACCGACAGGTCCTGGAACACAAACCGAAACAACCAACGTGGCAGCACCGTGATCGAGTCGTGCTCTCAAATGGCCACACTTGTCCAGTTCTCTACGCGACTTTAGCGCTGCATGGATACTTCCCTGAAGAGGAATTGTGGCAGTTACGGCAAGTGGGAGCCACTTTGCAAGGTCACCCTCACCAAAATGAGTCATTAGGAATTGAGACGAGCTCTGGTCCACTCGGACAAGGACTGTCGCAAGCAATCGGTATGGCTGTAGCCGCCCAGTTTTTGCGTCGAAAACACCACATCTATGTTTTTACCAGTGATGGTGAGCATCAGGAAGGACAAACCTGGGAAGCGTATTTAGCAGGAGCCAAGTACCACACCGATAATGTCACGGTTTTGATTGATCGCAACTACACACAGATTTCCGGTGTGACCGAGAATGTACTGCCTCTGGAACCACTCCGCGACAAGATAGCGGCTTTTGGGTGGCGGGTATACGAAATTAATGGACATGATCATGAGGCTATTTTCCATGCTCTCCAAGAGGCTAAGGCTGATGGGGATCCTTCCGTTATTATTGCCTATACCGAACCAGGCAGAGGAGTGAGCTTTATGGAAGGAAAGTTTTCTTGGCATGACTATCACGCCTCACCCGCTGAGGCACGTCGCGCACTCAACGAAGTGCAGACACTTGATCACACACTGGAGAATATTCACGATGATTAGACACCCTGTTTCATCTGACCAGTTTCACTCTGCTCCCTTGAATAGTATTCGAGATGGTTTTGGAGAAATGCTCGTTGAACTGGGGCGAAAACACTGGAATGTGGTAACGCTCACGGCAGATTTAGCTGGTTCACTCCGTATGGATCAGTTTGCCGAAGCATTTCCTGATCGCGCGTTTGAAGTCGGCGTGGCTGAACAGAATCTTATTGGGATGGCTGCGGGCATGGCCAAAGAAGGTCTCATTCCTTTTGCTGGCAGTTTTTCTGCTTTCTCGCCTGGCCGAACCTATGACCAGATTCGAGTGAGTGTCTGTTACTCCAATAACGCGGTGAAAGTTGTTGGGGGTCATGCTGGTCTGTCTGTAGGGCCAGATGGCGCTACGCACCAAATGAATGCTGATGTGGCTATGATTCGTGCTCTTCCCAATATGGAGATTGTTGTACCAAGTGACTACTTTTCTGCTCGCAGCTTAACCGCGGCGATTGCCACGCGGCACTCGCCTGCTTACATTCGTTTGTCTCGCGCAAAAACTCGCTCACTCTTAGGTGAGGGAACAGTTCCCTTTGGTGAGATGGTTGAGTTTCGACCCGGTTCAGATCTCACTATCGTGGCAATGGGAATTATGATCGACCGCGCGCTGCAGCTCGCCTACGAACTGGAGGAAGACGGACTGTCTGTGGGTGTAGTTGGTGTCTACACGCTCAAGCCAATTGATGCCCACGCCTTGCAGGTAATTGCTCTGCAGTCCAAACGTATTGTTACTCTCGAAGAACACCAACAGTATGGAGGCCTCGGTTCAATTGTCGCCGAAGTGCTCAGTCAAACTCGACCTACACCTCTAGAGATTATTGGTGTTGCTGACACCTTTGGGGAGTCCGGATCAGCTGAGGAAGTGCTCAATGCCTACGGTTTTGCGCTCCCCGATTTACGAGAAAGAGTACTGCAGTTTATGGCCCGCACACAGTGAGTCCCAGCGAAGATCGCGATAGTGGTGCTGCACTGAGTCTTTCAAAACGGTAATAAAGTCGATGCGGACTGGTTTGTTATTGAGCCAAGGGACGCTGATTATTGAGCGAATAATTCGCTGGTATTTTTGTGGCGAGAGTGTTGTTTCTGGGGCAATTTGCGACTCGTGCGTGCGCGAACGTACCTCTACACACACATACTCTTTTCCTTGTTTAGCAATAATATCGATTTCCCCGTACGGAGTGTGTACGTTTCTGCGGATGATACGGAAGTCTTTTTTGCGTAGGTACTCCACGGCAATGCTTTCTGCTGCTTGGCCGCGGACAGTAGTTGATACAGGTGCTGAGACAGGAGTTGAGATGGTGCGTGTTTTTGACATACAGTGAGCATGCCAAAAAAAACGCACGAAAAAGTAACAATTTTTCAGTCTAAAGAAAAGAAGTGTTGTTCTGTCTGTGAAAAAAGCAGGTATTAGTTGGTAACAATACGCTTCTTGATAGAAGTAGCAGCTTTACCGACGCGATCACGCAGGTAGAAGAGCTTGGCACGATTGACTTTACCAGCTTGCTTGAGAGTAAGGCTTTCCACCATTGGGCTGTGTACAGGGAAAATACGCTCAACACCAATTCCACCAGCGGCAATTTTACGGACGGTAAAAGATTGTCCACTTCCACGGCCACTGATAGCGATGACCACGCCCTCAAAAACCTGAGTACGGGTTTTTCCACCTTCTTCAATCTTTTGGCCGACACGTACGATGTCGCCAACAGAAATGTTTGTGTTATGTACGGTTGCGTATTTGCTCATAAATAGTCCTTACGGAATTCACGTTGTCGAGGAAAGTATTGTACCACACTCTTCCTCTTTGCTATAGGTCTATTTTTCGTTTTGCTTGACGGAGGCGTTCATAAAGGCCACAAATAGCGGGTGCGGGTCAAGCGGACGAGATTTATACTCTGGGTGTCCCTGTGTGGCGACAAAGAATGGATGTTCTTCTTGGGGCAGCTCAATGAACTCTACCAGGTTTTCTTTGACTGAGCGTCCAGCAATTACTAACCCAGCCTTCTCCATTTCTTCTGCAAATTCGTCGTTGAACTCGTAGCGATGGCGATGGCGTTCGGAAATAAGACCGCGTTTGGCGTCGAGTATGTGTGCGGTGTCTTGATAGATTTCAAAGGTGTGGGTGTCTTTTTTCAACAGACAGTCCCAACCACCCAGGCGCATCGTACCGCCATAGGCGCGGTTTTCCATAATGCGTTGCTGTTCGGGAATGATGTGGACCACGTTGTGTTTCGATTGTGGATTGACTTCTTCGGTGTGCGCGTCTTTCCAGGCGACTACGTTGCGGGCAAACTCCACGGCTGCCAGCTGCATGCCATAGCAGAGTCCGAGGTACGGTACTTTGTTTTCGCGGGCATATTGAATTCCACGAATCTTGCCCTCTACTCCCCGCTCTCCCCAGCCGATCGGCACAATGATGCCATCGAGGTCTTTGAGGAGGGTGTCTGGGTCTTCGACTTTCTCGAGCTGCTCACTGTTGATCCAGACGATTTCGCTTTCGGTGTCGGCGGCGACGCTGGCGTGATTGAGGGCTTCGAGTAAGGCCGCGTAGGAGTCGCGCAGTTCGTAGTCACCAGTGGCAAAGTACTTGCCGATGATGCCGATGCGCGAGATGTGCTCTTTGGGACCGCGCACTTTTTCTACATACTCGGTCCATTCCTGTATCTTACGCTGGCGGGGCTTTTTGATGTCCATGGCGGCTAAGAGTTTGGTGTCGAACTCTTGGTCAGCGAAGACCATGGGAATGCCGTAAATGGTTTCCAGGTCTGGGCTGTCGATCACGTGGTCGTGTTTGACGTGACAGAACAGCGCAAAGCGTTCGCGGCGGCGTTCGTCGATAGGCTTCTTAGCCCGAGCGACGATAAAGTCCGGCTGAATGGCCATGGAGTTGAGCTGTTTGACCGAGAGCTGCGTGGGTTTCGTTTTTGGTTCGCCAATGTGAGAGGGGGTGGGCATGTAGCTGACGTGCACGTGGACCACTGGTGTTTCGCTACTGTAGTCCAGAATACGAGAGGCTTCGTAGTACAAAATATTTTGGTACTCACCAGCGGTGCCACCGAGTTCGATGATGATGATCTCGGCGTTGTCGCGCTCTCCGGCATTGTTGATGCGGCTGATGATTTCGTCGGTAACGTGCGGGACGGCTTCCACGTCTTCGCCGTCGTAGCCAAAGGCGCGTTCGCGCTCGATCACGCTTTTGTAGACCTGTCCCATAGTAACGAAGTTATGGAGACCCATTTCTTGACCCAGAAAACGCTCGTAGGTGCCGAGGTCCATGTCGGACTCGGTCCCGTCTTCACAGAGGAAGGCGTCGCCGTGTTCGATCGGGTTAATAAGGCCAGCATCGATGTTGAGATAGTTTTCACACTTCACAATCGAGACACGATACCCTCGCGATTTGAGGAGGTATGCTACCGAAGCAGTGGTCGTTCCTTTACCGAGAGACGACAAAACTCCCCCAGATATAAAGATATATCCGATTGGCGCGTAGGGCTTCTTTTTGGAAGAGGTTGAAGATGAAGTGCCATGATTGCTCATGGAAGTTTATTATACAGTACTTTAGTGGTATGGCCAGGGAAGATGTACCGGGAGGGTGGAAGTTGATAGAACATACGGAAGAAAACAGTATGTCATAGGTGAAGTACACACCAAATCTATCGAGGGATTTTGGTCACAGCTGAAGCGTTCGATCAACGGAACGTATCACGCTGTTTCTCAGGCTTTCGTTACAATGCTTGCAATTCTCATCAGCACATTTTCCATTTTCTTATGGAAGGGATTGTGTTGCACGCTTAATAAGTGATCCGAATACATCTTTTGTTACAGTACAGTCATTGCCTATACTAGCATTTGCGCTAAAAAACTACCACTTGATCGAAAACGCTACACCTAGTACCATGCTTGCTTGTAAGGCACTATATTTTGTGTTTGCTCTTGAACAAGTAGAATTGAACGATTGAATAAATAGTCCGAAACTATTGTTGTTCTCTGCGTTGATGGCCAGTTTCTACTGGCCTATTCGGACGGCTTTCATCGGCTGGTCATCAACACAGGGAATAACTATATTCATTTTTCAACAATTTTCAGCATTTTTGTGAGGACGTACTGCACCTGTGGGTCTGTCTACAAGAGAAAGGACTCCTATGGAGAACTTATCCCAAAACACAAACCCACAAAATGTCGATTATGTTTATATCGGCTGTTTCGCCAGTAGGCGGGTAAAAGGCGGTAAAGTGATTTACGCCAAGAACTATGGGAAGAAGTGCTTTCCCATTTATCGAAAGGTGAAGAAAAAGCCAAAAGCAACAAAAAACCCCAGCAAAATCTAGCGGATCCAGCTGAGGCTTTTGTTTAGTTTATAAACCCGACAGATCCATGGAAAACATTACGTTCTCACAAAGATGCTGTTGAGAGTAGCATAGTATACAATGAATATTGAAGTAAATCCAGAGAAAACCCGAATTAAGTTCCTTTTAATTTTCTAATTAGTGTATACTTATTAATATGGCAATTAAGAAAATTTCTAACGACTCTAAGGCTGGTAAAATTATCCTTGAGATTGATAACGGTGACTTAGAGGCGCTACAAAAAATCATGGAAGAATGGAAATTTGTTGATGAGCCAAGTGTCTTAAGATTTGCCCTTGCTGTTTTAACCAAAGCTAAAGATAACGCTGTATATGTTACCGAAAATGGGAAAAAAGTAGCACTCTCACCTGCCGATAGCTTGCTCAAAAAAGAAGAGTGATAGTCATGGCAAAAAAGACTGACTTCAATCCAGACGAGCTTACTCAAAAAACTGATAAGCATGAACAGGAAATTGCTAAGCTGTTTGATTGGGCAGCAACAATGCAGTCTAATTTTGGTAGTAACGAGAGTATCGCCAACACTTTTCTTGAATGCTCTAGAAACGCCGTAAAATACAGAGAAATGTTTTCAGAAGTTCTGGTTGCACAACTAAAAACAGACGATAACTTGAGAACAACACTTTCGGACTTTATAGATCAATCTGATAGAAAAGCTCTGGCAAGGTATGCGAAGCAAGTTGGTTTTGTGGTCTGGACAATTATAATTGCCCTAATTAGTGGTGGTGCAGTTTTCTTTTTAAGAGGATAGTTTTCATAAACCGGTCTTTTCTACGGGACACATCTACATAGTTACCACAATAAAAGTTAATACTGAAGTTGGTATCAAACCTAACATTATATCAAGCAGAGAGGGTTAGGTGTTCACTTTCGAGTTGTTCCAATTTATTGCTATTTAATCACTGCTCTGTAGCTCTGATCTTCTCTTTCCCCATAAACTCCCTTAACACCTCCGGTACCACGATCGAACCATCAGCCTGTTGGTAGTTCTCGACCACCGCCGCCAAAAGGCGTGGCGTAGCGGCTACTGTGTTGTTGAGCGTGTACACATGTTTAATAGTGCCGTCTTTGGCCTGGTAGCGAATGTTTAAGCGGCGAGCTTGGAAATCATTGAAGTAGCTGTCCGAGTGGGTTTCGCGGAAGCGGTCTTGTCCGGGGAACCAGGTTTCGATGTCGAATTTGCGGCGTTGGCCGGCTCCCATGTCGCCCGTACACATTAAGAGCACTTGATAATGGAGGCCGAGTTTTTGCAACAGTTCTTCCGAGAAGCCGAGCATTTTTTCATGCCACTCGCGGGTGACTGCTTCATCGGCCACGGTGTAGACCACTTGTTCCACTTTATTGAAGGTATGCACGCGTAAGACGCCTTGGGTGTCTTTGCCATAGCTGCCCACTTCGCGGCGGAAACACGGGCTCATGCCAACCATTTTGATTGGTAAATCATCTTCACGCAGGATTTCGTCTTGGTAGTAGGCAGTCAGTGGAACCTCGGCGGTACCGATCAATCCCTCGCCGTCTTGGTTGCGGTAGATATCGTCCATGCCCCATGGGCCGTAGCCGGTGTTAATAAAGGCCTGTTCTTTGACCATGACCGGAACAGCGTGGGGTGTAAAGCCGTGGCTGACCATGAGCTTGAGCGCGAATTGTAGCAGCGCCTGTTCTAAAAGCATGATGTCACCGCGCAAGAAATAGGCACGGCTCCCGGCAATTTTTACGGCGCGTTCGGTATCGAGACCGCCCATTTCGGTCATGAGTTGGTCGTGGGTTTTGGGCTGGAAGTCGTAGGTTGGTTTTTGGCCTTCGGTACGAACAACCACGTTGCCCTCTTCGTCTTTGCCAACTGGTGTGTCGTCACTGGCTGGATTTGGCACTGCGAGCATGGCCAGAGTGAACTGGTCTGCGATTTCTTTGAGCTGTGGCTCGACTTCTTTGAGCTGGGTTTTTAGCTCTTTGCCTTGAGCCATTTCTTCTTCAGTTGGGCGACGACCTTTGATGCCGCGTTGCAGTTCGTTGCTTTGGCGCCGGAGGTCTTCCACGGTCTTGATGAGGTTGCGGCGTTGTTCGTCAATTTTGAGAACGGTGTCTACCACTTCTGGATTGAGTTGTTTGTTGGCGGCGGCGGCTTTGAGATGGTCCGCGTGCTCGCGAATGTATTGAATGTCTAACATGGTGTCTTTCTGTGTGCGTTAGTGTGTTTTGAGTTCGTTGGTAATGGTGTCCGCTAAGGACAACATGGTGAGTTTCGGGGATTCGGGGAAGCCCCCGGACGGAGACACGGAGTCGGTGATCACAATGCTGTTGAGCGGACTGTTGGTCAGTCTCTCAAGCGATTTTGGTACGTATAAAAAGTGGGTCACGTAAAAATGGCTACTTTTGGCGCCTGCTTGTTCGAGCGCTTCGGCTACTTCGACTACTGTCGAGCCAGTGCTGACTACGTCGTCAATAACGATACAGGCTTTGCCTTGAATGTCGGCACCGGTTAAAGAATGAATAGTGACTTCGCCGGTTTCCAGGTTACGAGTTTTTTCGATATGCGCTAGCGGGGCGTTGAGTTGTTGCGCGTAGGAATGAGCGCGTTTCAGGCCGCCAAAGTCCGGTGCAACCACGACAAAATCTTGGTCAACGTGTTGGCGAATATGTTGGGCAAACAAAGGGAAAGTATTCAAAATACGAGTGGGTACCGAGTAGAATCCCGCCACGCTGGGGTTGTGTAAATCCGCTAAAACAACCTGATGTACGTGTTGGTGCGAAATACTGTCCGCAATAACACGGGCGGACATGGGCATACCATCTTGGAAAGTTTTGTCCTGTAAGGAGTATCCCATCCAGGGCATGACGACGGTGGTTTCAGCGGCTCCAGCGCGCTCAGCGGCATCTATCAACAGTAAGAGTTCGACAAAGTGCTCGTCGACTGGATTGGAAAGCGATTGAATGATAACCACGTGTTCGTCACGTACAGGCGTGACAATACGTAGACTTTTTTCGCCATTTTTAAATTTTTGAATATCAACTTCTCCAGCTGTGGCGCCGAGCTTTTCGGCCACTGCTTTTGCCAGGTGTGGATTCGCTTGTCCGCTTAAGAGTACCATGGGCGTATTATAGCGGGGTTTGGATCAGGCTGGTAGGAGAAATTCCCTCGTGTATTTCCGATAAAAATCCAGAAATTATCATTGATTTCGCTGTGGTAGGATCAATGCCGCGGGCGCCGAAATAGAAGAGGTGTTCATCATCGATATTGGTCACTGTGGCAGCGTGTGAGCATTTTACTTCATTGGCACTAATTTCTAGGTTCGGAACAGCTTCTGCATGAGCATCATCAGAAAGCAATAAAATATTCTCCGTCAAAAAAGCATTTGTATTTTGAGCCTGTGGCGAAACAATAATTGTTCCGCTTAACATAAGATGTGCTGAGTCCTCTACTACTCCTCGCAAAAGTGTTTCAGAACGAGTGTGAGGTGCTTTATGCACGATATCGAGAGTTATGTTTTTCTCATCTGAACCAGTAAGATGCCAACCACCTCGAATACGCAGTTCTATTCCGGGATCAAGTAGTTCTACACGGTAGTGACCAGGCCTTTCGAGCAACAGTACTTGTGGCGCTTCATTCGTGGTCACTGGAATATAGTAGTCAGGCAGTGTCTTTTTCAATGCGCTCCTCAATCTCTCTCATTTGTTTCCAGCGAATGGGGTATTCCTCTTCTGAATTGAGAAGTTTTTTAACCACTTTTATGTGCTGAAGTGCTTCCTTAACATTTGTTTCGCATACAGCTTCTGCCTGAAGCAGATGTGATCCAGATAGCCAAATAATATTTGTCTGAGCATCTTGTGTTTCACTGTTCGTTTCAAGATAATTATGCGCTTCAGAAAAATGTTTCATCGCGTCTTCTTTTTTGCCACTGTGCCATTCGCTGAGCGCAAGATGCGAGAGTATATTGGCTTTGTTAGCTGTCATTTCTTTGGGAAGATATTCAAGTGCTTCTTCATACACTTGCACTGCTTCTTCGGACTCTCCCATGGCTTCTGTTATTTGGGCAATGTGGAAGATCACGGTTGCGTGCAGTTCAGAATCGAGCAATTCTTTATTGAGGTTTGCCATGTGTTCCGCCATCTGCAAGGTTGTAGCTGCAAGCTCGATGTAGATATACTGCTTGGTAAAGAAAAAAAGATGTCGATAGGTAATAACTTTTTCTAAAAGTACGCGAATGATTCCTTCAGCATCTTGTTCAGAAATATACTCCACAAGAGCTTTTTCGTACAGCGCAAGGGCTTCCACTGATTGCGCTTGTTCTCGGAACTCTTGTGCTTGCTGGTGGAGTGTATGAGCGGTAAACATGCTTCCTTTCTTGATCGTATTAGCCGATCGAACCTTCCATTTCCATGTCGATAAGGCGATTCATTTCTACAGCGTACTCCAGCGGGAGTTTTTTGATCAGCGGTTCGGTGAAGCCGCGCACGATCATTTTACTCGCTTCTTCTTCGGAAAGTCCGCGGCTCATTAAGTAGAAGAGCTGTTCTTCGCCAATGCGGCTGACGGTGGCTTCGTGTTCGAGTTTGACGTGCTGGTTTTTCACCCGCTCGGTTGGATATGTGTCGGACCGGCTATGTTCATCAAGGAGCAAAGCATCGCAAACGACTTTGTTTTTGGAATGGTGCGCCAGTGGCCCGACCTCGACTAAACCGCGATAGCCCGCGCGCCCGCCGTTTTTACTAATCGATTTAGAGGTAATTGACGAACTTGTGTACGGAGCCAAGTGGATGGCTTTACTGCCGGTGTCTTGGTGCTGGCCTGCTCCGGCCACCGCCATAGAAAGTACTTCGCCGCGGGCACCTTTGCCCTTCAGAATACAGCTCGGATACTTCATGGTCACTTTGCTGCCCATGTTGAAATCTGTCCAGATCATTTCACCTTCTTCTTCCACCACGGCGCGTTTGGTTACCAAGTTGTAGACCGTTTTATACCAGTTTTGCACAGTGGTGTACTGGCAGCGGGCACCTTTTTTCACGACAATCTCCACGACGGCAGAATGGAGAGAACTCGCCTGGTAGGCTGGCGCGGTACAGCCCTCGATGTAGTGCACCTCGGCTCCTTCATCCACGATAATGAGTGTGCGCTCAAACTGACCGGCATTGGGGGCGTTAATGCGGAAATACGTTTGCAGGGGCATGCTGACTTTCACTCCAGGCGGCACATACACAAACGAGCCACCGCTCCACACCGCGGTGTTCAAAGCAGCAAATTTGTTGTCGGCAGATGGAATAATCTTTCCAAAATACTCTTTGACCAGATCAGGATACTGGCGTAATCCCTCGTCCATCGACAAGAAAATAACGCCGTCTTTTTCCCAGGTTTCTTTGAGTGAACCGTAGATGACCTCGCTGTCGTACTGCATTTTGACGCCGGCTAGCACTTCTCTCTCGGCTTGCGGCACACCAATTCGCTCAAAGGTTTGTTTCATATCTTCCGGGATTTCAGCCCAGGTTTTGAAGGCTTGATTGCTTGGGCGGAGGTAGTAGTGGATAGCGTTAAAATCGATGCCAGAGAGGTCGGCGCCCCAAGTTGGGAGTGGTTTTTTTTCAAAAAAGCGGAAGGCATTGACGCGTTGCTGGAGCATCCAGTCAGGTTCAACTTTGTGATGGGAGATAAGCTCCACTGTGCGCTGGTCCAGGCCAGGATCGGTAATAACCGCGTAGTCTTCGGTGCTAAAGGAGTAGCCATGCTCGTAGGCATCGCCTTGCGACCAAGTGTTCTGAGCTGATTTGAGGGGTGCGAATCGAGCCATGAGGTTACTCTGTAAGGTAGGGTTTGTAGCCGGTGTTTTCGAGTTCTTGAGCAAGTTCCTTTTCACCGTTTTTCACTATCTGGCCGTTCACCATAATATGAACGAAGTCTGGTTGAATAAACTCTAAAATTCGCTGGTAGTGAGTGATGAGGAGAATGCCGGTGTTGGCATCCTGGGCACTTTTTTGAGCGCCTTCCGCCACAATTTTGAGAGCGTCAATGTCTAAACCGGAATCGGTTTCATCCAAAATGGCATAGCGTGGGCGGAAAAGGGTCATTTGCAGTATCTCGACGCGTTTGCGCTCTCCTCCGGAAAAGCCTTCGTTGAGGTTGCGAGTGAGTAGATCAGGTGAAATGCGTAACGTTTCCGCCTGTTCTTGCAGGTACTGACGAAATGCCAGGAACGAAGGAAATATTTTCTGAGGGTTGTCTTTCAGCGGACCAAAGCGTGCTTCCCACATGGCTCGCAGAAAATTCTGCACACTAATACCCGGAATCTCTGTGGGATACTGAAACGCCAGAAAGACCCCATTTTTTGCTCGTTCATCGGGTGACATGTTGAGCATGTTTTCGCTATCAAGCAGTAATTCCGAGTGTACTTCATCAACGGTATACGCTGGATGCCCTGCCAGGGTGTATGCCAAAGTTGATTTTCCAGAACCGTTCGGACCCATGATGGCGTGCACTTCACCAGGACGAATCGCGAGAGAGACACCACGCAAAATTGGCGTGTCATCTATTGAGGCATGGAGGTTTTTGATCTGCAGCATAGCAAGTGTATTGTATCGCACCAGTGAAAGGGCTACGCTTCATACTGAGTACGAACTTTCTTGGCTGTGAATAGTGTGAAAAATTACTCGCCCAGTGGTAGCTCAATCATCGCTGGTTCGGATTGCTTCGATTTTTTCTGTTCTGGCATCATGGCCGCGATCATGTCGGTTTTGGCTGCGCCATTTCCTTGCGCAGCAGGACCTTTTGGCGTGGATTGCGGCATGCGCATGCCACTTTGCTTCTTACTCGCAGCCTGACCATCTTGAGCAATTTTCTGCAGGAGTGCGCTTTCGGTTTTGCTACTGCCAATATGATGGCTCGGTGAGTTGCGCAGTGACTCAACTTGTTGGGATAGTGCCGCGTTTTCTTGCGCTTGTTGTTGCCGGCCCATTCGCTGCTTTTGCCGATATGCCTCTAACTCTTGTTTATTTCTCGCCATGGCCTCATGGTCTTTTGCCAGGCGCTGTTGCTGCTTTTGCTGCTCTTCTGGTGTGGTTGCTCCAAAGATTTGTTCTGAGGCGGCACGAATGAGTGCAATTGGTGAGAGGAGCTGGCGAGCTTGCGACATCTCAGTAGATTTCGGTGTTTGAATTCCTTGTGGTCCGCCGTGCATTGGCGGAGCTTGCGTGCGTTGGGAGCTTCCGTTCCCCATGAGATTTTGCAGAACCTGTTGTTGAGCAGAGGCGTTTGTGCTGTTTGCGCTGCTCGTTGTGCTGGCTGCAGATTCATCAAATACTTCACTACTCAGAGGCAATGAGCCGTTATTCATACCAATAGCGTAGCACGGTGAACGGGAGTTTTGTATTCCCTGGGGCAAACACGAATTCTGAAGTCTACTGAGTTGGTATTCATCAGTCTGGATTTCTTTGCATTCTTCGCGTACCATGAAGGTATGAATCAGCCTGCCCAAGCGGTTCCTTCGGCAAGTGGCGCACCACTCTCTCCTCTGCAAGGAGGCCAAGGTGCTGCCCGAAAACGATACTCAACCTTAGTTGAGGTCCTTTTGGACCAGGGAAAGTTGACCCCGATTCAGTCTGATGACATTTCACTCGAGCAAATCCGCACTGGGAAAAGTCCAGATGCCATTTTAGAAGAAAAGGGTTACGTGAGCGAACAAGCGCTCACAGAGGCAAAATCAATTCTCTATAACATTCCTTTGGTTGATATCGATACGATTGGTGCTTCCCCGGAAGCGCTTTCACAAGTGCCCGATGGTATTGCCAAGCAGTATGGAATACTTCCGTTTCGACTGGATCGAGAGAATAAAGAGCTCTCGGTGGTGATGTCTGATCCTTTGGACTTGCAAGCAGTTGAGTTTGTAGAGCGCAAAACTGGCTTGCGCATGAAACCAAGCATTGCCGCGCCGAGTGATATTCAGCGCGCCATTGCTGAGCGGTATGCACAGAGCCTTTCGAGTGAAGTATCACAAGCTCTCAAGGATACTTCGAGTTTTACCGGTAAAAAAGTGTTTGTTGCTGGTGAAACAGACAAAGCTATTGCTTCTGGTGAAGTAGTGCGCGAGGCGCCAATTGCGAAGATTGTCGAGACGGTGCTGTCATTTGCTCTCAAGTCACGAGCGAGTGACGTGCATATTGAGCCAATGGAAGAGCGCACCCGTATTCGCTACCGTATTGATGGTATTTTGCAAGAAAAGTTAGTGTTGCCAAAGTCCGTGCACGAAGGCGTAGTGTCTCGTATCAAAATCCTTTCTGATCTCAAAATCGACGAAAAACGACTCCCGCAGGACGGACGTTTTACCTTCCGTTCTGGTATGGAAGAAGTTGATTTGCGTGTCTCCACGCTGCCGACTGTGCATGGCGAAAAAGTGGTGATGCGTTTGCTTCAGAAGTCAGAAAATATGCCTTCTTTGAATGAACTTGGCATGGTTGGGTTAGCGTACGATCGTGTGCAGGAAGCGATTCAAATTCCGCATGGAATTGTGCTCGTTACGGGTCCAACTGGTTCCGGTAAAACCACGACACTCTACTCTATTTTGAATAAAATCAATTCGCCAAAAGTGAACATCATGACACTGGAAGATCCGGTGGAGTACCAGCTAGAAGGTATCAATCAAGTTCAGGTGAATACCCAAGCCGGTTTAACATTTGCTTCTGGTCTGCGTTCCTTCTTGCGTCAGGATCCAAATATCATCATGGTCGGTGAAATTCGTGATGAGGAGACAGCGGAGTTGGCTATTCAGGCTTCTTTGACTGGTCACTTAGTGTTCTCAACCGTTCACACAAACTCGGCTGCCGGTGCGTTGCCACGTTTAATTGATATGAAAGCTGAGCCGTTCCTTTTAGCCTCTTCTATTACGCTCGTTATGGCCCAGCGTGTGGCTCGACGCTTGAATCCTGAAGCGGTGGAAGAGTACGTTCCACCCGCTGAAGTACTACAAGATATTCGGCAAACACTCGGTCCTCTTTTTGAACAGTATCTGCAGAAGAAAAATATTACTGAGGCTGATGTGCGTTTGAGTAGGGCTCGCAGTGATCGTGCCAGTACGGTATCGGAGTATCATGGTCGTGTTGGTATTTTTGAAGTGCTGCCGGTGACCAAAGAAATCAGTCAAATGATCTTGCAGCAGAAGTCAGCAGCGGATATCGAACATGCGGCGGCAGAAAACGGTATGATGCTTATGAAACAAGACGGCTACATCAAAGCACTCGAAGGAATTACGACCCTTGAAGAAGTGCTCCGTGTGGCGCAAACATAAAACGCAAAATGAAGAACTGAATAAGGACAGTATGGCAGCTACACTCGTGCAAATGATGGAAATGCTTATCCAGTATGAAGCTTCGGACCTTCATCTGGTAGCCGGACATCGTCCGCATGTGCGGATTCATGGTCAGCTCTTACCGGTGAACGGTGAGTCGGCGCTCTCAGCGGCCGCGGCGTACGATCTCATTAAACCGTTAATGAACGAGACACAGTTTCAAGTCTTTGAAGAGAAGAAAGAAGTCGACTTTTCCTACCAATATGCAGACAAAGCTCGTTTCCGTGTGAACGTGTATACGCAGCGTGGTTCTATTGCCGCGGCGTTGCGTTTGATTCCCATTCGTATTAAAAGTATCGATGAACTCGGACTTCCACCAATCATCCATGATATGACTAACTTTGGAGCGGGATTGGTATTGGTAACGGGTCCGACTGGTACCGGTAAATCATCGACTCTGGCAGCCATGATTCAAAAAATAAACGAGTCTCGCTCTGAGCACATTCTTACGATTGAGGATCCGATTGAGTTTGTGTATGAGCCAGAAAAATCGGTTATTTCTCAGCGCGAGGTGCATGAAGACACTCTTTCCTGGACGAATGCGCTACGTTCCGCCTTGCGTGAAGATCCAGATATTGTTTTAGTGGGAGAAATGCGTGATTTAGAAACGATTCAGTCAGCACTGACGGTGGCAGAGACTGGTCACTTAGTGTTTGCTACTTTGCATACCAACTCTGGTCCAGAAACAGTTGACCGTATTATCGACGTTTTTCCGCAGCATCAGCAGAGCCAAGTTCGCCAACAGTTGGCTGCCAGCTTAAAAGCAGTTGTGTCGCAACGCTTAATTCCCGCTGTAGATGGGCAGTCGCGAATTCCCGCTTTAGAAATTCTCATGAATACGAGTGCGGTGGAAAACCTGATTCGTGAAGGAAAGACTTTCCAGATTGATAATGTCATGCAAACTTCTGGTGAAGCTGGCATGATGACGCTTGAGGCACATTTAGTGCAGCTCATTAATGGCGGAAAGATTTCCTATGAAGAGGCGAAGCGTCGAGCCATTCGACCATCTGAGTTAGATCGTTTGATGGGTCACTAAAGATGAAAAAAACAGCACAAAGTATCTATGCCACAGTTTGAGTACCGCGCGCGAGACACGAGCGGACGTAAATTAAAGGGAAAAGTCGAGGCTAAAAATAAAGATGTGGCGGCCTCTATTTTGCGGGAAAAAGGTCTTTTTATTGTTGGGCTCAAAGACCATTCAGAATCTACACTGAGCGCTATCAACGCACAACTTTCTCGTGTGAAAGCGGACGATATTGTCAACTTTACTCGTCAGTTAGCCACAATGATCAACGCTGGTTTGCCGCTGATTCAAGCGCTGAATCTCTTGCAAGGACAAGCCAAGCCCGCATTTGAAAAAGTGATTCGTCAAATGGTGCAAGATATTGAAGGTGGATCGAATTTGGGTGATGCCCTAGCCAAGCACAGCATCTTTGACAAAGTGTATGTTTCACTTGTGCAAGCTGGTGAGGCAGCCGGTGCGCTTGATACCATCCTTTTGCGTCTAGCTGATACGCTCGAAAAGCAGAAAGAATTTCGCGCCAAAACACGAGGGGCATTGATCTATCCGGGCATCGTTTTGACCGCTATGCTCGTAGTGGTTATTGTCATGCTTGTTTTTGTGGTGCCGCGCATGACCGAGTTGTATGCCGACTTTGATGCTGAGTTGCCGTTTGCAACTCAGATGCTTATTGATTTATCGAGTTTTCTGCGCAATCAGTGGTATGTCTTTGGCGCTCTGCTGGTGGGCGGGTTTGTGGTGTTTCGAGCTTGGAAGCGAACAGCGGCAGGAGCTTTGCAGTATGATCAACTGCAACTGCGAATTCCGGTGATGGGTCAGTTACAACAAAAAGTTTTAGTAACTGAGTTTTCGCGCACCATGTCGTTGATGATTGCCGCTGGTATTTCACTGCTAGAAGCGCTCGATATTGTCGAAAATGGTATGAATAACTTGGTGTACCAGAATGCAATCGCAGCGGCTCGCAATGGTGTAGAAAAAGGGCGGCCGCTTTCTGGGTCGCTGGAGAAAGAAGAGGTGTTTCCCCCGCTCTTGCCGCAAATGGTGGCGGTGGGTGAAGAAACTGGTCAGCTCGACGATGTGCTGGAAAAACTGGCCAAGTACTATGAGTCCGAAACCGAGCACGCTATTAAAGGACTTACCACCGCTCTTGAACCAATGATTATGGTGGTTTTGGGCATTGGCGTTGGCTTCCTTATTATCGCTATTGTCATGCCAATTTATAACTTAACCTCACAGTTCTAGTACGAAATTCTGTCAATATTGCGTCAAACTTCGCAAACCTATTGACAACGTCGCGCGGATTCACTACGCTTAAACACATATGACGCTGCCCCGAAAACTCTTATCACAGATGCGAAGTGTCGCCGGTTTTACCATGATTGAACTCTTGGTTGTTATCTCGGTGATTGGAATTTTGGCGGTAGCCGTGCTGTCGTCCATTAATCCAATTGAGCAGATTAACAAAGGTCGTGACACTCGTACCCGTTCTGACGCTGCTCAGCTCATCAATGCTGTTGACCGCTACTTCTCTATCCATGAAGAGTATCCTTGGAATACTGCCACCGCTGATTGGGCTGGCGCTGATGTTGTGGATGATTATGAAGATCCAATTGGTTTCGATGAAACCGGTGCTGCTTCTTTCCCTGGCGGCACCAACACCATTAGCTCTTGGGAATGGATTAATATTCTCGAAACTACCGCAGAAGTGAAGTCTGGCTTTGTAAACCGCTTAACCACCGACGATAAAGTCGAGTACGTTATCTACAAGCCTGGCACGGCAAATGCTACCATGTACGTCTGTTTTGCCCCATCTTCGAACGCTTTTGACCAAGAAGCCTCTTCTCGATGTACCAACGGCGGTGTGGACGATGACGTAGAAGCCATTTCCTGTCCGGCGAACTGTGATGACAGCTTTACTGATACAAATGCCTGTCTCGTCTGTCTCCCATAAGACAAAAGAAAATGAAAATAAAAATAAATGAGCCCCCTTGTGAAAGGAGGCTCTTTTTTTGGAGTGAATGTGATATGCTGTCTCGACTATGACTTGGCTGCTCATACCATTTATTTTTCTGATTGGTACGGTTGTGGGCAGTTTCGTAAATGTGCTCGTTATTCGTAGCCTAGCCGGAGAACAATTTGTCTGTGGGCGTTCACGCTGTGATACCTGTCGACGGGAGCTGGAGTGGTTTGAGCTCATTCCTTTAGCTTCTTACTTGGTTTTGCGAGGAAAGTGCCGCACTTGTCGCTCATCTATCGACATCATGCATCCAGTTGTAGAGCTCCTTACCGCTTCGTTATTTGTGTGGTGGTTTGCTATTGGGTTTGCGTTCTTTCAACTTTCGCTGCAGCCGCTAGCCGTTATTCAGCCAGTTTTCTGGTTGTTAGTGGGTCTCATTTTGCTGATTATTGTGCTTACAGATCTCCAGGCATACTACATTCCTGATTGGACTGTTCTCGCGCTGAGTTTTATGACTTTGCTCTATCGATTTGTCCTGATTGGTTTTGGTATTTATAATCCCCAGAATTTGGCGTGGGCCTTGTTTGGTGCCACCGTGGCTCTGAGCTTTTTCTTGTTCCTATGGATACTCACCAAAGGCCGTGGCATGGGCTTTGGTGATGTGAAACTCGTGTTTGCTTTGGGACTCTTGATGGAGTGGCCAAATGTATTGATAGGGCTTTTTCTTGGCTTTGTGTATGGTGCGGTGGTGGGAAGTGCGTTGCTTATCGCTCGTAAACAGCACCGTGGAGTTCCAATTCCTTTTGCGCCTTTTTTGATAGCGGGCACGGCTACTACTTTGATCTGGGGTGATTCTCTGCTACGCTGGTATTTGCAATTTCTATGAGTTTTTTATCGACGTTTATTCGCTTTACTATCATCCTCTTTGTGTTGGCGCTGGTAGGCTATTATGTAGGGCGAGAAGTTATTCTGTATATGGCCGCAGAGCAAGTGGCGTCCGATGCGCGTTCACTCCAGTTTCCAAAGCAGTGGGAAGAGTATTTGGCTGGTTGCAGTACTTCCCGTATTACTGGTTCAACACCATATGCTGGTTTTCAGCTGCGATTTGTAGATCAGAGTCAGTATGTTTTGGAAGTGGACTGTACTACCGTGCAGCCCGTTGAGCGCGAAAGAGTGAGTCTCATGCGGGGAGTTGAAAAGTCGTTGGGGTCTGCTGGGTTTTACTACAACTTTGCCACACAAACTTTGCAGGGTGAGTTGCAGGTAGATTTTTTTGGTCGATCACGAGTGATCTATGCTGATGGCGAAAGTGTCAAGCATATTTGGGGCACCACAAACTACACCGCGTCTCGTCCAGCAAGTGCTTGCCAGGCTTTTGGATATGTGTGTTGTGATGCTGAAACCGAACAAGGTGAGGGCGAGCTGCTCAGTGCCGGAGTGGTTGACTGCAGTCAGAATTGTTACCAGAGTTGTTTGCAGCGACCCACTCTTCTCTCTTTTGTGAGTGACCCACCACTGGATTACGAGCAGCGAACTATTTACTTGCAAGGCACCTCTTCGCTTGTTTTATTCTCGTTCGACTTTGATGAAAGTGCGGCACCGATAGAGTCGGTGACCATAGATTTTGGCGACGGAACTTCGCAAACAGTGCAGAAGGCGTCTTCTTTGCTGACCAAAGAGTATAGTTGTCCGCAGGGCACCTGTGTGTTTCCAGTTACGGTGCAAGCAGTAGATGTGCGAGGTGTGGCTTCACCAATTACGCGCTTGAGTAGTATGTCAGTACAAATGAACTAAGGTATTCGCGGTTCTTCGTATTCAACTCGAATAGATGTATACTGATTGTATATGACACTGTCTGGATACTCTTCTCGTGGTTTTACGCTGTTTGAACTGCTCGTTTCAATCTCCATTATTGGAATTCTCATTGCCCTTGGAACGGTGAGTTTTACCACCGCACAGCAAAGCGGTCGGGACTCTCGTCGCCGAAGTGACGTGACCGGTATGCGCAATGCCCTTGAGCAGTACTATGCTCGCTATACCGCGTATCCCACAGACTGTACTGACGAAGAGTTGGTAGAAGTTCTCCCCAATGGTGTGCCATCTGACCCGAAAACCGGTGATGAAAATTTTGGGTATGAACTTACTTGTTCGGCAAACACCTATTGTGTCTGTGCGATTTTAGAACGCGAAGGTACTGGAAACTCGAATACAAACGACTGTACTGACTTTGCCAGTGGTGGAGATTATTTCTGTGCGCAGAACCTACAATAAATCGAGACGAGGCTTTTCTTTTATTGAGTTGCTCGTTGTCACGGCAATTATTGGTATTTTAACTGCGGTGGTGATCGTCAGTTTCCGGCAGGCTAATCGGAATGCCCGTGATGCGCGTCGCAAAACAGATCTGCAAGAGCTGCGAGGTATTCTTGAGAACTATCGGCTGGAAAATGGGCAGTATCCTGATTCAGAAAACGAACTCGGCGGGTATGAGGTGAGCAGTGATGGAACCTTCCTGGAAAATCTCCCGGCTGAGTATACCTCCCGCACCTATCTTGACCCAGTGAACGATGCCACGCAGTACTATCGATATCGCCTGGTGGAACAGCCGGGGTGTTCTTTTGAACTGAGTGTTCGCATGGAGACTGAAAATGGCGGACAAATTTGCAGTAACTGCGGCTACACGGATGATGACTACTATTGTTTAACGGACTAGCTATGATCAAGAAATTCTTTCCCACATTTGCCACTCTCAACCGCCAACAAAGCCGTGCTGGATTTACGTTGATAGAAATTTTGGTCGTAACCGTGATTATCGGTGTACTTGCCAGCGTAGTAATGGTTTCGTTTGTTTCTAGTAGTGAACACACCCGTGATGCGCGCCGCAAAAAAGACCTGGCAGCCTTGCAAGCAGCGCTCGAAGTGTACAAACTCAATACTGGCGCATATCCCGAGCATTCTCTCTGTAATTCGAGTGCTACTTGGCCGGGATGCCGCACGCCTTGGATTCCAGGTTTAGACGAAGACTATATTTCTGAGCTCCCAGTTGATCCGCGACAAAATGCCCTCACCTTTATTGGAAACTCTGACGAACCTGAGTACACCTACAACTACGTGCAGATAAGTGATACCTCCTACCATCTCCTTACTCGTTTAGAGAATGTTGATGATGATTTGGTAAACGGTGAGCAGTACGGCTATAGCGGAGAAGGAATCTATGTGGTTACGCAACCAAGATAGCCAGCACGGTTTCACCTTTATTGAGCTTTTAGTGACTACTACTTTGAGCCTCTTACTGATGGGTGGTGCTTTTGCCGCTTATACCTCTTTTGCTTCTCGGCAAACAAAAATTGAGTCCGCGCGCGATGTGCAAGCTGTGCTGCAGTCAGCTCGTGAGCGCAGTCGTGGTGGTGATAAGCCAGACGATGACTGTACCCGTTTGAACTACTATCGAGTTTGGGGTGTACAGGGAACACAGAACTACTATGTGGCAGTGCGGTGCGATGATTCTGGAGCCGATTTACAACAGCAAACCTATACTCTCCAGTCTGGAGAGTACTTGCTGGATGACTTTGAGCTTTTTTTCCCGCCATTACCGGGGCCGATACCTGGCGCGCCAGTTACCATCTCTATTGGTGAGTTTGAAGACACATCAGTTCGCTATGAGTTTGCGGTGAGTGACCAGGGAGTGATTTCCGAAGGACAACTCATCTCCGACTGAAGTGTGTGGGTTGAGACGGCTGGAAACGGTTCTATCAAGAATGGCCTCACTCTTTTATTCTTTCCTCCACCCTGCTACGCTTAGAGCAGTATGAACTATCAGCGTGGAACGTTCCCGCAAGTTTTTTCACGAGCCGGTCAGTCTCTCATTGAGGTGACCTTTGCGACAGCTATGGTTTCTTTAGTGTTAGTAGCTATTCTCTCCTCTGTTATTCAGTCGGTGGGGAACTCGCGGGTGGCGCTCGAGCAAACACAGGCCACTTCATATGCACAAGAAAGTCTCGAATGGGTGCGAAACCAACGGGACGTGGTTGGGTGGGGAGTGTTCTCCTCTGCTTTGGAGGCACGAGGAAGTACCGTAGAGTACTGTGTTCCCACGCTTCCCTCAACATTTGCGGACTTGATTGTGAGTAGTCCTGGTGAGTGTACTGATGAGGAAGTTATTGCTGATACGCAATTTTTGCGAGAGCTCACTCTGGAAAGGGTTTCTGATACGGAAGTGGTAGTCGTTTCCACGGTTACTCGTCCTGGAAGCTCAGGTGAAATAACTACCAGTTTAGAAACAGTTTTAGCGGATTGGGAGTAGTGGTGGCACAGGAAAAAAGAAAGATGAATGGCTTTACCATTATTGAGTTGATTACTGTGGTTACCATTACTGCCATTATTAGTGTGGTATCCGTATCGGTTTTAGTAAACTCACAAGTGCGAGGCACTCGCTCGACCACTATTAATAAAGTGCGTAGCGAGGCTTCTTTTGTCATGGATCGGGTGTCTTTTTTAATTCGTAACGCTCGGTATCTTGAAGAAAACCAAAATGGCGAAGTGTGTCAGCCAACGATGGACTCCATTCGTGTGCGCGCCCAAGATAGCGGCAGTATTGAGTTATTTTTAACTGATGACTTTCGTGTAGCCTCTAACTCTGGAGATGTCATTACTGATCCACCTACCAGTTACTTGTCCAGCGAATCGGTATCGGTTGATTCTTTTGTTTTTTCGTGTCAGCAGTCAGCAGAACAAAGTGGCGCGCTGGTAACTGTATCGGCCACCATTTCTACGGGAAATCCCGATACTTTGTCTCCTGAGTCATACTACCAAGAGACTTTCTCAACCCAAGTGTATGTTCGTTCATATCAGTAGGTGTATTTTCCGTGCGGCGTGAGCACGGTGCATGCATCGAGATCGGTAAGATGATACACTGAATCAGTATGTCATCGACACGTTTTTCTCAATCAGGTCAAGTCGGAATAGCGGTTATTTTGGTCATGGTAGTCATGTCGACAATTGGTATTTCTTTGGCAACTCGCTCCTCAAGTGACGTGAGAAATGCGCGTCAGTCTCAGGAAGCCACCCAGACCTTTAGTGCGGCTGAAGCTGCTCTGGAAGAAATACTTTCTCGAGATGAAGCTGCGCTAGAACAAACTACCACCGGTGAGTACACTGGTGTTGAAAATGTGACGGTGAATTACTCGGTCGGCACCGAGAATGAACTTACCACCGAGCTACTCGAAGGTGCCACTGCTGAGATCAATGTGTCCAGCGGATCAGTGGGACAGGAAGTGATTGTGCAGTGGTCAGATACCACTGACTGTGGCTCTGGATCTCCAGCCTCTCTTTTAGTGAGTGTTATCAATTCATCTGGGGCTGAGCCAGTCGCTCGCCACTATGGGTACGCAATTTGTGATCGATCTGACGGTATGGAACTCGTTGCTACCCCTGGCAGTGAATACTCCCGCCAAGTAGCTATTACTCTCGAAACAGGCGATGCATTTATTCGTGTCACTCCTATTTATGGAGATACGGACATATTGGTAAACGGCAATGGGTGGACGTTGCCCACACAAGAATTCACCATCAACTCCGTGGCACGAAATGAGCTCGGGCGAGAAACAAAAGCAATTGAGGTAGAGCGAACAGCTGAGTACGCACCTACTCTGCTCGATTATGCCCTCATTTCTGGTACGACAATTATTAAATAGGAACACAGTAATATGAAAATTGTTGGTCTTGATATCGGCTCATATGCAATAAAAGCGGTAGTTGGAAAACCGCAAAAAAATGGTGCGCACATTGAGCAGGTGGTACAAATACCAAACCCGATTGGTGCCATCTACCCCGATAATCCGCAGAAGCGACAGCAGCTCATTGATACGCTCGTAAAAATGTTTGCTGATTACAAATTACCGCAGAGTAACATTCGCGTGGCACTCGCCGAACAAATGGTCTCGACCAAGCTGGTCACGATGCCGGCCTTGTCAGAAGCGGAACTCGCTTCGGCTATCCAATGGCAGGTTGAGCAGCATATCCCCATTCCGCTCGAGGAAATGGAGTATGAGTATGCGGTGCTGCGTCGCAGTGAGAAGAATGATCCTGTGCAAAATATGGATGTGCTTATGATAGGGGTCAAGAAACAGTTTGTGAATGATTTTGCCGATCTTTTGCTCGAAGCAAATCTTGATGTTATCGATATGGAGACCGATACCCTAGCCCAGTTGCGGGTACTGCAGTTTTTATCCCAGGGTGAAGAAAATGTGGCACTTTTCCACATTGGAGCTTCTTCCTCGGTAATTGCTTTGATTGGCAAAGGACAGCTCCAGTTTGTGCATGCGACACCTATTGCTGGAATCCTCTTTTCTCGAGCCATTGAGCGTGGCGTTGGGCTTGATCCCCAGCGCGCGGAAGAGTACAAACGCACCTATGGTCTTTTAGCGAACCAGTTAGAAGGAAGAGTGCGTAATGCGCTTGTGCCAGTTGTTGACTCGCTGGTAACCGAGATTCAAAAGGCGCTCCGCTTCTTTTCTGGTCAAAATGCTGGTGGCACGATTCAGCGTATTTTTGTAACTGGCGGATCACTCTATTTGCCGGATCTCTTACCGTACTTATCTCAGGCTGTATCAGTAGAAATGGTTCCGGTTGAGCTCAACCGTATGGAGCAGCTCACTTGGAAGGAACCAGTGCAGCAAGATAGTCGCTTTATTATTGCGGCTGGACTAGCAATGAAGAATAAGTAACACCATGCGAATAACCAACGATATCAACTTCATGAGTCGAAAGCGGCGGCGACTGGAGCAGTTGCACTCGCTTGATCGCAAAATTCTCACTGCTGCGGTGGGAGTTTTTGGTGTGGCACTCACTCTAACTGCCGCTGCCGGAGCTTACTGGTATTGGTCGGGACAACAGCTGGCGCTCGTGGAAGAACAGATTCAACAGCAAGAGAGAGTGGTCCGTGCGGCAGCAGCTGAAGAAGCGGAGTACATTCTCTACACTACCCGACTTGCCTCGATCGCAGAGATTATGGACGAGCGGAGTCCCAAAAAAGAAGCCCTCGATTTTCTCGCTCAACTGCTCGTCCCAACCATTGCGTTTGACGCTGTGAACTACGATACGCAAATGCGCCGACTTACCTTTCGCGTAGAAGCCCAAGATGTTTTTTCTGTTGAAATCTTTTTGGACACTCTGCGTGAGCCAGACATGCGGGAGAAAATTGATGCCATTGCGATTAGCAGTGTTCAGCGAGACGAAGCTGGCCGGTATGTTATGAATGTAGACATCGTGTTGAGTGAGTTAGAGCAAGGAGATGAGGTATAAGATGGCAGCAGATGCTTCTCTCTCCAATGTTGATTTTGAAAAAAAAGCCAATGAGTGGTGGTTGCAACGGCGCGAACTCGTTGTGGCGGTTGGCTTGTTTGTGGCTTCTGGGCTGCTTGTTTTTGTGGGAGCGTATCAACTTTGGCAGGTCTCCAACCAGCTACAGATTAGTATTGAGCAACAAGAAGGTGAGTTACAGCAGGTGGAACAGCGTGCTACGCTCCTCAACACCATTACCCCTGATGATCGTTCTGGATATATGCTTGTTGAGCAGGCGTTGCCTCGTTTTAAAGAGCCATTGCAGGTAATGCGCACACTCGAAGCTATATCTCAGGAGACTCAGGTTGCTTTGGGCGAGTATGATTTGAATCCTGGTATCGTGTCCACTGAGTCGGCTGCGCAATCGGCATCGAGTCGAAGTCGCTCGGCTACTGCTGGCACGCAGTCTCTGAGACTAGAAATTGAGTTGACTGGTTCATTTCAGCAAATAACTACCGCAATCAATAATATTGAGACCAGTATGCCACTTATGGAAATTACCGATATGCGTATTGCTCCAGCACGCCGGTGGGCGATTGGGACAACGGCCCAAGTTGACTACACGGCTACACTGCAAATTGAGAGCTATTATGCCAATATCGACGCTGCTCGCGCCGCCCGTGGCGGCGCGCAACAAATCAGCCCCAGTGAGCGCCGAGCACGTGATGAGCTGCTTGAAATGAACTACTGGCTGGAGACGAGTGCTCCTGCAGTGCAGAATGCAGCACCGTCTAGCAACACTGATCTGTTTCAGTTGGATGAATAATCGAAATTTAAAACGAGTTTTTAACAAGTACGAAGTTGTTTACTCAGCGTCAGAATCAAAGTCTTCGTCTTCAGCTTCATCATCACTGATGATGTCAACACGAACGCCTTTGTCTTCTTTCATGGCGCGAACACGTGCCAAAGTACGAATGGCATCTACTGTGCGGCCACGACGACCGATAACTTGACCGCGATCATCTGGATGGACGTCGATGGTGTACATAAGAAGACCGTTGTCTTCTTCTTCAGTTACTGTGACATCTTCAGGATGTTCCACTAAATGGAGAACGAGAAATTCAATCAGGTTACGCATGATTTACTTTTTCTTGTTGTTTGCAGTGAATTGTTTGAAAAGGTTGGCAACAGTATCGGTAGGTTGGGCACCTTTTTCCAGCCAGTGATTGAAACGCTCTACTTCAAAGCGAATTTCTTTATCACCGAGTGGATTGTAGAATCCAACTTGTTCGACATACTTACCGTCGCGCTTGCTGCGCTTTTCGGTAACCACAACGCGATATTGTGGTTGATGCTTTTTACCAATTCGGGTTAGCTTGATCCGTAACATAGACAAGTATTATATCAGACACCGGTGATTATTCCAGATAGGAATCCGAGTGTTGTTTTCACGAAACAACCTGGCTTTCCTCAACAGTATCTTCACTTTCTGTTTGTTTTTTTTGAAAGACTCCTCGTAAAGCTTCTGCGGCTGCAGCCTGTTCTGCCTTTTGTTTACTTGCGCCACTGCCAGTATACGTATCTTTACCAGGGATAGAAACGGCCGCGGTAAAGATTTTATCGTGATCTGGGCCGACTTCATCAATAATTTCGTACTCCGGTGCATCCTCACCCATGGCCTGTACTTTTTCTTGCAAGAGCGTTTTGGCATCTTTGGCGTCAGACGTGGTAATAAATTCTGAAAAGTGAGACAGAATATGCGTGTGGATGAACTCTTTGGCTGCTTGGTAGCCGCTATCTTGATACAGCGCACCAATAACTGCCTCGCAGGTGTCTGCCAGGATTGAGTCTGAGAGGTCTTCTTCTGGCATTGGTTCGGAGGTGCCGAGGTGCAGGTGGTCTCCCAGGTGCAGCTCGCGAGCAACAAAAGCGAGTGATTCTGTGCGTACGAGTGAGGCTCGGTAACGAGTAAGTGTGCCCTCGTCCAGTTTTGGAAAACGAGCAATTAAGAACTCGGAAACGACGAGTTCAAGAACAGCGTCTCCTAAAAACTCCAGGCGCTCATTGGTTAAGTGACGAGGCACAGACTGAGCTCGCAATGAGCGATGCGTAAATGCTTTATCACGGAGTTCTTCCGAAAGATCTTGGAGCTGTGGAGGGAGTGGATAAGCCATGAGATAAGGATATTATTCTAAAAGCGCATCTTCAACTGCACTCACAATATCTTGAACACTGCTAATGTGCCTAGCCATGATTTCTCGGGAGATATATGGGGTAGTGAGTTCAATATCAAAAGTGGTGTTGAGGGTGTGTACAAATTTTGCCAATGACTCAACGTCACTTTTCAGATCAATATCTTCTTGTAGATCACTTTGGGGTGTGAGTTCATCTGGATCGACACCATAAATCTCACCCAATAACTGGGTTACTTCATCATAGATGCTAGACTGATTCATCAGTGTCCTTTCTGCGGTCATCAACGACGTTACCGAGAACTCCATGAACAAAACGGGCAGTGTCTTCACTTCCGTACTCTTTGGAGATTTCGACGGCCTCGTCAATCACGACAGCAGGCGGAGTATCGGTATGTAATAATTCATACAAGGCTTGCCGCAGAATTGCAAGATCAATTTTATTAAATGTCTCGATTTCATGCTTTGGTGCATACTGCAGGATCATGCGATCGATAGTAACAATATCTTCTAGAATGAATGTAATCAGTGAGAACTGCTCAGTAAAATCTGAGGAAGAATCTTCAAATGTATATTCGTTGTAAAACTGCCAAGCAAATAACTGCTCAACGCGCTCAATACGTTTTTGATGACGAGAATCTTGGGCAGATGGCATACCAGGAAGAGTGTACTCGATTACTTGGTATCAGAGCCAGCAGTGAGTTCTTTTTTCTTTTCACGACGCTGACGGCTGGTTACAGCCACGCCACGACCTTGTAAAGCAACTGTCTTGTCTTGACGACGGCGACCTTTGCGAGCGGTTGATATTCTGCGTTTTGGTAAAGCACCCATAGTGTGTCCTTTTGTATTGTCGATAGTATACCCTATTTATAGGAACCCGTATTGTAGCACGCTCAGGCGAAAAGCAAAACTCTTTTCCTCTGGAGCTTCTCGATTTTGCTACGAACTCATTTTCTGAAACTGGCCAGAGAGGGATTTTACGAGTTCAATGAGCTCTAGGTCCATCCAGGTAGCTACGCGCAGACCATCCCAGCCTGTTTGTTTTCGGCCGAGGAACTCACCCACGCCACGGTTTTGTAGGTCGAGCTCAGCGAGTTCTTGACCATTATCGGTTGTTTCTAATATGCGGAGCCGATCAGCTGTTTTTCCAGGTGTAGGAACTAGGAATGCCCATCCAGCTTGCCCACTTCTGCCTACCCGACCACGCAGCTGATGCAGTTGCGCAAAACCAAACCGCTCTGCACTCAAAATCGAGATGATGCTGGCGTTGGGGATATCGATGCCCACTTCAATTACTGGTGTAGCAACGAGAATGTCAATTTTTTTACTCTGCATGTCAGATAAGATTGATTGCTTTTCAGCAGACGGCGTCCTGCCGGTGACCAGTGCGACTCGCATGTTTGGGAGTGCTTTTTTTACTCGTTTACAGAGTGTTGTTGCGTCATAGACGTCGGCAAAGGTATCTGTTTCGGAGGGTTCGATCAGTGGTGCAATCAGAAATGCTTGCGTACCCGTTTCTGTAATCTGTTGTTCTAGCCAGGTGAAGTGGGCATCGAGCTTACTTGGAGCAAAAACTCTGGTGGTAATTGCGCGTTTTTTACCTGGAATTGGGTCGAGAAAAGATACCGAGTGATTTCCGTAGACAACGTGAGCGAGCGTTCGAGGAATCGGCGTAGCGGTCATGGTAATACGGTGAGGGTGCAAGCCTTCATCCCAATGGTGCTCACGCTGGTCAACTCCGAAGCGGTGTTCCTCATCGACCACAATCAAGTCCGGAGAGATGGCCGTGTTATGAAGTAAAGCATGGGTGCCTACCAAGACAGAGACAGGCTCTGATTCTTTTTGCGTACCTGTCCATCTTCCCAGTGAGATACCAAGCGCTGAAGCGATTGGTTCTAGGTTCTGGTAGTGTTGCTCAGCAAGTACGGTAGTTGGCACTAAGTAGACACATTGATTTCCCAGTGATGCTTGCAAGAAGAGTGCGTAGGCAGCTACCAGCGTTTTTCCACTTCCCACTTCCCCCTGAATAAATTGCTGCACAGGATGGTTCTGCAGAAATGCGTGTTTTAGGTGTGCAATCGTGTTGTTTTGCGATGGCGTGAGTGGAAACGGGCTGGCGGTAACAAATTGTGCCGTAAATTCTTCAGCATGGGCTTTAGAGAGTGGATTACGAACTGGAAGAGATTCTCTGTGCTCACGTTCCGCTTCAATAGCGGTAAAGATGTCCCAGAGTTCATCGAAGGCTATTCGCCGCCGCGCAGCATGCGCGGCGGCGAGACTCTCCGGCACATGTACTTGCTGCCAAGCGGAAGTTCTCTCCGGTAGTTCGGCCTGAGTGCGCAGCGATGCGGGTAAATACTCTTCTGGAAGAAGTGCAGTTTGTTCCACGAGTTTGGGTACCACTCGTCGCAGCCAGACTGAAGAAATAGATTTGTGCTGTGAGTATTGCGGGAGTACCCGACCTGTATGTACTTTGTTTTCTCGGTCGAGTGGTTCGTAGTTTGGATTCGTCAAACTTTTCTTGCCTCTATACTCACCAACTTTGCCAGTGAAGGCGTACCACTCATCTTGTTTGAGTTGTTTGGCAACATATGGTTGGTGAAAGAAGGTGATGCTGAGTTCATCCCCTTCGGCATCAGCAATGGTAGCTTGTGTCATGGGGATTCGTTTACGTGTGGTGAAGCTTTTGAGTTGTGTAATCTGTGCTTCGACAGTGACGAGCTCTCCAACCTCTAGCTTCGCGATAGGAATAACAGCACTGGCATCTTCGTATCGAAAAGGAATGTGGTGCAGCAGATCTTCAAGTGTGTGTATCTCCATTTCCGCCAACTCAGCGGCTTTTTTGGGGCCGATTCCAGCCAGGAGTGTGACGGAGTCATGAACAGTCATAGAGGTATTGTAAGAACCTTTGGTGGTTACGCAAAGTGTGTTTCTCTGTCGCATTGTACCGTAATACGGTATACTCACAGAGTATGTTGTCTGGTTTGCAACGAAAGTGGCGTCGCTGGAAACGAAATATTCGTAGAAAGCTCGCTCTTTCATCTTCACAACCATTTACCCCATTTGGTCAGCGTCAGTCTGCTGCGGCTTCTCGAACCAGTTCAAAACGATCTTCTCGTTTTTCTGCTCTGAGTGGTTCGCAAGCCACTTTCTGGCGAGCTCAGGCCCTTCGCATCGGCGCTGTAGTTGTGGTGGCTGGTACCCTTTTTGCGATTGTTCTTTCTATTGGATTAGTTGCCTGGGTGGCAAATGACCTGCCTGACCCCAGTGGTGTGCGCCGACAAGATGGATTCTCCACGAAGATTTTAGATCGGTATGGTGACGTTCTCTATGATGTCTACGAAGATGAACGACGAGTTCCGATTACTATTGACCAAGTTCCTGAGTATTTGCAGCAAGCCACGGTAGCCGTAGAGGACAAGGACTTCTATCGACACAGTGGTTTTGATCCCCTCACACCATTCCGTATCGTATACAACTACACGTTTCGCGGTGGTAGAGTGGTGGGTGGTTCTACTCTCACCCAGCAGTTAGTTAAAAATGTTTTACTCACTAACGAACGCACAGTAACTCGTAAACTGAAAGAATTCATTCTCGCTCTCGAAATTGAGCGCCAGTTCAGCAAAGAAGAAATCTTGCAGATGTACCTCAATGAGGCTCCATACGGTGGAAACTCGGTCGGTGTCGGCGCGGCTGCTGATATGTACTTTGATAAAGAAGTGCAGGATCTGAATTTAGTCGAGTCGGCCATCTTGGCTGGTTTGCCGCAGCGGCCAACAGCGTACTCACCCGTTCTCGGAAGAACGGATGAGAACGGTGAGTTACTCTGGAAGATACGTGCAATCGGAGTTCTTCGTCGTATGCGAGAGGACGGCTATATTACTGCTGAGCTCGAGCAGAGTGCTGTGGAGCAGCTAGATTCCATTGAGTTTGCTCGCCAAACTTCCTCTATTAAAGCGCCGCACTTCGTGTTTTATGTGTTGGAGCAGCTCGAGGAGATGTACGGTTCAGAGGTAGTGCAGCGCGGTGGGTTGAGTGTTCGCACCTCACTTGATTTGCCATTCCAAGAAGAAACACAAGAAATTGTGCAGGAAGAGATCGAAAAGGTGGTGGATTTAAATATCACCAATGGTTCCGTAGTTGTTATGGATCCTCGTAACGGTGAAGTTCTGGCTATGGTCGGGAGTAAAGACTACTTTGCTGATGATATTCCTGGTCAGTTTAATGTGGCCGTTGATGGTCTTCGCCAACCAGGTTCTTCGATTAAGCCGGTCACGTACGCGACGGCGCTCTCACAAGGAATGACTCCGGCCACCATGCTGGTCGACTCCTTTACGAATTTCGCCCCCAACGAGACAGTTGACCCATATCAGCCACGCAACTATGACGGAAAGTTCCGCGGCCCTATGCAGCTCAGATATGCCTTGGCAGAATCCAATAACGTGGTAGCGGTGAAACTCCTGGCGAATGTAGGAGTAGAAAACATGCTGCAACAAGCATTTGATATGGGCTTTGTTACTCTGGAACCAACTCGTGAGAATATGCGTAACTTTGGTTTAGCGGTCACTCTCGGTGGTGCGGAAGTGCACCTGATTGACAGCGTGACAGCATACAGTTCGTTTGCGAACGGCGGAAATCGTGTTGAGCCAGTTTCGATTTTGGAAGTGACTGACCAAAACAATACTACTCTCTTCCAGCATCGAGATGTTCCTGGCCGGGAGGTTGTGGAGCCAGAAGTTGCTTTCCTCTTGAACTCTATTCTGTCCGACAATCAAGCTCGCTCCGGAGCATTTGGGACGAACTCCCAATTGAATATCAATAATCGACCTATCGCCGTGAAAACGGGTACTACCAATGATCAGAAGGATAACTGGACAATTGGATGGAGCCGTTCAACTATTGTTGGTGTCTGGGTAGGAAATAATGATAACACCAGCATGAAACAAGTTGCTTCTGGTGTGACTGGTGCCTCACCAATTTGGCAGCGAGTCATGTTGGCGGCTATTGCCAGTGGACGCACCACAGATGACTGGATAGTTCCAGACAATGTGGAGAGAGTTTCTGTTGACGCAATCTCCGGATACCCGGCTCATGACGAGCTGGCATCTCGTGAAGAATGGGTTATCCGAGGAACATTACCGACCGAACCTGACCCAATCCACCAAAAGGTACGTTTGTGCCGAGGCCAAGAACGCCTGGCCACCGCGGTAGATGTGCAGCGTGGTGAGTACGATGAGCGCGTGTACATTTCTCTCTATGAAGACGACCCCATCAGTCAGGATGGTCGGAATCGCTGGCAAGAAGGTATTGATGCTTGGATTGCGCAAAACCAAGACCGTGGACCGTTCCAGGCACCGACCGATTTTTGTGACTCGGTAGATGAAGTCATTGTTCGCTTGGAGAGACCAGAGAATGAACGTACCTATGACTCCGAAAATATTGAAGTCGTAGTCAACACCGTTTCAGAAGAGCGCATCGATCGCGTGGAAATTTTTGTGAACGGTTCTGTCCGAGAAACCTTACGCGAGAAACCATACCGCACAGAGCTCAATCTCCCTCCCGGTCGCTACACCCTCTACGCCAAAGCAGTGCGTTCAGATGGCAAAGAAGGAAAAACCGGTGAAGTACGCATCGGTA
The DNA here is from genome assembly GCA_964447905.1 of uncultured Pseudomonadales bacterium. GTDB lineage: Bacteria > Patescibacteriota > Microgenomatia > UBA1400 > UBA1396 > JAJOJK01. The sequence continues at coordinate 32,472 of CAYUUK010000002.1, read as the reverse complement.
CTGGTGGTCAAGACTGGAAGGAACCTACCCCTACACCCACTCCAACCCCAACGGCAACTCCCAAGCCAAGCCCTACACCTACCCCTACTCCACCCGTCGATCTTGACGACGAGTAATGCCATCACAAATGTTTCCTACGCGAAGCATTTTGGTTGAAGATTGTAAATTTTCTCGTGACTTCTATTGCAGTGTAACGCCGCGAGACTGAAGCGTTTGCACAGCACTCTCTTTCAGCTCTTGCGCGCGTTCACTGGAGAACTGCTCAGTAGCATCCCAGAAGGTCAAACGGAAGGTCCAGTTGTTCGCAAATTGATCGCGCAGTTCTACGGATGAAACCGCTGCATCTAAGGATTTGAGTGCAGAGATAATATCTCCTACCGGAGTACCCTCAGGTACGACCAGGGTCCAGTCTTCGTAGTATGGAGCTGTTTTCGGTACTGGGTGATACTCTGGCCAGCGCTGACTGACTTCCAAAAGTGATCGCCAGTGCAGTTCAAACCCGACTTTTCCATCAGACAAGTACCCAATACTTCCTAGCACTCGATCTTCATGAGTGATAATAGCATGAGAAGTGAAAATAGAGTCTATATTTCGGTCTTTTTTCGCATTATCTTCTGCGCTTTCTACAGCAAAATCGTTGATGTATAGCTCATTTGCCAGAAAATCCAGCGTGGCGCGCAGGTGGCGAAAATCAGTGTCGAGTACCGTTAAGACGAGATGCTCGTCTGGTAAGGCACCTTCTTCTGGAAAATAGATGTTAGCCAGCTCAAATGTGCCACGCGCGGTACTCTGTTCTAAGAAATGAGTGGTTTCTTCCGCGTGTGACGGCAGTACATACTGCCGCATATACTCCATATCGCTGGTGAGGGGATTACGAATGTGCAGATGAGTCGCGGGATCGAGATTCCAGCGGTTCAAGAGATCTGTTCCTACCATAGAGTACGTGTAGAGTTCTTGGTATCCCAAAGCGGCCAGTACATTTTTGAGCTTGGTTTCGAGAGTAAAATTTTCACCAGCTGGCTTGCTGGTTGGAATACGAGTATCCATGAGCGTGCTCGGCAAATTATGATAGCCATAGATGCGCGCTACTTCCTCAACGATGTCGGCAGACATACTCAGATCGGTACGAAAACTGGGGATAGTAATCAAGAGTTCCTGGTCACTAGACTCAGTTACTTGGCATCCGAGCTGTGTGAGTATGCTGATAATTTCAGACGTGCTGAGTTCAATGCCCAAGTACCGCTCTACTTCACTGGGTGCGAAGGAGATGGTCTTACTCTTGGAAGGCACAATGATCTCTTCATACACTGCTGAGGCTTGTGTGGCGCCGGTAAGCTCAGTGAATAACTCTATACCTCTCAACATGACCTCGCGGGCCAAATTGTGGTCTAAAGCGCGTTCATTGAGTTGCGCTGCGGGAGTGCGTAAGGCGTGCGACATGGAGGTGAAACGAATCTTTTCGTGTGGGATGGACTCGATCCAGAACAGGACGTTTTGGGTGCTGTCGTCAACCGCGGTGTTGGCAGTACCCATAATTCCTGGAATATCGATGATGGTTCCTTCGGCGTTGGTGAAGACCACTTCTCCGCCCACGGTTTCGTAGCTTGCGCCGTCGAGCGTGGCGAACGGCATGCCTGCTTCTGCTTCCCGCACGTGGATTTCGCCGCCAAGGGCCATGATTTTGTCGTAGTCAAAGGCGTGGCATGGGTGGCCAAGGTCATGGCTCAAGTAGTTGGTGATGTCGATAACGACATCTTTGACGTTGAGCTCGACCTGTTGCAGGCGGGTACTCATCCACTCGGGCGTGGCGGGGTGCCCGACAGTGCTCAAAATCACTGCCGTAATGCGGTGGCAGAGTTGGCTGCTGTTGTCAATGGTGGGCAGCGGAAGGATTTCCGTGTCGGCAGCGGGGATGGCGTCGGTGAGGGTGAGGGTTTTCAAGTCAGACGGAAAGCCGGCGTTATCGAGTATGACCGCTGCTTCGCGCGCAATACCGCGCACCGACATGCTGTCGACGCGGTTGGTGGTGACCTCGATATCGTAGACGGAGTCGCCTTCGCGGTCGTAGATGCGCTCAACGGCTGGTCCGCAGAGGGAGAGTTGGGTTTGGATGGTCTCCGGATCTGCCTGTGTATTCAGGTGATCTTGGAGCCAGGTGTGGGGTACGAGTATGTTCATGGTGTCTTTCTGTGCTTAAAATTGTTCTAAGAAACGGGGGTCGGCGCTGAAGAGCAACCGGATATCGTCTAAGTGCAAGCCTGGGCGCAAGGCATAGGTCCGCTCTACTCCCCAGCCAAAGGCAAAGCCGGTGTATTTCTCGGGGTCAATGCCGCCTGCGCGTAACACGTTTGGGTGCACCATACCGGCGCCACCAACTTCGTGCCAGCCAGATTTACAGAAGCGGCAGGTTTCATTACCGAGTTTTCCGGTGCCTTTGCAGATGGAGCACGAGAAATCGATCTCAAAAGATGGTTCCGTAAACTTAAAGTGGAACGGCCGAATACGCGATTTGCTCTCTGGACCATAAAACTCTTTGGCAAAGTGATCGATGGTGCCCTTGAGGTGTTGGATGGTAATATTTGTGTCGACCACCAAGCCTTCGAACTGGTGGAACATCTGTGTGTGCGTCACGTCCTGCTGTCGGCGGTATGTTCGCCCAATGTTGATCATGCGGATGGGCGGCTCGGAGTTGAGACGTTCCATTTCGCGGACTTGGCCATTGGAGGTGTGGGGCGTGAGGACCATTTTACCGAGTGTTGAGTGTTCGGGCGCGTTCATGAAGAAGGTTTCCCACTCGTCACGTGCGGGGTGATTGGAAGGCATGTTGAGAGCTTCGAAGGCGTAGTAGTCCCATTCGACTTCGGGGTAGCGCACGCGCGTGAAGCCTATTTTTTCAAAGATGTCGGTGATCTCGTTGATGGCTTGGCTGATGGGATGCAGTCGGCCAACTGGTCGAGCGGCGGCGGGCAACGTAGGATCGAGCCACTCGCTGGAATCTGGGGCGTTTTCCGCTTCTTCAAGGAGTGTTTCCATTTCTGCGCGGAGCTCTTGCAGTTTTTGGCCAGCCGCGGGCTTGTATTCTGGTGACAGTTCGCGCAGCATGAGTGCGGCTTCTGAGAAGAGACCCTGCTTTTTTCCAAATAGAAAGATTCGGAGTGCTTCAGGATCTCGCGGTGCTGCGGAGAGCTTTTGGCGAATGTCGTTAATGTTTTGGTCGAAGGTGTCTCTGTTCATGTCTCTTTTCTTGTTTTGATTGTATCAAGGTCTGTGGGTACAAAAAACCCCCGGGAGGCGGGGGTTTCTGGTAGTTGAAGCGCGAGCGAGTCTTATTTCGCTTTATTCGCTACTTCAACTACCTTGCTAAACGATTCAAAATCACGAGCGGCCATCTCAGACAGCATCTTACGATTCAGTTGAATATCGGCTTTTTTGAGTTGGTTGATGAAGCGAGAGTAGTTGACGGCGTTGGCAATGTTCTCCAAACCAGCACTGATACGAGAGATCCACAAGCGGCGGAAGTCGCGTTTGCGGTTTTTACGGCCAATGTAGGCATATTTACCGGCGTGCAAGAAGGCTTCTTTGGCCACCTTGTACAAGCGGTTTTTGGTCATGCGGAAGCCTTTATTGGCTTTCAGCACTTTTTTGTGACGACGACGTCGGTATGGTCCTGTTTTTACGCGAGACATAATTTCCTTTTAGGCAATGCCGAGCATTTGCTTAATTTTCTTGGCAAAGCGACCCTTCACTTCTACCGGAGTGCGGTAGCTGCGGATAGTGCGCTTCGATTTTTTCGAGCGCAGGTGACGCATGTTTTGACGACGACGCAAGACTTTACCGGTAGCGGTAATTTTGAAACGCTTGGCGACGCCTTTTCGAGTTTTCTGTTTGTAACCTTTTGCCATAGAATTCCTTCAAGAGGGGTATTATAACAGGGATCTGCGCAGAATCAAAGAAGCGGATATTTCCCTCAACAGAGAAAAATTCCCTACTTTTTCTTTTCTGGCATAAGCTGCATGGTCATTACTTTGCCTTGGAGTTTTGGTTCCATTTCAATGCGAGCCACATCCTCTACTGCTTCATAGATTTTATTGAGAACGTTTTCACCAAATTCTTTTTTGGTGATCTCGCGTCCACGAAAACGCAGAAGGAGACGAACTTTATCTCCGCCTTCTAAGAATTTTCGGACGCGTTTGGTACGAGCCAGCAAGTCACCTTCAGCAATAAATGGGCTCAAGCGAAGTTCTTTAATTTCAGAACCTTTGCCACTTTGGCGTTGCTTTTGCTTTTGTTGCTGCTGTTGGTACTTGTGTTTCGATTCTTCGATTATTTTTGCCACCGGTGGTTGGGCTTTGGCTACAATAAGGATAAGATCCTTCTCTTGTTCCTCTGCCAAACGAATAGCCTCATCTTTGGGCATAACACCGATCTGTTCACCGCGGTCACTCAGAACACGAACCTCATTGGCTCGAATATCTTCGTTCATAATAAATTCTGATTTACGGCGATGTTTTGGCCGTCTTGGTTTGAAGCGAATTGCTTACCTCCTTGTTGTTTAAAGCACTTATTATATCATTTATGCGCGCATGATTTGCGGTGTATCTGTCTTGACTCGTTCTACCAGTTCGAGAGCAGAGAGCGTGCCATGAGACTTCTTGCCATGAGAGCGAACGGCACTCACATAGGTTCCCGATTCTTGGTGGGCAGCTTGTTCCTGAGCGCCCACTACCAGCATGTAGGGTACCTTTTCTTGTTCAGCCTTGCGAATTCTGTTTTGCATCGTTTCTGCTTCGTCACGAACTTCAATGCGTAGACCATGAGAAGCGAGTTCTTTTGCCAGTGCGTTCGCATACTCGCTTTGATCAGCGGTAATTGGGATAATGACGGCTTGGATTGGTGCGAGCCAGGCAGGGAAAGCACCAGCATAGTGTTCAATCAAGACTGACAAGAATCGTTCAATGGCGCCCATAATGGCGGCGTGAATCATAACTACGCGTTCTTGTTCGCCGTCTTCGTTGATACAGTTGAGATCAAACCGCTCAGGCATGTTCATATCGAGCTGAATAGTGGCCACTTGCCACTCGCGACCAATAGCGTCATGACCCATAAAGTCAATTTTGGGGCCGTAAAAAGCGGCTTCGCCCGGTGCTTCCACAAACTCAACACCATGATCTTGGATAAGCTGGCGCATTTGGTTCTCAGCAAACTCCCAGTTCTCTGGAGAACCAAGGTACTTTTCGGGATGCTCTGGATCGTGGAGAGACAAGCGCACGCTCAGCTCAAAGCCAAAGGCGCCGTAGAACTCATGCACAATATCCCAGATGTGATTGATTTCTTCCTTGACCTGAGATGGTCGGCAAAAGACGTGGGCGTCATCTTGCGCAATGGAGCGTACGCGAGAGAGGCCAGCCAGTTCGCCCGTTTGCTCGTCGCGGTACACCATGGTGGTGTTGGCGTAGCGTTGGGGCATTTCTCGGTAGCTGTGCGGTCGACGGTCAAAGATCTGCGTGTGGTGTGGACAGTTCATGGGTTTCATGGCGAACTCATGTCCTTCGCGGGTTTGAATGCGGAAGAGTTCGTCGGCAAATTTGTCCCAGTGACCGCTGCGTTCGTAGAGGTCTTTCTTGGTGACGTGTGGAATTTCAACGCGTTGGTAGCCGTACTGCTGGCGCAGTTTCCAGACAAACTCATCGAGCAGGTTGCGTAGCATAGCACCTTTTGGTGCCCAAAGTGGGAGTCCCGGACCAACCAGTTCGGAGAACGTGAATAAGTCGAGCTCTTTTCCGAGTTTTCGGTGATCGCGTTTGCGTGCTTCCTCTAGCATTTGCAGGTAGGCGCGCTGCTCTTTTCGGCTCGGGAAAGCCGTGCCGTAAATGCGGGTGAGCATGATGTTGTTTTCATCTCCATGCCAGTAGGCGCCGGCCACGTTGAGGAGCGTGAAGGCTTTGATTTCGCGCGTGTTCTCGACGTGTGGTCCTTTACAGAGGTCCACAAAAACGAGGAGTTCAGAGAGAATCGGGCGTTTTCCCTGTTCGACTAAGGCTTTTGCTGCGGCGAGGTCTTCTTCTTTACCGGTGAGGTATAAGGAAACAGGTTCTTTGTTCTCCTCTGCTTTGGCGATCCATTCTTGTTTGTAGTCGTTGTTGGCGAAGATGGTGCGGGCGAGGCTGGGTTCGACTTCAATACGCTCAAAAAGGAGGTTTTGGCCGACGAGCTCCTGCATTTTGGCTTCGATTTCTGCGAAGTTGTTTTCGTTGATGGTGATGTTGCGAGGTTCAAAGTCAAAGTAAAAACCGGTGTCGGTTGCCGGACCCATGGCCATGACAATCTTGTCTGGTCCGTAGAGCAGTTCCATAGCCATAGTGAGGATATGTTCTGCGGAATGACGAATTTTTGCTACATTGTCTGCGTGCTCAGACATGAAGAGCTCCTTACTGTTTTATTGGGTAGTAGTTGTAGTGGTGGCTTCTGTGTTTTCAGGTTCCACCGTACGGAAAGAATTAAAAAGATCGAATAACTGATCTTCATTGTATTGGAAACGACTGGGGTTGGCATCAGTGTTTGCTGGTTGCGTGGTCGTGGTTGGGATCAAGAATTGGGGCGTAATTCGCTCGAGCTGTGTCATGAAGCCCATGAGCCATGGCTCGAGATAGGTGACAAAAATACCCACAACGATACCAAAAAAGATAATCGTGGCAATCATACGGCCAAGCCCGAGTCCGATGCCGGCCACAAAGCTTTTTACGAAAATTTCACTCGTCGAGGCATCGTAAATCGTGCGGCGACCAGGCTGGTCGACGACTTGAGACGATTCATTGGTATCTAATGGTTGAACATTGGCCATTTTGCTTGCCCAGTATAACACATGCCTGAAAATCTATGAAAACGAAAAACACACACAGTTCGGAAAAAAGAGAGAGTGAGTCTGACAGGGTTCGAACCTGTGGCCTCTTCGATGTCAACGAAGCGCTCTACCACTGAGCTACAGACTCAAATTTTGGGTAGGCAGATATTGTATCATGCTTTTGGCAGAGACTACTCGCCTGCTGTCCAATCAAGTCCGCCATTTAATTGCTGAATAGTATCAAGAGACTGTGCGGCCGATTCGGAAATTCGGTCTAAGCCTTTTGGTCCGGTAGCTTGTTTTCTGGCATTGCGGCGTTTGGCAGCAATTTCATGTGCTTCCATTGCTTTTGCACGTCGTGTTGCAGACTGAATGCTAGCGCTCACCATAGATAAGAGTTTTTCTAAAGGCGAATTAACACTGTTACCCTGTGTAGCAGGTGTTCGTTCAGTATTGAGCAGTGTGCTTCTGCCGGCTGGATTGTGGCTCTTAGGTGCTCTGCTTTTGGAAGCAACTTTCAGTTGTTCTCGAGTTTGCTCAATTTTAGCTGCACGCTGCTGATCATACCTTGTTTGGGCGCGGGTGTGTCCGGATTCAGTTTGTGCAGGAGAGCTTGCCGCGTCTTTACGATTCTTGTTGCCACGAAGTAAGTCAGCATTCATCTGATCAGCTTGTGCTTGGAAGTTGTCGCGTTGTGGGGTGTTTTGTTGGTTTTGGCGAATAAGCTCATTTACATATGAGTTATGACCAGCCCTGCGTTGGTCATCTTGGTGTGCTTGTCGATCAAAGATAGTGCCGTTGCCCCCAAGCGTGATGCCGGAAACACCAAATGTCTGACCAATTTGATCAGGAGCTTGGGCCCAGGTGTCAAACGCGCCGCGTAAACCAGTACTCCGAGTACCCTGGGACTGGCTTTCCAATGATGGTGCAGTGGCGATTTCTGGGAACTCGGTTTCTCCACCAGCCTGAGCAGCTTGCATCATTTGGGCGAGGGCGGCTGTTGATCCTTCATCATGGGAGGCAGGAATATCAGCGCCGCGAAAATCGCCCGCATTCAATTCAGGTTTTGAATGAGTTGCTGATCCTGCGAACTGGTTCTGCATATCGTTGGTCTGCCCTACCATAGATTGTGTATTATACCCAAATATAATACAAAACTCAAGTGTGTTCCCAGAGTTCGGGAGACGTAATTCGCATTATAGCGGTAAAGGCCTAGAGTGTTAAGAGGTGATCGACCGCACGTTGCTTCAACAATGAAGCAATAACGTATTGACGCTGCTCAGCACTGGGGTTCTCTACCTGGGATAAAATCGCTTCAACTTCTTTTTCTGGGAGTTCAATCTTCTCTGTTCGCACAATGGCGCCGAGTAAGAACTCAACTTGTAAGTTCATGAGTGAGCGGGCGGCGTATTCCTGGTGAATGTCTTGAATGGATTTACCGACTTTCTCGAGGTAGTCATCGAGGGTGACATTCATGTGTTCGAGCTGGTGACCGAACTCATGGAGTGCACGCTCAGTTTCTTTGCGTACGAGAAGCTCAGGAATTTGAATAGTTACCTTCTCGAGAATAGCTTCGAGAAGTGCGCTAATTTGTTGCTGGCGCTTCATTTCTGGAGAGACGTTTTCAGCATCTTTTTCTGTATCAGATTTTGCTGCTTTTTCTTTCCAGAGATCATGCTTCTTTTTTGTATCGGTGACTATTTTTTGGTATTCACCGAGTTCAAAGTCTGGAGTTTCGGCGATTTCGACTTTGAAAACCCAGTCTTTGCCCTCTTCGACAGACTCGGCTGAGACCGCTGGGTCGGTGAGGGGTTGGAGGTCATTTTCTCGGATGTGCGCAATGTAGGCGTCTGAAAGGAGCTCTTCTAAGACCATATCGCGGACACGGTTTTCACCGAGTCGTTCCTCGACAAGAGCGAGAGGAGCTTTTCCTTTGCGGAAACCTTCAAACTTAGCTTGCTGTTGTGCTTTTTGGAGTACTTTTTGCTTGGTGGTAGCAATATCATCCGCTTTTAGCGTAATGGTAAAAGTAGTATTTTCTGAGATGAGAGTTGGTTGTTGTGTGTCTTGAGAAGCTGCATCAGTCTTTTTGACTGATTTTTTCTTGGAATCAGCAGCCTTTTTTGCTGTTTTCTTCTCTGGTTTGGTAGTGTTTTTTTGTTCTGCCATAGGTGGTGATTGTATCATATGTGGAGCGTTTCGTTTGGGGGAACCCTGTTGGTTAATTTACTCAAGGAGGGGAAACCTAGGTTTCCCCTCCTTGAGGTAGTTGTAAAGTAGGTTTTCCCCTCCAGAGGTAGTTGGAGGCTCGGGTTCCCCCACTCTATTTTACTTCTTGAATCGAGTACACCACTTTTCCAGCAGGTACATCAACCTCAACCGACTCACCAACCTGTTTGCCTAATAAAGCAAGTCCAAGAGGAGATTTTGAAGAGATCTTTCGGGCGCTCGGGTCAGCTTCCCATTCACCCACGATGTGGAAAATGTGTTGTTTGCCTTTGCCGTCGATCTCGACAATGACTTGTGAGCCTAACCCAACAATGCCTTGAATGTTGTCTTCTGGGGCAATGATTTCGGCTCGTTGAATGAGCATATCGAGCTCATCTTTACGACCTTCCAGGAAAGCCAAATCTTCTTTGGCTGCATGGTACTCTGCATTCTCAGAGAGGTCTCCATGAGAGCGAGCAAGTGCAAGTCGCTTAATAGCGGTTGGAATTTTTACTTCGACGAGTTCTTGTAACTCGGCAACCAGTTCGTTGTAACCGGTTTGTGTCATGGCAATAGTCTGGGTATCGTCAGACATAGTGGCCTTTCTGTGGTGTTTACACCGTTCGCGTATTGTACTGAGCGGTGAGGGGTTTGTCTATGTCATCAATAGCGCTGTTATAAGACGTTATTGTGTCCTCTGGCGTGTTTTGTTTTTCTTGATATTCATCGTACTCGCTAGCCGGTACCGCGCGAATGAGGAGGCGTTTCCAAGTGGTGCCCGGTGGGTAGCACGTCTGTAAAATAAGCTGCTCTTGTTCTGTTTGTGGGGCAAGTGCACTGGTATCGTCTGCGGCGATGACTGTCTTTTCTACTATGCGATAGGAGTAATCTTCACCCCAGAAGCGTATGTCTATCGTTTGCCCGATTTCGGCGTCTTTGAGCGCGTAGAATTGCGCATTATAGAAGGCAACATTCCATGCTGCATCAGTGGAGTGAGCAAAGAAGTACATAGTTTTATTGTTCTCGAGTTGGTCGGGCAATCCAGTACCAGCGGCGTGGGCAATGCCTTGCTTGAGTGCTGTGGTGTAGCTTTCTTTATCTGCGCTATCGACGTTGGGAATAACAATGCTTTCGATATCCAGTTCGGGTACCTTCAAGGAGAAAACATCATATGAATTAGAGACATATGACTCAGGTGTCGGAGTTGGCATGGTAGTGGTTGTTGGAGGTGGTGATGCTCCCTCTAGGGCAGGGGTCTCCACAACGGCTGAGTAAATACGGCTGTTTCCTACTCTGTTGGCAATATCCTTCCAGATGTGTTGGCTCTCTAGGAGAAGTATTGGTCCCAAGAAAAATAAAAATGAGGCCAAGGAAATACCGTAGGCTAAGTGGGTAGCGCCTTTCAAGATACGTTGGCTCGTATCTGGTGAAAAACTCCATGCCGGTACAGAGAGTGAGACAGTAAAGCTCGGAACAGATACGTTTGGAACCGAGACGGCTGGCCAAGTAATTTCCGGCAAAGTAAGCTCAGGGAACTGGGGAGCCGGAATCGAGATACTGGGAAGCGGTTGGAGTGCGCTAAGCGAAAGCAGGTATGCACTTCCTTGTGCCAAGTACCACTGGTCAGTGTCCCGTCTGAGGCTTTCTCGGTAGGCACCGAGGTCGAGCCAGAGTTGGGGTGAGGTGTAGTTGTGGGCTTTCCAGTCAGCTACGGAAGCCTGAATGGAAAATGATCCACTGAAGGTTTGGTAGGCCATATGGCTCCCGATACTGTCTCTTAGGCGGTGAGGCGTGAGCGTAACCAAGTCAATCCCAAACCAATCATGGCAAAGGAGAGCGAGATGGCTACTGCCTGTTCACCAGGTGTGCCTGTTTCTGGCAACGTAGATGGTGTTGGTGCAGCCGTGACTTCTGGCTTACTGCGCTTGTTACCGAAGCGAACAGTGGTAGTGCTCTTCTCTTCTAAAGTGATACTCACTTCTTGAGGAGTGGTAGCATACCAACCGTCTTGCATGATTTCACGGATGATAATTTGGTCACCTGACTTGAGGTTGCCGACACGTCCACCACGACCATTGTTATGATCATAGGTTTCGTAGGCGAACCATTCATTATCTTCATCGCGGCGCCACTCGAACTTCCAGTCTAAACCAGGTTCGTTGCTGTCGCGGTTGGCGTCACCGTCAATATCTTCGTATTTTTCGATGATGAAGCCAGAATCAATGCGTTCTTCACAGCTACAGTCAGACTCTTCAACACACTGTGGGTTTCGGCATTGGCCGTTCCAGCAGATCATGCCGTTGCCACACTGGTTGTCAGATTGACAGCTGTAGTTACACTCCAACGCAGGGGTTGGGGTTGGTGTAGCCGTCGGCGTAGGAGTTGGCGTCGGCGTAGGAGTCGGCGTCGGTGTAGGAGTCGGCGTTGGGGTTGGTGTAGCCGTCGGCGTAGGAGTTGGCGTCGGCGTAGGAGTCGGCG
>CAYUUK010000002.1:0-20845 GCA_964447905.1 uncultured Pseudomonadales bacterium | reverse complement strand
TCGGTGTAGGAGTTGGCGTTGGTGTAGGAGTTGGTGTCGGTGTCGGTTCGACTTCGATCATAGCCTGGAAGGTAATGGTCATTAAGAAGTCCCAACATCCTTCTAAGTCACCCAAGTAACCAATTTCCACACCTTCTGGGGTAATCACACCATCTGGCTGAGGTTGGCTGGGATCAAAGACATGGTTATCCAAGGTTGGATTGCCCTGGAAACGAGTGGAACCCTCGATGTAGTCCAGTTCGTAGCTGAAGCTATTGCTCAAAGAAACGTTACCGTGACGACGAGAGGCGTTGCTGGCATCGACAAATCCGATCAGCGTGTAGTTCTGAATTTCATTGGTTGGCCAGTTTTCAATTCCTACACGAGTATCGTGAGCAATGGTACCGCGGTTATGGTTGTGGGCGTAGAGCTTGAACTCAAGGATGTCTCCAGGGGCAAAGCCATCAAGGCTGGTGCGCCACTCGGTTTCACCGACTTTGCGTACTTGCAAAGTTGGTTGGTCGGTAGGATGAATATTAAATTCTGGATTGTTGCCATTGACGATCTCCAAGTCGTAGTACGCTACGTACTGGAAGTTATCGCCGCTTGCTAAGTTGTATTTGTGGAAACCAATATTTTCACGAGAGTCATTGGTAAACAAGAGACTTTCATTACTGCTATTGTCAGTTTCAAATCCTCCGACCCAATCTCCAGAGGCATTTGTTTCGTAATATGTAGTCCCTGGAATATACTTAACTCGAGCGTCGTCTGGAATATTCAATTTGAGCCATGATTGGCCAACTTTGTCTAAATTATCAGCTTGAATCCAGGAAAAAACACCTTCATGAGCATAGGCAGAGTAGAAGTGGAGATCATCAATGGTGTTGTCAGCGGTGTCATTAATAACCGCCATTTTAACGCGAACTTGGTCACCAACTTCGAGATTCAGTTCACCAGTATAGTCATTGGTTCCAATTTCTTTGATTGCCGCTACAAAGCGTGGATTTACATTAGCAGCTTGGGATTGGAACTGGAAGTAGCCAAAACCGACAGCGCTCGCCAGGACGAGCATTCCCAGAACGGTGCTGAGAACGAGTTTAGTTTGGTTGGTGAGGAAGTTGCGGATGTTCATGAGTTTCCTTTTTGAGTGGTGTGATTAACGTGTTCCGGAGTTTTGGGCTGAATCTCCATCTGGATCTTCGGCATCATCATTTCGTTCTTCGGTTTCTCCGTTATTATTTACATTATTACCAGCAGTTGGTTTGAACTCAGGTGTTTCTGTTTCTCTCTCTGGAGTTTCTTCTTGGCGAGGAACGTCTGTTGGTACAAATTCTGGGGTTGGTGGCACTGGAGTTGGTTGGACTGGTTGGACAACTGCTGGGGCACACTCCACAATAAGAGGGTGAACTGCCGGGCGGTTACCAACTTGTCCAGGAGAAACTTCATAACTGGCAGGAATATTTCCGAAACCATCTTGATCAGATTCATGTACAACCAAAACGGCTGCATTTTCTTGTGCTGCGCTAATAAATTGTGATGGAGTTAAGCCATCTTCGAGATCTAAATCGACAACTGCGTATACTGTGTATTTTCCACCCATGACATCTGGATGAGCTTCACTATTACTTGCACCATCGAGATCAGATGGGAAATTGGTGTTTTCTCCACCTTCTAAGTCACGGACGGTGATACATTGTTGACCAAAGACTTGATCGCCGCGATCACCACCATTGAGATCTGGTTCCATTATTCCTTCCCAGACCATCCAAGGGGCTCTCCATGCATGCATTTCTGGAATGGCTTGCACACCAGTTTGGGTGTTTGTTGTTACCCAGAAAGGTTCATATCCTGCAGTGCTAGTTTCACTGAGGTGTACCATGTAGTTGTTGTAAAGATTTAGGGCAATAGAATGTACTTGATCTTGGTCCCACTCTGGATTGTAAATACGGGCCATACCAGCAAATTGGGCTAACAAAGCATTCTGTATACCGTCACTGCCCTCAACGACAAGGGCACTGCGGTAATAATCGTCTGCGGAGCCCTCTGGGGCTTGTACAAACAAGCGTTCGGTGGCAGCCTCACTTGATCCTGGTAGTTCAGTAAAGACCTGCTCTACCTCACCACTTGCAAGTACAAAAGTTGTAGTGAGTTCGTTAAAGTGAGAGTTCGCATCGAGAAGTGCATTTCGAGTATCTGCATTGGCGAGAGTTTCACCAAAGTTCAAATTCAATAATTCTTCCATGGTTTTAAACTCATAAGCTCGATCAAACCCCAAGTGAACTGGGCTATTTTCTGTCCAAGGCAACATAACATTAAAAATAGGAGATTGTTCGAGAAGATATTCGGGGTTGGTGTTGTACGCTTCTTGTTGAGCTGAAAAGCGATTTAGCAAACTTTCCCAATCTCTAACGAGCAGCCCGGTAACATCAAGGGAAGGAGCCTCATCACGGAAATCTGATCGAAATATTTCAGAAATTTCTGTTTCTGGTGTAGCAGTAGTAGTTGGTGTTACTCTGGTGGCACGAGGAGTTACAGTGGACTCTACGGTGGCAACGTGAGTTACTTCAGTGGGAACTGCAGTTTCTTCTACTTGAGTAGGATCTTCTGTAATGACTGGTTGAGTTGGTAAAGGCTCGATATCAATAGTAATACCTTCGTGGTTCTGCACAAGCCAAGCAGCGGCGGCTCCAAATCCGACAAGAGCAAGTGCCTGTGTCAAGCGCACGACAGGCTTACACCCTGGCCGTTCAGGACGGGGGAAATTCATTTCTGGTATTTGTCTGATTTTAGGTGGCTGCGACATATAGGACGCTATTGTAACCGCAACATCCTATAATTGCAATATGAAATCCTATATATAGGTAGTTTTTATTTCTTTTTGGCTAAATCTACATATAAAGGTAACGCTGTGAAAGTACTCGAGTAGGTACCAGTAAGCGTTCCAACGAACAAGGCCACACTAAACCAGCGAAGGGACTCCCCTCCCAAGAGAATCAACGCCGCCAGCATAAAGAGAATGGTCATGGAGTTATTTATAGATCGCGTGAGCGTTTGGCTGAGCGCTTGGTTCGCGCGATCCGCTGGATCAGTCATGCGTTTTTTGCGCTGAATTTCACGTACCTGGTCAAAAACAACGATGGTGTCATGAACAGAAAAGGAGAGTGTGGTAAGCACCGCGGTGACAAATAAAACATCAACACGTACTCCCAGGAGCCACCCAAGCCAGGCAAAGACACCGACGAGAATGGTGGTGTCATGAAGCATGGCCGCTACACCAGCGAGGCCAAAGCGCCAATCTTTAAACTGCCACCAGAGATAGGCCAAGATGGCGAGAAAACCAAGAATAAGAGCAATCGCTGTTTTTTGAATCAGCTCTTTTCCGAGTGATGGACCAATTGTTTGAAAACGGATCTCGGTGACTGGGGACTCAGTTTTCGACTCCAGGGCTGCTATGAGTGCATTCTTTTCTTCGGCGTCAATGGTTTGGGTGAGGATTTCGTACTCATTTTCACCGCGAGGTTTTAGAGGTTCAGCTTCGAGAGTTCTCTCTTCGAGGGTTGACTCTGCAATGCTCACAAAATTTTCCGCTTTAGATGACACTACCAAGCGGCTTCCACCAGTAAACTCAATCGCAGGTGTGAGTTTCCCCATGACAATGGGAGTGATGGCAAAGAGAAGCACGGTGAGTGAGATACCGTAGTAGATTTTTCGCCACTTCATCCAGTTCATGCGTTCCTCTCTTCTTTCTGTGACTGGGCTGATCGAGCTGGTCGGGGTGGGGCTAAAAAGAGCTGGATCAAGATACGGGAGAAGTAGACGCTGCTAAAGAGGCTGACGGCAATTCCCAAAGCCAAAGTGAGGGCAAAACCGCGAACTGGTCCGCTGGTATGCAGGAAGCCCCACTCAAATGGATTGAATAAAATGAAACAGATGGCCAAGGTAGCTATGTTTGCATCTTTGATGCTGTCCCAGGAGCGACCAAAGCCATCTTTGATGACGCGCTTCCAGGGTTTATTCGCGCGGAGTTCTTCTTTCATGCGTTCAAAGGTGAGAATGTTGGCGTCCACTGCCATGCCAATCGAGAGCATGAGACCAGCCACTCCGGGCAGGGTGAGCGTTACAGGAATAAGTTTATAGAGGGCAATGGTGAGCACTCCATACGCTAGCAGAGCAATGACTGCTAAGAAGCCAGACCAGCGATAGAGGAAAATCATAAAGAAAGCAACCAAAATAAGGCCTACCGCACCAGCAACGACGCTTTTTTGGAGTGATTCTTGTCCAAGCGTCGGGCCAATAGTGGTCTGTTCAATAATCTCAATCGGAACTGGCAAGGCCCCGGCGTTGAGTTGGGTGGCTAAAGTTTCTGCTTCTTCAACGGTGAATTGGCCAGAAATCTGGGCTTGGCCTCCGTAGATGGCTTGGTTGACAATCGGGGCGGTAACAATTTGGTTATCGAGTGCTATGGCGAGTGGTTGGTTGAGATTCCGTTCGGTAATTTCGGCGAAAAGATCGGCTCCTTCTGGGGTGAAATCAAGATTCACTACCGGTTCGCCGGTTTGCGGGTTGAACTGCACAGTGGCTCGAGACAATTGGTCTCCTCCAAGGCCAGTGGCGACAAATTGTCCGGTTGCGGTGGGTGTAGCCTCGGCAGTTTCGAGATCAGCAGATGGAGTGGCTTCTTCGTACTGAAACTCCTGGAACTGTAACTGAGCGGTTTGTCCGATGAGTTGAAGCGCTGTTTCTGGTTGGTCAACACCAGGAAGCTCAACAACGATGCGGTATTGATCTTGAAAAACAGCTGTGCGAATGTTTGTTTCGGCAACGCCGTACAAGTCTACCCGGCGGCGAATGACTTCAACGGCGCTGGTGAGTGCAGTTTCTCTATCCGCTTCGGGGATCTGGTTCATGTCAACTTCAAGCGTTACTTGCGTGCCACCGCGGATATCAAGTCCATACTGCAGGGGAATATCGGTACGAAATGGTATACCAAAGGGAGTAAGGTCGAGTTGAGTCTTTTGAATGGTCACAGCAGCGGGAATCCCTGCAGAAAAAGACTGGAGTGAGGTGAGGTTAAGAGTGAAAGTACTCGGCCAAGCAATCCACGCCGCGAGGAAAATAAAAACAAGTGAAGCAAGGAATTGCCAGTAGAGTTTCGGAACAGATGAAAAAAAACGGTACACGCGCATGAGGCTGATTCTCCTACACGTCGGCTTTTCTGGCAACGAGAGAATCTTCATCACCAATAATCATGATGACTCCGCCACTGAGAATTTCGTTCACAAACGGGTCGCGGCGAGTTTTTCGAAACTCAAATTCCTCAAGAGTCATAGTGGTGTAGTTAATTTCGTGCCCACGACGCTGCTCTTCTTTTTGAATGAGTGGCGTGAGGGTTTGCATCTTTACGTCACCCACCAGGAGGATGTCTACCTCATCATGTGCTCTATTTTTGTATTGCGCAAACTTGGTAGAAAATGTGACAAATCGTGGATTCCCAATGTTCTTGCGAGCTTTTTTGATTTCTTTGCCGAGACCGCTGGATTTAGCGGCTAAGCGCAGTAACTCAGGATAAAAATCATAAGATTTATTGAGGTAGTAATAGAGTCGGTTGCCCCGTTGCTCGTTCTGGAGCATTCCCGCATCGGTCATGCGTTCGAGTTCACGGCGGACAGCGTTGATCTCTTCATCGATCTCACGGGTGATTTGGCGCACGTAGTAGATCTCATTCGGGTTGCGAAAGAAGAGGTGGATCATTTTGACCCGAACCCGACTAATCATGAAGTCAACAAGCTTTGCCATATCTGCCTACAGTATAGCGTACGAAACGTACTCAATGGAACCGAAATTCCGGCTTAGTACTCTACTTCCGTATCATCACTTACTACAGCGATCCATGTTAAGCCGCGATTGAGCTCAACGTCTTGGCCACGCACGGTGAAGCTGAGGGCGCCAGTGCGAGAAGGCTTGGTCCAGGTGGCTTCAACGGCCTCTCCATCACGGAAGATGAGCGCGTCACCTGATCCGGTGGTGTCGTACAGCATGTGCTTGTTTTCATTAATTGGACCACGCTCAGTGGTAAACATGACGACCACGTTTTTTGCCTCAATTTGCTCGCCAGTGTTGAGGTCCAGATGTGGTTCACCTCCCATAACGCGAGCGTAGCTGTTAGTTTCTGGGTTGAGAGTCCACTCTACGAGGAAGTCTTTGTAGCCGTCCCAGAAATTGTGGGTCACGGTGTTCGCACTTCCGAGTTCTTCGGCATCTTCTTTAAAGGTCCAGGGCTCAAACTCATTCGCACCGGCCCAGCTGGTAATGCCACGGTTCTCTTCCGCATACTCCCAGAGTCGCTCAGAAGAGGTTTCCATGGTGTGCTCGGTGGCAAGAGTTTTTCCGTTGGCGAGTTCGATGCGATTGTAGTTACGGGCAAAGGTTGGGAAGCCGATAGAAAATTGGTTTAAGTTATTCTCACCGACCCAGCCGTACTCTTCGAGCTGTCCCAGGGCATCTGATGGACCAGGCAGGTTGGCTCCACCAACGTGGGTGTAGAGAGGCTCTTGGTAGGTGGAAGCCCAGTCAATGAAGTACGTACGAGCGGAGCGAACGGGGGCAATAATGACGTCTTTGGACTGTGCATCACAGTACACCATGGCCATGAAACGAGTAATCCCGCCTTCGGCAACTGTTTCGTAAACAACGTCAGAACTGCCCAGACCGGATTGTGGTCGAGCGTCAACGTGGTTTTCAATCATGATGGCAATAGGTGTGCGATTTTCCCAGGCTTCTCGTTCCGCGACGGTGTAGAGCTCGCCATTGAGCGGACAGGCTTCAGTTCGAGGGGCACCTTCAGAGACGTCTACCGCACCTTTTCCGGCTCCGGGCACTAAGGGCGAAATGAGCTGTGCAAAACGACTGGGGTTGCCGGGTGTGGTGGTTTGGCCTTTTGGCATGACGGTAGAAAAGACGGCAAAAGAAGCTCCTGCAGAAACCAAATAGGCTACAGCTAACAAGGCGAAGAACATTTTCTTGGGCATAATTTCCTTTAAAGATATGTGTATTTTCTTTTTCACTTCGCTGCTGTGCATTGAGCAGAACAACGGTAGACATCTATAATAGCGGTAAATACAGTAAACCGGTAGTGGGAGATGCATGGGAATTCGACAACAAAAGCAAGAAAAGACAGACGTATTTGCAAAAACAGATTCTACAAGCAATTTTTTTAGTTTTGGTGGGTCCAAGCAGACACAAGGGAGTACCGCAAGAAAGCGCTCTGGTTCTTCTGAAATCACACCACAACAGTACCTGTTGGCTGATCTGCTCCGCACCGCCTTTGCTGCGGTTGTGGGTGCAGTGTTTCTGCTGGCCGTTTGGTGGTTTATTCGATAACAATTTTCCCGTCGACGAGGAATGGTTTTCCATCGACAGTAATCGTTGAACCAGGTGAAGTCATATCTTTAACAATGTCCATGTGGAGAGCTGATTTTGTCTCACCGCCACACTCTTCAAAGCCTTGACCGAGTGCGCAGTGAATCGTTCCGGCCATTTTTTCGTCGAAGAGCATGTTGTACATGTAGCTGGTTATACCTGGATTGCCGCCGATAGCGACCTCTCCGAGTCGTCGAGCATATTCGTCCGTGTCGAGCAAGTGCTCGAGGGCTTCCTGTCCTTCGCTCGCAGTGGCTTTAACCACTTTTCCTCTTTCAAAGAATAAGTGAATATCACGAATTATTTTTCCTTGACGCAGCAGTGGGAAGCTAAAGAAGATCTCTCCCTCTACTGTATTGGCGATTGGAGAGGTAAAGACTTCTCCGCCAGGCATATTGGCTTTCCAGTCATCATAGATCCAAGTGCGGCCTTGCACAGACATGTGGAGATCGGTCTTCTCACCTACTATGTGAAGATCTTTGGCGTCGGTGAGAAACTCGGCATAGGTCTGCATACGGGCTTCGACTTTTTTCCAGTCTCGATTCGTAGCCGTAAAGTAGAAATCCTCAAACTCTTCGAGGCTCATTTGGGCATCTTGCGCCATACCATGCGTTGGAACATAGGTCAGAACCCATGGTTTGGCCATGATAATGTCTTTTACTGGTCGAATCAGCCGAGAGCGCTCAACAATTTTCTTAGGATCCGTGGTGGCGAGCTCGCGCTTGTTAGCTTCTCCCACAATGGTGATAGTTTTATCTGCCAAGTTGGCTATGAACTCCATAAGATCTGGCTTGTGGTTGAGCTGCTCGGCGGTGGCATGCTTGTAGAAGAAAGAGCTCACGGCATCATCAGAGATATCGTAGAGCGGATGGGCACCGAGGCGAACTACCTGTTTATAGACTTCTCGGGCTAGTGGCAGTGCTTCAACCGAGATGGCTCGAATCCAGACGTGCTCACCGGTCTGAGTTTCTACACACTCCTCTACTAATATTTTGGCGAGCTCAGAGTAGCGAGGATCAATCATTGCGACCTTTCTTTTTGAAACAGTTGTTTGCCTATTTTATTGTATGTTTTCACCGAAGAACTGAATATCACGCTGAATAGCGGTGTCCCAACTCGGTACCATGTTGTGATCTGCACCTTCGTAGACAAAGAGTTCTGCTTCAACCGTGGCTTCTTCCAGAGTTTGCAAGAGTTCCTGTGACCACTCGAGTGGTACGGCGTCATCAAGAGTTCCCTGGTGTATTTGCAGTGGAGCTAAGATTCTTGAGGGTTCGTGGAGTACTGAAAACTCCAGTGGATTATTTCCGAGTTCATACTCGAAGTAGGCAATTTGATTGCGTAGATAGGCGCCTAGGTCAGGAAGCTCGTCGGAAAAATACAGCACAGAAAACGGGAATGGTTTCGATACCGGGGCCCACAGAGTGGTGGGAATGGTTCGGCTGGTAATTTCGAGCACAGAGAGTGCGATTTGCCCGCCGTTGCTGTGTGCCCAGATGCCGAGCCTATCCGGGGCGAAGAGATTTGCCGTTTCAGCTGGGGTAAGGGTTTCGCTGATTGCGTTTTGCGGATTTCCGGCTTCGTCGAGCGTTAGGCTGAGTGAGCGGAGATTGGTGAGGAGTTGCAAAACGGTGAGGGGTCGAGAGAATCGAGCCACGAGTCCGTCGGTTGACTCACTGTCACTTTGCCCGTATCCGAGGAAATCTGGAGCGATGGTAATGTAGCCATTGCTGGCAAAGGCCGCGGCAGCGTTTCTCGTGCCGACGCCGGTGGTGTAGTTCTCACGATCAGCATAGCCGCGCAACAGTATGATGACCGGGAAAGGACCTTGTCCCTGCGGAATATTTATTTGTGCAGACACTTTTTGGTGTTGGTCAGTTTCAAGATCCGGCACCATCCAGGAACCTAAGTAAGAGGTGTAGGTTGTAGTGCTGTCTATGAGCTCGTGCAGAGTGATGGGCTGTGGGGAGAGCTGAAGAGACCGCAGCTGAGAGAACCGGTACTTTTCGTAAGGATTGTTTTTATTTTGTTCGACATGGAGTGAAGTGAGTGGTGAGAGGAGTTGAATGCGGTTTTCGCTCTGCAAAATAAGTGAGCGCAGTCCGAATCCAAGCACAAACATAGTAACGCCAAGAACTATTCTTCCTGCCACTCGGGAAATATTCAGCCTCGGTGGTGGTGAAAATGGTGCGTTGGTGGAGTTGGAGTCGAGTTGCATGAAGTGGGATTATCGTATCATGGGCGGCGGGTTGGCGGGGCGGCATTCGCCGCCCCGCCAACGAGCACTTCCCTTTTTTCCAGAAAGCGCTCCATCGTTTCTCTACACTAGACTAGCGTCGGCTGCGGTCGATGCTTTTTTCTTTATTTTTGCGCACTACTCGATTGAGGCGCTTTACGCCATCGATAATTGCCGTTTGAAGCTCTGGTTGCGCGCCTTGTATGGTGAATTTTTTCCCTGGCCAGTGAGCAGTCAATAAAACCTTGTACCACTTCTTTTCATCGAGCTCGAGGGAAACGGTCACTCGCTGTAAACGGCTGTGCCTTTGAAATAATTTATCGAGGAGCTTTTGTATCTTCTGCTCCTTTTCGGCAGATAAAACAATGTTTTTTGTTTGGACGATGGTACTCATAGCACCTCCTCCTTTCGACCAAAAAAGCCCCGGTCACGAAAGTGACGGAGCTTGGTCAATATGTTTTAGATACCTCACGGTATGGATTGAGTGTAGCAAGAATGCTTCAATGGTTGAAGAAGCAAAAACACACAACGCATTGTTCGACATGTTTGAGCGAGATGCTGCTCCAAAAGTTGTGCAGCGACTGCTTACTCACGCTCAGTGACACGTGTGGTGTTTTTTTTCACAAACTCCAAATACGAGGCTACTGTCCAGCCAAAACCGCGGAGGTTTCCGTAGAACCCAGGGCGAACTGTGTGGCTTGAGTCATAAGGGTATTTTTCGTGCATGGCGGGTTCCCCGTGGAAGTGGCCGGTGCTTTTCGAGGCTAAGAACTCTCTTTCAATAGCCTGCACCCAGCGGAGTCGCAGCTGGTGGGCATACTTGGCAAAGGCATCATTCGGTGTCCTTGAGTAGCGCTCAAGGGCTTCCACAGCAATCATCATCAGTGGAGGCCAAGCGTTGTACTCCCATTGGTAGGTAAACCCTTCTGGAGCCTGGCGAATTGAACCTTCTACTCGCAGACTCGGGCTGGTGGCCGCTAAACCAATATCGCCTTCATAGTGTTTTTGGAGATTTTCCAAAGTAATACGAGCTTGCTCTTCTGTAGCCAGCCCAACCCACAAAGGAATTATTTCGGCTGCTAAGTAACCATAGAGAATCGGGCCTTCTGGAAACTCGCTCGAACCCATCGAGTAATTGCGGAAGCCTTGCCATTTACCGGATGATACCCAGAATAAAGACTGCATTTGTGTTTTCATTTCTTGGGCAATTGTGCTGTAGAGTTCTGCTTTTTCAGGTTGTGGGTCATGCAGTTGGTAAAACTCGGCCAACGCTTGAACATTTGCCCAGATGAAGCAGTTCAGTTGTACCGGAATGTAGTTTTCTCCGTAGTAGGCTGAGATCCAGTTATGGTCCTTGCCGTCTTGGCAGCCCACCATCAGCGGGTGCATGTGAATTGAAACGTATCGTGATAAATATGGACCAAAGCGCTCAATAAAATCTTGGTTTTGACGGGGGTACACGCGGCCGCTGCGGTAGTCCCACCACTCGGTGTAGAGCTCGGCTTCGGTGGTGCGCAAAATGGTTTTGTACCACGCTCCTGCCTCTACACCACTGTGCAGCAATTGTCTGGCCGACAGCGTTTCAATTGGTGGTTGCGGGTGTGAGAGGAATTCTGTTGTTAAGGCATTGGGGATGCGACTAAAGGCATGATAAACATCTGTGAGATTAAGCAGTTGGTCGATAGCCATTTCTGGCAGGCCAATAATCGAAAACAGTTGGTTATGAAAATAGGTATCCCAGCGGTACTGTTCAGCGAAGTAGAAAAAGTCTGGCAGCTCTTCTCCGTCTTGATTCGTAGTGCGAAAACCAGTGGGAGCGAGGTACGGTCGCTTCGCAAGATTGTTTCCTTTGCCAATATCGCCGTTTACCGGTGCGGTGAACGTGGAGTGGCGCAAGAACAAGGCAATGTACTCATAGATTTCATGCTTCTCTGTCCACACCTCTTCAAACTTCTTTTTCGGCAGAACCAGTCGAGCTATGGATTTCGCTTGTTCTTCTAAGTTGTCACCGAGCACGCTGTACACTTGCGGTTGCCGCTTCAGCGTGGGCTGCGGTCGAAATTGTGGGGCAACGGTCTGAATAAAGGAATGCGACATAATGTAATGAAAAACACAAAAAGTCTGGTTGTATTTCAGCTGGTTTAACTACGTGAAGTTTTGTTTCGCTGAGCTTATTTTTCTTGTGACTTCTTGAGCTGTTGTATCGAGGGCAGCGGTGTCAATATCATCAATCGTAAATTTGGGTGTGTAGACCTTTTTTACTTTTATTTCATTGTTTACTTGTTCTGTTTCTTCATGATAAGAGAATAATTCTGTTATTGGTTTCGATTGTCCATTTGTAAAAGGAACCAAAAATGGGGTATTCGCTTGTTGTGCAAAGAAAACAGATTCAGCAATTTCAAAAAGCAGAGCACTTTCTTGTACGAATCGCGCAGCATCCTCATTCAATCCAGAAACTTTGTCGAGTTGGCTGTGAGCGGTTTGGAGAGCATTTAAAGTTGCATTTCTTTCTAAAACACGAGCATACAGATTTTGAAGGCTGTTCTTGAGTACTTCTGTATTATTTTTTCAATAGCTCTTGAAATAAGACCAAGAGGTCCAGAAATAAATACGACTATTGTTCTCGTAAGCTCGTTGAGATAGTACGTTAGTTGACTATCGCTATCTTTGTAGCGTGATGCAATAGTGTTTTGTGGATTAGGAATACGTTCTACGAGGTCATATATTTCAGCAGGAATAACGGCATTTTCATCACGTGCTAAAGAGCCTATCCCAGAAGTTTCACTTGTTCCTGAATAGGAGCCGACTTCTGTTTTTCGATTTATTCTCGGCGTACGTTGTGACATGCTCCAAGAGTACTATAACCGCACCTGGAATTGCAAGTGAATTAGCGGAGGTTTTCCCAGGTTTGGAGTATCTGCTCGACGTGTTGTTCAGTTTGCCGGAAATCTGTGATGTCTGGTTTTGGAATGTACGCATGGCAGTTTACCGGGTTTTTAGGTTGGGCCGAGATACCAATCAAGAGAATATGGGGGTGAGTCGTGCACAGCCACTCTACGATACGAGCGCCAAAGGTGCCATCGGTGTCGCCCTGATTCAGGTTTGCATCCACAAACAAAAAGTCAGGCTGCTCACCAAAAATGTCTTCTACGGTGGTATTCCCAGCCATGAGTTGTTCGGCTGTTGTCTCGTCGCTGAGTGTGTTTTCTAGAAGCGTAATGGCCACATGAGCGCCAAATTTAGCCGAGATTAGCTCAATGACGTCGCTTTCGTCTTCAATAATCCCGCCAGTGAGAAATTCTTTTTCGGTTGCCATAGAGAACGGTATTATACGTCATTTTTATATTATGGGTTGCTGTATTTTATTTTATCGCAGATGAGTTCTTTGTTGCTCTCGGAATGCGGTCAAGACATCAGGATAATAGGTGCGTAAAAAGGTGTACAAGTGTGGGTGTTCTCTCTCGTAACGAGAAATTACTGCTTGTGAGGGCTCACCCTGTGTGCACAGGAAAACAATTTCGGCTAGGAGCCAGGATGCAATTGTTTTGCGCGCTTTGCTCTTCATATCGTCGGGATTTTCTGACGCGCGCAAACCAGCCTCGCGTATACAGATCTGCTGTGGCAGTGAAAGGAGCGACCACTCAGTGGCAGTGGAAATATTGGTAATCTCCTCTAAAACAACCGAGAGTTCAGCGTCCCGGTAGTGCTCAGTGATATCAGTGATGGCGGTTGCATCAATCAGTGGGCGTGAGCTTGCGGAAGTTTCTAACGGTAATGCCATTAAGTACCTTTTTTTTCTGTTCGGTTGGTTGCATATATACTCCTACTTTCTCTCAGAATACCTAGAGAAAAATGCCTTTGTCAAATGATCTTTTTGCAGTACACTACTGGCACTATGAGAAGAAATGAATTTGCCCCTATTCGGGTAGTCCACTTTGAAGACGATGAAAATACCCGTTCCAGTGTTAAAGAATTTTTAGAACGAGATGGTCGGTTTCTGGTTATAGCAGCGGCCGCGAATTGGCAGAATGCTCTCGAATGGTAGGCATGCTCGGTGATCTTGAAGCGGAAGTTGCTCTCTTTAATGGTCGCCTCTCACCATCGGCTGTGGATGATACCGAAGGAGATACGCTAGCACTGCAAACTCAGCGACAGCATCCAGAAATTGTGCGCGTTGGGTTTTCGAGTGAAGGTACACTTGCGAATGTTGACGCCCATGTGCAGAAGGAGCAAGGTCTCCGTAAGCTTGCTCAGACTATCAATCAGCAGCTCGCTTTGCGGTAAGAGCGGATGAACTCTTACGGTCGAAATTGACTTTCTGTCCTGCCAGGAGCAGAATGGGAAAAGAAAAAAAGCATGCTGTTTAATTCGTTCCACTTCTACGTTTTTATAGTATTGGTACTGAGTCTCTACTGGAGCATTCCCAAAAAGTGGCAGTGGATACTTCTCTTGGCGAGTAGCTACTTTTTTTATATGTCCTGGGAACCGCGCTACGCGGTGCTTATTTTTTTGACTACGGTAGTGAGTTACTTGTGTGCCCTAGGAATTGAGCGCTACCGCCAACAGCGCACAGCGTTTTTAGCGCTTGGCGCGGTTGTGAACTTGGGAGTGCTCTTTGTGTTTAAGTACTTCAATTTCTTTTTTGCGTCCCTCCAGAGTATTACTGAGAACTTTGCGCTTGGCATGACGGTGCCGGCGGTTTCGCTGTTGTTGCCGGTGGGTATTTCGTTTTACACCTTTCAGACGGTGAGTTATGTGGTGGACGTGTATCGCGGCAAGCAGGCGGCGGAAAACCACTTTGGGTACTTTGCACTGTTTGTGTCGTTTTTTCCGCAGTTGGTGGCGGGTCCGATTGAGCGCGCCGAAAATCTTCTGCCACAGCTCAGGGCACCGCACTGGTTTGATCGCCAGAGGGTGGTGAGTGGGTTGAAGCTGTTTGCGCTCGGGTTGTTCAAAAAAGTCGTCATCGCCGACAACTTGGCCGTGGTAGTGGACTCGGTGTTCTCAAGTCTGCCTGAATACAAAGGCCTTAGCCTGATCTTGGCGATTCTCCTCTTCTCTTGGCAGATCTACTGTGACTTTTCTGGCTATACCGACATGGCGCGGGGAGTGGCTCGCATTTTGGGTGTCGATTTAGTGGAAAACTTCAATCACCCATATACCGCCACCTCGGTGACCGATTTCTGGCGGCGGTGGCACATGTCACTCTCGCGCTGGTTTCGCGACTATCTCTACATTCCGCTCGGCGGCAACCGCAGAGGTTTATCTCGAACAGCCCTGAATTTGTTTATTGTGTTTGCGTTGTGTGGTCTCTGGCACGGGGCGGCGTGGACCTTTGTGCTGTGGGGCGCTTTGCACGGCATTGTCATGGCCGTGGAACGGATTGGCATGCAAGTGAGGTCGCCAAAGTTCCGGGTGCCGGCGGTGGTGAGCATGGCGTACACGTATGGCGTGGTTCTGGCCTCTTGGGTTTTGTTCCGCGCGCAGTCCTTAGCTGATGCGGCCTATATCTATCGCTACGCTTTGAGTGGCGCGAAACACTTTTGGCGGCCGGAATACATCTGGGCCACACTCAACCAAGTGTTTGGCACTAACCAACTGGAGATGGCCATTGTCCTGGTTTGTCTCGCCATGATCAGTGCGTGGGAGTTTGGTCTCCTCGACTTTGGTGTGCGCCGTTTTCCGCAAGTGTGGCGACAGCCGCTGGTGCGCTGGTCGTTTTACTCGGTGGCGATGATACTTATTTTTCTTTTGAGTCAAACAGAAATACAGGAGTTTATTTACTTCCAGTTTTAAGCTATGAAATATATTCTTGCTCGCCTACTTTTGTTAACTGTAGTGGTTGTGGCCACGCTTTTGTTGGTCGATACGGTCTATCGGGATATCTATGAACTGGAGTATCCCCAGCTCGGTCCGTTATGGAAGCATCCAGCAATTGAAGAACCGTATGAAATTGTGAAAGTAGGGAACTCGCATGCCGCTGATGGGATTACGTTCGAGTTCTATAATCTGCGCGGACTTGAACTTGCTGGCGTGGCCCAACGCTTTCGCTTTGACCGTGTTTTACTCCAGCAGTACGAAAACCAGATTGCCGATGGCGCGGTCATCTTGATTGATGTGTCGCACATTTCTTTTTCGCACCGCAAGGCTGACCAGTCCGACGGCATGCAGGGTAATTACTACGGCCGCGTGAGTCCGTTTTTGATTCCAGATCTCAAAGTGAGTGACTACCTGCAAACCACCGTTGCCCCGTTTATCCGCGCGGGCTACTCTTGGCGTAAAGCCTACGGCGATTAAGTGCGCGAGCGCATCGCGGCCGAAGAAAAGTGGATTGATCCCCGAGAAGCTACGGCCTCTGCTGAGCACAAAGCGATCCCCTTCAAAGAAACCAAAGAGTACTTTACCTACGTGGAGTCAATCGAGTACGAACTCGCCCACCCGCGCAAAATTCCGCGCGCCACCTACATGGACAACATGAACTTTATCTTCAACAAGTGGTACCACACGGAAGAATTCGATCCCGCCTATTTTGCCTACAATCGCCGCGAGCTGGAGAAACTGATCGCGTACTGTCTGAAAAATAACTGGCGGCCGGTACTGATCACCATTCCGGTGACCTCTATTTTGGAAGACGGTTTGCTCGACGACTATAAGCAGGTCTATCTGTACGACAACTTGGCGCAAACCGATACGCAAGGCGTAGAGTACATCGACTTCACCACACGCACTGACTTTACCGACAACATGACCTTTTTCAGTAACGCGGATCACCTCAACGAGCGCGGACGGATTGTGTTTAGCTATTTGTTGTTGCGGGAGTTGATTGAGCGTGGGTACGTCGATCCAGAGGCGGATGTGTATAGGTATGGGGAGAAGGCTGAGTGACATTGTATACCGGTGCGATACAATTACTGCATATATGCCGAATCAAAGAAGAGAGTATTCCCACAGTCTATCGCATGGCGAAAAGAAGAAACCGCACGCTTTCGCAAGAAGCATTGAGTCTATTTTGAATGATGAGATTTTCGAAGCAAAGCAGCAATACCCAGGCTATTTGGACAGTATTGAGCAGAGTACTCAAATGCTTTCACTTGATATATCAGAAATCATATATGAATTGTTGCACTCCTTACATCTTTCCTTTGATCGTCCCCTCTCAATAGAATTTGCTGTGCTTCAATATGGCACGAATGCTTTTTTTGAGTATAACGATGAAGGCCAACTGCGAGTTGTGCTGAACTTAGTATTTTTAGCGGGTATTGCCCGAGAAACTCAAAAAGGCAACGGGTTTGATGCTAATGCTCAGCTCAGGTACTTGCTTGCGCACGAATTTTTCCATATATATTCTAAAGTCAGATACCCTGCAGTAATGAAAAGATCGGCAGAGGCCACCAAAACAAACCGAACAGATACACTCAAGTATGACCTCGATCTCGGAGAAAGAGGTGTCGATTTGTTTGCTATTTAACACTTATTGGCGACTGCTGAAGAGAACGATGATCAAAAAAAGGCGAACATAAAAATCGCCAATCAGAAGCAAAGGCTCTTGAGAAGGAAATTAGTGCTCGCAAGAGTGAAGCGGAAAATGAAATCAATTTTTTAGAAGATATGAAGCTTTTTGCGATTCTTGCATCCAGAGGGTATCGAACGCTCGTTATTTCCAGGAAGAAAACTTATGAGCGTATTTTCTTTTTGCCAGATCCCATGCTGCCACAGTGATCGCTGCGTTGATTTTATTTTCTTGAATCAGCTCTTCAACTTCATTAAAGGTATAGGTTACAACCTCGATTTCTTCATTTTCATCCAAATTTTGCTCTGAGTTGATTTCTGCATTCTCAACAAAATAGCAGTAAACTTTTTCGGTGGCTTTCGTTACAAAACCAGCGAAGACTCCAAAATACTCGAGCTCTTCTACTTTAATTCCTGTCTCTTCCTCTAGTTCGTGTCTTGCCGTTTCTTGAATTTCTTTGTGTTCATTTTCCATTCTTCCGGCAGGAAACTCTAATATAATTTCGTCGTATCCAGGCTTATACTGTTTAACGAATACAATTTTTTCTTCTGGGGTCACCGCAACGATCATTGCCACATCAGAAAGAGTTGTCACCGTAAAATCATCAACAATTTTGCCGTTTGGGAGCTGATACGTTCTCAGTTCAATAGGAAACCATTTACTCGGCGATACATCTTTTTTCTCTATGAGCTTCCATTTTTTGAGTTGCATAGGTAAAAGTATGTCTTTCTAGATAGAAAATGAAAGTTGAAAAGAAGTGAGTGAGTACTGAGGCAAGTTTGCGTATATGTGTGGTGTGAGCCACCGTTTGGCTGGTTCAAACATTTTATCAGAGATTGTCCAGGCGTTGGAGGACTTTCAAGCCTTCATCGCAAGCCTGGGGGAGGCGTACCTACCCGCTCCGGCTTTAGCTTACTAACTTCCCAAAATCTACCCCAGACCCCCTCTGTGAGAGATACCCTTAAAGGGGCGATTTAGGATAATAGTATAGCTTGGTCTGTACGTTATTTATTAGTTTTATTGAAAAATACATTTTTCAATTTATATTTAATTTAACCTTGTTGTCTTTTCCTTGCCGACAAAATTTTCAACTATCCAAACTTCTTGGTTAATAGGTTCATTTTTCAAGCCATTTTCTATTAGAGACAAGTCATACTCATCAATAATTGTAGTTGCATCAAGTAGAAGAATAACATCCCTATCGTTTGTTGCTTTTCTTTCAATTATCGAAATAACTACGTCGCCATAATGAGGCAATGGTCTAATTTCACCAGTTGACCAACCAAAGCCAAAAACAGGTTTCTTTTGGCCTGGAGAATGGAAAATATGAATGTATGAAAATACTTCTTTTAACTCTGAAAGGAAAATATCGTCATCTTTATCGTAAGAGAAAACTGGCTGTCTAGATGAAAAGCTTTTTCTATCTCTAAGTCGAATGAGGTGTTCCAAATTGAAAGAAATTTCGTGTAATCCTCTATCAGAGGTGGGAATCTTGGCAGGATGAATATTAACGTGAATAGTGTATTCATCTAACCCTACTCTATGCAGGTGGGCAACCAGATGACTCACTAGTTTCTCGGCATAGCTGGCTCTAGCTTTGTGATGCTTTGCGTCCCAAACCACCTCTTTGTGCTGGATGTATAACTTTTTATCACCATCAAAAACAATAGCATCAGCCCAAGGAGTTTTGTTTCCCTTTGCTACATAGCTCTTGCCATCTTTCCATATAAAGTTAGCGTCGCGCTCCTTGTTGTAACCGGTTAAAAATATTTTTGTTATCTTCTGGAGATAGTCTTCTGATGGTTCTGCCATTTTTTGTTCCTCACAATTTATTATTTTTCGGGTATTATTTGATTATGAATGAAGCAATCAATTTACTACAAGAGGCAGATAAAGTTTTAGAACTAGGCAACTCCGGTTTTGCTCTGGTAAATGAGGTAGATGAATGCGAAAAGAAACTTAAAGATTTTTTAGTATCTAATACCAGCACAAATGACCTTTTTGGTAGAAAATTTGATAAGTGGAATAGTGGTGCTCACTGGAAAACAGCCTATCCGGGTAAATACGCTGCTAAGGATTACCTTGGTATGCTGCAATCTCTAAGAGATTTTTTAGCGGAATTTATAGAACTAAGTGATATTGAGTTGCCGATTGAACAACAATTAGTCAAATCTGGTGCGGTATACACTGGTAGTAGAATAATTCGTGAAACCCTTGGTCAGGCTACAAAAAAATTGATATTCAAGATAATTTTGTTGGCGTTCGTCTTCTAGATATTTTAGAGCAAATTATTTCTTCTAATCCAAGTTTGGAAATTCGACTGCTAACTAAGGATGGTAATTATCGAGACTTAAAACCTTTTATCCAAGAACTGCCGTTATTTCAGCAGCAATTTCCTAGTTTGACAGTAAAATCACATGACCAAGCTCACGGGAGATTTATTATCATTGATGGACAAAAAGTTTTTAGTCCAGGAGCGTCTCTAAAAGATATTGGTAAAAAAGCAGATTTATTCTCTGAAGTGACTGAAGATACCGCAAAACAAGATTTAATTGAGGACTTTGAGAATTGGTGGAACCTGGGGCAACTTGGAGTTAAGGTTAAATAATATGAATCAAGAAATCGAACTATTTATAGAGCGAGCAGAGTTATTGAGACAATGCAGTTTTTTTAATCCAAAGCATAAAATTAAATCCAATATGAGTTATAAAAGAGGTCAGGATGTAAAAATTACCTCTTCGACCCCACCAAGAGAAAGCATCGAATCTCTTGGGATGAGAATCAGAATATTTATTGCACAAAAAGAACCTATTCGTTTTGATAAATTTGTCCGTAAGCTAATAAAGTTAAATCCTGAAAATAAAGAAAAATATGATGAATATTTAAGAGTCTACAAGGGCATCATTGATTCATCTCCAATGGTGATAAGAGAAGAAAAAGATGGACAAGTATCAGAATATACAGGCTACGATTTTATGTGGGACCAACTTTATGGCGAATATTTCCACCTTGATAAGAAACGTAGAGCACGTATCAACCACTTCCAATCACTACTTGGCGGGATACCTGAATCCATGGCACTCTCTAAATTACATCAATTAGCCCAGTTAATTGTTCATCTCTCTATTTTTTTACAAAAGAGTAATATTGCCAAGCAAATTAAACCAGAGTAAAATTAACTAAAGCTCTTTAATAGTATCTTTCCCCAATTTGCCCAAAGTCACAACGGTTCAATTCCGTTGGCAAAAACAGTACAGGCCAAGATTGCATTTAATGTAAAAAGTCTTTTCCAAATTGAAAGGAGTCATATGAAAGCAAACCTTTTCGCTCTCACTATGTTGTTAACTCTACAAGCTTCAGCCAGTTTTGCTGTTTCCTGGACTGGACACTTTGGGAAAGGGTATTAATTAAAAAATTTCAATATGACAAGAAGGAACCGCTGTTAAGTAAATTTCCTCTTTGTTTTTGCCGAGTAAATACCTAATTGCCTGAATAACCCCAGAGTGTGTAACTAGCAAAATAGTTTTCCCTTGGTGTTGATTCTCCATATCGGCAAAAAAACCTTCTAAACGACTTGCTACTTCTTCATCAGATTCGCCTTCAGGAAATTTGGCTTTCAAGATAAAATCAAGTGGTTGACTCTCCCCATCTTGGAAGCGGTCAAACTCTAGGCCTAGGTCTGTTTTAAAGTTGTTGTAGAA
>CAYUUK010000001.1:80107-95900 GCA_964447905.1 uncultured Pseudomonadales bacterium | reverse complement strand
TTTTTTTAGAAGGTTGCTCGGGACTTTTGTTAATAGCATTAATGAAATGCCGTTTTTGTGCATCATCGAACATTTTTTGGATAACATCTTGGAATGGAAGGCCGAAGGACCGACAAAGATATTCTAAATAAGCTTGAGAATTGATTTCTAGAGAAGCAAGGTCAACACCTGCTAATTCACGACTGAGTAATTTTTCAGGGAAGCCTATTATATGTCCTATTTCTGCTAGAGGTGCTTCTAAAACAACCGAACGTTCAGTAGGATGGGTAGATACTTGAATTTAACTTTTCATAGGCATCCCCTGCCAGTAGTCATATTTTGCGAAAAAATGCGTCTGAGGAGTACGTGAGGAAAATAATTTTCTTGCAGCATCTCCCTGAGTAACAGCTTCTTTCCATTCGTCACTGTATTTTTTGTTTTCTGAGAGTCTTTGTGGTATCTCGAAAAGATCACGAGCAAATATTTCAGTCTTCTCATTTTGTGTGATCTTTGGGCTATCTCCCATTGCTCGGTTAAGTTCTCCATCACTCATTTCGTTCCCAGAGAGAACCTCAAAAACAGCTGTTTGAACCATGCGAGCAATGACATCGGGATTCTTGGGAAGAAGATAATTATACATTTGGCTATGCACTTCAGTATTAATTACTTCCGGCCAGTCAACTTCTTGTTGAGGAGGTAATAATAATTCCGGTGGCATATATGGTGTGCATTATACAGCATGTTTGCAATATATGTTGCTGAATAAATTATTAATGGGTAGCAAAAGTGCCTTCGCCGAGAATCCACGACTGCGTTAGTTGTTACTCACTCCGCATGCACTAGGTTATCTTGTCTTCGTTTCTATTCGGTAGGCTCGATCCCGTCGGAACTGAGGAGCTTCTTGTCCATGACAAAAACAAATCTTTTTCATTCTTCGCTTGGCGATGAATGAAAAAGCTGTGCTCCCGCCGGGAATCGAACCTGGATCTAGCGCTTAGGAGGCGCTTGTTTTATCCGTTAAACTACGGGAGCTGTAGTCAGTATTATAGTGAATATTTCTTCTTTTCAGCCAGGGAGTTGGGTTTGATATAATATAGTTGTTAAAAAAACTGATTTGAAAGTAAAAAATGATATCTAGATTAGAAAGTCCTCTCATTCGAGCCTTCGATGATGCCAGAGATGACCGCGACATTATATATATTAATAAATTAGTTTCAGAATATAATGCAGCAGAAAGCAATGCTGTTCTTTTATTAGCTCAAATGATTGGTAAAAGTGCCTTTTCTTCAGAAAAATCTGATGTCGCTCGTGAAATATATCGTCGAGAAAAACATCCTATCGGAATTCTGGTTATTTCTCTGTTAGCTAATGGCAAGCGCCAGGCTGAATTTACTTCAAATCGATAGTATACAAATTAATCGGTACGCTCGTGCCTTGGTTGAAGTTCGTCTGGATGATGAGGCGAGAGCCGTTGGGCCAGGGGTAGACGAAGTCGGGTTGGAACGGGCCGGAGTAGACGCGGACGGCGTTTGTGTTGTCGTACTCAGAGATAGTGATGCCCTCGGCGTCGTGCGTGATGATGTGGTATGAGTTAGGGAACCACTGGAAACCGTGCGAGAAGAGCGGTGAGTGATACGTCTTGAAAGAAATAATCGTGCGATCGATGTCGCCATCGGCGTCTTGCAGGCGCTGGAAGGCTGATGGTGAAGCCTCGAGCGAAACCGGTCGTCGGTAAAGATCATTGGCCAACAGGACTTTTTGCGGATTAAATTGCGGGGCTGGGGTGGTCTCGCTTGACAGCGCTGCGGTTTCGCCGCTGTTCGTGAGGGTGCGCAAGTCCAGTTGATCAACCGTGGCGGAGTGTTGTGTGGTGGTGGTTTCTACGGCGTTGTTGGTTTGGTCGGCGTCGGAGTTTTTGATGGCCAGGGCGGTGAGGTACTGTTGGTCGGTGCCAATGCGGAACTGGCGATCTTCGTCGCGATCGTAAATGTAGATGCCGCCGACTTCAGTGGTTCGCTCTTGTGGTTGGGAGTTGGAAGCCGGTTTGGCGGGCACGATATTGTCTGTGAGTGTAAAGGACTCAGTGGCCGTGTAAAGCACTTTTTCTTCGTCTGGTGAGAAGTAGACGTTGACCGCGCTTTGTGTGGCGATTTGCTGGATCTCAGTTGGGAAAACGGCCAAGCGTTCCCGGTCGCGCAAGTACATTTCTTCTTCCCACTGACTCAAAATAGTGTTGAGCTGGAAACTGATGTCGGTGAGTTCGTTGAGGTCATTGAGACGAGACGGATCGATCAGTACGGCTTTATAGGGAGAAATCAGGATAATTTGTGAGCTATTTGGTGACCAGAGCATCTGAGTTTCTTCTGGCGGGAAGAGTTCTGATACTTGGGCAATCTGGCGAGAACCACGCTGGAAGGCGAGCGGATTATCGGAAAGCTCGTGGATGTAGTAACCATTTTTAGTTTGGGCCGAAGACGAGGCGGAGTAAAAGGCGATGCGTTGGCCATCAGGAGAGGGAGCGAGGTGTTCGGCACCAGAAAAAGTAAGGGGTGAAAGGGTGGGCGCTGTAGGAAAGAGTAAGGCGTTTGCTTGCGTAACCAGTTCTTGTTCGATTTGGACGGTTTTGTTCCAGGTGAAGTAGCCATCTTTTTGAATACTGACTGAGTATTCAGCCGGATCGAGATAAATGGTATCGTCGGTGGCGGTGGTGAATCGGTCATTGATAAATACACGGGCACCTTTAGGGGTGGAGTTCACTACCAGCAGACCATTGCCAGCCACCAGCGTGTCGCGCGAGGGGCGGTACCCCTGGGCGAAACGAATCGCGATGAGCGTTCCCGAAACAATAGAAACGACTGCAAACAGGGTCCATAATATTCGACTACGTGCATTGGTCATAAGCGTATACAATTATACGTGATATGTTTCAAAATGTCTGGCAGTGGTGGCAATCCGATGTATTTGTTGTCCCAACCGCCACAATCACGTATGTAACTGGTTCCGAAGGGGCGGTGTATCGAGTCCCCACGCGAATTTTAGTGGAGATGCCGTCGTATAAAATCGTCGCTTTTGGTGACGATGCTCGCGAAGTGGAGCACGCGGGCCTCGGCGAAAGCAAAGTCATCAAGCCTTTTGGAGCACTGGAAGTATTTGATGAAGTGGGGAGTGTGGTTTTCTTGCGCTCACTGTTTCGTTTAGTTTTGGGATCACGATTTATCTTGAAGCCGCACGTGATTGTGAGTCTCTCAAATCAGGTATCGCCCTTTATGCAGGAAGTCTGGCAGCAAGTGGCGTACTCGTCAGGCGCCCGCCAAGTGACTACGGTGCATCCGTTGTTGGCTGTAGCCGCGGGGGCCGGCCTCCCACATCACACCTCCCATGGGTATGCTGTTGGCATTGTTGACAGCGCTGGCATTTCTTTTGGACTGGTGGCGTTTGGCTATGTGCAGTACAGCACTTGGTTTGCTTGGGAAGATATCCCAGAAGGCGATGCGCTTACCGAGAGCATCCAAGAGCAGTGGCAACACTTTTTGTCGAGCATTCCAGTGGAATTTATGACCACGATCACTTCCGAAGGCTGCATTTTAGCCTGGGAAGAAGCGCCAGTGAATGCCGCCCATATCTTGTCGCCGACTCTGGAAACACCCATGGTAGTGGTGCCACGAACCGTAGAGGTTTTGGGCATGCGCAGTTTGCGGGAAAGGGACCTGTCATGAGTATTCGTTATCATATGCAGTGGATACTAGAGCATGTTGAGACCAAGGGTATCGTGGCAGTACAAAAGAAACTGCAGCTCCATTTGGTGACAGAGTTGTCTGAAAAATCGCCGCGGTCCTTGCTTACTGTGGCCACTCCGAATCCAGAACAGGTCGTGCAGAGCAGTGAAGACGCGCAATTCTGGCAAGATCTGCAACAATTCGATCTTTTTTTGCCCGATGGAATTGGCTTAGTGTGGGCGAATTGGTGGTTGAAGTACGTGCGCCACGAGGAATCGCTGCCAGCGAAAATTCGGCGCGCTGCGGGGCGAACAGTGGTGGAGTGGTGGCTTTTTCATGCCCCCAACCGCGCTGACCACACCGTTTTTCTCTTGGGTGCAAAGCCAGGCATAGCCGAGCAGCTCGCTCACAAGGTTGATCCTGATCAGACCTGGTGTTTTGGGAGTTTTGGGTACACAAACATTCGCGATCTTTGGGCCCGGACTCCGACACAACAGACACAGGAAGAGCACCACCGCGTTCTGCAGTTTTTGCAAGAAGTGCGTCCCAACATTGTGTTCGTGGCTTTTGGTGCTCCTCATCAAGAACACTGGATCCAACAGTATCGAGATCAGCTCGAGCAAAATGGCGTTAAGATAGCATTTGTGTGCGGGGGATCGTTCGATGTGTTAGTCGGAAATGTACGGAAAGCGCCCACTTTCCTGACGGTTTTAGGCCTAGAATGGCTCTGGCGCCTGATACTCCAACCGTGGCGTTGGCATCGACAGGTGCGGTTGATTCAGTTTGTTCGCGCGTTATTCTGATCTCTCGTTTGAAAGAGCTTCAAAGTGATGCAAGACTGTATCTATAAATTCAATGTTTTGACTTCTTTGTTCTTCGGTGTAATAGGCACTATCCACCAACTGACTATTCGTTACAAATGTATGTATTCCGTCTGGCTGCAGCGTGTGTAAGAGAACTCTGGTTTGACCTTGTAAGTTTCTAGTGAGCACAGTAATCGAGGCTATCGGTCGGCTAAAATTGTCGGAAAGAATGAGTTGGTAGTTATCATCGGTGTGGCCGAACAAGAGCGAATATTGATCAGGAAGTGTATATTCTGGAAAGGTATCTTCAATGATCTGAAGAATGCTTTGGGAGTGTGTATCTGGAGGAACCGACAGCAACTCTATGCCTGGATATAAATGAGCGAATCGTTCAAATTCACCAAGGGCGATACCTCTTCCCACGCTGAAATCTGGTAAGCCGTCAGGATAGAGCGTTTGTTGGTAAAAAGCGAGATCAGGGATCGTGTCATTTGCGGAAAAAAGAGTTGCTTCGCGGTGCAGAATAATGGTTTGAGTGTTCGTTCTTTGAGTAGAGAGAGGGTGTTCACGGACGTCTATGGAAAGGTTGAGTTGAGATTGCCATCCCGAAGAAGTAGTGGCGTTGGCAATCCATTCACCTTGACCGCTCACCTGGATACTGTATGCCGGGGAAAAAGTGCCATCATCGTGTTTACGGAAAATATACAGAAAAATGCTTTGTCCCGTGCTTTGAAAGCGAGTAAGGAGAGTTCTTTGGACGCTCCCATCCAAGTACAAAAGATCTCGAGCAAATGAAGAAAACTCTTCAGCACGATAGTCACGCAGAAAAAGCGCATGCTCTTGGGGATTGAGGCTGAGATGCGAGAGAATTTCCGGAGGAATATCATAGTTGTACCAGTCAACGGGATTTATAAAGTAGAGCTGGAATATTTCTTCTTCGGTATAGGTTTGATTATAGTTTTCAGCCCAAGGAGAGATTTGCGCATGGTCAATCTTCTTTGCTTCTTCTAGTGCTGCTCTAACGAATTGGTGAGGCCAGTAGATGTTGTCAGGGTCGTAGAAGACAGTGCTATTAATAAATTCTAGTTGATTGTAGATCTGTATTTCTCCATGGCCATAAGCGCTCATTGATGCGATAGCGGAGCACATATCTCCTTCACAGTAATAGATGCCAAACTCAATCAAGTTATCTGAGCGAGTTTCTCTGGAATAGTATTCAGCGCTCAGAACAATCTTCTCAGATTCATAGGAATACCCGAGGGAAACAAAAAGACCCTGCAAAGCAGCGTCAAAGTGATGTCTAGACACCTGACTCGGAATAGACTCACGCGGAATACGCAGTAGGTGCTCACCTGGCCGATAGGGCTCTAACTCTGGAGCCTCAG
Source organism: uncultured Pseudomonadales bacterium (assembly GCA_964447905.1). Taxonomy (GTDB): domain Bacteria; phylum Patescibacteriota; class Microgenomatia; order UBA1400; family UBA1396; genus JAJOJK01. Next base: position 90,017 of record CAYUUK010000001.1, on the reverse strand, counting down.
CCGTGACGACCTGTATAGTATCTTCTTGTTGTACGGTGATTTGTGGCAGTTCGCTGTGAATCGTGGATACAAAATATATACCTGTTTGCCGAGGAAACAAAGCGAGATCGAGATTCGGCAAATAATCGGTTCTTCGAGAACGAATCTCGCCAAGCTCATTAAAAGGTGCAAAGTTGACCAGAGTATCTTCTGAACTCGGAATGAGGCCCAAACTATCACTAGGAGCAATGTTGAGCAACGAGAGTGTAGTATCGGGAATAACCCATTCTTGCACTCCACGATTTCTCAGTTCCTGTAAAACTGTGTGGTACAACTCGTGATTGAGGAGAGTTGCTGGTAGCACCCGAACAATGAACACGTTGCCACTGGCATCTGTTGCTAAAGTATCGATAAGGGCTCCAGGTTCACTGCTTTGTTCCGCAATCATGGTGAGAGACGAGTGAATAAAGCCTGAAAGGGAATCGAAAAAATTGTCGGCCTGCATGTCGATAGGCCAATACATTCGGGCAACAGAGTCTATGCTGTCGAGTGACAGAGAGTTACTGCCTCTTGCAATAAATACCTCACCATCATGATTTGTACCCACGAAAACATTTTCAGGATTTGAGAGACCTTGTTGCAGGGCAGGTCGGTTGATACACTCCCCCTGGAGACATCCCCAGTCAGGTGCTTGACCCTCGTTGTTCTGATCACTCAGACGCCATAAAAATTGTACTTCACCATGAAGTGTTGGGTTGCGCAGAATGGTTTGTAATTGCTGATAATTCACAACTTGTATATTTTGGGGAAATTCTTCGATAGAAAAAACTATTTCTGAGAGCTGCATCTGTTCGGTTACTTGCGTTTGCTCGGGTAAAGAGAAGAGTTCTATAGATTGTCCTCCGGCATCGTAGCTCGTGTGCCTCAATTCAGTTCCGCTGAGCTCTGTCATTAAGAGAGAATTTTTTTTGGCTAGAAAAGGTATGCACCACTGTTTATTCAGTTCTTGTGATACTCGGCAAGCTGTTGCTGTTGCTACGTAGCGCAATCCGGATTGCCAATCTCCCTCTTCAAAGGAATCATCGGCCCAGATAGCGACAGCTTCCGCTTCCCGATTACTGGAGATCCAGTTTTTGTAGAGGTTTTTTAATTCTTCCGCTTTGATCAAAACAAAGAGAGCGAGTGTGGTTGCAAAAAGTGAAAGATAGATTGAGAATTTTCTTATTTTTTCACGCGAAGAGAGTCGATTTTCGTTTAATGAAGTTTCATTTCTTCGGAACCATGTTTCGGATCTGACAGGCATAGAAAAAATATACCATGCTTCTTATTCAGAGAAGAGAGTTGCTGAGTGGGTTATTGTTCGTTCGCATCAATTCCCAACAACCATAGTACCGCTTCCTTGCGATAGCGACGATCACCACGGGAATTTATGCGGATGGCGGGAAGTTTGCCGCGTTTGCCCCACCGTTTGACGGTGAGGGGAGAGACGCGTAGGAGTTCGGCCACTTCGCGGACGGTCAGCAAGTCTGGCAAGTTGTCCAGGCTAAGATCCGAGTCACTTTTTTGAGATGATGGAGTTGTGCTTCCATTTGAATCGGTGGTGGACTGGCCGGCCATGCGAGGTTTCTCCTTTGGGTTGTTTCTGTATCAGTCTATAGAGAAGAATAGCAGAGAGGTTGAAAGGGAGTCAATAAGAGGAGTGTCCCCGTTGGGGTTACCCTACGGTTGAAGTACCTCAGGAAGGGGAAACCTAGGTTTCCCCTTCCTGAGGTGGTTGTTGAGTAGGGGAAACCTCCTCCGACAAAAACAAAAAAGGCCGCAACCGCGGCCTTCCTTGTTATTATCCTAAAAGTCTTACTTAAGCTCGACTTCAGCGCCAGCTTCTTCGAGAGCAGCTTTGGCTTTTTCGGCGGTTTCCTTGTCGGCACCTTCGAGAAGGGTGACAGGAGCGTCTTCGACCAATTTCTTGGCTTCAGCCAAACCGAGGTCGGACTTGATACCGCGAACGGCTTTAATAGCAGCAATTTTGTTGCTACCACCAGATTTCAGAACGACGTCAAATTCAGTCTTCTCTTCAGCAGCTTCAGCACCACCAGCAGCAGGCATCATGCCAGCAGCCATGAATGGAGCAGCGGATACTCCGAATTCGTCTTCCAAAGCGGAAACGAGTTCAGACACTTCCATGAGAGAGAGTTCTTTAACGGCGTCCACGATTTTCTGGACTTTTTCAGACAATGATTTTTCGTCTGCCATATTTTCTCCTTATTTATCCAAAAGGACTTTCCTTCAACGTGTAACCCGCAGGGAAGGTGAGTCCTTTTTCCTGATGGGTTGTTGTGTTCTTTCCTCTTGAATTTTTTCTTTTTATCTCCTATTAGGATTCTTTTTTATTTGCTGATTTATTCGCTTTTTTTCTTGTCAGCAATCGCGCTCAAAGCGTAGACCAAGTTACGAGGACCAGCTTCGAGAACGTTACGCAAACCGTAGGCAGGGCCTTGCAGTTGGCGCAGCAACATACCGACCAATTCTGGCTTGCTTGGCATGCTGGCGAGTTTTTCGACTTCCGCAGTAGTGATCACTTTTTCTTCAAAGTAACCACCGCGAATTTCTGGCAAACCTTTTTCCGCGATGAAGTCTTTCAAAGCCTTGAAGGCAGACACGGCGTCGTCGTAAGAGAAGAGGGTCAAGAGCTGCTCTTGGAGCATTTCACCGAGACCTTCTGGGCGGTTCAAGGCGACGTCAACTAAACGGTTGCGAGCAATAATGACTTCACCGCCAGCTTCTTTAATCTTGGCGCGGAGGTCGTTTTGTGTCTTCACGTCCATGCCAGAATATTTGGCAAAGGCGATAGATTTAGCGCGACCAGCTTTCTCTTGCAGATCAGCGACTACAGTAACTTTTTTCTGACTTGGCATTGTATCTCCAATTTCTTGTTCTTCGTACAGTATTCGGAATCGAGAAACGTGGTGAAATCGAGGAGAGAAACTGACCACAGTGGGTCAAAAAAACAAAAATATGTGTTTCCTCGGCACGATTTCGGTGCTGTCTCTGGATTCAAGAGGTTTAGTATAGCACAAAAATCCCCAAAAGGAAGAGTACATGCCTACGCCGCCTGCAAAATGCGGTAGTAGGCTTCAATGTGTTCGACATACTTCGTCACTTCCTTTGCCGAAAAACCCAGTTCTTGCGCTTTCGCAACAAAGGCCGCGGTGAGTTCTTCTTGCGTGGGCGTGAGAATCTCGTCCCAGTTTTCTGCCGGGACGCGAGTATCGGGCTGTTTCATGAGTGCCTGCGCTTTCGCCAGTTCAAGCTCCAGTGCTACAGAGTGGCGGATCGTGTTGAGCGGTTCGTAATTCTCGCCTGGATCTAGCGACGGCGAAAGAGCGTTGATGGCGGGTTTGAGCCGCTGCAGAGCAGCTTGGCGTTGAGAAATTTCGGAAAGAAGGGACGGGCGAATATGTTCAGTCGGTTGGGAGCGGCTGTCGTCTATGATTCGTATAGGCATGCGGTGGTTATAAGTATTTCAGCGAGTATAGCAGAAAAAAAGTAAGAATTTGGTAAGAATGATTATCTCTTTTATCAAAAAAACGTAACATATCTTTACTGTAGTCGATGTAGCCAAAAAAAGAGCGGCAATTTGCCGCTCTTTTTTCATTTTAGTCTCGTGTGAGGAGTTTACAAACTCACCTTCACGCCGGGACCCATAGTTGGGGCCAGGGTGACTTTCAGAACGGTACCTGATTTGGTGGCGTTCAGAATAGCCTGTAAGTTTTCAGCAATTTCCTGCGTAGGTTGGCTGGTTTTTCCAATCGTGACGTGCACGAGAGGAGCCTTGCGTTCTGAGCGCAGAGTCATGCTGCCGCCTTCCAGAGCTGCCTTTTTGGCTTGTGGGTCGGTGGTGATGGTGCCAGTTTTTGGATTTGGCATCAAGCCTTTTGGACCGAGTACGCGAGCGTACTTGGCGACTTTCTTCATCATGTCTGGAGTAGCGACGAGCACGTCGTAGTCAAAGTTGCCAGCGTCAAATTCCGCGAGTAAGGCGTCGTCGATAATACCGACGCGCACTTTTTTACCGGCGGCGTGAGGCATCTTCACATCGGTTGGCTTGAGTTCTTTTTTCATGTTGATGTGCGCGGTAATCGTGCCATCGAAAGCAGAGTAAGAAGTGCGTTTGACGAGTTCGATTGCGTCTTCAACAGAGTAGAACTGGGTGCGGTCAACCATGCTGCGAGCTTGGACGTACTTTTGGCTGCGTTCGCGCTTCACCTTGGTTGGTTCTGGAGCGGCTTCGGTGGTTTCTTCAACCGATTCGCTGGCCAGAGAGGCTTCACCGGCGGCTTCTACCTTGGCTTGCTCTTGAGAAGCACGACGAGATTTTCCGTTGTCCATAGCCATTTTGGCGGCCAATTCTTCGGGATCAATGTTGAGTACTGTGTTGTTGTCTGCCATGTGTCTCCTTATTCCGTCTTCACACCCATGCTGCGAGCCGTACCGCGCACCATTTGCATGGCGGCTTCGACGGTGGTGGCGTTGGTGTCACTCATTTTTTCTTCAGCGATTTTACGGATTTGGTCTTCAGAAAGTGTTCCTTTGACTTCCGTTTTTACGTTGCTAGCGCCTTTTTGCATGCCGAGTTCTTTCATGATCATGGCGGCCATTGGGGCTTTTTTGAGTTCAAACTTGAATGAACTGTCTTCAAAAACCGTTACTTCCGCAGGGATGACTTCACCGCGACGATCTTGCGTAGCGTCATTATATTGTTTACAGAACTCCATGATGTTAATACCGGCTTGACCCAGAATAGGACCAACTGGAGGGGCCGGGTTGGCGGCACCACCACGCAGGTTTAACTTCAGGACTGTTTTGACTTTTTTAGCCATTGCTATCCTTCCAGATACCTTTTTATATCAATGTTTTTTATACTTATCAGAGAAAACGAGAAATTGCTAAAACGGCGTTTGCAGCCGTAAAAAAGAGACATTTCGCGTTTCCGCTGCTTCTTCTCGGGAGCGTTCTGATGGTAGCTCGGCGAGCGAAGTTGAGGTGAATTATAGCATATTGATTCGCAACTTGTGCAAACAAAAATAATTGGGTATAAAGACACCTTATTGATTCGAAAGAATAAAAAAGAAGGGCAGGCAGGTATGCCAAGCAACATTCGTCCAGAGTTACAACAGCAGTCTTCGCGGATTTGGAGGCTGCACACTTCTGGAGATACTGTCCTTGCTGCTGCGCAAGCTCGCCAACTTCTCAATTCAATTGATTTGGTAAGTACTTCAAGGCGTGAGAGAGCTGCCTCAGCGGAGATCGGTCGTTTGGCGGCGATACTTACTTTAGCAGCGGCTTGCAATACTGTTCAACTAGAAGAAGCTCTGCCACTGCTCATGAGTGTGCGAGAGATTATCGAAGAGCGCTATCCGGTTGGGTCAGGACCAAGTACTGTTTTTCGGCGTACGCTTGATTGGTATCATGCCGATAATAAAGATTCTCATTCCTACGTAAACGCTTTGGGAGATATGCAGAAGTATTTGCAGGTTCTTCTGCGGTTTTTAGGTAATCCAGAGGTAAAAGAAGTGAGTCGGGCAGCACAAAGTGTGTCGTTGGAGGTATCTCCTATTGCAAACGCTGTTCAGCACTTGTTACAAAATACTGAGCCTCACCAGAAAGGGCAGCGCGAGAGCAGACTACCGTTTGCCATTCTGCAAGATCAACACGCTTCATGGGCTGAAGTGTCTCGAAATTATGCGATACTGGGTACTTTGCCTTTAACTCGGGAACAAAAGGTACGCGCTGAAGAGCTGTATTATCAGCACGCTTGGTGGAATTTTCGTCTTGATGTTATCGTCCCGCAGTGGTGGAGAAGTGTATTAGCAAATATGTCTTCGAACTCAAACACCGAGAAAAAATCTGACGTTGCTGCGCGTCTGTGGAGTGAGCAGGTAGTGGCATCACCGGGAAAGTATACTCAGCAAATACTCGAACTCAAGGGAATACAACAGACCTGGCGTTACATGAGTTCAGGCTCTGATCACTTTCAAGATATTTGGCCGTTGATCAGAAATGAAGCTCATCCCACGGTAGAGTTCCTTGCGCTTCGGTAGTGACGGTCTGGCAAGTGGCAAGAAAACGACATTTTTCGCATAGAAAGAGGTTTTCTTGCCACATGTGATATATTCATACTATATAGGCTGCATAAGCCAGGAAAAGAGCGAAAGGAAGCTTGTGTCTCGAGCGGTTGGTGAAACTCTGGACAGAAAAATTGGTGAAGTATGGAGTCTACACGCTGAGCAGAGAAAGACTGCTGCTGCAGCATAACAAGCGCGCACGGTTTTGCGCGGACTCCCTCAACCTCAAGGTATCGCCGATAGGCAAGGTTCGGCCGCTTTTGCAGAGGTCGGCCGATTAGCGCATGTTCTTACTCGCTCGGCGGCGAAAAATGAATCGAGTTTTGTTCGAGCGGTGCCGTTATTAGTGCAAGCAAAGCGAATTATCGAGGAATACTATCCAATTGGAAATGACACCACTCAGGTACGAGAACGCGCACTCACTAGCTGGCGGTATGCTGAAAATGGGAAAGGACTCCATATGGAGGCTTTTCGCGATGTAGTGCAGTTTGTGGAGCTTTTGGCGCAGGTTTTTGACACTCCTGAACTGCAAACTCTGCATGCCCATGTAGCTTACTGGTTTGCGCAGAGTGGAGATGAGCAAGGTCGAGCAAGCTTACTGCTTCAGTTGCAGAAAGCCGCCACTTTGGAAGAGGCACAACAGGTGTATGAGCAGTTGTTGCAGATTGGTGGAGACGTAGATTACGTACGATATGTGACGGGCCAGTACTTTGTGCGCGCACTACGCAGTGGAAATGTGCCACAGGCAACAGGCGCATTGTATGAAGTGCTGCGAACAGTGCAGTCAGCTGGTGACGCCGTACTGATTGCTAAAGGTGGTCTGAATGGTATCTTGCACCAACTCGGAATAGATGCCGTTTCTCGCTGGCGCCGAGAAGTTCGCAAAAACCCAGCAGCTTTTCCCGCACCAGAACTACGCACTTTGCCAGATCAGTGGCGATACTTTGGTCTTCCCAATACACTGGTTGAAATTTCGAAACAGCCGACAACCCTTGAATAAGTGAGGGTGGCGTAGAAAAAATTGAAGAGTTTTCTGGAAGTTTTTACAACTTGCTGACTTGCAGGAAGTCGAGTTCCACTGGAGTTTCGCGGCCGAAGATGGAGACCAAGACGGTAACTTTGCCTTTGTCCTCGTCGATGCCGTCGACGGTACCAATGAAGTCGTTGAACGGACCATCCACAATCTTGACGGCTTCACCAACCGTGAAGTTCGCCTTGTAGGTGGTAACGCCCTGAGACATGAATTTCTTGATAGCTTCGACTTCGTGCTTTGGAAGTGGAGAAGGCTGGTTGCCGACGCCCACAAAACCGGTCACACCCTGGGTGGTGCGCACACAGAGCCAGGCTTCGTCAGTGAGGTTCATGCGAACCATGATGTAGCCTGGGAAGATCTTTTCGCGTACCTGTTGTTTGGTTCCACGGCGGATCTGGATTTTTTCTTGGGTAGGAATTAAGACTTCGTAGATTTCGCCGGTCAAGTTCATGGTCTCGGCGCGCTGCTTTAAGGTTTCAGCGATGCGGTTTTCGTGACCAGAGTAGGTGTGCAAAACATACCACTTGGCTTTACGCTGTTTCGCTGGATCCTCACTGATGTCGCCAATAATGACGTGGCTTGGGTTGCTTTGTGTAACCTCTTGCACTTCTGGAGCTACTGGAGCATCCTGATCGTCAGTGTTTTGAACTGTTTGGTTTTGTGTTTTGTTGTCAGCCATAAGTCTCTTATGTTTGTGTTTGGTTGTTTTCTTTTTTTCTGCTGGAATCTGAATTGATTACCCGAGTAAAAGCTGAGTCATGCGGGTGAAGAGCATATCGAGTGCTCCGACCAAGATTGTGGCTATGAGGACCACAATCAGAACAGCAGTCGTCAGCTGGCGGGTTTCTTTCCACTCCGGCCAGTCGATTTTACGAAACTCTTCAATTACCCCTCGAGGATATTCTTTTACAGCCGAGAGAAACGTGGAGAGATTCATCGAGAGAGTAGTATATCATATGTGGCGCAAACAGGCGGTTGGGGTTACCCTGTCCCACAACTACCTCTGGAAGGGGAATCCTGGGATTCCCCTTCCAGAGGTAATTGCTAAGAAGGGGAAACCTAGCTAGCAAATCTGCTATACTGACTGCGTACAAAGTATGAGCCGCACCAATACTCGGCTTTTTACTTTCACTGAGTGCTGGTTCTGGCACTGACAAAAAACATATAAAGGTGCGAACTATGTCGAAAACGATTCGCAAAGCAATTATTCCCGCCGCCGGATTCGGTACGCGGTTTCTCCCGCAAACGAAAGCGATGCCCAAGGAAATGCTTCCCATCGTCGATAAGCCAGTGATTCAAATAATTGTGGAAGAGCTCGTGGAAGCGGGTATTACCGAAATTGTGATCGTGACCGGTTACCACAAACGAAGTATCGAAGATCACTTTGACAACAACTACGAACTCGAAGCCCAGCTGCAAAAGCCCGGCAAAGAAGAGTTGCTCGATGAAGTCAAGCGCATTAGCAACATGGCGAATTTTTACTATCTGCGTCAGAAGGGTCCAAAGGGCAACGCCACACCAATACTGAATGCTCGCGAAATTATGGGCGATGATCCATTCGTGGTGCTCTGGGGTGATGACTTTATCAAGGCCAATCCCAAGTCGCGTGTGCAACAACTGATTGAAGCCTACGACAAATACGGCACCACCATTTTGGGTGGTATTACCGCCAAAAAAGAAGAGGACTACGATCGCTACGGTTTTGCCGCTGGTGAAGAAATGGGCGACGGCGCCATTCGCGTTGACGACCTGATCGAAAAACCAGGCAAAGATACGGCCCCATCTGATTTAGCGATTGTTTCTGGACAAGTCTACAATCCCGACATTTTTGAGGCCATTGAAGAAGCCGAGCGCCGCCGCGAATCTGGCGAGCTGGTGTATATTGACGCCATCAACGTGTTGCGCGGGCGCGGTGAGCAAGTTCACGCAATTCCAATTCAAAACGGTGTGTACTATGACTGTGGAAACATTCTGGAGTACATGAAAACCATCGTGGAACTCGGCATGGAGCATGAGAAGCTCGGTGAAGAGTTTAAGGAATGGGTGCGTTCTTTGAATTTGGAATAGTTAAGAATTTGTAAGAATTCACGAAAAGAGAAGGGGCGGGATTTTAATAAAAAATCCCGCTTTTTCGTTTCTTTTTTGGTAAATTGAACAAGAGATTTCCTCTGGTGTGATCTAGAAAACAGGAATTTTGAGTGGTATAGTAATTACGGCCCGCCAAAAGTGTTGGGAATTAAATTCCTCGATACTTTATATACGGGAGGAGCCGTGCTTACTGCTCGTGGGCAGTGGCCGTCCACCCACTCTGGATTTTCCAGGGGAAACGCACCAGCACGTTGGCGGGGTCCATCAGGGTCGGACCCCTGGGGAGAGCTGCAGTAGCTAAGTGCTCATTCCAGGGGTCCGACCCTACATTTTATTTCTGTTGAGCTGAATGACGATGGCGTTCGACTTGGTAAAGAGAAAGGTTTGCAGCAAGTTCAAGCGGATGCCTTACATTTATTTTTTGGTTTTAATGAGTTTTCTGCTATTCACTGTAAGAATGTTCTGGTTCATGTACCTGATAAATTTGTTTTTTTTAAAATTCTTTCTCGAGTACTCCAACCCAATGGTAGAGTTTTACTCGTTAGTGCACCTGGTTTGAATGATGACCATCAGTATTCGTGGACACCGGGTGAGTTAGAGAGAGTAGCAGCACGCTACGGTTTACAGTTAGTTACTATGGAAGAACATCAGTTACGAAATGACGATTGGTACAAACTGAATCAAG
>CAYUUK010000001.1:57888-80007 GCA_964447905.1 uncultured Pseudomonadales bacterium | reverse complement strand
GTTACTATGGAAGAACATCAGTTACGAAATGACGATTGGTACAAACTGAATCAAGATGCTACAATAATTCGGTCTATGTCGCGAAAAATGTCTAGCTCTGAATTTCCCGTACTCGGAAGATCTGTCGCAACAATGTCCGGTACTGGATTGCCATCTGGAGAAGCAAAGACTTTTTATATTCGCTATCGATATCCCGAGGCTAAGACAAACGGAGAGTTCGCTAGCCAATACTTTCACCTTCCATGTATGCGGAATTTGGTGGAATATTTACAAAGCATCCCATCACCAAAAATTTTGGATCTTGGAAGTGGTGGTGGATATGAGCTACAAGAGTTCAAGCGGCGTGTCCCAGGTATAACGCCAGTTGGTTTAGAAATTAGCAATGTTGGGGTTCGAGAAACGGTTGAAAAGCGCTTAATGGGAGTGCAAGCCATTGGAACAGAGTTGCCTTTTTCTAATAATTATTTTTCCTGTATTCACTGTAAAGATGTTTTAGTTCATATACCTGACAAAGATCAGCTGCTCAGTGAGTTGTATCGAGTACTGGAGCCTGGCGGAGTAGCCATTGTAGTGTCTGCAAGTGCAATGCCAAACGACGAGTATCAGGTAGAGTGGTCGACTTCTGATTTTGCGGATTTAGCTCAAAAGAACTCATTCATCGTTATCGACAGTGGATCTGTTACTTTTCAACAGGACGATTGGTACTTTACTAGTCAGCAGCAGGCGCGGCATTATTTCGTGTTGCACAAAACATAAAAACTCTCACTTTTGCTCGCTCTAGACTCTGGTATAATCGTCGTCATCCCTTGCCTCCATAGCTCAGTGGTAGAGCGCATTCTTGGTAAGAATGAGGCCCTGGGTTCAATTCCCAGTGGAGGCTCTGTTTCTTTTCAAAAAAAGCCGGTGCGCGCCGGGAGCCCTGGCTTCCACATATGGTGTGTACCATATGTTCCAACCATCCCAAAGCACACCACCTTTTTTCGAAAAGAAACGGTTTTTTTCGAACTTTTTTTGTTTTGTCTTTTTTCCTTTCTTTTTTGCTATGCTGTACATATATGGCAGCACGTTCTAGTTCGGTGAAAAACACTAAGAAGTCCAAGAAGCAGTCAACCAAGTCGCAGGCGCGCATTGAAAATTTGTCGTTGGCAGAGGCGCGGCGGATTGTGCAGAGTTCTTACACCATGCATCTGGTATTACTCGTTATTATGACCGCTTTGGCGGCCTTTTTGTTGGTGGTGGTTGTAAAGCAGCAGTACACGATTGATAGTCTGGAGTTTCAAGTTCGTTTTATGCGGCAGCGGTATGAGCAAACCAAGGACTGGAATGGCGAGTTACTCGAGAATAAATTTGACGAGGACGCTCTAGATGACACATTGAGAGGGGCTGCTGACGCCAATGGCGAAAATGCGCCGGGTATTTTTGCAGTTGAGTAGCTAGAGCAAGCTAAATATCAAAGACTCAATGACGCTGATAACCGGTCCAATAAGGTAGCTTACTGCGGAAGTTCCTCCAGCAATCGGGAAGACCAAGAGAAGAAGAATCCAGACACCATACTGCTGTAATGCGGCGTCGTATTCATATGCTAAGTCACGCGGAAGAAGGCCAGAGAGTATTTTTCCACCGTCGAGCGGATGGATGGGGACCAAGTTAAAAATGGCCAAGATAATATTTACAGAAATAATAATTTGAATTAATCCAACCGGAAGTGGAAGAAATCCAGCCACAAGTGCTAAAAATACTGCCAAAAGAATGTTTGATGCTGGACCAGCTCCCGCAATCAGGAGTGTGTCGCGGCGCTGGTCTTTGAGGTTGTACGGGTCAAACTCAACTGGTCGACCCCAGCCAAAGCCAAAAACGAGCAAGGCAATGGTACCGATTGGATCAAGGTGGGCCAGTGGATTGAGCGTAACGCGGTCTTGAATGCGCGGAGTAGGATCTCCCAAGCGATCTGCCATCCAGGCATGAGCAAACTCATGAATGGTAATCGAGATAACCAGCGCCAGAGCCAAGACAAGAAAGGCAAGTGGACTGCTGAAAAGGATGTTGAGCATAAATATATTGTATCAGGGCCTGGCCCTTAGGCCTATAGAAAAAACGTTCGCCAATTTCTCACACTCGTGGTATACTAGCTCCTCGTTCGCCCACACGCCGATTTGAGAGGTGTGGCGGTGAAAGAACGGAGGAATCAAACCATGCCACAAACATACAGCTTAGTTAAGAAAAACAGTACCGATCACAAAGAGGCCTTGACCTCTCGATTTGTGAAGAACCGCGACATTTTTGCCGTCGCTGATTCTCATGTTTTGATTCCTGTAACTCGTGAAGCCAGTTTCGGTCACAATGTGTCTCACGCGAAGAACCGAACCAATCGTTTGTTCCGTCCGAACTTGCGCACTATGAGCTTCGAGCACGATGGTCAAAAGAAATCCATCCGTATAACGGCGAGCGACATGCGCACTTACAACAAGGTGATGGCTGCTGCTGTTACTGAGTAATTGAGTAACTCAGTATCGCGTCAGCCTACGAACAGCGCACTTCAATACTTTTTCAATACATTTATTTTTTTGTGAGAAATAACGATGAATTCATCGCTTTTTCAGGCTTATGTCTGGTGTTATTCGCGTACCTGGCGAAAAACAAACGGTACGTGAACGGCAAATACCGGCGCACCTACTAAAATCATGGCTAGTGCTGTGGCGTAGGCTCGCTTGCGAGACTCCGCCTCATAGTCAACTTCTGATTCCTGTTCAAGCCAATTTTTATAGTCAGTTTCCCATTGTTGGAGCAGTTGCTGCTGTTCGGCAGTGAGGGACTCGTTTTCGCTTACATCTTTATCGAGCACTTATGGCGTTGGCGGCATGGAAGTGCGTTGGTGCGGTGTAAAAAAGTATTGAGTTAGGGCAGAGTTGAGCCCGATAGCGCTACCTACGATGAGCATGAAGAGCCCGAGCAGGCTTCCTAGTACAAAGTAGAGTTGAATCCACAGTGGGGTGGAAGCGTTTGCTGAGGGAGATGGAGATTTTTTGGGCATAGTGCTAGTTTACTGGATTTGCTTCACAGTTTCACCATCATATTGCCAACGAGTAACGCGTAGGAGTCGGGCAGTGGGGTCAATCTCCACGGACAAGATTTTCCGACGAACGTCTTGCCGACCTTTGTACTCAGGCACGACTGTCCAGACACTTGGCCAGGGTTCAAACGCTCGCACGGCGCGGTCAATGAGAACACTGGCAGAGACTGTATCGTGCTCTAATACCGACTGAAGTGGTTCGCCGAGCTCTTGGCGCCATTGCGGGGCAACCGCGGCGTGTGGCATGTTTTCAGCGGCTGTGAGCATGGCAAATGGGATGAAGCCATCTTGTTTCGTAAAGCGCTGTGTAATTGGGGTTGGTGAGTCAGCTGGTTGCGGGCGCTCTTGATCGCGCTGGTACGTCAGCAGCGCTGTGGGCAGCGCTTGCTCCGCTAGTGTAAAACCTGTGTCATAGTAGCTCGTTTGTGTTTCGTGCGGCGCAACTGGGAAGGGAATTTGGCGAATAATCGGACCAGTATCTAAACCAGCATCCATGCGCATGATGGTGACGGCGGACTCCGTCTCTCCGAAGAGCAGCGCGTACTGTCCAGGTGAACTGCCGCGATACTTGGGGAGTTCTGACGGATGAATGTTGACCGCGGCTTGCTGCGGGAGATCAAGCAACCACTGTGGCACTAAGTAGCCAAAGTCTACCACCAGCAAAAAGTCGAGTGGCTGGTCGGCGTGCCGTTTTTCGATCTCGAACCGAATTTCTCGCAGCGATTTTTCAACATTGAGTACCGGAATACTGTGTTTTGTGGCCCAATTCTCCAGTTCTGATGGGGTAATGGTCTGGCGGCGGCCCACCGGTCTCGGTGGCGGCGTGACAACCCAGGCAATCTGAAAGGAGCTATTTGTGCGAAGCGCCTCGGCGCATCGAACGGTGTTGGCAGTGGTGCCACAGATGCCAATGGTGAGTGGGGCAGTTTTCGACATGAGAACGCCTTTCTGACTAATATGCCTGTATAAAATCGGGATCATCAATGCGGAAGAGATCGCCGTCTTTGTCGCGGTAGAGGGGTTGGTCTTGTTCGAGAATGTAGTCCGTGAAGAGAACGCCGTTCAGGTGGTCCAGCTCATGTTGTATGACTCTCCCGTGGAAGTCAAAGAATGTCTCGGTATGCCAGTCGGAGAGCATACCCTCTGGAGTGAGTTCTTGCCAGGTGAGCGTGACCCACTCGGGACGGCGTATCGGTCCGTAGAGGAAAGGAATGGAAAGACAGCCTTCAAGGTCTGGCTGGCGAGGATTGGTGCCCACAACTTCTTTATCGGCTTGATCGGTAATCTTGGGATTGAGGTAGAGGCGGAGTTCGAGTCGGTCCGTGTTGGGATTCTCAAGCTGCGTGGTAAATGCTCGATATGAGCGATTTATTTGCGGCGCCGCCAAGCCGACCCCAGGCGGATTGCTGGTGCGTTGCAGCGTGTACTGCAAAGAATCCAGGTACTGCTGGACTTTGGTATCGACAGTAGTGATTGGGTCGGCCACGCTGCGCAGAGCGGCATGTGGAGCACGAACTATTTCGGAGACTTTCGTCATGGTGGGGGTATTATACCGCGCGGCCGCAGGCCGCGCGAATGAGGCGGTGGTAACTACTCATTTGGTGTGGTTTCGGTTTGCGCGCTGGCGGTGGCCAGGTAGGCTTCCAGCTCGGCGAGGCGCTCAGTTGCAGTGGGAGCTGTGGGGTTCAAGGACTCCAAGACATAGCGATATTGTTCTGCGGCAGCTTCGTACTGACCATTTTCTTCTAAGAACTGCGCATAGCTGTTTCTGGCATCTTCGTAGTCTGGTTTGAGGGCCAAAGTGTCGACGTATGCTTCCTGTGCTGACTCTGTTTCATTTAAAGCATCGAGAACGAGCGCGATGTTGTAGAGCAGTTTGACATCTGTTGGTGCTAACTCACGGCCACGGTGCAGCGCTTCCAGAGCCTGGATGTAGTACTGCTCATTCAGGGCAGCCAGCATAATAAAGACGCGCGCACGATTTTTCCAGAAATTAATGTGAACGGGATTGAGTTTCACTGCCCGATTCGAAGCGATGACCGCTTCGTCTGCCAACTGAGCGGCGGTCGTGGCATCTTGTGAGGCTGTGCCCGCCGCTAAACGTGCCAGAGTAACAGAGTACTGATCCGCATAGGTGGGCTCCAAGGGAGCACGCTGCACGAGTCTCGTAATAGTTTGGTAGGCAGAGTAGCCTTGGCCTTGGGCCAGCAGGGCTTTTGATTGGGCCAACATGAGATCGTTTTGCCACATGCCCATAATGCGAAGCAGCACAAATGCAGCCCCGCCGACAATAAGCAAAACAATCCACCATTTTTTCTCCCAAGCAATTGCGTGCAATTCAGTTTTGCCGGCAGTAGGAGTTTTCTGTACGCGTGATACAGCTGTTTTGGTATGTGAAACGTATTTTTTGTGTGATTTTTTCGATTTTTTAGAACTTTTTTTACTTTTTTCAATGTTTTTTGTTTTTTCTGAAGCGGTGAGTGGTGGGTCAAGTTCTGCGTGCGTTTCATTGTTTTGTTCACTCAAGAACCAGGCTTGACGGAGCGTTTCCCACCAGGCTTTGTACAGAAAGAACAAGGCACCAACGACAACAGTTGAGAAGCCAAAAAAGTTGGAGACGGCAAGACCGGCATACCCAGCAAAGAGAGCGAGAAAGAAAAAGCTTGGTTGGGTGTCTTTGACCGCTTTGGGCAGAGCAGAGTACACTCTCTCTTGGGTAAGTTTCCAGATATCTCGCAGGAGACCGAGAGTGAATGCGCCCATCAAGAAAAACGTTGTGATGAGGCCGATGGCGCCAGTAGTTGCCAGGATATTGAGAAATTCATTGTGTGCCCGGTTATAGAGGAAGTCCCACTCAGAGACAATGTTGTGCTCCGCAGGGCGATCAGTGTAGTAGCTATAGGCAAACGTATCTAAACCAGAACCAAACAATGGGTATCGTTGCCAGACTTTGAGAGCACCGAGCCAAACAATTTGACGAATTTTTCCAGAGTCCGTACCGCCGTTTTCGAGTACTGTCCCGCCTGCTGGCGCCGGAGGAGCTGTTTCTTCACTGACTTGGCTAGGTGTTTCAGCTGTATTTTGGGCACTCGAAGCGTGCAGGATTTTTTGACCGATTTCACCAAGAGATGGTGTGAATGGCGTACCGATGAGGAAGAAGATGAATAGCATTGCGAGTAGGCCACCGGCGGCAGCTACGAAAGTTGGTGGTAGGGTGCGAGAAAAAAGGGTGTGCGTCTGTTTTGTTTGCTGTGGATTTCGAGAGTGTTTCCAGAAGAAGAACAGTGTTCCAGCGGCGAGTATAGCCAGTTCGAGTGCAATACCTAAAAAACCGGATCGTGAACGAGTATACAAGAGTGTAATTGTTCCCAAAATGAGGGTGCTAGCGCCAAGAACAGCATCAAAGATGACTCGAGGGGGAATGTTCTGCTGTGCTGTCTGAATAAGAGGAGTGGCTGCTTCACGCCATTGTTGCCACGCTGAAATACAGGACCACCAGGCAAGTGGCAGCATCATGAGGAGGTAGGCAGCCAGCCAGTTTGGTTGGCCGAAGGTAGCAAAAACACGGGTTTGCACATCTTGCACCCAGCAGTTTACGGTGAACTCGCCAGTAATAATGACACAGCTCGGCGAAACACCGAAATGCTCGGGAATGGCGTAGAGCGAAACGCCGAGTGTGGCAATGAGCGCAGTTCGAATGAGGGCCGGAATATCAGACCAGCGAACATTGCTCACAAGGGCAAAGAACATGGTGATGTAAGCAATGGTGGATAGCAGTCCACCGTGGAAGCGTGAGTAATACCCAAAAATACTGGTGTGCGGGTGAATCGAAAAAGCGGTAGAGATAAGGTGGCTCACCCCATAGAGCATGACCGGCCAAAAGAGGACCGGAACACGCCAGACTGTTTTTTCTGAAAGCGCAGATCGGAGGAGCCAGAAAGTGGCTAGCAGCGTTGCTATAGCATACGTAAAGATCATTTTATTAAACTCAAAGAGTTCATCGTTTACCGACGTAAAAACGAACGGGACCACTAAAATCCAGAAGTGGAAGAGCCACAGAATGCTTTTTTTGAGCCAAGAATCTATCATATGAGTAATAGCGCCAGAGTATCAGATTCAAGAATCCAGTACAATGGAGAGGTATGGCAACACTCGGACTTGCAACAGCTCGTATTTCGCTCGGAGGAGCCTACTTCCGCGTATGGATTGAAGGCTCCGGCCTGGCCTTAGAGTTGCCAAGCTGTGTGGTGCGTGAAAAAGACACTGGCAGAGTGATTGCTTTTGGTGAAGACGCTGTTGGTATGAGTGGTCGTTTGCCACAAAATGTGGAGTTTATTCGTCCATTTTCGGAAGATGCTATTTATGATCGCGACATACTGCGTGCGCTTCTTGAGTACGTCAGCATGACAGTGCAGCAACGTCTGCCAGTTTGGCAGCGGCCGGTAGACTTTTTACGCTATGAGGTGGCAATCCAACCCACGGTACATCCTTTACACCGCGAATGGTTGCAAAAAACCTTTCGTGAAGCCGGTTTTTGGCGCTGGCGAGCGTATGATCCGTTTTTAACGGTAGCGCAGCGTGTGGGGAGGCGGGCGCGCGCTGCGCAAGCGGTGGGTGTACTGGACATTGGTTTTTCGAGCGCGCGCGCGGCGGTGTACCTTGGTGAAGAGAGTATTTTTTCCTCTCGAAAGAGTGATTTGTCGCTGCAGCAATTTTGTGAGTGGGTGGTCGAAGAAGAACGACGTCGATACGGCATTCATTTCTCTGGTAGTGTTTTGTTTGATCAACAGTGGTTTGTGCAGCAGAGTGGATTTGATGAGAAGCAGAACCGAGCAGTCAGTGAGCCAATTCACAAAACAAGTTTTGCCGCTGCCGAGAAGCGGTATGAACAAGCACTCGCTGCGTTTTTGGATACCAGTTTAGAGAATGCCTCACCAGAAATACGCGCAAGTATGCAACACCATGGTTGGACAGTGATTGGTGGTGGGGCTTCGCTTCCGCCTGTCTTGAATGTAGCTGATACCTTCTCAATTCCTATAAAAATGTATAGCAACTCACGGTATGCCGATATTCGAGTGGCAGAGTAGGTTTGCGGGCCAAGCGCGAGGCGCTTGGCCCGCAAACCCCACCAAGAACCACTCAATCCGAGCTTGGTTAGTAGTCATCTTGGCTGCCTTGTTTATTTTGATTTGGGAGCAAGCGGGGAACGCTCAGGTCCTGTATCAGGTAAATAGTTTCTTTGTGCAACCGAGTTTTCAAGTGGTCGAATCAATACGGGCTCAGCAGCAAAATGTGCAACGCTGGTGGGTGTTCACCCAGCAGGGAGGGCAACACATAGCCCGCCTAGAAAGTGAAGTGCAGAATATTCGTTTTGACCAGGCCCAGTTACGGGTTCTCCAAGAAGAGAATACTGCCTTGCGGGCGGAGTTGAGTCGACCAGTGCGAAAAAACTGGCAAGTTGCTCAGTGGTACGGAAGTTCGAGCCAGTGGTTTATTGATGTGGGGTGTCGCTCCGGTATCCAACCGGGCAATGTCGTAGCTTTTGAGAATGCGTTTATTGGAGTGGTGCAAGATGTCTATCCAACTTACAGTACCGTACGTACTTGGGAGGACCCAACTTGGCGGCTCGCCGCTGTTGTGCCGCTACCCGAAAGCACTGCCTCGGCCTACGGTATTTTTTCTGTGGGCAGAAGTATCCCTATGGTCGAAGAAGTTTCTAGCTCAGTTTCTCTTGATGCCTTCAGCCAGGAATATGTCTTTACGGCTGGACAAGAGCTCGTACCGCCCAAGTATTTTTTGGGAACGGTTGAGCGAGTAGAAAGTGAACCTGGTTTTGGTACCGGCACTTTTGTGGTGCGGCCGGCGGTTGCGTTCCAAGAGCTCGATTTTGTGCGGGTCGAAACAGAAAATGAGGCAACATGTTCTTAGGTCAGACAAAAAAGACTTGGCGTCAAAGAGTTTCTGCAACGCTCATTCTCGTGAGCGGAGCGATTGCTCTTCCACTGAGTGTGTACTGGATGCTTCCATTTATATTTTGGCTGGTGGCTCGACTTTTATCGCAAACTTTACAGGGATTTTGGTTAGTTCTTTTTGCTGTCTACATAACCGGGCAAGCGACGATCCTGTGGAACATGCCATTTGGCGCTGTCTTGGTCATGATGGCACTCCTTTTTTGGAGTTGGCAAGTACTTTTGGCTCGACAAAAAAATGAAGTCCGGTGGTTGCTGGAGATTTTGCACGGAGCTGCAGTGGTGACAGTACTCTTTTTTGTGTATGGTGGGGCAGCGGGCATATTTTTCTTTTTGAATATATTTGCTGTTTTGGCAAGTGTTCTTGTCGGAGTTGTTTTAGAACAGCGTGCGCGGTAGTGCTGTGAGTACTCGCTGGATTTGAACAAATACATATGAAACAAATACACAAAGTCGGATATCGATCACATCAGAGGAGAAAGGCCACACGGGAGCGGCGGTGGTTACCGGTTTTTGTGCTTGTTGGGCTCGCCAGTATCTTTTGGTGTGTGATGGTGGCGCGGGTGTTTTGGTTGCAAGTGTGGCAAGCAGAAGAGTGGACCGTTTTGGCCGAGCGAAATCGGGCCGTGAGGGTGGTTCAGCGTGCACCACGAGGCAGTATTGTTGATCGATATGGCAACGTTTTAGCCGGAAATCGAGTGCTCTATACCGAGACCTATACTGATCCCGTTACCAATCAGCTTACTGAGAGAGTACTTGATCCGGCAGAAGCAACGATCCAAATGGCTACAGCGCCTGCCAAAATTCGCAAAAGCTATGTGCGTGAGTATCCGTATGGACCCGTTTTTTCTCATTTGGTTGGCTATATTCAGAAACCTCTTTTTTCGAGTGACATTGTGTTTGGTCGCTACGGCATGGAACGAGCATTCAATACTCGTCTAGCTGGCGCCGATGGGTATACGGTCTATGAGCGAAATGCGCAGGGTCAGGCGCAACGCGTGCTGCAACGCCAAGAGCCAGCAGTAGGGGAAACCCTGCAAACTACTTTTGACGCGGAGCTCTCTGAGGTGGCCTTTCGAGCGCTTGGAGATAAGCGCGGTGCGGTTATCGTCAGCGATCCGCAAACCGGTGAAGTTTTATCAGCAGTCACCACGCCCAGTTTTTTGCCGCTCAATAAACAAACTGACGACCCCAAATTAGCCGAGTACTGGGCGCCAGCTGTTGCTACCGGCAGCGTTGCTCTTGATATTCCAACTGCGTTGGGAATGGAGAAATCACCATTTCTGTTTCGTCCGACTGCTGCGGTGTACCCACCGGGTTCTTTGTACAAAATAATTACCGCGCTGGCTGGCCTGGAGAGAGAAGTGATTGATGGCAGTACAACTGTTCTCGACGAGGGTGTCTTGGAGGTGAACGATTTTACGTATGAGAACTGGTATTGGCGGCAGTTCGGTCGAGTTGAAGGCGAGGTGGATGTTGTCCGGGCACTTGCTCGCAGTAATGATATTTACTTTTACAAACTCGCGGAGTGGATTGGCGCCAAAAATTTAGCAGATTTTTCCAAACTGTTTTCATTGGGAGAGAAGACTGGAATCGAAGTCGTGACTGAGCACGCTGGCCTTGTTCCCGACCCCGCTTGGAAACAGCAGTATTTTGGGGAGCGCTGGTACCTCGGGAATACGTATCATATGGGTATCGGTCAGGGTGATCTTTTGGTGACGCCCATTCAAATGCAGGTCATGATGAGCACCGTCGCCATGCGAGGGCGCAAGTGTCAGCCTCGTTTGGTGGCAGACTCATCAGTTATTTGTCAGGAACTTTCCCTGCAACCAGAGTCACTCGAACTGGTAATTCAAGGGCTTCGGCAGGCCTGTAGCTCAGGTGGGACGGCTTATCTGTTTTTCACGGTTCCCTATGATGTGATGTGCAAAACTGGCACAGCCGAGTTTGGTGCGGAAAATGAGAAAGGCTATCGACCGACGCATGGTTGGTTCACCGTAGCCTTGAGTGCTTCTGAGCGCCAGGAACCAGATGTGGGAGAGTTCACGGCGGATATTGTTATTACTGTTTTTGTGGAGTCCGATGAGAACAAAATCTATCGAGAAGGTTCTGGCGACGCTGCGCCGGTGGCAAAAGAAGTAGCCGATTGGTGGTGGGAAAATAGGGCTCGATAGGATTCTTTTTTAGAATCAACGGACTTTTTTGACTTTTCTGTTCATTTTTTGTGTATTTTGATTGGTAGGCTCTGTCTATGTCGTTTTCTCGTATCTGTACCCTGTGGCTGGAAACTCTCGGGAATTGGCGCTGGTCAAGTATCCAACCTTTGCTGAAGTGGCTGGAGGAAGAATCAGAGCCGAATTGGAGCGCTCTGCAAAGACTCGTTACTGAGAACTCCAGCTTCCAGAAGCCAGCGGGAAAGCAGCTGTGTGCAGCTTGGAGTGCGAATGGAGTTTCTGAACAGGTACAGCAGCGTCGTTGGCACTGGTTGCAGACAACCGTGCCGGAGTGGAGTGAAGAATCTGTCTTTAGTTGGATAGAGCGCTTGCAAGCTGGTCATGACTGGCAGTGGTACACCCCAACCGATGAACACTATCCCCAGCAGTATTTGGAGTTGGAAGATCCACCGGCTGTGGTGTGGGGCTCGCGCCCACTCGAAGAGTGGGCGCGAGCCCCGCTCCGCATCGCAGTCGTAGGATCACGCCGCATGTCTGCTTACGGACGACTAGCGACTCACGCTTTTGTATCAGAATTTGTGGAGAAGTATGGAGCGGAGATCGTTTCTGGTGCTGCGTATGGAATCGACACTGCTGCTCACCAGGAGTGTTTAGCGAGTGGCGGGAGAACTATCGCCATTTTGCCACAAGGCTGTCGCAAGGTTGGAACTCGTTTACGTGGGCTGGTGGGCCATGAGCACACTCTCTGTCTTACAGAATTTCCGCCAGATTTTGCCGCGCAACGCTGGGCTTTTGCGCAACGCAATCGCCTAATTTCTGCACTCGCTGACGTGGTATTCGTAGTCGAAGCCACTGAGAAAAGTGGAACTTTTTTGACTGCTGCCGCGGCATTCATGCAAGGAAAAGAAGTGTGTGTGCTCACGCAACCTCGTCAAAATCCCCAAGCCCGCGGTATTTGCGAATTGATCGAAAAAGGGGCGCATCTCGTGTGTGAGCCAAATGATGTTCTCAAGTACGTAAAAAATAGTTCTTATCAAATCAATGAAAATGCTGAGTTGCACACAAAGTCTTTGAGTGCTTATTTGCCTTTAGAACAGGCGATTTTTCGATATTTGGCCCAAGCCGGGGGAAGTGCTTTTGAATTGACTTGCCGACAAGAACTGCAAAAAACGCATGCAACAGAATTTTCACTGAGTGAGTGGGTGCAAGCACTGGCTTCACTGGAAGTGCAAAGAGTGGTCCAACAAGAATTCGGGGGTGCTGCATTTACAGCGTGATGTATGATACAGTCGATAGTTATGCAACTGGTTATCGTCGAGTCACCAACTAAAGCCAAGAAGCTCACCCAATATCTCGGAAAGGGATTTGTGGTGGAGGCTTCGCGTGGTCACGTCCGTGATTTGCCCAAAAGCAAACTTGGTGTCGACGTCGAAAACAACTTCGAGCCGACCTACGAAACGCTCCGCGGATCCGGCAAAACAGTAACCCAACTCAAAAAGCTCGCCAAACAAGCCGATAAACTCTACCTCGCCACTGACCCGGATCGAGAAGGAGAGGCGATTTCTTGGCACCTCTTGGAAGCCTGGGATGATGAAAGCATCAACAAAAAAACGGAGCGCGCCGTTTTCCACGAAATTACCAAAGAAGCGGTTCTCAAAGCTATTGAGAATCCAAAAACGATCAACGAAGCTATGGTCGACGCTCAACAGGCGCGCCGCGTTTTAGATCGTTTAGTGGGATACAAACTGTCACCTGTTCTCTGGAAGAAAATACGTCGTGGCTTGTCAGCTGGACGTGTGCAATCAGTAGCTCTCCGTTTAATTGTGGAGCGGGAAGACGAGATCGATGCTTTTGAGCCAGAAGAATACTGGGAAGTTGACCTCGAGCTCTCTACCAGTGGCAAAGAGTCGATTGTTGCCCGCGTCATTGGTCTTAATGGTAAAAAGTACGAGCCACACTCTAAGGAAGATGTCGACAAGGTTCAGTCATGGGCTCAGGATGGCGAGTACAGTGTCAAAAGTGTCGAGAAGCGTCAGCGCAGTCGTAAGCCGTATGCGCCGTTCACTACTTCTACGCTGCAACAGCAGGCTTCCAGTCGTCTGGGTATGAGTGCGAAGCGCTCAATGGCCTTGGCGCAGCAGCTCTATGAAGAAGGTTTGATAACCTACCACCGTACTGACTCTACCAATCTATCGGGCCAAGCGGTTGCTATGGCGCGTGAGTATATTACCTCTCAATTTGGGGAGAAGTATTTACCGAGCAAACCGAATGTATATTCGTCCAAAAGTAAGAATGCACAAGAGGCTCACGAAGCGATTCGTCCAACAGCCGCCAAGCCAAGTATTCCGGCTAAAGGGAAGATTACTGAGTCTCATGCCAAGTTGTATGACCTCATTTTCCGCCGCTTTGTAGCGAGTCAGATGAGTATCGCCAAGTACGACATCACCACCATTTTGGTGCGAGGTCAGCAGGGCAAAAACGAGTTGGAAGCACGTTGCTCCGGTTCCATCATTACGCACGATGGTTGGATGAAGTTGTTCCCCGGAAGTGAAGACACTATCTTGCCAGATGTTTCCGAAAAAGAATCCCTCAAGTACCAAGACATCGTTACCCAGCAAAAATTCACGCAACCACCGCCACGCTACAACGATGCCTCGCTCGTGAAAGAGTTGGAGAAACGCGGCATTGGTCGCCCGAGTACGTTTGCCAGCATTATTTCGGTGATTCTCGCGCGCGGGTACGTAGAGCGCGAAAGCAAAGCCTTTAAGCCCACTGAAGTAGGCAAGACAGTCATTCGTTTCTTGGTCAAAAACTTCGATGGCATTATCGATTACGACTTTACGGCCAACATGGAAAACGATCTCGACGAAATTTCGTTGGGCAAAAAAGAGTGGCGTGCGGTCATGAAAGAGTTTTATGGTCCTTTCGAAAAGAAACTCGAAAAGGTGGAAGACAAAGCCGAGCGCATGCAAGTGCCGGTGGAGCCGCTCAACAAGCCGTGTCCGGAATGTGGTTTGAAAGAAGAGGAGTTTGCCACAGCTATGGAGCAGGCAAAAACCATGAGCACCATGACCGCTGAGCAGCGAGCCGAAACCGTCTGGCGCGAAACGCCTAAAGGCGAGCTAGTTATTCGCACTGGCCGCTTTGGAAAGTTCATTTCTTGTTCGCGCTATCCGGAATGCGAGTTTACCGACCGTTACCAGGAAAAAATCGACATGCCGTGTCCGCAGTGTGGCGAAGGTGATGTCGTGGTCAAGAAAAGCCGCAAAGGCCGAACGTTTTACGGTTGTTCCCGTTATCCCGATTGTGACTGGGCCAGTTGGAGTAATCCGATGAATCAGGAAGAGTAGTGCAACTGTGTGCTCTGTGTTGACTACTGAGCTCTAAAATGTAGTATAATTGGGCTATATGAGTTCTTTAATAGAGAGAAATATACGACTAAGACAAGAAAGCAGCTTCGATAAAGAAGCTCAAAAAATCGAGGGAACGCAAAAGTTTGAAGAGCCAGTAGTTCTTTTTATTGGAAATGAGTATATTCCAGTTCGGTTAGTTATTGAACCAATAGCTGCAAAAGATGGTAGCCACAAAGTTCGCGTGCAGGTAATTGATGTAGTAAGCCCTCAAACTGAATATTTGCTTACACAAGAAAATCCTACTCTGTCGTTCGGTAGGTCGGAAGACATAAATAATGTAGCACTCCAAGACAGCAGTGTTTCCAGGGTACATGGATCTGTTAGCTGGAGCCCAGATGGGAGTTTTACTGTTACCGATAATAATTCAACTAACGGAACTCATTATGAAGATTTAGTGCCGCAAACCGAAGTGCGAATAGTTGAAGAGAGACGGTTTTATCTTCCTGAAAGCCAGTCTGTGTACTTTACACTTGGTGGAAATCAGCAGCAATCCATTCCCCCAGCTCTTTTAACACTTTCCCGAAATGGAAGTGATATTTTTTGTGTTTGGAGTGATAATCCAGATGCAAAATCTACAACTCGAATCTTTAGCGGAGCTCAAGAAATTCGAGTTGGACGCAGCCAACAGAGCCAAAATGACATTACTTTAGGTAACAACTCAGTTTCTCGTGACCATCTCGAATTATCACTTCAAGGTAGGTACATAACTATTAAGAATCTTAACCAAAAAAATACAACCAAGGTGCACTCCAAGCCCATTGTTTCTCAATCTAAAGAAGAGTAATACTTGATACATAAATCTGGGTTTCTGTTCTCTGATATCTGCGCTATCATGTCTGCATGATGTACTCCGATACCGACATTCTCCAAGCAATCGAATCAGGTGAAATTGGTATTGAACCATTTGTGCCAGAGAACGTTTCTGGAGCGACTATCGATCTTACTCTCCACCCATCCTTTCGTGTCTTTCGCACAACCAATTTGACGCATATTGATGTCAAAAAAGAGTTTGATGTTACTGAAGCGGTTGAGGTGGCAGAAGACGATTCTTTTATTATTCATCCTGGAGAGTTCGTGCTCGGCAGTATTGCTGAGAAGGTGACTCTTTCCAATAGAGTAGCCGGCATTATCGAGGGTCGCTCGAGTTTGGGTCGGATTGGCCTGATTGTCCATGCTACCGCCTCCTTGGTGGAGCCGGGTTGGAGTGGGTATCTGACTCTAGAAATGAGCAATATCAGTAGCTTGCCGATTAAACTCTACGCGGGCATGCGTATTGCGAAACTGGCAGTTATGGAACTGAAATCACCCGCCTCGCAAGCGTATAGCCAAAAAGCAAAGTATCAATTCCAAGAGCCGCCGACGCCGTCGCGGATTTGGATGGATTTTGTAAAAAAATAAACCTTGGGGGTTACCCTGCTCTAGAACTACCTCTGGAAGGGGAATCCTAGGTTTCCCCCTCTTGAGGTAATTGGAGATCAGGGTAACCCCAACCAAAAAAAGAAAGGCCCCCATGCCAAACCTCATAATAAAACTCTTCGACCCAGCTCTTCCTCGTCCGGAGTACCAAACAAAAGGCGCAGTGGCTTTTGATTTGTATGCTCGTGAAACGACCGTTATTTCTTCGGGTGCCGTGGCAAAGGTGCCACTCAACGTGGCGATCGAACTGCCAGAAGGGCACTGGGCTCTGCTAGCGGCCCGCAGCTCTTTACACAAAAAAGGTCTGCAACTGGCGAATGGTATCGGAGTTGGTGATGCTGATTTTTGCGGAGATAACGATGAATATAAGGCTGCTTTGCGCAATTTTAGTACTCAAGACGTGACGGTCGAAAAAGGGGAGCGCATTGTCCAGATGATTATCTTGCCGTACACGCGCGTTGATATTGATGTGGTGGAGTCGCTCGGAAATGATGACCGTGGTGGCTTTGGTTCTACCGGCAAATAATCTTGCAAAAATTGCAGCGAAAACTGCTGTTTTTTCACACAATCGAAAAAATATTGATAGGGCTGCATTCAGTAATTTTTGCTGCTATTTGATCCAGTTGACACTCGTTTCCACAACATCTAGTGTATGTCAGTGACCGAAACAACTAGATATAGTAGGGACTATGGGAAAGTTTTCCGACGCAAGTACAGTTGAACGACATTTACGAGTCAGTACAGCACAAGCTGCCAACTGGGAACGAGCTCGTGGATTTGGGTATGACCTGAATCAAGAAGAAGTTGAGCTGCGGCGGCAAGTGGACAACTTGGGCCAGAGCATACAAGCATTGCCTACTCAGTTACAAATGCTTCTTTTGCCATCGTTTCAAGAATTGCAGGGGGCGACGAGTGTGCAAGAACGTCCAGCCGTCAATTTAGTGGACGCACTCCATGCCATGCTGGGCGAGTGGCTCGAGCTCTATGAATCTATTTTGCATCCGAAACCCATGGCTTCAATTGTTTCTGAAGCCGGTGACGTTGCTGCGTATGGTTTCCAAAACTATTTGGCATTTATGGCAGCTCGCAATGAAAATGGAGCAGCATACAGTGAGTCTGATGTGAATGAGTTTGGACCACTGTTTACGCAGGCCATTCTTGGTGCTACTACTCAAGAAGAAGGTGCGCGGCATACGCTTCCAGAGCGAACTCCTGAAGCGACAGCTGCACTTTTGAGCGATTTACCATATATTGGTCGAGCCATAGTGCGAACCCATGTCAAATTAGTGGGAGCGGAGCTGAGTGAACAAGAGATAACTGATTTAGTTATGTATATTGATACCTTGGCCAAAGCGATGCTGAGCGAAGGTCGGTTTATGACCGATGCACAGGTAGAGAGTTTAGTGCGACTTATGACCAAGCCAATTCTCCAAGCAAGTCCAAAAGTAGACAGAGAACAAGGCTTCCAAACGCAAGTAAGTGAAAAAGCGGAGATGGTCGATGTCCTCCAGCTCTTTATGGCGCTCGATAGGTTTGCGCAAAGGCATTTTGCCTATCCGGCCATTGTCTTGTTAGCCGGAAGTTTTTATGCTGGGAGTGGCAAGAATGCTCTCAATTATCCCCACCCTTTACCCACTGGGTATGAGACAGCGCGCGACTTTAAAAACAGAGTGCGTGCACAATTTCCAGATCGACAAATACCGCCTGGATTTGACCCAGAAAAAGACGATGTGGAAGAATTTTTAGTGCGATGGGAAAAAGAGCACGGAAGCCCGTACACCGGCACACCAGTGATTCCTGTTTTTGATGCAATGGAACAAGAAATACGGTAAGCTACCAAAGGAGAAAATATGGCAGAAAAAGGTTGGCTCATTTCATTTGAAGGCGGCGAGGGTGCCGGAAAGACGTTGCAGATTAAGCGCCTGCGTGATCGGCTGTATGCCTGTGGCATGGACGTCGTCGTTTTGCGTGAACCAGGTGGAACCACTATTTCTGAGCAAATTCGTGAAGTTGTTTTGTCTTCTAAAAATATTGGTATTGCCTACACCACAGAAGTATTGTTGTTCCAAGCCGCTCGGGCGCAACTCTATCGTGAAATTATTTTGCCAAGCCTCCAAGTCGGCAAGGTCGTGCTCATGGACCGCACACGTGATTCCTCAGTAGTTTATCAGGGAAAAGTGCGTGGATTTGGTGAAGACCTTATTGAACAGCTCAATAATATCTCTACCGAAAACACCTATCCAGATATTACTTTCTTGCTTGATGTGCCACCAGAAATTGGCATCAAGCGTCGCCAAGGCACCGAAAAAATGGATCGTCTCGACATGGAGTCCCTCGATTTCCACCAAAAAGTGCGTGACGCCTATCTCGAAGTTGCGAAGCGTGACGACCGCGACCGCTGGACGATAGTAGACGCGGCTAAAGACGTCGATACAATCGAAGAAAATATTTGGGAAGAAATACAGGCCAAAGGAGTATGTGCCTGAAGAAATTCCTCAGGATGATATTTTAGATACCGCAGAAATACTCCTGCGTGACTCTTCAGAAATTCCCGCGAATACTATTTTGGAAGTACCCGCGGAGAGTCTTCTCGCCGAAAAACAGGCCTTTGATTCGTCTCGGGCTGGGGCGGAGAAATTTGCCCAAATAGTTGATCTTTTATTGGACAAAGCTCAAGCGAGCCAGAGTGAATTTGAGAGGATGACGGTGGATGTCGTTCTTTTATCGAACACCGAAGTGTTTCTCACATTCTCGTCGGAGAGTATAGCGCGCAAATTGGGAATCCAAAATCCAGAGGCATTGCAGAAAATACAGACACTGTTACGCGAGCAGGCACTTAAACCTTTCGGTCAAGACCTTCTTCGAGCCTTGCATAACGCAGACATCGTGACTGATGAGTCTGGCACTCTTCCAGAAGAGTCACCGAAAAATGAAAAAAGGGCAGTAATCGCTCATGCCGCCTACGCGGCTGGACAAATATGGCGGGGTATCGACATGGCGGATCTCCCTGTCTCTTTTTCTCAAAGCCAACGACCATACTCAAAACAAATGCTTTTGGTACGAGTACTTGAAGTACAGAGAAGCGCAGGAAGTGCGCAAGAAAAGAGACAGCAGTTGTTGCGGTTTTTACCGCTTTCGAAGAGAGACGAAGCACATTCTTTTCTCCAGCAAAATGAGCATTTACTAGAACCATTCTCTCACAGTGAGACCGATCGAGTGATGAACTTAGCGGGATACTATGCTACAAAAGCTACTGTTCGTTTTGCGTCAGAAATTTGGCCCGAAATGGACCAGCAAGCTATTCTTAATCGCCTCGATGATATTTTTCAGCAAGATGAAAGCGTGCTCACAAAGAAACTCCAAGAGCCGCAATTTTTTGATCCGGATGAAATTCGGGTGATTGTGTTTGGTTTACAAGCCGCGAACCTTACTTGGATAGTATCGAAGCCTTACCAGGTGTTGTTAGAAGAAAAATATAATCAATCTGTATCTGATGGGGAAAAGAGAAAAAAGGGGAAAGATCGTTTAGAAGATAAAAACTATAATCCTTTTGATATTATGGTTCAGGAGAAAGGATGGGAACACGCCATGCTTGATAAGGACCAAATTGAAGCTGGTCTCATTATTTTACAAACCGAAGAACGACAAATAGACAGAAAGTAGCCTATGACCGTAACAGAACTCATTACCAAAGAACAACAACGCCAAGAATCCACCATCCAACTCATCCCCTCCGAAAACTACACCACGCCAGAAGTCATGGCGGCGGTGGGTTCGGTTTTCATGAACAAGTACTCCGAAGGCTATCCACACAAACGCTACTACGAAGGCAATGAAATAGTTGACCAACTCGAGCTGCAGGCGCAAGAGCGGGCCAAAGAGCTGTTCCACGTGCCGCATGTAAACGTGCAACCCTACAGCGGAAGTCCCGCCAACGCTGCTATCGAAATGGCTCTTATGGAACCAGGCGATACATTTATGGGACTGCAACTGGCCAGCGGCGGACACCTCACTCATGGCCATCCCAAAGTAACTTTTGGTGGAAAATTCTTCCACTCTGAACAATTCGGCCTGAACGACGAAGCCCGCATCGATATCGAAGGACTGCGCAAGTTAGCCAAAAAAGTGCAGCCCAAAGTGATCATTATTGGCAACACCGCCTATCCGTTTGAACTCAATTTCGAGATCTTTGCCGAGATTGCAGAAGAGGTCGGAGCTTGGCTCGTGGCGGACATTTCGCACGTGGCGGGTTTAGTGGTGTCGGGTGAGCATCCCGATCCCGTGCCGTACGCGCATGTGGTTATGACAACTACGCACAAAACCTTACGCGGACCACGTGGGGCCATGATTTTAGTGACCGAAAAAGGTCTCGACCGCGACCCAAAACTCGGTGAGAAAATCGATAAAGCCGTTTTCCCAGGCTTGCAAGGTGGGCCACACAACAACACCACGGCCGGAATTGCGATCGCGCTGGAGCAGGCCGCACAGCCAGAATTTAAAGAATATGGTCAGCAAATTCGCAAAAATGCGCGCGCTTTGGCTGCTAGACTCCAGGCCAACGGCCTGAAATTAGTCGGCGACGGCACCGAAACCCATCTCATGATTATCGATGTCCGCGAGTGGGGCGGGGGCACACAGCTCGCCTACGCCATGGCACAAGCCGGATTAGTGGCCAACAAGAATACGGTCCCTGACGAGCCAAACTCGCCGTTTTATCCGTCTGGAGTGCGTATTGGCACGCCATCGGTCACCACTCGTGGCATGAAGGAAAAAGAGATGGAACAGATTGCGGACTGGATTACAGAAATCGAGAAACTCACTCGCCAGTTTGATTTGCCAAAAGACAAAGCGCAACGCAAAATGATTTTACAAGCAGCTCGAGAGTGGGCAGAACAGGCTCCCGAATTGAAACGTATCCGTGAAGAAGTACGCTCCCTCTGTAAAGCATTTCCGGTATACTCAGGGTAATGCGCTATCGGGTAAAAAAACATTTTCAGCTGGGTCAGTTATCACTCGAGCCCTATCAGGCAATTGTTGTTGAACCGTATGAGTACGGATTTGTTGTTACCATTGATGGGCAATCATTCAAACAACCCGTGAATGGAGTTGAACACCTTCTTCAAATGGGTTACATAGAAGAAATATAAGGAAGTAGGAGTATGCGACGAGTCGGCGCCCATCTATCAACAGCCGGTGGATACACCAAGGCAGTGGATCGAGCCATTGATATCGGCGCCAACGCCCTGCAAATCTTTTCGGGTTCTCCACGGACCTGGAAGCGAAAACCGATCAACGAAGAAGAAGTTCAAGAATTTGCAAAATACGCATTTTCAAAAGATGTTCGGCCTTTATTCGTTCACGCCTTGTATTTAGTTAACCTAGTAAGCGATAATACAGAAAGTGTTCAAAAGTCGAAAAATGTTATTATTCATGAATTAGAATTTACTTCCAAAATTCAAGGTTCTGGCTTAGTGGTACACGTTGGTTCTCATCAGGGCCGGGGGTGGGATGCTGTCAAAGAAGACCTCTTTGTGCTACTTAAAAATGTGTTGTCCGAAGCCTATGGAGATTCACCATTTTTAATTGAGAACTCCGCTGGTCAAAAAGGGAAGCTGCACAGCGATTTGGGTGAAATTCGGGAAACGCTCGACGCGGTGAAAAGCCCACGACTGGGTTGGTGCTACGACACCTGTCACGGTTGGGCCGCTGGATATTCCGCCACCGAGCAAGATGATCCCGATCGAAAAGATCTTTTCGCGGCGTTGGAAGAGTATGACTTGTGGGACTCGCTGAAATGCATCCATGTGAACGATTCGCGCGATCCATTTAACTCCCACCGCGACCGCCATGAAAATATTGGCGAGGGCAGTATTCCTCGCGAAGAGCTGGACGCTATTTTGAACCACCCCAAACTCAAAGATATTCCGATTATTACCGAGGTGCCTGGGTTTGATGGCAAGAAGAGTCCGGATGCAGAGAATATTTCTCGGCTGCGAGGGATTGTTAATTGATATAATACGCTGTAAGGAAAAGAGAAATATGGCAGAAAAAGCAATTCCATCAACCGCTTATACATT
>CAYUUK010000001.1:0-57788 GCA_964447905.1 uncultured Pseudomonadales bacterium | reverse complement strand
GTAAGGAAAAGAGAAATATGGCAGAAAAAGCAATTCCATCAACCGCTTATACATTAGAAGAGGCTCAAGCTGAAGCAGGTTTTAAAAAAGGTATGAGTATACCCAACATCATGTCTTTAGATATTGCACAAAAAATGGTTGAGCAACTGGGTCCTGGTGTTATCCCAACAGCGGTATACGAGTTTGCTGATAACCATGCAGATGCACTCAAAGAACAGTATCCAGAACGGTACAAGGAAATATATGAAGCCGTCATAAAATGGATCGATACTTACAAGGAATACCGTGATGCCATGCTCCCTAACATGGTAGGAACGAGACCACGTTATAGTGATCGTGTGGTTGAATACGCTGATCTCGAACTCACAGAAGCTCAAAAAGAACATTATTATAAGCACATTGATAAACGGTTAAGTATTTTAGTAGAAGAATTTTACAAGGCTCTGTGGAAGATGTTTGGTTTTGACAAAACAGTGAGTGCTCAAGTAATAGCTCAAAAATTTTTTACTCAATTCACAATGCCAGCGGAGCAAATACTTGCACTTACACCTCTGCTAATAAAAATTTCTGAAGAGAATAATTTGCAGCTAGCCGGGTTTGAGTCACTTACTTTATCTGATTTCGACACTGCTTTAATTGGTGTTCGTCTTCTTCAGGCTAATCTTCGTCAAACAGCAGTGGTTCCAATTAATACTCCGGTCAATTTTGATTTTGAGGAAGCGAAAGAGAAGCAGCAGAAGTTCGATGCTGGTCGTGCTATGGCAGCGCAATTACAATCTGAGTAAGTGAGAGCTTGCTAAATTCGTTTCAATGAATCAGGTATAATTCCCCCATGGCAGTCAAATTTAATGGGAAGCAGTTTGGAGTAGAGAAGCTCGCAGTGGTGCGGCAAGCAGTTGCTGCTATGAAAGGCTATACGCCTACTATTCTCTCCATTTTCCCCTACGAAGACACCGCCAGTGTTCTGTACACCAAACTCAAACGCCAAGACGCCCAGTCGGTGTGCATGAAGTACGCTACGCAGCCGCTCTCTCTGAAAGAAGACGTGGACGTCTGGATGCGCGCCGTGCAAGCGGCGAACGCCAATCCCAAAGTGGACGGTTTGATTGTGCAAAAGCCCGCTCGCGGTGAGTTTTTGAAAGTTACCGGTAAATCGAAAGAGCAGTACTATTCTTGGTGGTCGGCCATTGTGGAGTCGATTGATATTGCCAAAGATGTCGATGGTCTGAGTCCGCACACCTTATTAGAGTTGGCGCGACTGTCCGACCGCGTGAACCGCGGCACTGACCAGCCGCATGATTCTTTGGATTCGGTAGTCTTGCCAGCCACCGCGCAAGCAATTATCGATGTGGCTTTGGCAGCTGTGGATAACAATATTGCCAAACTCCGCCAGAAAAAAGTGGTTTTGCTCGGAACTTCCGTGATTGTCGGTCGCCCTGCAACTTACGGCTTTTGGATGCTAGGAGTAGAAGCCGAGATGCACGGCTCAAGCGCCGATCCAGCCGCAGTTTTGCCGTCGGCCGATATTGTGGTTTCGGCCACTGGCCAGACTGATTTGATTTCTGCTGACTGGATCAAAGACGGCGCGTTTTTACTCGACGTCGGCGCTCCAAAAGCGGAGTTCCAGGCCGCCTGCTACGAAAAAGCGAGTTTTTATACGCCAGTACCCGGTGGAATTGGACCGGTGACACGGGCGTGTTTGTTGGAAAATGTTTTGAAAATGAAAAAGAGCGAAAAAGATTTGTAATTAGGAATGTGAAAAATCCAGAAAATGCAGAGAGCCTGCGGCTGATAAACGGCAGAGGCTAACTGCTGAACTAAATCGGCTACAGTCTGTGCTCGTAATGCTGCAAACTGTAGAAGAAGTCACTGAAATCACTAAAGCTAATCGTTAATTTCCTTGAAATGTGTGCTATAATCACCATCTGTTAAAAACAAAACCCCTGCGGCGAAGCAACCGGCCGAGCTGGAAACACGAACGTTCCACGACATCGGCAAGCCTCCAGGGAAGAAAAGGAGCTGTATGAGCGATACAACCGCGAAAACCGCCAAGAAGTTCGAAATTGATTTACAAGAATTGCTGGAAGCCGGCGTTCATTTTGGGCATCAGTCCTACCGTTGGAATCCCAAAATGAAGGATTTCATCTACACCGAGCAAAACAAAGTGCACATTTTTGACCTCGTCAAAACCGCTGCTCAGCTCGAAGAAGCCATGAACATGGCCTACGAGCTAGGTCGCAAAGGCAAAAACCTCATCTTTGTCGGTACCAAACGCCAAGCCCAAGACATCATCCGTGAGCAAGCAGACGCCGTAGGCGCCATGTACATTACCACTCGCTGGATGGGTGGTTTCTTGACCAACTGGGAACAAGTCAGCAAGTCTATCAATAAGATGAACACCATGCGCAAAGGCTTGGCCTCCGGAAGCTATGACCACTACACCAAGTACGAACGCATGCAGATGCAAAAAGATGTCGACCGTTTGGCTCGCTTCTTTGAAGGTGTTAAAGATCTCAAACAAATTCCAGATTCTTTATTTGTGGTTGATATCAACGAAGAGCAGGTAGCTGCTCGCGAAGCCGCTTCTATGGGTGTGCCAGTTATGGCCTTAGTGGACAGTAACGGTAACCCAGAACTGGCCGACCTCGTAGTTCCAGCCAATGATGACGCCGTCTCTTCCATCACCCTCTTGACGAGCATGATCGCCAAGGCGTACGGTGAAGGCAAGAAACAACGCAAGTAAAAGGGCCTGGCCCTTAGGCCTATAAGCCTACAAAAAGATGAGAGGATCTGAATTATGATGGATAAAATCAAACAACTGCGCGAAGAAACTGGCTGTGGAGTCATGGACGCTAAAAAAGCCTTAGAAGAGGCAAACGGCGACATGAAAAAAGCTCGGGAGCTCGTGCATGAGCGTGGTT
Organism: uncultured Pseudomonadales bacterium; assembly: GCA_964447905.1. Lineage (GTDB taxonomy): Bacteria > Patescibacteriota > Microgenomatia > UBA1400 > UBA1396 > JAJOJK01. The sequence goes on along the minus strand of CAYUUK010000001.1, from coordinate 54,867 downwards.
TGCAAAAAGCAGCTAAGAAAGCTGATCGTGAAACCAACGAAGGCTACATTGGTGCCTATGTGCACACAACCGGTAAGGTTGCTGCCATGGTGACTTTACTCTGTGAAACCGATTTTGTGGCGCGCAACGACGAGTTTCAAGAAGTGGCCCGCGAAATCGCTATGCAAGTAGCCAGCATGCGTCCAGAAAACGTTGACGAGCTCATGCAGCAAGAATACATCCGCGACTCCAAAAAGACCATCGAAGACCTCGTAAAGTCTCTCTCCGGCAAAGTAGGTGAGAACGTTACGTTACGTGATTTTTCTTTGATGAGTATCTAAGAGAATTCATATCAATTCATAAAAGGGGTGTATGGCTCAAGTTTCGGAAGCGCTGCGCGGAGCGCAGCGCGAACAAGTGCTCGCAGAAATTCGTAAAGTTGCTGATGTATCGAAGGGAACAGACAAGCAAGCCGCTGATGCAGTTGTACGCAGTTTACTCGGAGAAATCACTTCACTGGTGTTAGGATCGCAAGTATCTCGCCGTTATGTGGAGATTTTGCAAAAATTGTCTCAGCGACCGGAGCTCAGAATTTCTCTCATTGAGTTATTCAAAGAGAAGAGTGAAGGCATGAGTGCTGATGAAGTCCATTTTCAAGGCATTCTTGCCTGCTATGTGTACCATTTGAATGCTGGCTCGGATCAGACTGTAGGGATTTCGCAACACTACCTGTCTGATAGCCAAGCGTTGGCCTTCCTACAAGGCAATCGCTAAACCTGCAACAACTTCCCCTTACGATTAAACCAGGCTAAAAATGCCATGGCGGTGAGCCAGATCCACCAGTATGAGCCTGGAAGGGCAACTGTGCCGTACGCGGCTCGCCATACGATGAAGAGAAGCTCAACCACTGGCAAGACATACAACCCTAGTCGGTAACTGGCAAAGTAGCGAATTCTTGTACCAAACAGCCAAAAGAGAGTTTGTGCGAGGAGCGCGTACAGAAAGAGCAGAACCAGTCTCGCGGCTAGTGTTCCTAACCACGCTACAAAGAAATAGGGGGCTATGAGCCAGCGAAGGGCCCGATTGATGGTTGAAAACACCGAGTCTCGGTACTCGTCGAGAGTAGCGGCATTGATTTCTATTTCATTGGTAGTGAAAATTTCGGACCAAGCAAAAGAATTGGCCTCATTGATTTCCTCAACGGTGTTGGGTTGCACAACAAATCTGTCTCTGGTGACTGCAAAGAGTGCTGCTTCGCTTGGGGAAGTTACTGACTCATCTTCCGCTGCCACAGTGGTATCGACCCAGGCTAGATATGGTGGGAAAGTTTCAGGAAAGGAAATGGTGTTGGGGTATGGCACGGTGAACGGTTGTTCAGTAGGTTGCTCGCCTTTTTGGGCTGAAAGTTGTTCGTTTTGGTACCGCAGGGTCAAGTCACTTGGCCAGTTTTGGCGGACTTCGTTCCAGGTTTGTTCGGCAGTTGTCTGCAGAGCGGGGAGAGTTCGAAATGTAAACACCACCGTGCTTGCGCTCGCTAAAACAGCATAGGTAGCCAAAAGGTACAGCACGCCAAACGAAAGCGGCAAGTGAATGAGAGAGCGGTAGATCTGCAGGTCAGTAATGGATCGCCACCAAATCCTTGGTATATCGGTAATATGAGAAAAAAAGAGTTTCGTTCGGGTTTGATTCATGTTGGTATTGTAGCGTATGGGGTTTTCGGTGATAATAGTGAGTAGCGAAAACGTTTGTTCAAAGAGCGCAGACGTGTCTCTCGACACAAATAGAGCTACAAGAAGTACAAGAGGTATCAAAGGTACAAAAGAGAAAGGGAACTCCATGCTTGATGAATTTCAGCAGGAAGCACAAAAAGTTTTAGAACGATTGCAAGAAGAGTTGAAGCAAGTTCGTACCGGACGGGCGCAACCTTCTTTAGTAGAAAATATATACATCACCGTAGAAGCCTACGGTGCGGGTATGCCGTTGCGGGAGTTAGCATCAATTTCTGCTCCTGACGCCAACTTGTTGGTTATCCAACCGTTTAATCCGCAAACTCTTAAGGATTTAGAGAAAGGGTTGAGTCAAAACGACCTCGGATTATCGGCTGTGGTGCGTGATGATGTTATTCACATTGCTATTCCGCCGCTGACGCAAGAGCGTCGACAAGAATTTGTGAAAGTAGTCAAAGGCAAGATAGAGGATGCGAAAGTTCGCTTGCGTACTTTGCGCACAGATATCAAGCAAATGATCGAAGACCAAGAAGGTGAGTCGGGCATTAGCGAAGACGATATCAAGCGCCAGCTCGATGAACTGCAAAAACAAGTCGACGCGGCTATTGTTAAAGTAGACGCTATCGGCGAGAAAAAAGAAAAAGAATTGATGGAGTTATAGGCTCAAGGGCCAGGCCCTTAGACCCATAAAATTACGATGGCTTTTATAATCACGCTCCTCTGGATTTTAGTTTTACTTTCGGCGCTTGTTGTTTTGCATGAGTTTGGCCACTTTCTGGCGGCAAAACTGGTGGGAGTGCACGTTGAGGAGTTTGGCTTAGGGTATCCGCCCCGAGTAAAAGTTTTGTTTGAGAAATGGAAAACGAAGTTTTCACTGAACTGGATTCCGCTTGGTGGATTTGTCCGTTTGTACGGTGATGATGCTGAAACCGTAGAGAAAAGTGCTGAAAACTCCGAGCAGAAAAAATTACCACCTGGTGTCACCAGAGAGAATGCGTTCTACGAAAAATCCATACCGGCACGATTAACAATTATTTTAGCTGGTGTCGTTTTGAATTTTCTCTTTGGCGTTGTCGCTTTTGCTGGTATTTATTCGACAATCGGCATTCCTACGCCACGCGGTGAGATTGTGGTGACGGATGTGGGGGGGGGTTCGGCGGCGGCCGAGGCTGGCTTCCAGGCTGAAGATGTGTTGGTAGCGTACGGAGACTCCGAAGACTCCTTGCAAGCCGCCGCCGAGTCGCAGCCGTTTATCGAGTTCATTGGCGAGAATGCCGACGAAGCCATCTTTCTACAAGTGAGTCGCAATGAAGAAACAGTACTCTTGCAGGCTACTCCACAACGGGTAGAGGAAAATGGTCAGGAGTTTACACGGCTGGGTATTGGGTTGAGTGACTCAGAACTGAAGTTTTACCCGTGGTGGCAGATGCCGCTTCGTGGCATGGTGGTAGGCGTACAAGACTCGGTTGAGCTCGGTATTTTCATTTTGCAGGCGCTGAGAGACATGGTGGTGCAAAGCTTCCAGCAGGGCACAGTGCCGCAGGAGCTGAGTGGTCCAGTAGGAATTGTGGACCAGACGTACCAATCAGGCATGCTGCAAGATGGGTGGTTGGGTCGACTCAACTGGATGGCGTTGATTTCAGTGAACTTAGCGATCATGAACTTACTGCCCATTCCCGCTCTCGACGGCGGTCGAGCCGTATTCTTATTACTAGAGCCAATTTTAGGAAAAACTCGTCGCCAAAAGTGGGAGACGTGGGCCAATAGTTACGGTATAATGGTATTACTTGGGTTGATCGTTTTGATCACACTCAAGGATGTGTGGCAAATCATCATGCGGTAATATGGCAGAAAAAGAATATAAACCAAAACCAACAGAGCCTTCAGCTACTTCAGAACAACTGTCAGCTGACTCTGAAGTTTCGCCAACAGCGGAAACTGAGCCGAAGCATCGTACGGAAGTTGATCGGTTTTTAATAGATTCTTGGGGAGATATCTCAGCTGAGAACGAAGCAGAGCTTACTGAGCAACAACGCTTTACGCAGGGTCAACAAACAGTTGCAAAATTTGCTACGCGAGCTACCAAAATAACCAAAGTACTTTCCCCAGTTTCTCAAGCTACCACGGTGCATACTCAAGAAGAGGCCGCAGAGGCATCACGCAAGGAAAATCTCATTTTTTATGGTTTACACCAAATAGGTCGTGTATTACAAAACACCTTTTCAAGGGGATCTGATGGCGTAGAGGAGGCAGTTAATCAAGTTACGGACGAAGGCGTATTTAAGGATTCATTCACGAAAGAATCGAAAGAGGCCGTCAAGAATATTTTCCATCGTCTGCAAAAAAATATGGGTTTGCTGTATAGGCTCAACAACCCTGATGCTACTGAGGAGGGGATAAAAAGATCTCTGAGCAAATTGCGTTTTCATGCTGCAACCAATATGCTGTTGCCGCTTGCTTTGCTCAATCGAGCCATGGAGTCTTTGCCGATGTCTCAAACCTTTCAGCGTATTGTGGAGCTGTTTTGGTTGCACCGTGTGGGTCGCTTTTGCGACCGGAGCGGAAAACTGCTTCCAAATAGCGAAGGCAAGAGACCACAGCCGCGTGATGTTTCTTTACAAGCAGAACAATCTTCGCACCCGTCGTACGTCACCCACTCTTTGGAAGCTCGCGAAAACCTCCAGAATTTACCGCTTGCAGAGCAAATGGCGCTGCGTATTGTGGCAAGTCTCAAGTGGTATTCTGAAGGTGATAACCCCGAGCGATATTTGCTGCTTGAGCCGAAAACCCTGCGCATTGGTTTTCGCTCTCGTGGTCGTTTTTTTCGGCTCGAAATGGATCAATCAGAAGTGTTGGACCGTACAAAGCATGACTTGTCTGGATTTGTTCGTGAACTCGCGAGAGTGCTTGAAGAGATGAAAAAGGAAGAATCTGAGATCGAGTCAATTTCCTTGCTTCTAGGTTTGCAGAGGACTTTGCAAGCCGCCGCCTATAACGGTCGTCATTCATTTGATGCAGCCACAGAGCTTTTTTATGACGCCGACTTCATTTTTGTTCTCGATGAACTCCAAGATGAGCCTGATGCAGTGCAGAAGTTTCGCAAAGATCCGGCCAGTTGTACAGGAGGGAGTGCCACTCGGGAGGTAACTGCCTTTGTAACAAAAGATGGTGCCCTCACCAGCGATCTCACTTTTTTTGCTCACACCTGGTTTGTCGGGCTTGATGGTTTTACGTCTCGCGAAGAGCAGGATGCCTACCTAGCAGAGTATGCGCGTAGGTATAGCGAAGAGGCAAGTGATGCATCAACTGCCCAAAAGATTCCTCGCGCCAAATTACGCACCCGAGTTGAAGGTGTTAGTTTTATGAAACTTGCCGGTGAGATAAAAGAATTACCACGAGAAAAACAAAAACAGTGGTTGCGATATACAAACATTCTTGCTTCATCAATGAGTCCGGACGAAATAGACAGGTGGTATCAGCTCTGTAGAGCGGTAGGTTTAGGTCCTCGAGACTTCGCTCCTGGTGCTGAAGGAGCTGTTCTTCCTCATGAGTTTCTGGCGCGACATGAAGTAGCGGGTGAACGGTTGCTTGGCTGGGATGCTCGTTTATCGGCACTCCGTCAGGCAAAATACCCTGTAAAAGCTACTGTTTCGGATCTTACCAACCTCGCTGTTCAGTTAGTGCGTGGCTTACCAGAGTCAATGCATGGAGTCATGGCGAAAAAAGTGGCAATTGAAGCGCCAAACGGCAAGCAAGTTGAGCTCGACGCTTTAGAAATACTGCATGTAGTGGTGTTAGGGAATCTCTTTTTTGAGCAATATCCAGATTTCGCCGAGCAGCTAGAAGCAGGGGAATTAGAGAGTGATAGCGATCTTCCTATTCAGTTACGTATGCAGCGAAACAAGATGAGAGAGCAGCTAGCGGAGCGGTTAGAGCTGTATCGTTTGCTCAAAGATCGTGCTCGCGATGATAAAGAAGGATCGTTGGCAGCGTTCATGCAAGCCCTTTCTGGTAATTTTGAGAAAATGATAGAAGGTACCAGCCGAGCAGCGATTAGTGACGAAGACGTGGACACGGTTAAAGGTGGAGCAGCAGGCTTACAATCGCATTTGCATATTCCGAGGTTTTTGGACCCCTCCGGACAGGGTGTGCATATGCGCTTTTTTGGCACAGCTTTGGCTGATTCGTATTTTCCAAGATCTGCTGCGCAGCAAGATGATCCAAAGAGTAAGTTTAGTGGCGGCATTGGGGTGGATGTAACCGGTCAGTGGCGAACTATTACGGACGAACAAGGGCAAGAGCACACAGTCTTTGAAGAGACCGGCCTACAGTTCACCCAGCGACTCAGCGCTTCCATGCGCAAGCATTTGATGCAGCAATCTCTGGATGAGTATTTTGATGAAATGGAGAGGTATTACCGGACTCCGCAAGGCCAGCGAGATGTCAACACAGCAGAAAAGTTTCGGCCTTTTTGGTTTATTGGTAGCCAGGAAGTTCAGGTAACGCAAATTCCGCAGTGGAAGCGAATAGTCCGAGGGGCAATTGAACAGTCGCTCAGTGTGGAAAACTATAATCCAAAAAAACTTACTGAAATTCTTTCGAGTTCATTCACTCCCACTGCTATCAATGCACTGGTAAGCACAATGGAGCAGGCGGTAGTGACGGAGTCAGAAGAGTTTCTCAAACATATTGCCGATGCTACCGATTTCTTGCTCTATATTCTCGACGGCCGACTGCCTCTCTCAGAGCAAGAGACTCAGCAAGTGAAAAAACAAAAACGCCTCCAACAACGGATTATGGCTCTCTCAGATGCTGAGATGAGCGAGTTGGCGAAAAACAATGAGAATCCCAGAGCACTGCGCAAAGAGTACCTCACGGCATACCAAACAGCAGTTACTGGGCGTTTCCAGTCATATCATGATGATGCAAATGGAAGAATTGGGCGTGAATTTACCACAACACTCCGCCAGGCGAGAGTAGACGAAAATACTATAGTGGCTTTAGAAGAAAAACTCGGAACACTCGCAGCTCTTGTTGCGGATGAAGCATAGAAATTGAAAATGGCAGATCAGTTGAAGACAGGGCAGGGCGTGGAGCAGGAAGTTGTTCCAGAAGTTCCCATTACCGAGGACCAGTTAGAAGTCTATGAGGCGTTGTTAGATGATCCAACGCTGAGTGAGCCGCAAGATACTGATCCCAGAACCGTTGCCATTCACGCCACCCAAAAGCTTACCAAAACACTCGCCGATTTAGGTATATCAACCGATGGTGTCAAAGACCAGGATGCTATCATTGCAGCCTTGGCGACGAGTACCGCCACAAATGAAAGTGAAGAGATAACGCTTGGAAAAAGACCGAGTGATCCAGAAGTTACTACGGAAGTACAGAGGAATATCTTTTCACGCTTAAGCAATGTATTTCAGCTCAATCGTGCTCGTTCTTTAGAGCAAGATCGTAATCGCCAAGAAAATATTGTAAAAAATATTGGCTCTATAGTTGCTGAAATTTACCAAAGAGTAGGCAGTTTAATTGATGAAATACCGTTCTCTGCCGGAGAGCGAGACACCTTGCTGGGCATGAAGTGGAAGCTCAAACTCAGCGCGACCACGCTTACGGGAATAGCGCTGCTCACAGAAGCTTTGCATGTGCGTTTGGAAGAGTCATTTGATGAGTTGCAAAAAAAGTGGTTTTGGCTTGATCGGGTGGGTCGACGTGGAATACTGAATCGTCACGCCGAAAGGAAAAACGGTAAAGTCACCGATGAAACTCTCGTCAGTGATGCAGCGAGTCACTTCGAAGAGAGGTTTACGAGTAGAGAAGTGCGAGAGTCGCTCAAAGGACGCAGTGTTGAAGAGCAAATGACGTTTCGCATTGTGAGCTCCTTGCAGTTTTATGCTCAGCCGGAAATTGCTCATAAGATGTACCTGGAAGATGATCTTGGTTCGATGGTAAAGGTGGGATTCATCTTTGGTGGAAAATCGTATTTTGTAGATATTGCGCTGAGTGAGATTCCGCAGACTACAGACCAAAAAGGAGTCGAACAACTCCAAGTACTTATTCAAAAGATACTAACTATTGTTACCGCAATCCGCGAGCAAAACCCAGATCTCGGGGAGTCGTGGCAGTTGCCGCCATCGGTGCAAGAGGTTTTTCGAGATGCGGGCTACAAAGGCCAACCAACTCTAGATACTGCCAGTAAAGCCCTGCTCGACGCCGACATTCGTTTTCAACTCGATGACTACACCGCTTCAACCGCAGAAGAGGCGCAGCGAGTGAATCAACAGCAAACTCAGAATCCTATGAACATTGTGGGTGGCAGCTGGAGTAAAGAAGTAGTGACCATGATGTTTGGAAAAGACGGACAGGAAAATCCACTTTTATCTTCAGACCTTACTCGCGTGAGTCATACGTGGTGGCAAGGTGGCGATGCTTCCCAAATGCACGACAGTGTACTCACGAAGATGGGGAAAATTGCCGATTTTTATGCCGCTGTTCCTCCGCTTGAGTCGGATACGACAGTGCTACAGAGTGTGCGGGGCGTAACCGAAGCAGAAATGAGATCAAAGGTTGCAGAAATCGCGGATGATGAGCGCAGAGCGGCTTGGGAGTCTGCGCTGGAGCATCAAGAGCTCGGCCCAGAACACTTTCTTCCGCATGAATGGATTCATGAGAAGCATATTTCCAGAGAAGCGATTGATGGTTTTAACGCTCGTATTGGCCGAATAATCAAAGCGGGCAAAGAGAAGTTGGGCAGTAATTTTTCGTGCAGTTTTTCTGATATTTTGGGAAAAGCGGTAATGGTTGCCCATGGTGTTGATTCGCTTCACACAGTAATTGCCCGAGAAGAGCAAATAACAGAACGCGGAAAAACCTACACTCAAGAAGTTCTCGATATTGTGTACGACACCGTATCCCCGCTCTTACAAGAAATGTGGCGAATCTCGTTGCAGCATTTGGAAATATCAGTGGCCTACGCCCAAGCGCCCAGTCCAAGTGAAGAGAAGGATAAGCTCTATAAGCAAATGGTGCAGATTGTTCAGCGTCAGCAAGAAGTACAGACAAAAGTGAGCGAGTACCTGGAGCAATCGCAGCAGGTAATGAAGGCAAAGAAAAATGACGCCAAAGCAGGAAACTCAACAGTCTCATTTATGGCAACGCTTACTGGTGGACCATTGACTCCAAAATACATCCAACGGTTTATTACGGGCTTGAGTGCTGGTGTGATAGGCTCAAAAATTACCTACGCAATTACAGGCCGTGGTGGCATGCTCTCTGTCCTGCTGGGAAGAGAGTGGAGTGACGCTCGCAGTCAGGATGACGGGAGTTCTGCGCAAAACTCACTCAATGGGGTTCGGGCTTTTCACACGGCAAACTCCGACGCGTATCGCCCTGACAATGGCTTAAAAGACGTTCACCTTACTCAAGGTCAGGCAATGCAATCAGCTGGAAACCATGGCTTGCAAGAAACTGGCTTCATCAATGCTGCCGGAGTGTATGAAAATACCGGGGCTCTGTACTCGAGTCGCCAAACTCTCGACCAAATACCGCCAGATATTTTTACACGCGCGGCAGGAAAGATTGCTCAACCAGGAAAAATCGAGATGTGGATCATCGATATGCAGAACGAAGTGCTGCAGTATTTCCGCAATACTGATTCTTTTTCCAGTACCGAACTGACTCGTCGACTTGTCGATAAAGAGACACAAACCGGCAGAAAACAATTTACACCCGACCAGGTCGCGCGCTACATGTCCGCGGTGGACCAAGAAGTGAAGCAATACCAAGCAAGTAAAGCAGACCAGGTTGTTCAAGCGATTGAGTGGATTGTGCAGCAATATGAGGAGGTATTTTCACTGCCTGCAGCGTTAAGTGAAGATACCCAAGCAAGATCATCTACCTCAGCCCCTTTACCTAGATCACCGGCGCAGACACAGCCGGCTGTTGCTGCATAATTTTTTGATTCATCTCATCTCATCTCATCGCTGCAGGGCTGTCAGTAGTTCTCTTTGGAGCAGCATCTCGATAAAACATAGGCTTTCATGATATCGATTCAGTCGATATAATAGAGGTAATCTCTTAAGGTGGGTACACTCTATTTAATAGACTCATCTTAGCTGAGTTTCCTACACTCAGTAGCTATGCGGAGAGGTGAGGACATCCGAAGAAGCAAAGCAATTCGGTACTAACTCATCCGGCAGACGGTCGTTATTTTCCGTTACACTTGGGTTCGACTGCAAAAGGAAAGTCAAAGGACGATCCTTCTGTTATAAGGACGCGAGTGAGTAAGGCCTGTTAGGTAACTTCCAGGCAAAGCAAGGTGGTACCGCGAGTGCATCGCCCTTGTAAAAGCAAATGAGAAATAAACTCTTTTGTTTTTGCAAGGGCATTTTTTAATGCAAAAAACGAGCAGAGATGTATAGGGTCTATCCTTATACTTATAAACCTGAGAAAAAACGGAGGCAACCATGGCCAAAGATGCAAAAAAACAACAAATCACTTCCAAGTCTGAAGATATGTCGGCGTGGTACACCGATGTTATCCAGCGAGCTGGTTTAGCTGACTACTCACCGGTGCGGGGTTCTATGGTTATCAAGCCATATGGCTACGCTCTCTGGGAAGGAGTGCAAAAGGCACTGGATCCAAAACTCAAAGATCTCGGGGTTCAGAATGCTTATTTTCCACTGTTTATTCCAATGAGCTTATTGGAGCGCGAGGCTGATCACGTTGAGGGGTTTGCTCCGGAGTTAGCTATTGTGACCCACGGTGGTGGCAAAAAGCTTGAAGAGCCACTGGCGGTTCGACCGACATCTGAAACCATCATGTACGAAATGTACAGCAAGTGGATTCAGTCATATCGTGATTTGCCAATGTGTATGAATCAGTGGAACAACGTGGTCCGCTGGGAGAAGCGAACGTACTTTTTCTTACGCTCCATGGAGTTCTTGTGGCAAGAAGCGCATACGGCTCACTCTACGCACGAAGAAGCCCAAAAAATGGTCCTTGATGGCTTGAATGCCTATGCCGAGGTGGCGGAGAGTGTACTCGCTATTCCGGTGATTAAAGGTGTGAAGAGCGATGCGGAGCGATTTGCCGGTGCATTTCAGACGACGACTATTGAGTCCCTTATGCCAGATGGTAAGGCACTCCAGAGTGGTACTAGTCATGATTTAGGACAGAATTTTTCTAAGCCGTTTAACATTAGCTTCCAAGACGAGCAGGGTGACAATCAATTTGTCTGGCAAACCAGTTTTGGTTTTTCTACTCGTATCCTGGGTGCACTTATTATGACGCACGGCGACGATCATGGGCTGGTATTCCCACCAAACATAGCACCAGTGCAAGTATCGATTGTTCCTGTGCGCTCTGATGACTATCGAGTGGTGGAGTTCGCGCAGTCCTTAGCGGCGCGGTTGCGTTCGCAAGGCATTCGGGTGGAGGTCGATGCTCGGGAGAAATTGTCTCTCGGTTACCGTATTAATGACGCCGAACTCAGGGGAATTCCACTGAGAATTGAAGTGGGACCACGAGAGCTCGCGGCGGCAGAGTTGCAGATTGCTGTTCGTCACCTGCAAGAGAAGCGAAAAATTTCGCTGGAACATATTGAGGAAGGTGTGCAAAAACTCATGAGTTGGATTCAAGATGATATGTTCGCTCGAGCTCAGAAACGAATGAACGATAACACGCATGATGTCGCCACTTTTGAAGAGTTCCAACAGATCATGGATACCAAAAAAGGCTTTATTCGTGCCTACTGGGATGAAGATCCTGAGACCGAAGAAAAAGTCAAAGAACTCACGAAAGCAACCACTCGCTGTGTTCCTCTCGATGAGCCTGAGTCAGAGGGAGTTGATTTCTTTACCGGTCGACCGGCAAAGCGACGGTGGCTCTGGGCCCAATCGTATTAAGGTAGGGGTTTGGTTTTTAGGCCTATAAAATAATATCCGTTTAGCCGAGAAAATTCTTATTGACCCATTCAGTCGGTTTTTTAAGACGTGTACGAAACCCGAAAATTTGCTAAGATACAAACAATCCGATGAGGGATCACCCAAGTGTCACCGGCTCTAACGAGGCGGTGGTGCTTGCTTCTAGGATACTTCCTTGAAAGTGGTTTTTACCGGGTTTCTTCCTCGAAATAAACATCCAAAATGCTCGGTATGTCCAAGTAAGAGTACACAAACTCGGAGTTTGTGACGGGGTTTCTTGCAATGATGTTCCAGGTGGGATGAACAGAGTGCACTTCTTGTATGAAAGCCATTACCTGCTCAGTGGAGTAGGACGACGGCGCAGAAAGTACAAAGTATCGGTTTGCCAAGAAACGGTCTTGTTCCTGGTTGGTTTTTAATATAGATTCTGGGTAGAACTCTAGAGAGAGGTGTACATCTTCAGGGAATTTAAAATATCCGAACGCTGGAGCCGTATAGACTTCGCCTGTGTCAGCCACAATGTCAGTGAGAATCATATAGTACAAATCATTTGTTGCAAAACTTCCACTACGAATTCGAATCGTTTTTTTCTGGTGATCTATTGTTTCTTCGACCACAGAATACATTTCTGAGTAGACTTCTTCAGCTGGGAGCGCCATATACTTCCTTCTTTTTCTCTAGAGATATGATACAATACCTTTCTCTAGATCAGAAACAAACCGATAAGCCAAATATAAAAGGAAAATATGCCAATTATCGTAAAAGCAAGCAAAGGTGAAGATAATCACGGGTTAATCAAGAAGTTTAAAAAAGATTCTCAAGCCCATGATGATGTCGTGACTCAAGTTCGCGATCGTCGATATCACAAGCCACCAGCTTTATTGCGTAAAGAAGCCAAAAAAGAATTGGCTCGTAAGCTCAAAATTGAGGCTCGTCAACAACGACGTCGTCAACAGGGCTAAGTTTCAGTAACTGGACTCAGTTTTTCAGCACCTCTTTGTATTTTAGATTTTTCTTGCTCGCCATCTATGTGGCATAATGCGGCTATGATTGAAGTTTTTATTGAGAACGAACAAGATTTTCCGATTGTCGAAAAGCAATTAGAAAATGCAGTTGCAAAGACATTTCTTATTCATGATGTAACGATCGCCCAGGTAGGGGTACATGTCATCGACGAAGAGCGAATGACCGAATTGAATCAAAACTACAAACACCACCGCGGTGCTACCGATGTGCTCACGTTTGTTTTGCGTGATCCCGAGCAACCGACACCTTCTTTCCTGGAAACACCAGAGACGGAAGTAGAGTACGGTGATATCTTTTTGTGTTATCCCGTAATTGCCGAAGAGGCGGATGAAGAGGGAGTCTCCGTAGAGGAGAAGTTAGTTTTTCTTACCGAACATGGCTGCCTCCATTTGTTAGGAATTCATCACGACTAAAGATTCTCTTTTTTTGTTTATTTCTCATGATATACTGCGAAAAATAAGAGGGTGAGAAATGGGAAGACTTTCTAATGAGGCAGTGGGTGCTGAGTTAATTGCTGAGCTGCAGTCAATCATCCAGAATTTATCTGGTCCGATTACGATTGAGGCAGTGAGTGCAGCGCTCAAGAGGTATTACCCGTCACTTCGCATCCAACAAGAGATTCCGTCTCGTGTGAAAAAAAATCAAAAATTCGAGTTTGGAACGTATATTGGAGCGTTTGTTACTTCTAGTCCAATAGTCTTTTATTACGAAAGAAAGCCCAGTTTAGGAGATATGGCAAATCGGTAATTTAGCTCTTTTCTTCGAGCGAAGTTTCTGAGCTTTCTTCTTTTTCCCATGCCTTCAAGGCCTCAATAACATCATCCAGGTCGCCAACTAAGCGACGGTCAAGATCATGCCAAGATTGAGGAATGCGGTGATCGGTGAGTCGATTTTGGGGGAAATTGTATGTGCGGATCTTTTCGGCGCGAGCAGCAGAGCCGATGGCCGAGCGTGCGTCACCAATTTCTTTCAGGCGCTTTTCTTCCTCTAGTTCCCAGAGGCGTCCGCGTAGCAAAGTCAGGGCAACTTGTCTGTTTTGTTCTTGGCTGCGCTCTTGACGGGCATGCACCATAATTCCCGAGGGTTGGTGCGTTAAGTACACAGCGGTGTTTACTTTGTTTACATTTTGGCCGCCAGCGCCTCCAGCACGGGCAAATTGCCAGCTCAAGTCCTCTTCACGAATCTCTATGTCGGTATCTGGAATTTCAGGGATAACGGCCACACTGGCAGTGCTGGTGTGAATGCGACCAGAACTCTCAGTTTCTGGAACACGCTGCACGCGGTGCACTCCAGATTCAAAGCGAAATGTATCCCAGGCTTTTTTGCCAATAATCTTGAGAACGGCGGTATCGAGCGGTTCGATCTTGAGTTTTTTGAGTTGGGCATAGCGCGTGTACATACCCATCATTTCTTCCATCCAAAGTTTTGCTTCGTCGCCGCCAGCGCCCGGGCGGAACTCTAAGATACAGTTTTCATGCACCGTTACTTGGATTTCGTTTTCGATTGAGTCAATTGTGCCTTTGAGCTCATCAATTTGTTTCTGGAGGGTTTTTGCTTCCTCTTGCACTAAAGGTTTCATGTCTGGATCAGACTCTGCTAGCGCTTCCAGGTCGTTCAACTGAGTTTCCAGTTGGGTAACGTAGTCATGGAGGTGTTGCGTAGAATCGTAGCTCATAGCGATAGTGTAGCAGACAAAACACCCCTGGGTTTTCCAGAGAGGAGCGCTACTTCATAGGGAGAAGAGTTATAAGGCTTTTTTTTGTTCTTCGAGAACTTCTTGGTAGCTCTTAGGATCATTGGAACCAGATTTGGCACCATTTTGATCGTCAGATTTGTCCGAAGATTGCTTGGAAGTCATCTGTTGGGCGCGTTCCATCTGTTTGCGGAAGCGGTCCACGCGGCCTTCACGGTCAACGAAGCGTTGCTCACCAGTGATGAATGGGTGACAGCTGGCACAAATATCCACTTGGATAGCATCTTGTGTAGACAAAGTCTCAAAAGAGTTGCCACACACACAGGTGACAGTGATGGTATGTACGGTTGGGTGTATATTCGTCTTCATAAGAGTTGAGATTATAGCAGAATTCTATTCATCTGTCTCGACTGATTCTACCGGTACCAGCAAGCGAACGCGAGTGGCGTAGCGATCTTTTTCGTCATCACCCTCATCCACGTCTGTAATGATCAAGACGGACTGGTTTTCTTCAATATCTGCCAGGGTGATGGCAGTGCCTAAGCTGTCTTCATACTCCGTGCTGCGTTGGAGGGCAATTTCGCTGGTTTCGCCGGTGCCTCTGCTCGTTACGGAGAGTGAAGTAGTTGATTTTTCATCTACAGAGCCGAGAATGACTTCGCGGCTTTCCGTAAAGTCATCTTCCTGAATGAGCATGCGCTCGGCTTCAATAATCACCTCATCGAGAGCTGCACCCATGATGACGGCGCCGTTGCCGATGCTAATGTCACTGAGTTCTGCAGGTTCATCTTCAACCAAGAGTGTGCTTGAGGCGGATGGTTGGATAGTTCGTTCAAAGCCGAGTGTGTCGGTAATGGTAAACGTGTTTGTGCTCACACTGGAGACGGTTCCCAGCGTGCCGATGAACTCTGGACCTTCTTGAGAAGTTTCCTGAATGGTTTCCTCAATGCGTTGGCGAATAATTTCGCGGAGTTCCGCTGAGGGCGAAGTTGTTTCGTTTTGGGCCTGAATCTGGACTGGCAGAAGAGCTGCCGCCGAAAAGGCAAGAACGAGTGCTACCGTGTAAGCAATGTGGTGTGTGCGGTGTGTCAGCATACTATTCTTCAGGTGTTTCTGATGCTTCTTCGGCAGAAGGAGAGGAGTCTTGAGCGGTGAGGTCGACGGTTGAGTAGACTACGTTGCGAATAACTGTTTCTTTTTCACCGGTAGAGGTGATAGCTTCAATGGTCAGTTTATTGCCGCCGAACTCGAGAGCCACTTCCTGAGAAAAATCGCCGTCTTGGTCTGCTGTAGTGATGTACTCATCGGTTTCAGCCAATATAACAATATAGCTGTTGGGGAGGGCTCGACCAACTACTTGTACAGAAGACTCATCAGTAAGCAGGTCTTGTTCTGGTTGTTGCAGTGAGAGGGTAGAGTTTGGTGAAGGGGTAGGTGTGGTGTTCGTGCTTGTACGGCTTTCTTCGATGGTGGTAGGGGTCTGGTTTCGGAAGACTTGTTGACGGACAGTATAAATACCAAACGTTATTGCCAAACCAACGATGACACCAACGATAATTGCTAATATAATTTCTTTGCGCATAGGTTTTTCCGGTTGACTGAGGACACATTGTAACACGTCTGGTGCGTATACCACTAAAGCAATAGGCATGGCGAGTGTATGCGTTTTTTTTGGAAAGTGTACGCGCAGAAGAAGCGGAGTTTGGAGTTTTGTTTTCTTCTTTTCCAGACGTGCGCTATACTAGGGCAAACCGATGATGGATCAGAAGGAGGAACACAATGGATATTCAGTATGTTGGTCATTCAAGTTTTCGTTTACGTGGTAAAGAGGGAATCGTTATTACCGACCCGTTTGAGAGCTCGGTTGGGTTTTCCTTGCCGACGCTCCGAGCCGATGTGGTGACGGTTTCTCACGATCACTTTGATCACAACAATGCTGGTGCCATCAAAGCCACAGCCAATAGAGAGAAACCATTTGTAATTCAAGAAGCAGGTGAGTATGAAGTTGGCGGTATTACGGTATTTGGGTATCCCAGTTGGCACGACGATCAGAAGGGCGAGGAACGTGGTCACAACATCATGTACTCAATTTTCCTCGATGATGTACACGTCCTCCATTTAGGGGATCTTGGTCACAAGCTCGACCAGAAAACAATTGAAGCTATTCCAGAGGTAGATGTGTTGCTGTGTCCTGTGGGTGGTGTTTTTACGATTAATGCCAAGGTGGCCTCAGAAGTTATCAGTGCGCTCGAGCCAGCGATCGTCATTCCTATGCATTATCGCACCGAGCAGCATGATGCAGGTACATTCAGCGAGCTCGCCACAGTAGAAGATTTCATGAAAGAGTACGGAAAAACAGCCAAAACGCAAGATAAACTCAAGCTCACCGGTGGCAAAGCATCTGAAGAAACCGAAACGGAATTAGTGATTCTCGAAGCGAAAGTAACTGACTAAGGAACTGATAGACTCTCATTATGGCGTCACCCAATCGCATTCCACCACAGAATATTGAAGCAGAAGAGAGTGTGCTCGGCGCAGTACTGCTGGATAAAGACGCCATTATTCAGGTGGCTGACGTTTTGCGGCCAGAATATTTTTATGTAGAAGCCAATCGGCATGTCTATGATGCTATGTTTCAGCTCTACGAAAAACGTGAGCCTATCGACATCATCACACTGACCAACCAGTTGAAGTCACAAAAGCTGCTCAAGCGCGTTGGGGGAAACGCCTACCTGGCAAAACTCGCCAACTCCGTGCCTACGGCTGCGCACGCTAAGCACTACGCGCAGATCGTTAAAAACATGTACACCAAGCGGGAAATTATCCGCATGTCTGGTGAGTTGACCGAAAAGGCATTTGACGACGCCGAAAAGGCCTCCACCTTGCTCGACGCCGCGGAGCAGCGGGTGTTTAATCTCTCTCGCAGTCACGTTTCGGCGCAGTTTATTAGCATGAAAGATGTGCTCGTGGAGAGCTTTGATCGTCTCGAAGAACTCAACAAAAATCAATCTGGTTTGCGTGGAATCCCAACCGGTTTTACCGATTTAGACAACTTGCTCAGTGGATTTAACGACTCAAACTTGATTATTTTAGCCGCTCGTCCTGGAACCGGTAAGACCGCATTATCGCTCAATATCGCGCAGAACGCTTCGGTTATGTACAAGAAAAAAGTGGGCTTTTTCTCACTCGAAATGAGTAAGGAAGAGTTGGTAGACCGTCTTTTGGTGGGGCAAGCTGACATCGATGCCTGGCGTTTGAAAACAGGTCGTTTAACCGAAGATGATTTTGCCAAGATTTCCCACGCTATGGGCGTTTTAGCCGAGGCACAAATTTTCATTGATGATACTCCAGGGTTAACTATTAACGAAATTCGCACTAAGGCTCGTCGTCTCAGTATGGAAAACGGTGTCGACATGTTTGTTGTCGACTACTTGCAGCTTGCGCACGGGTACACCAGAGATAATCGTGTCCAAGAAGTGGCCGAAATTTCGCAGGGACTGAAAAACTTGGCTCGTGAGCTCAGGGTGCCGGTTCTATCATTGGCACAGCTCTCTCGTGCGGTGGAAAGTCGGGGAGTGAAGGAGCCGCAGTTATCTGATCTGCGTGAATCTGGTTCTATCGAGCAGGATGCTGACGTGGTTATGTTCTTGTACCGTCAGGATGAAGATATTCGTGAGCAAATTAAACTCAAGGTGGCGAAGCACCGTGGTGGAAGTATTGGCACCATAGATCTGTACTTCCGTGGTGATCGTATTAAGTTCTACGGCATGGAAAATGCTGCCCCAGGACAATAGATATTTTCTTGTATTGTTAAGTCTGAAAAGAATTTACACAGTTGGTACGAAGCCAAACATGAGGTAGATGAGTCCTCCACACAGAATAAGGAAGAGGAAAAGAGCACCCAGGCCAAATCGTAGATTATTTGATTGCTTGTGGTAATCAGTGGTGTCGGTGGCGGCGATAATGACGATGGCAATTAAAAACCAAATTCCAGCACGAAGGAAAATAGATCCTACGCTATCAAACTTAAAAAGCCACTCGAGAGCGGTACGAACTGTAAAGCCATCCATTTCGTCCAGTATAACAGGAAAGAGGGTGGTAGAATACACCGTATTAGGGTGACTGAACCTCAATGTTTTGAATAAGTCATACTCCTGCCACGGTGGCGGAACTGGCAGACGCGCGGGACTCAAAATCCCGTTCCCCATAAAGGAGTGTGGGTTCGATTCCCACCCGTGGCACAATAAAAAGCAGGCACATAGTGCCTGTTTTTTATTGAGTCGTGGTACTGGAGCGAATCCGGTGAACGAAGTGAGCCCAAGTTCGCGACGGGATAGCTCCTAATTAACGCAGTCGGAGGCGTACCGAGGAGCGGTCTCTCGTCATTCTTCTTTGTCGTTGGGTAACCTCAGCTGCGAGGTAGGCCAAGTGTGTAGCGTGTTTGGTAGTGATCGTATTGAGGAAATGGTATACACGCAGGTTTGATCGTTCACCAATCGGATATAAATGAATGCGATTGTTTTGGGCCACAAAACGAGGTGGCGAAGTGGCTACAAGCGTGTGTTGGGGAAATTTTTCCCAGAGATCCTCTGAAGACTCTGGCGAGTGTTCACTCGGAAGAAGCAAAAGGTGAACGGAGCTTAACTCGGTGCCATAGCGGTGTTCGCTACGCAAGGACATATGCAGTGGGTCTGGCTGTTCAACTGATTTCAGTACGTTGCTAGCCACAACAGGAAGCGTTTCTCGGTTTCGTGCGTAGTTCGGATCAAGATACGGGTCAACACTTTTATTTTGCTGAAAACGAACTTCTGTGAGAAATGGTTCTGTTTCGCCTGGACGGTTCATTTTTCGATCAACTGCAGAGATGTATTGCGGCAAAGACATTGACAATCCACTGAGGCTCAAAAGGTATTGATGTGCCGATAAACTGTCCGCGGCTTGTGGTGGTGGTTGCCACTGCCAACTCTCCGGCGAGCGCAAGAGCCAAGCAATACTGCCGGCGGCGCGGAGTTCCCCCTGTTTTGCTTGTTCGTCAAGTTTTTGGAGAGGGTACTCGCTTTGGTCAAAGAGTCTTCGCATGCCCGTAGTCTAGCGAACAAATATTAATAAATAAACCAAATTGCTATCCATAAAATTACTTGGGGCGTGAGGCCAACCAAGATTTTAGGGGTGGAGTGGTGGAAGTAGCCGTGAAATTCATTAATGGGTTTCAGAAAGTCGGGTTCCCACTTCAAAAAGTTGCGAGGTGCCTCTAAGAAATCTGGTATAAGGCCGATAAATGCGCCAATCCAGGCTGCCCAGTTGATGCCCGGGTGGCCAACCTGAAAAATAAGCAACAGGAAAATAAAGCTAATACCCAGTTCAACGAACTCCATGATGATTGCATGGTGGCGCTTTCTTTTACCGGAGCTCAAACCAGTTCCTACATCCCAGTGAGGAAACCAATCCTGAAAATAGTGGGAGGCGAGGACCGCTGGCACATACAGTACCGGATGTTGGAGGGCAGTGGCAAGGAAGGCGCCAGTAAGTGTGTGCGATATCGATAGCATGCTCCGTTATACTATCACTATGTTTGGTATTTCTACCAGTTTGGCTCAAGCACTGGGACTCGGACGAGTCTTACTCGGTTGGGGTGTAGTAGCCGTTGCTATGCTGGGTGCACTGTATTTCTTTTGGCGCAAAGCACGCGAAGAGCATATTGATCTCGTCTCGGCCTTCGATGGAATCGGTTGGTCGGTAATCCTCGGGATTATCAGCGCGCGTATTGGGTACATTGTTCTTCACTTTGAACAATTTGGTTTTAATGTTGTGCGGTGGGTGGCATTAGATGGATATCCTGGATTATGGTGGATTCTCGGTATTTTGGTGGCGTTTGGAACCTTTTATCGATGGTCAAAACAGCACAAACAAGATGTATGGGAAGTTTGGGATTTCTATAGTATTTTTGTAGCTTGGTACCTGGGTTGGTACTGGCTTTCCCGTTTTATTTTTGGCGTAGCGGCGGGTCGATCTACTCAGCTTCCCTGGGGAATTGTGTTCCCGCAGCGGGTTGAGCCAGCTCATCCAGTGCAGTTGTATGCTGCGGTGGTGTACTTGGCTCTGTTTGCGTATTTGTGGTGGGTTGAGCCGAAGTACCGATTTTTCATTTGGTATCGAACCAAAAAGCGTACGGCCAAAACTGGGTATCTCTTTTCTTTCTTCCTCATGACAGTTGGACTTCTTGGTTTTGCCTTGAGCTTTGTGCAGTATCCTTTCTTTTTACTCTGGGATATTGATATTAATCAGATACTGAGTCTCGTGCTGTTCTTTGCTGGCGGTGTGGTACTCTATAGTCGTTCAGGAAGAACCTTTTTCACACGAAGTAAAGTAAAGTAAGGAGAAATGTGCAGCATCTAAGCGATGAGCAAATTGCAGAATTACAAAAGAATTTAGAGCAACGTTTATCAAGCCTCGAGGATTATCGGGCAGATATTGATGAAAGTGATCCAGCCAATGATTCTGATCGAGATGAGTACAATGAGTCAGGTGAAGACGCAATTGAGAACTATGAGATGCTCGAGTCAGATAGTCTGTCATCAGCTGCTACGGAGATGATCGATGAGATTCGCGCCGCTTTGCAGCGTATCGAGGATGGTACCTACGGCGTTGATGAGGAAACTGGTGAACCCATTCCATTTGCTCGGCTGCAACTCCTGCCGGAAGCGCGTACCAACGTCGACACCCAAGATGACGAAGACTTCGACGACTAAAGCTGTATCGCAAGTATCTTGGTATCAGCCGCTGCGATATCTCAGCGTCTTTGGACTCGTTTTTGGACTTGATCAGGGCAGCAAGAGCCTAGCTGATTCGAGCGTACTCAACACTGGTATTTCATTTTCTTTATTGCAATCATGGTGGTTACTTCCGGTTTTTTTGCTGATCTTTTGGTTGCTTGGTTGGTTGATTACCTATCGCTGGTTCTTTGTTCGCTGGTGGGTGCACGCTGCCTTTTGGGGAGCGGCACTTTCTAACCTAGTTGATCGGTTTGTATGGGGCGGAGTACGCGATATTTGGCCAATACCATTTGTACCACTCAAGAATAACGTCGCGGATTGGATACTTGTGATAATGACACTGTGTTGGGTGTGGTATCTTTACCGAGAGGAGCAATATGATAAGTGATGCAGTTCTAGAACCAGAAGTTCTCCTGGAAAACGACAGCGTTTTAGTTCTCCACAAGCCAGCTGGTTTGGTGGTGAATCGCGCTACTTCGGTAAAGGTGGCGACTCTACAGGATTGGATAGAACGCTATCTGCATAACGATACAACGTGGCAAGCGGACAGAGCAGCGGATACAGTTTTTGCCGAGAGATCTGGCATGGTCCACCGTTTGGACAAGGATACAAGTGGTGTCATTATTTTTGCAAAGCGAGCACCAGCCATGCATCACATCATGAAACAGTTTAAAGAGCGCAGTATTGAGAAAACATACGTCGCGCTGGTGCACGGACATTTACCCACAGATGAGGGAATTATTCGTGCTCCTATTCTTCGGCACCCGAAGTTCCGAGAGCGATTCACAGTGGGTGATGCCGGTCGTCCCAGCGAAACATACTATAAAGTGAAGAAAGAATTTTCTTCTATAAATGTAGAAAAATTGCTAAAAAAGAACACAGTATCTGAACACCCAGTGCGAGCGCTGGAAAAGGAACTGAAGGTGTACGAGGGTGGTTTTAGTTTCGTTGAGTTATCGCCGAAAACAGGACGTACGCATCAAATTCGGGTCCATATGCAATTCTTGCACCACCCACTTGTCGGAGACGAGCGCTATACCGGTCGACGGCGAGCGCGGCTAGATGCACTGTGGTGTCAGCGCCAGTTTTTGCATGCGGCCTCGATTACGTTTAGTTTGCCGGACGAGGGTGGAGAAAAGCGTGTCAGCGTAGGAGCGCCGTTAGCCGCTGACTTACAAGACTCACTTTCATTGCTTACAGAATAAGCATCGCATCACCAAAACTGAAAAACCGATATTCTTCTGAGATGGCAGCTGCATAGGCTTTGCCAATAAGCGAGCTCGAGAAATTGACGAAGTGTTCATCGGTTTGTGGCGAACTGGCAAAGGCCGAGACGAGCATGAGGAGTGTCGACTCTGGCAGGTGAAAGTTCGTAATCATGGCGTCGCTCACTTGGAATTGGTAGGGTGGGTAGACGTAGAGCTCCGTCTCTTTGGCCTCTGGCCGCACTTGCCCGACACCGTTTTCGGTGAACGCCGCGGACTCCAGTGTGCGCAGAGAAGTAGTGCCTACAGCGACCACTCGCTTCCCGGAGCGCTTCACGGCATTTATTTTTTCGGCAGCATCTTCGGTCACTTCGTACCACTCACTGTGCATCTTGTGGGTAGTGATGTCGTCGACTTTTACAGGTAAGAATGTGCCAAGCCCGACATGCAGTGTTACTTCGACGACTTCAATATTCTTTGCTGCTAAGGCAGTAAACACTTCAGGGGTAAAGTGCAGGCCTGCGGTTGGCGCGGCTGCGGAACCGGCGTGTTTGGCAAAGATAGTCTGGTAGCGGTCGGGATCACCCACAAAGGCTTCGATGTAGGGAGGAGTCGGGATTTCTCCGAGCGCATCCAAGGCCTGCAGCAATTCTGGACCGCGGAGAGAGGTCTTAACCAAGCGCGTGTAGCCTTCATCTTCTATGCAGGTGAGCGTGAGTGTGTGCTCTGGGGCGTTTTCAGCGGAGAAGTGTACTGTCTGGCCAACTTTGAGACCGGGTTTCGTGAGTGCCTGCCAAACTTCATGATCGCTTTCGAGAGAGAGCTGCTTCGTAAGCAGCACCTCTATTTTTCCGCCCGTGTCTTTGGTGCCAAAGAGGCGTACAGGGAGCACTTTGGTGTTGTTTACTACCAACACATCTCCAGAGGAGAGGAGAGCAGGGAGGTCGTAGAAGTGGTGGTGAGAAAGACGCTTGGTTTGGCGATCGATCACCAGCAGTCGTGAGTGGTCGCGGGGTTCGACGGGAGTTTGCGCAATGCGTTCTGGGGGAAGGTCGTAGGAAAAGTCAGTGAGTTGCATGCGCAGATTATACCGTGGCATTCTTACCATATTCTCATATGTCTTTTGTTACCCTGTAAAAAAGGGCAGAGCAGTTTTTTGCCCGCGAAAGGAGTAAATGCGTAGGATAGGTACAATTTTATTAGTTATTTTTGGATTTGGGGCGCTTTTATTTGTCGCTTTTTGGCAGTTTGAGATGTTTACACCCGCCAATGAAACTTCACCAGAGCAGATCCCACCTTCTGGCTGGTCTCCAGTGACAGAAGACGGGACAGATGACGACAACGAAACCACAGATCCCATGAGTTCAGCTACGAGTCCTACCGGAGCTTGGGCAGTTTTCACCGATTCAGTGTACGGTTTTCGGGCTGAATATCCTGAAGGGTGGGAGACAAGAGTGACAACTTCACTGCAAGGGGAAACACAGATTACGAGCTACTCGTCCAATGAGTTACCAAGTACTGACGGTGTGCCGAGTGACGAGCTCAAGATTTCGGTTGCGCGCTTTTACCCCAATTCGCAAATTTCGTACGTTCCTCCTACGGCTGAGGAGACAGTCAGTCAAGAAAGTATTTCTGTAGCAGGCGTAAATGCCACCCGCCGCCAAGTGCACAGTACCTTTGGAGAGTCGGTCAGCGTGGAGTTTATGCATGAGGGAAGCACGTTTGTAGTGACTGCCATTCCCGCGGATTCAGAGTATATTTCCGTGTTGGATTCCGTACTGGAGACGTTTACTTTTCAGCCGAACGTTGGTCTCCAGTCACCAGATCCACAGGAGTTGATAGCGAGTCCTGTAGAGGTGGCCGGATATGCTCCAGGAACCTGGTTCTTTGAAGGGCAGCTTTCCGCTGAGCTGCAGACTGCACAAGGTGAAACTATTGCCCAAACAAACTTGTCTGCCGATGGCACCTGGATGACAGAGGAAGAGGTCGACTTTTCTGGTGAACTGACTTTTGATCAAGAAGAGCGGGCAGGGGAGAGTCTACGATTGGTGCTCATGAAAGCGAATCCATCTGGATTACCTGAAAATGCGCAGTCGGTTTCTCTTCCAGTGCAGGTGGCTGAGTAATCGTGTTTCAAACCAGCCGGGCAGAGCAGGTCAGCGCAAGAGACCATGTCGCACAATATAGACATTTCTAGTGAGGCGTGCAGGCACTTGTCTTGACTTGCTCAGCTGAGTCCACTGGGAATACGGTACAATCGCACCATGTCAGCACCGTTTTCATTCAAAGTTGTAGGAGAGAAGTCCAACGCACGAGCGGGTGTGATGGAAACCCAGCACGGCACAGCGCTCACACCGATGTTTATGCCAGTGGGCACGCGCGCCACGATTCGCTCAATTGATAGTGAAGACATTGCGGCTATGCACCCGCAGGTGATTTTAGCCAACACGTATCACCTGTACTTGCGACCAGGACACGAACACATCTCTTCACTGGGCGGAGTCCACGAATTTATGCGCTATCCGGGTCCGATGTTGACCGACAGTGGTGGTTTTCAAGTTTTCAGTCTCGGCGAGCAGCTCAAGCAAAAATCTGGCAACGATACCTCCAATCTCGTACCTTCGCAAATCAGTGAAGAAGGGGTTGATTTTGTTTCGCACTTGGATAGGAGCAAGCACCATCTTTCGCCAGAATTTTCTATTGAAATTCAACAACACCTCGGTGCCGATATCATCATGGCTTTCGACGAATGTTTGCCCGACGACGCCGAAGAAGAGTACATGGCCAACTCGGTGGAGCGCACGTTCCGCTGGGCCAAACGCTGTGTCACGCAGTGGGAACAGGCACAGCGTCTCAGTCAGCAAGGCAAGTACCAGGCTTTGTTTGGTATTGTGCAAGGTGGACGATTCCGACACTTGCGCGAGCGCGCTTTAGAGCAGATTGCTTCATTACCGTTTGACGGTATTGCGCTCGGTGGCGAAACCATTGGCTACAAAATGGAGGCGACGGTTGAGGTTATGGACTGGCTGCGCGCCAAGATTCCCGCCCATTTACCGCGCTACGCCATGGGTTTGGGTCGCGATCCGCAAAATATTATTGACGCCGTGCAGGCTGGTTTTGACATGTTCGACTGCGTGGCACCCACACGACTAGCCCGCAACGGCACACTGTATTTCGGTGAACTCAACACCGAGTCAGAACAGTGGGTGTGGGACTCACCGTACTCGAAAGGTCGTCTGCAGATTGGGAATGCGCAGTTCCGTTTAGACACAGAGGTGATTCAACCTGGCTGTGATTGTTACACCTGCCAGCATGGATATACGCGAGCGTATCTGCACTATTTATATCGTTCGAAAGAGTTGTCATACTATCGACTAGCTTCGCTGCACAATGTGCGAGTGATGGTTCGTTTGACAGAACAGCTCCGCCAGCGCATTCTAGAGAATAGTGTGTAGTACGTACTCAATGCGTACTGGAAACACCGTACATCCTGCCTATGACACGATCCACTCAGTCACGATCTCGTTCTCGCACCAGAACTCGCCAGAGCCGTTCAGAAACGGGTAATTTTTCCTCCCCACGAATTAGATGGGTCTTCGGTGTTATCTTTGTTATTTCCCTGATTTTGACCGTTTTCGTGCTCTTTATGCAACGGCAGTGGC
The DNA here is from genome assembly GCA_964447905.1 of uncultured Pseudomonadales bacterium. Classification (GTDB taxonomy): domain Bacteria; phylum Patescibacteriota; class Microgenomatia; order UBA1400; family UBA1396; genus JAJOJK01. The sequence goes on along the minus strand of CAYUUK010000001.1, from coordinate 28,879 downwards.
GCCACACAGGCCAAAGAGTGGTTCTCCTCGTGCATGAGAACGAAGATCCCGTACGCAAACCACTGACCTTAGCTGTGTTGCGACTGGAAGAAAAGGAAGTGACATTTTTGCCGATTCCAGCGGAACAGCAGATTGCTTTAGAAGATAATACCGTTTCGTATTCAAGTGACGCGCTTGTAGGGTATACCCAGCTCGAAGAACGCAGCTGGGAGTATTTACAGTATATTTTGAGTTTGGAGTATGGTTTACCGATAGACGGTATTCTCTGGACGGGCACAGCACCTGGCAAGGTGGGTGTTGGGGAGTTGCGGGAGGTGGCGCGCGACGCCTTGTGGCGTCGCGCGCCAACCACCCTCACATACTGGGACCGCCTGCAACTTTGGCGAGGACTCTTCGGAGTTCCCGCGCATCAGGTCGAGACGCTTGACGGGATTTCACAACTCCTCAATGAGGACGACGTGCTCAATACAAGTGAGTACCAACGTCAGTATTTTTCTGTGCTCCAAGATCCAGCTATTCGTAATAGTGGGTGGAGTATTGCAATTCTCAATGGTTCCGGAATCCAAGGATACGCCTCGCGGGTAGCGGGTGCGCTCGAGATGATGGGGTATGAGGTGCGAGGAGTCGATACAGTAGACGAAACACTTGATTCAGAGGTGCTTTTGGCACCAAACGAGCAAACAGTTTTTGCAGAAGATATCTGGGCAAAGTATCGGTTGAAAGACACGTTCCAACATTTTGCACAGAGCACTGATGAGGAAATAACTCGCCGTCGCCGAAGTAATGCCGTTATTATTTTAGGGACTGATCAAGCAGAGTTGTGGGAAAAACGCTAATTGCGCACAATTCAGGCGTGAGGTTGCACGCCTAGTCGAGCTCGTCTTCATCTTCTGGATCGAGATCTTCTTCCTCGTAGTCATCTTTTTGATTTCCTTCGAGGACTTCATCAATATCCCGGTTTTCCAAAGCGGTGTCATCATCGCCTTCGCCAGTTTCGGAAACAATGACTGGCTCCTCATCTTCGCGAGCCACTTCTGCATTATCGAGTGACAAAGCGGTCATAGTTGTCTCACTGGGGAATGATGCTAAGTGTTCAACACCAGCAGCGCGGGTGAGTTCGCGGATAAAGACGCGTACTGAGGAACCTTTGAGCGACTGTACTTTGATAGAGTAGGTGTTTCCAGCTTCAATGAGTGGTTGCAGGCGAGAAAAAATGTCATCTGGCAGTGTGCCAATATATGTTTTGTCACACTTGACGCTAATGCGTGATTTGCTGGCATGCAGTGTACAGTCAGCACCAACACTGAGTTCTTCGAGAACTTCAACATCGGCTAATCGAACCAGGTTGACTGAGCGAGTTTTTCCTGGTTCATCAATGAAATCTGAGTGCTTGAGTGCTTTTGGCAACTTGAGAGGCTGTTTTTGCTTGGCTTTTTCAACCAACTTCATGTATTTTTTTGCCACAGAGTTCGTACGATCAATCTTGAGAACTTTGTTATACGTTTTCTCGGCGTCTTCATGTTTTCCTGATTGCAGATAGGCAAACCCTAAGCGGTTGAGAGCACTGGTATTTTGAGGTTCTTGTTTGAGGATTTGTCGATTGAAAGTTTGGGCATCGTCCCAGCGCTCTTCTTGGGCCGCTTTAATGGCACGGTTTTGCAGGATTAAAAGACTATTCATATGGCAGTACTCGTTTTTTGTTTTTACGAGTATACAGCAATTGGCGAAAAAGGGAGGTGCCAAATTGTACACATCGTGGCGCGAGTCACCGAATGATATCATACCCATACGGCACAAGTGCCGTGTAATTTCGAAGAGAAAAGTGCTAAGGAGTGAACTCACATGGCAGGACATAATAAATGGAGCAACATTAAAAATCGCAAAGGCGCTCAAGATAAACGGCGCTCAAAAGCGTTTTTTGAGGTCGGCAAAATGATTCGAACTGCTGTCAAAGAGTCGCAGAATGGTGATCCAGATACGAATCCGGCGTTGCGTTTAGCCGTAGATAAGGCGCGTAGTGTAAATATGCCGAAAGAAACGGTGCAAAGAGCCATTAATCGTGCTTTAGGGAAAAGCGAATCAGGTGAGTCAGTGCAAGAAGTTACCTACGAAGGCTACGGCCCGAATGGGGTTGGTTTTATTGTGATTGCTGCCACCGATAATGTCCAACGTTCAGCCAGTAACATCCGCTTTGCGTTCTCGAGCAATGGCGGTTCTCTCGGTGGACCAGGCTCGGCAATGTATCTTTTCCAGCGTGAAGGGGCTGACTTTATCCCCACCATGACTCTCGATCTTTCCCCAGAGCAAGGGGCAGAAGTGCAAGCGCTGTACGACGCGCTTGTTGAGGACGAAGATGTGGAAGAAGTGTACTTCAATGCTCGCTGGGAAGGTATGGAGTCTACAGAATGAAACGTCGCGAAAAATCTTTTTTAGGCGCCTTTGTTTTATCTTTAGGATTGATCCTTATTCAGTATATTCCTCTCGAATGGCGTCCACTCGGGTTGGTTATATTTGCGGTGATTACCTATTTGGTAACTGCCTGGGTGGTTTTTGACAACCTCGATGGCGTTGAGTGGTTAACGATTGTGCCTATGCCGGCACTGTATACGCTCTCAATTTCTTCGTTCTATTTTTTACTCCCGGAGAGTCTGGTGGCACAAGCGTTTATTGTTTCTTTGTTTGGCTTGGGAATGTATGCCTTGTTGCTAGCAGGGAATATCTTAACTATTGCCAAGTCACGTACTATCCAACTCCTCAAAGCAGCACAAGCTGTGATCTTCTTCTTTAGCTTAATCGCTGCCTTGTTTGCCTTTAATACACTGTTTTCTTTGGGGTGGCTCTTCATCTGGAACGGTCTTATAGCGTGGGCGATTGGAATCTTACTCAGTTTTTGTTTTTATTGGTCAATCCGGCTTGGCAAAAATATCAGCAGAGAAGTGATTGGGCTTACGCTGCGCACGGGGGCGGTTATTGGCGTTCTGGCAGCAATAGTGTCATTCTTCCCTGGAAACCTCTGGCAAACCTCACTTTTACTCATGGGCGCTATGTACACGCTCCTAGGCGTTGGGCAGTCCGCGTTAGAGGAGAAGTTGTTTACCAATACTGTCCGTGAGTACCTCGGGGTGTTCGTAGGTGTGGTAATTATGTATTTCGTATTACTCCCTTGGAAGTAGATATATCTCTGGAGAACGGTGTGTCATACACCTTATTGTGCGCGCGGACGGTGCCGCGCAAGGAAGCACAAATATCTCCTGAAATATACCTACTTCCAAGAGAGAGGAGAGGGGGGTAAGGAGAGCAGGAGAAGAGAGTCCTATAATATTCTGCTAATATCCTATAATATGTGTCCTATAATTTATTTTCACGTTTTGTTTTCACGATTGCGAATGAAACACGGTGAGCAATGAATGTTTTATCTTTTTAGCCTGGTGACGACTTGAATTGATATAGTTAGGACCACTTAGATGGGGGTTTGAATGCCTGAATTTGCAAGAATAGAGAAACTGTGGATAACTTCAAAGAGAGTCGTAGCAGAAAAAACCCGAATATGGTATCTGGAGCGCAAGAGTCCTCTTGGCTGGGAGGGGTTTAGCAGTGTGGAAGTTGTTTCGTTATATATGGCAGTGGTGCGGGCATAAGAGAGGATATAGTGGTCATTCTGAATGAAAATAAGCCGTTTCCACTGCTCTGAGTGGATCGGTATCTTTTTTATGGAGTTTTGGGTGTTCACCGAGATTACTTGGCTTAGAGTCGCAAAATTTATATTGTGCGACATAATATAGACGCGGAGTGGGATCTGCTCTGTCGCTCATTTGTGGTTCAATGTGCGCAAAATGCGTATTCTGTTCTTTTCCGCGAATTAATAAGCACGTCCTTCTCTCTCTGTGGATGCTCGATTCTATTTTTGACAAATTGTATAAAAACCCGAATGATTTTGCGTATTTTCTTCTTTTTGGTGCTGGATCTTGTTTTTCGCCTCCATACTCAATGATGGATTGCCTATCTTTTTAAAAAAAAGCCTAAAATGGGCCTCTCAGCGCGTCTTAGCCTGGTAGAGACCCTATTTTTAGCGTATACTGCTCATATGCAGAGAGTTTGGGCCCGTTTTCGGTCTTTTTGGTGTCGGTTTGGTGAATCACAGTGGTTTTCACTGTACGTGGTGAGTGTGCTTGGTTTGAGTTTGGGTCAAGTGCTTGGAAAGATGGTTTACCAAATTGAGAACTCGCTGCTTATGGATTACTGGGTATACCGCGAAGCGGTGCAAGCATGGATGCGCGGTGAAGGCATTTACAATCGAGCCTTTGTCGCGGAACACTGGATTCCATTCAATTATCCTCCTGTGTCTTTGCCCTGGTTATTACCGTGGGGAGTTTTTCCGGAGCCGTTTTCTTCCTATCTTATGGTGGGCGTTACTTTTGGAGCCTTGTTCGCAACGCTGTACTTGGTGTGGCAGATACGAAAAATACTTTATGGCGTCAGCACTCATCAGGATTTGTGGCTTTTTCTTCTGTCTGCGGCGTTTGTATTGCAGTCGTATCCGGTGAAGCTCAATGGAGTCTTGGGACAGGTAAATGCCGTGGTGTTATCTCTGGTACTTTTGGCTCTGCTCTTGATTTGGTCAGGGAAGTGGTGGAGAAGTTTGGTGGCAGGATTACTCTTGGTGGTGGCGGCGTCGATGAAACTCTATCCTCTCTTTTTACTTCCCAGTATTGTTGGTTTTCCGGAATTGAGCAGTATTAGAGTGTGGATGTATGAGCGGCGGCGGCATTTGTATGCAGCTTGGATTTTTCTAGGAGTATTTACTCTGGTGGTCGCCTGGACGTGGCACTGGGGTGGTACGACATACTGGACCACTCTTGTGCATCAGCTCTACCCTGCAGTTCCTGGAGTGTTTGACCAGTCACTCTACTCTTTTTGGTATCGGTTGGGTATTTCCTCTTCTGGAGCGAAGCTGGGTTCCTGGGTGGTGTTTTTGTTTCTTCTTCTGCTCGTCTGGTGGAACCAACCGGCTTTGGGATGGTGGAAAACACAGCTCTTGGTTTTGGCGCTTACCGCGATTTCTGGACCTTTTGTGTGGCAACACCATTTCTTAGTGCTCATTCCTCTCTTTTTGACGGTGTGGTCACGGCGATGGTGGCATATTATTGTCTGGTGGGTGCCGTTTACCCTCTATTTCTCCACTGCTTGGTGGTGGTTACAGCTTCCTGTTATCGCGAACTGGCAGACGCTTTTGGGTATCTGTTTGGTCGTCTTTACTCTGTGGCAAGAGCGGATACGCTCTGCATTTTTCCCTCGAGAAATGATAGAGTGACAGTAGTCTATGCCCACATCTTCCAACGTGCAGCACCTTGCTTTGCAACAACAAGTCTACGAGTATCTCGAACACATTGAAGTCGAACGGAATTTATCGGCGCTTACCTTGCGTGATTACTCGTTGTATCTGGACCGGTTTGTGCAGTGGGCGAAGCGCAAAGAGGTGAAAAACATGCAGGCCGTAGATTTGCAGATGATCAAGAAGTATCGGCTGTACCTCTCTCGCTACACTACGGAGCAAGGGGAGAGCTTGTCGGTGCGGACGCAGTCGTACTACATTATTGCGCTCCGCTCTTTTCTCAAATGGCTGGTTAAGATGGATGTGAAGGTTATTCCTCCAGAAAAAATTGATTTACCAAAAGTAGAACAAGCGGAAGTCACTTTTGTGAAGCCAGAACAGATGGAACGCCTCATGGCGCAGCCAGATATCAGTACAGACCATGGTCTGAGAGATCGGGTGATTTTGGAGGTGCTCTTCTCTACTGGTTTGCGGGTTTCTGAGCTGGTTTCTCTGGATCGCGAACAAGTGGATACGCAGCGCAAAGAATTTGGTGTTCTCGGGAAAGGGCGCAAGGTGCGCGTAGTGTTTCTTTCGGATCGCGCTGCCCACTGGCTCGAGCAGTACCTGGCTTTGCGGACAGATGATTGGTCACCGGTCTTTATCCGTCACTCGCGCGGTATTGATGTGACTGAAGACGGGGAAAACATGCGCCTCTCTGCTCGCTCGGTGCAGCGATCAGTGGAGAAATATAGAAAAATGGCGCATATTCCAGTAAAAATTACGCCGCATAGCATTCGGCACTCGTTTGCTACTGATCTTTTACGCAATGGCGCCGGACTGCGCGATGTGCAAGAAATGCTTGGACACAAAAATATTTCTACGACACAGATCTATACGCACGTGACTCGGCCGGAGTTGAAAAAGGTGCATGAGAAGTACCACAGCGGGTAATTTTTAGCGGTGCGAGTTTGAGGCTCTCCAGCCGAGATTTTGATTTCCAGTAGCGGTAAAGCGAGGGAGTGTTTCGTCTTGAGCTGCTCCATTTGGGCGTGGTTGGTGGTGGGAGCGTTCGTCTTCGTGGATGAGGAGGAATCCACCGTGTGGATGCTGAACGACCCGATACGGGGTATCATTGAGAGTTAAGTTCCCCTGGAGAAGGTGGTCACTAGTAATCCTCATTTTCGGAAACCGAGCTCGAAGCATTTCTTGAATTCGCGGTGGTAGCTGAATGTTGAGGAGTGGAAAAATATCTACAAGAACGGTGCTTTTGCGAGGAAGATCGTATCCTACAAAAGTAGTGCGGCGAATCTCTAATTCCTCAGGCGTGAAAGACCTTGTGTCAGATTGAGGCGTAGCGATTTTTGTGGTGTAGAACTGGGGAATTATACCTTCACGGTGAGCGAGGCAATATGCGTCTTGGTCTTCATCCGTATCTGGCGGTGACTGTTGGAGTTTTTGATGAGCTGCATATTCTGTTACGAAAATACCCGTTTTTTTTGGTGCTTTTTGTTGTGTAATCAGAGGAGTGGTGGGAAAAAAGACACCCATTTGTTGCTCAACTTCAGAAAGTATGGCGTTGAGGAGCCGCACGGACTGTGGTCTCGTTAAGATTTGTTCGGCTAGAAGGAAGTCTGGACGAGGGAGTTGTAGGGCTTCCCAGGTATTTGTTTTAAGGGCTTTTTTTCTGATTCTGTGAGGGGTGTGTCAAAGAGCTGAGAAAACCATCGCCCAAAGGTTTCTATGTGTTGCATTGTGTTACTTTCTAGAAAGTAGTGTATCACGAAGTTTGGGGCACGAACTGGAGGTCAGGTACTGATTCCGGTGCTGAACTTGCAGTGGGACCTGGCTCGCTGAAGTTGTCAGTACGGTAGGCAACGTAGAGAATGCGATCGCCGTCGTTGTGGGTCATTCTGTACGTGGTGGTATGTTGGGCACCTTTCAGAGAAATGGTATTTGCTTGCCCATTATAGGAATATGAGTCTTCCGGGAACAGCTTCTTGAGGGTTCCGAGGACATCGCCATTTGGCAAAGAAAGAAATGCTGTCCGAAAAGTATGTTCTGTGGTGACTCCAGCAATCCAAAGATAATTGAGATCAATATTTCCGTCAGGAGTGGCAGTCCCGCTTGAAAGTATCGCCGTGGGAATTTGTGCACGTGTTGCCATTAAATACTCTTGGCGCCTTGCTGTAGCTGTTTCGGTGGGTTGCATAAGCTGCTTGAATTTTTGCGTATCAAGTTTTTGCATGCAGCTAAAAAAGCCAGAATTGGAAGAGTATTGAGTTATTTTTACATCTGGCACTGGAATGAGGAACGGGTGAGTCCTTTCTTGTTGCACCAGATTCAGGGTATCCAAGATAGCCTTTCTATCGGGAAGATTGGTGTCTTCATATAGCTCTTCTACTTCACTCAGTAAGTTACCGATACTGCTGTCGAGAGCATGAATGTGTTCAGGTGATAAACGTTCTTTTTTTCGAAAAGGCTCAGTAATGCGGTTATAGGTGTGCAGAATGTGACCGTGAAGGGTTTCTCCAAATTTGGCCATTTTGTTACTCTACTCTTCTTCCTCATCCAAGTCATGTTTCGTGGCCGTGGCTGTGACAATACTGTCACTCTTTGGCATGCGCATGAGGATGACGCCTTGCGTTGGACGCTTGAGAACTGGGATGTTCTTGAGTGGAAGCTTGATCACCTGGGCCTCGTGCGTGCTCATGATGATGTCTTCGTGCTCGTGCGTGACGATGAGGGCGGCGGCTACTTTGCCGGTTTTGCTTGAGATGGATGAGACTTTGACGCCTTGTCCGCCACGTTTTTGGACTGGGTACTCGTCGAGTTCGGTGCGTTTGCCCATGCCGCGCTCGGTGATGACCATCAGCTGGAAGAAGAAGCGGCGACGCTTGTCTTCTGGAGGCGTGGGATTGGCTGGGAAGGCTTGTCCACCGACCACGGAGTCAGATTTCTTGAGTTTGATACCCATGACGCCTTGTGTGTCGCGGGAGCTTTCTTTGACTTCGTCTTCATGGAAGCGAATACACTTACCTTCGTTGGTGACCAGCATGACGTGACAGTTGCCGTCGGTGAAGCGGGTGTAGACCACTTCGTCATCGCCCTTCAACGTGATGGCAATGATACCGGTGGAGCGAATGTTCTCATACTCACTCAGCGGGGTCTTTTTGACCTTTCCACCGCGTGTAGCGAACAGTACGAATCCAGTCTGGTCTTTGGAGTCTTTTGGCAGGATGAGCATGTTCTGGATGGTTTCATCGGAGTCTAAGTCAATGACGTTGACCAAAGCCGTGCCCTTGGATTGGCGACTGCCTTCGGGAATGTCGAACACGCGGCTCGAGTAGACGCGACCAGTGTTGGTAAACATGAGGAGCGTGTCGTGCGTGCGGGCGGAGATGATCTCTTTAATTGGATCTTCTTCTTTGGTCTTCATACCCATGACGCCTTTGCCGCCGCGACGCTGGGTGCGGTAGGTGTCGGCGCTGAGGCGCTTGATGTAGCCACCTTCGGTGTAGACCACGATGGTGGACTCGTCTGGGACGAGGTCTTCTTCGTTGATCTCGCCTACTTTGCCTTTGACAAGCACGGTTTTGCGCTCGTCGCCGTAGGTTTCGGCCAGCTCTTTGGTTTCTTGGCGAATGATATCGAGAATTTTTTGTGGGTGCAGCAAGATATCTTCAATTTCTTCGATGCGGGCTTTGATCTGGGTGTACTCGTCTTGCAGTTTTTGGCGCTCGAGAGCGGCGAGTTTACGTAACTGCATGTCGAGAATGGCCACAGCTTGGACTTCGGTGAAGCCGTACTTCTCCATCAAGCTCTTTTTGGCCGTGTCGGTGTCGGCGGATGAGCGGATGGTGGCGATGACTTCGTCGAGAATGTCGAGGGCTTTGAGCAAGCCTTCCAGGATGTGGGCACGATCACGCAGGCCGCGCAGTTCGTACTGCAAGCGACGCACGGTGACGAGCTGACGGTGGCGAATGAACTCCATGATGACGTGTCGGATGGTCATGAGTTGTGGCGTGCCGTCGGAGTTGAGGGCCACCATGTTCATGGAAAAGTTGCTCTGGAGGTCGGTGTACTTGAAGAGATTGTTCAAGACAGATTTTGGACGGGAGCCGCGCTTGAGGTCGATGGCGATGGTCAGACCCTGGCGGTCGGACTCGTCGCGGATGTCGGAAATGCCTTCGACCTTTTTGTTTTTGACCAGGTCAGCGATCTTGACGATTAGCTTGGCTTTGTTCACCTGGTAGGGAATCTCGGTGATGACAATTTGGTGGCCACGGCCATGCTCCACAATCTCAGCTTTGGCGCGCATGGTAATGCGGCCGCGACCGGTGGCGTAGGCGTTTTTGATGGCTTCCCAGTCGTAGATGTAGCCGCCAGTTGGGAAGTCAGGACCGTTGACGTGCTCGAGGATGTCTTCTAAGGTGGCTTCGGAATCGAAGTGACCGGCGAGGGTTTCGGCAGGGACGTCGGCGGAGTCTTGGCCTTCGAGGGCTTCAGCCGCTACGCGCTTGGATTGACCTTTGGTAATGACTGTGTCGATAGCCGCGGCTACTTCCAGCAAGTTGTGCGGTGGGATTTTGGTGGCCATACCCACAGCGATACCTTCGGCACCCATGAGGAGCAAGTTGGGCATGCGCGCTGGCATGACGACGGGCTCTTGTTGGGAGCCATCGAAGTTGTCGGCAAACTGGACGGTTTCTTTGTCGATGTCGGCAAGCAGCTCTTCTGAGATGCGGGCCATACGGGCTTCGGTGTAACGCATGGCGGCTGGAGAGTCGCCGTCTATAGAACCGAAGTTACCTTGTCCATCGATAAGTGGATAACGCATGGAGAAATCTTGCGCCAAACGTACTAAAGCGTCGTACACAGCGGAGTCACCGTGCGGGTGATACTTACCGAGCACTTCACCGACAATACGGGCGGATTTCTTGTAAGACGTGTTCCAGCGAATACCCATGCCGTGCATGGCAAACAGGATACGACGGTGAACGGGTTTTAAGCCGTCGCGCACGTCTGGCAAGGCGCGAGAAACGATCACGCTCATGGCGTAGTCGAGGTAGGACTTGCGCATCTCGTCGACGATTGGCTTTTTGAGGATTAAACCGTAGTCGGTTTGCACTGTCTCGTAGGCTTCCCCTTCTTCGTTGGTGAAGGCGTCATCGAGGCTTTCTTCTTCGCTTTCGTCGTCGGAATCGTCGTTGTTGTCACCGGAATCGTTTCCAGAAGCATCGTCTGAATCGTAGGCTTCCATGCTGCCGGAGGTGTCGACCGATGCGGAATCGGACTGCGCAGCCTCGGCAACGTTCTCCTCTGCTCTGTCGAGCAGTTCCTCGAGCTCCTCGTTCTTTTCCGTGGAGTCGGTGTTTTCGGTTGCCGGTTTGATTTTTTTGTCAAAAGCCATATATCTTTTCTTGTTTCTTCACGATTCTAGTGGTGGGCAGGAAAGCGAATGCTTACTCTTGGCCTTCTTCGAAGACCTTGAGGGCCTCGTCGTAGGCTTGGAACTCATTGAGTTTGACCCATTTGCCTGGCTCGAGGTCTTTGTAGTGCTCGAAGAAGTGCTTCATGCGGTCCAAACGGTGCTGAGGCACGTCATTCAGAGACTGCCATTTGCCGCAGATGAAGTCAACTTTCTCGACTGGAACTGCCAAGAGTTTGTGGTCAATACCTTCTTCGTCTTCCATTTCGAGCATGCCGATGAGTTTACACTTGATGTAGGTGTTGGGCATGAGGGGCACGGAGGTGAAGACCAACACGTCGAGCGCGTCGCCGTCTTTCCCTTTGGTGTCTTCGATGAGTCCGTAGTTTTCTGGGTAGCTCATCATGGTTGGCATGAGGCGGTCAACCATGATGTTGCCGGTCTCTTCATCAACTTCGTACTTGATGTTGGAGCCAGCAGGAATTTCAATATGGACGAGGAATTTTTGTGGGTCGAGGGGCATTTGGGGCCTTTCTTATTTTTGTACGATCATATTTTTAATATGACGGAGTACGCTTTCCGCGAAAAGTTGTTCTTTTTGTGGGTCAAGAGGTATAGAGGAAAGCGCAAAATCAGTATCACGTGACTGAGCAAATTCAGCACTTTTTCTCATAACATTCATGAGAACTGAAATGTGTTTGTTTACATTCTCTTGGAGTTCCTCCCACATGTCAGAGGATATGCTCGCTTCTCCTTTGGCCACTAAAAAAGCTCCAATTTTTTCAGTAAGAGTTGTTGATGTTGAGTGGCAAACTGTGCCGGAGTCAGGTCAATGTTTCTGTCAATAATACTGGCAGCTATTGTATGTTCCAGATAGAGTGCTTTTTTTGCTTTCGCAAAACTTGCTGGAAGTGAATCTTTAAATGCCTCATCTTTCCCAATCAGCAAAACTGCATTTTCTATTCCAGTCCACCAAGAGTCGTTGTCAAAATGTTGATGCTGAGAGACAAAGTCTTCATCGATTAAAACATCTCGGATAGCATCGACCATCGCTTGTTGTCTGTTTTGCGGAGATTCTTGGCTATTTTTTCCGAAAGTCTTGAAGAGCTGATCCTTGAGTGGGATTATAACTGTGGGAGGTATCTCCACGCTACTAGACGTATCTACTGCATTTTCAATTCTTCTCGGTTGGCTCCATTTTTCCATGATTTTTCGTAATCCTGCCATTGCTTTCCTTTTTGTATGATTAGTAGTTGATACTACTGTATCCCAATCTTATAAATCCAACGTCGCCAATTTTGCGTGGGTCTGTATGAATTTCTTTCGTGGTGGCACTAGTGATCCCATCAGCGTGGTGAAAATTTTGTCGGCTTTTTGGGCGTCGTCGATGGTGACTTGCTTGAGCACACGAGTTTCTGGCCGCATAGTGGTTTCCCAGAGCTGCTCAGGGTTCATTTCACCGAGGCCTTTGTAGCGCTGGATCTTGATGTTCATGTTGGCGTACTTCTCTTTGAGCTCTTTGACCTTTTCGTCTTTTTCGGCGTCGCTGAAGGCGTAGAGAGATTCTTTTTTGTTCTCAATCTTGTAGAGTGGCGGCATGGCGATGTAGAGGTGACCCTGCTCGATAATGTCAGGCATGTGGCGGAAGAAGAACGTCAGACCCAGCGTGGTAATGTGTTCGCCGTCGACGTCTGCGTCATTCATAAGGACGATGCGGTGGTAGCGGAGGTTGCTGATATCGAACGTTTCGCCGATACCAGTGCCTAAGGCGATGATCAGGTTTTTGAGTTCTTCAAAACTAATGATCTTGTCGAGTCGGGCGCGTTCGGTGTTTAGGATCTTTCCGCGCAGCGGGAAAATGGCCTGGAATTTACGATCTCTCCCCTGTTTGGCAGAGCCACCAGCGGAGTCACCCTCAACAATAAAGACTTCGGACTCTTCTGGTTTGCGGGACTGACAGTCGGCCAGTTTTCCTGGCAAAGACATGCCTTCCAAGGCGCCTTTGCGGATAACCGCGTTCTTGGCGGCACGAGCGGCTAAACGAGCGCGCGCAGCCAACAAGACTTTTTCGATAATGGCCTTGGCTTCAGAAGGATGCTCCTCGAGGAACTCTTCCATACCGTCTTTCATGACTTGGTAGACGGCGGACTGGGCCTCGGAGTTGTTCAGCTTGGCTTTGGTCTGGCTTTCGAACTGCAGGTCGTCAGACGGCATCTTCACGAAAATGACGGCGGTGAGACCTTCTTTGAGGTCTTCGGCGGTGAAGGATTCTTTGTCGCTCTTGAAGATATTATTATTGATAGCATAGTCGCGCAACACTTTGTTCAGAGCCATGCGGAAACCAGTCAGGTGGGTACCACCGTCTGGCGTTTTAATGGTGTTGGCGAACATTTCCACGTTTTCGCTGTAGGTGTCGTTGTACTGCATGGCCACTTCGACCTGCACTTTGAATTTTTCAGATTGGTACTCGCCAGCGGTATGGATTACCGGATGAATGACTTTTTTATTCTGGTTCATGTGGCGAACCATAGAACGAATTCCACCTTCAAAGTAGAAATCTTCGCGAATGCCAGTGGAACCATCAAAGACGCGGAAATAGAGGCCGGCCATGAGGTAGGCACGTTCGCGGATAAAGTCGCGGAGAATGTTAATGTTGTACTTGGTGGTAGAAAAAATAGAGTCGTCGGGGATAAAGCTACTGAGTGTTCCGGAAGAGTATTTGACAAAGTCGGGACCTTCCATGGGGAACATCTCCAAGACTTTCTTCTCATTGATGGTAACCACGTCGGCGACCGGAGCACCGCGGTGGTATTCCTGGTAGTAGTAAATCTCGCCGCGATTGACGATGACTTGCATGTGGTTGGACAAGGCGTTGACCGCGGAAGCACCCACACCGTGCAGACCACCAGAAGCCTGGTAGGCCATTTCGTCGAACTTACCACCGGCGTGGAGTTTGGTCATGGCCACTTCGAGGGCGGATACTCCAGAAGGATGTTTGTCGACTGGAATACCACGACCGTCGTCAGTGACGGTAACGTAGCCGTCTTCACGCAAAAAGAGGGATACTTCGCTGGCATAACCGACGATACCTTCGTCTACTGAGTTATCGACAATTTCTTTGACACAGTGGTGTAAACCTCGGCTATCGGTCGAACCGATGTACATTCCCGGCCGCTTACGGACCGGTTCTAAGCCTTCTAAAACGCGAATGTGCTTGCCTGTATAGTCGTTGGAGTTGGGAGCCGATTTTACCATAATTCAGAGTCTTTACTTTACCCTATTCCCGGGGGCGAATCAATGGGGAGTCAGGAAGAGCTGTTTTTTGATTGTTGAGAAAGTCTTTTTGTATACACAGAAAAAAGCAGTTTTTCTGCACATAAGGTGGGTTGTACGTTGGAGTTCAGTGCCTCGAGCACCTTGAGGAGGGTTTCTTGGTAGTGAATACCGTTCTCGCTCGGGGGGATGCTGGCGGAGAGTTCGCTCTGAAAAATGGGCCGTAACTCTTCTCTCTTACTGGGGAGTTCCTGGCTGAGCTTGACGACTTCCTTCCAGGAAGCGCAGTTGGTGAGTTTTTGGAAGAGGGATTCTTCCGTTTTGGCTGTTTGTGCAGGTGTTTTCACCACTCGAACGACGCACCGCGATTGGATGGTAGGAAGCACTTGGGTGACAGCGCTCGTGGCCAGTGTCATTTGGGTGCGTTCCGGGGGTTCTTCAATAAGCTTCAGGAGCGCTTGCTGGGCCTGTTGCGTAATGCGCTCGGCTGGGAAGATGGCGACATGGCGAATGCCTTTGGTGGCGGATGCGGTGCTGAGCTCTTGCTGTAAGCGGCGGATACTGTCGATTTTTATCGATTTCTCGTCGGTGAGAGCCCAGATAGTATCGGGCGAGACTTCGAGGTGCGTGGCGAGCGCGGCCAGATCAAAGTCTGGCCGCGCAAACACCACAATTTGTGAAGTCAGTTGCGAGTTCATGGGTGTACTGCTCTTCTCGCTTCCTCGCGCTTATTTTTTCAGTTGTTCTTTAAAGTAGTCTACCGTGTCGATTGGTGCGGGATCGACGCCTTCAAGCATCGCTAGGTAGAAGTTGACAAAGGCCCCAAAAGTAATCACTTCAAAGGCTTGTTCGAGTCTGGTAGCGCTATCAATCAGAACAGTTGTTGTGTCGATGTTTGCTTTTTCGATCACATCTTGTGTGACCTCAATACGTCGCTGGGTTCTCTCGTGATACAACGGTGACTGGAACAAGATAAAGTATAGGTGTTTATCATTCTCAGCTGGGAAACGGAGTCCCTCCATCAAGTGATGGTTCAGCTCGGGCACAATCCGGTACTCGCTGTATGTTTTCGCGTTTTCATTCAGTTGATTGTTGAAAACGTGGAGTGCCCCTTCCAGGTGTTCCGCTCCAATGAGTACTGGCACGCGGCCAAGCATATTAAAGGCCATTTGTTTCGCGGGATTTTTGGCCTGGGAAATATTGATATCCAGCCCGGCACTGGTTCCACGGATACGGGTCACGACTTCTTGCACAACACTTCCGTCGATAGAAAGTATCCCAGCTTTTATAAACATCGCGATGACACCAAATACGCTGTACCCAATGGCCATACGAGGTTGACCAGATGGATTGTATTGTGGGTTGATGACATAGACGGGCCAGTTATGTTCTTTGGCCATGTCTTCGAGCTTCCCGCCGGTGGTGATCACCATGATTTGCGCGCCGGAGGTTTTGGCTTCTTCGGCGGCTGAGAGGACCTCTTCGGTGGTGCCAGAATAGCTGGAGAGCAAGATCAGCGAGTCCTCGCCCGCATAGGCTGGCAAGTGGTAGTCATTGTAGATCTCGAGTGGCACATCCAGTTCGCTCTTAAAAACGCGCTTGATGACGTCAGGTCCGAGCTGGGAGCCACCCATGCCGGCCACGATAATGTTTTTGACGCGGCTGGTGTCGACGTTTACTTCCAGCGAAGACACTTGTTCCCAGGCGTCTTTGACTTGGTCCGCCAAAGATTGGACGGAGCCTAGGACATTGTTTTTGTCGATTTTTTGGATTTCTTCGAGGGAGTCGAGGATGGGGGTGGTGGGCATAGGGGGCCTTTCTTGGTGGTGGCGGCGCGGGAATTTTCCCGCGCCGCCAGTTCTTTTCGTTTTGTTTTTTTAGTCTAGAGCGTGAATGTTCACGCCTTGGGACCAGTCCACTTCTTCGTGGGACTCAAGGATTTCTCGTAGGGTGGCTTTGAGGTCATCATAGTCTTCGCGAGTTTTCGCTTCAAATTTTACGGTAATGTATGGACCATTTTGAGAAGCGCGAATAATAGCCATGCGATCTTCTAAGTCCATGCGAATGCCGTCGATGTCTACGTATTTTGCATCTGGCCAGCGTTTGCGGAACTCGGCTTGAATCGTTTCGCTCACAAATTGGAACTTGATGTCGTCGGCCAAACCAAACTTGATTTCTGGGCTACTGACATATTTTGCCAATTCGGCGACCGCTTCACTGAGTTTTTGGTCTTTTCGCTCCAAGTAAGCAAGCAATCGCAAACTGGCGTAGGCACCGTCATCGTGTCCGTAGAAGTTGTCCATGAAGAAGATGTGTCCTGAGAGTTCTCCTCCGAATGGTGCGTGAATTTCTTTAATTTTTGCTTTGATAAAGGAGTGGCCAGTGGTCCACATGACTGGTTCTCCACCCGCCTCCTCAATGGCTTCCGTAACCTGGCGGGAACAGAGCGTGTTGTAGACAATCGGGGCGCCAGGAATGTAGTCGAGAACGTCTTTAGCGAACAACGCTACGATAGAGTCCATCCAGAGGACTTGCCCGTTTTCATCAACGACGGCCATGCGGTCTCCATCTGTGTCGTAGGCAAAGCCGAGGTCAGCATCGGCCTCTTTTACCGCTTCAGCGAGGCGCTCGAGCACTTCTGTTTCGGTGGGGTCTGGTGTACCCATCGGGAAGTTTCCGTCTGGTTCTGTGTTTTGTTCAATAACTTCACAGCCGGCAGCGCGCAGGAGTTCTGGGTAGAATACACCTGAACCAGTATTACAGGCGTCGACGACAATTTTCCACTTTTTTTGCAGATCAAAGTGCTTTAAAAGATCAGACTTATACGCCGGGAAAACATCGTGTTCAGTGTTCCTTCCCTGTCCTTCGGAAAACTCGCCGTTTTCAACAAGCTCGCGCATGTACTGAATTTCTTCCGTGACCATGGTCTCGGAGTAGCCGGTACCGAGCTTGAGTCCGTTGTATTCTTTCGGATTATGGGAAGCAGTCACCATTGCACTGCCTTTGGTTTTCATTTCATAGACTGAGAAGTAGACAATCTGACTGAGTGATAAACCAAGGTCATAGGTGTCTATTCCG
The DNA here is from genome assembly GCA_964447905.1 of uncultured Pseudomonadales bacterium. GTDB lineage: Bacteria > Patescibacteriota > Microgenomatia > UBA1400 > UBA1396 > JAJOJK01. Next base: position 11,786 of record CAYUUK010000001.1, on the reverse strand, counting down.
CCGTCATTGAGGCCTTGGATAAAGGCAGCGGAATACTCTTCACTGGTAAGTCGGTTATCACGACCGACAGTGGCTTCTTGAATTCGGCGTTGACTGAGGTAGGTGGCATATGCCCGGCCGAGGGTGTAGTAGACATCTGCATTGAGGTCTTTATCGGCGACTCCCCGAATATCGTATCCGCGGAAAATACTCGGATTGATACTTGAAACGATCTGATACATAGATCTCCTTTTTTCCGATTTATGGTTGTTGGTACAACCGTGTTAACAGAATATCAAACTGCTGCGACCAAGACAGGGGCGTGCTGCCGCTCTTGATGGCACGTTCAATATCATACAAAGTATGAAGGTTTTGCGTGAGTTCTGCAACTGTGAACTTGTTTGCCTGGGAGCGGAGTTTGTTTTGCGCAAATGGTGGTGCGGCCACTTTGGCCCCGGTCTTCGCGGCCAGGAGCAAACGGAACTGGCGAGCCACGAGCGAGTGCAGTCCCCATTCCGATCCGTTCTCGAGTGCCTGGCGGTACAGTGCAAATGTTTCGTGAATGGGTCTGGTTTTCATGGCTTCCAAAAATTCGAAGAGTACGGCCGGCAGGCTAAACTCCCGCACTTGCCAGGGTTTAGTAAAGAGCTTCTTTTTGGCTGGAGTCAGTTTTCCTTGAATGATGATGAGTACGTCGTCCGCCGCATTGAGGACCTGTTCAAGAGAGGTGTTGAGGGTTTTGTTACTGCGGATTTTTTCCAGGTTATTGATGCGTAGCAAACGCGCGACGCCAAACAGACTGGTGGTGCCAAGAAGCTCGGTAAACTCACCTGCACTGATACTGTTGAGATCGATGGTGACAATGTCTTTGCCCTGCTCTTGCGCTTTCGTGAGCAGCGTCTGCTCGTACCGTGAGCGCTGGAGTTCGTCCTCGCCGTGCAGGACCTGTCGAAGTGGAGATGCGGACATAGAGGCATTGTAGCAGGGTTGGTTGCTTGTTCGAGGTATGGGCGTGAGTGATACAATACATCCCTATGGCCGACCAGACTTCCGCTCCCAAAAAAACATCCGCGATCAGCATTTCTGAGAACGTGACGCTCGAAGAACTGATTAGTGACTACCGCGACATCCACATGATGCTTAACGCGCAGTGGCCGATCGAGTCGGATAGCGAACGGTTCTTTGCGCGAACTATGAAATTGGTCGAAGAGCTCGGTGAACTTTCCAATGAAATTTTGTCCAAAATGGGTTTGCAGCGTCAGGCCAAGGTGGATGCCTTTGAGCAGCACCATCTCGAAGACGAGTTTGCGGATGTCCTTGGCTCTCTGTTACTGCTTGGCATTGAGATGGATATTGATGTGGCCGAGGTGATGCGCCGCAAAATTGAGTTTACTTTAGAGCGACTGCAGCAGGAAATTGAGACGCAGTAAATACTTTTTCATGTAATAGTGGCTTACTTTAAAAGAGAGCGGTTCTTACGCCTCAAGTGCTTTCTTCTCTCCTTCGTCGAGCATGCCGTGTCGGTATTCTTCAATTCGATTGATCCTGAGCTGCATGCGGTTGTAGCGTGTGGAGGCAATTTGATCGTAGGCTTTGCGCATTCGGGAGATTTGGTCGTCAAACTTAGTGAACTCTTTTTCGAAGCGTCCCCACTCATCCACGAACTCGCCAATAAAGCGGATGATGTCGCGTAAATTGTTTTCGATCATGAAGTTGCGGTAGCTCTCAATTACGGTGCGCGCCACGATCAAAAAGGTAAATGGCGAGACGATCATCACCTTTTTTTGCAGTGCTAGGTCGATAACTTCGGGCGCTTGCTGGTTAATAAAGGAGAACAGCATCTCATTGGGCACGAAGAGGATGGCGTAGTCGAGAGTGCCCTCCTCTGGGCTGATATAGCCGCGATCCACGATTTGCTTTACTTTCGCCTTAACGTCTTGCACAAACTCTTTTTTGGCGCTGACCTTTTGTTGGGTGGTTTCGGCGTCGGCCATTTTGTAGACGGCGCTGTAGGGGAATTTGACGTCGATGGCGACGCTTCGGTTATTGGGCAAGAGTAAGGTCACGTCTGGCTTGACGCTGCTGGTCGCGTAGGTGGTTTGCTTGCTGTAGTGCACATTTTCTACGAGGCCGGCGGAGCGCAAGATGTCGTCGAGAATATACTCGCCCCACTGGCCGCGCTGCTGATTGTTTGACAGAATGTTGCGGAGTTTTTGTGTATCCTCGCTGAGTTTCTCTGTAATTTTTTGGTGCTCACGGATATGCGTAGCCACTTCTGAAAATTGCTTGTTCCGCTCTTGCTCCAGATGTTGGATGTCACGTTGGCGATCTTTGAGCTCTCGGCGCAGTTCGGACACCACTTTCTCGATTTCGCTGTGTTTGGCCTGCAGGTCTTTAGCGATCAGTTCCTGTTCGCCACGGAAGACTTGCTTGCTCTGCTCAGTAACATGCGTGCTGACTTCGCCAAACACTTCGTTAACGAGACCTTTGAGCTTGAGGCGCTCTTGCTCTTCGTTAGTAGCTTGCGGCTTGAGGCGCGAGGCCAAGAAAAATCCCACAGCGGCCAGACCAATAATGTTAATGAGGACAAGAATGAGCAGTTCACTAGACATGATGGAGATCAGTATAGCAGGCCGGCACTAGTTAGCGAGGGTAGCGGCGAGCTGGGGCTGAATTCGGGAGACGGCCGTCTGGTTGCACTTCAGTCACAGTTTCGTGATGATATGTCCCGCGATCAAGATGTCCATCTGGAAAAAGTTCTTCCGTTGTTGTTTGAAAAGTTAGTGTTTTCAAGAGTGTTTTTAAGAAAGCCAATAATCATGATTCAGGATTATTGTGTGTTTCTGGTGAAAGCGTCTCTGCCATACTGCCCTCTTTCTCTTTGCCTCATATTCTCCTCCTCTCCTGGGGAAAGTCAAGAGAATTGCGTGCTATACTGGCGCCATGGGCAGCACTTCTCAAGACACCTCGATGACAAAAGCATTTGCCAGCGTACTTTCGCGGCAAAATGGAAAAGGCGCTTTTGCTTTACTTTCCACTATTTTGACTGATAAAGAACTCGAATATGTGGAGAAGCGTCTACGCATAGCTCGTATGCTCGAAAATGACTTTTCGTACACGCAGATTCAAAAAGAACTCAAAGTTTCGGCTGCTACTGTAGCCAGTGTCTCTGAACAGATGAGTAGTGATGAGGCATTTAAAAAATTGGTCGCTGTGGTGGAGAAAGAGATGGCGCGATTTCGCTGGTTTCGCCGCCGCTAAAAAATAGGGTCTATCCTTCTGTTATAGGGACGTTTCTTGGGTAAGCGATGCAAAATTTGTTTATAAATGCATAAAGGTCTATCCTCAATAGGTCGTGTTACAATAGCCTGGTATGAGCCGTTTTTATATCACCACCACCCTCCCCTACGTGAACGCGGAGCCGCATATTGGTTTTGGTTGGGAAATTACCGAAGCTGACGTTATTGCGCGCTATCGTCGCATGATGGGTGACGATGTGATCTTTAATACCGGTACCGATGAGCACGGGCAGAAAATCTACCAGAAGGCGCTCGACAACAACGAAGACCCACAGGCGTACGTTGACCGCTACGCAGCCACATTTTCTGAGCTTCGCGACTTGCTTAACTTGACCTACACCAACTTCATTCGCACCACCGATGATCACCACGTAGCCGCGGCGCAAGAATTTTGGCGCCGGAGTTTGGCCAATGGTGATATCTATAAAAAGCTCTACGCCACGAAGTATTGTGTGGGCTGCGAGCTAGAAAAGACTGACTCCGAGCTTGACGAAGAGGGCCGCTGTCCGCTCCACCCCAATCGGGAACTCGAAGTGCGCGAGGAAGAAAATTACTTTTTCCGATTCAGTAAGTACCAGGATCAGCTCCTCGATCTCTACAAAAGCAATCCAGAGTTTGTGCAGCCGGCCGAAAAAATGAACGAAATCCACAGTTTTGTGGAGCGCGGTTTGCAAGACTTTAGTGTCTCTCGTCTCAAAGAAAAGATGCCGTGGGGTGTGCCGGTGCCAGACGACGAAGACCACGTGATGTATGTGTGGTTTGATGCCTTGGTCAACTATATCTCGACACTCGGTTGGCCCGATAATCAAGAAAATTTCCAGAATTTTTGGCCAGGAGTACAGCTCGCCGGGAAAGATAATCTGCGACAGCAATCGGCCATGTGGCAAGCTATGCTTTTCTCCGCTGGATTGCCCGCCTCGGGAAAAATCCTTATTAATGGCTTTATTAGCATTGGCGGTCAAAAAATGAGTAAGAGTCTTGGCAACGTGATTGCTCCCACAGACATGGTGAATCGCTATGGCACTGACGCTACGCGCTACCTCCTCATTGGCATGGGCTGTTTTGCTGGTGATCAGGATGTTAGCTGGGGAAAACTCGATACTGCTTACACCGCTTTTCTCTCCAACGGACTCGGGAATCTCTGTTCTCGCGTGGCCAAAATGAGTGAGAAATCTGGTTTTGCTTTCGGTGATGCCGACATTGAAACCGACAAAACATTCACTGATCTCATGAGCACATACGACCTCACCGGAGCGCTCAACTGGGTGATGGGTCACGTAGCCGAGATGGATACATATCTGGCTGAACAACAGCCCTGGAAGCTAGAAGGCGACGAGCAAAAAGAAGTCTTGCTGACTGCCACTACCTACATTCTGACCATCGCCCACCACTTGCGACCCTTTATGCCAGAAGTCGCTGAGAAAATATGGAACCATTTCCAAGCTGAACAGATTATCGGTATGGAACCGCTGTTCCCCCGATTGCCGCAGGAGTAAGCATGCATATGACTTCGTCTGGGAAGCAAACGGGTTTTGCGCGAGCCGTACACCATCTGGGATTTTCTTCGATTATCGATACGCACTGTCACTACAATATGGAGCCGCATTACGAACAGTGGCAAGATCAGTGGCAAAAAGCGCAAGCAAAAGGTGTGCAGTTTGCTTGGATTCCAGGGACAACCGTCGATACATCTCGCCGAGCTTTGGAACTCGCCCAGCAAGAATCGGCGTTTACACCATTTTTTGGAGTGCACCCCACGGATGTGGTTGGTAGCGAGTTTGATCTGGACATGACGCTTTCACAACTCAATCGACTCAAGCAGAAAGCTGAAGCTGCTGGCGTTGTAGTTGGTGGTGTCGGTGAAGTTGGTTTGGACTATTTCCGTCTGAAAAAAGACGACCAGTTTGCTCGCCAACAGCAGCGACTGTGGCTGCGCGCTTTTATCGAGTTAGCCAACGAGTGGAATCTTCCCGTCATTTTGCACGTGCGTGATCAAGAAACACCGGAAGAACCCACTCCAGACAACGCCTACTGGGACACCTACAAAATTGTGCAAGAGGTTGGTATCAGCGCTGATTTCACGATGCACTGTGTGTCTGGCCCACTGGCCTACGTGGACAAGATGCTGGAGCTCGGCGCCTATGCCGGCTTCGACGGCAACATTACCTACCCCAACGCGCACCGCATTCGAGAAATATGGCGAAAAGTTCCGGCCAACCGGCGCCTCCTCGAAACTGACGCTCCGTTCCTCCCTCCCCAGCCCTACCGTGGGCAGGTCTGTGAACCATGGATGATTCGTGAGACGGCGGACTGGATTGAGGAAGAACTTTCTGAGTAATTTATCGTTGTTGCCGAGGAATAACTCTGATACCGCCCGTGGTGGCATAGTCGTTGATTACTCGACAGTAGTTCCAGAATATGTGAGCCTGGAAGGCCTCTCCGAAGCTAGTTTACATTTGTTCGAGGAGCGTGTTAATGTCCAGTTCCCCAGATTCATCTTCCAGTAAAGCAGTAACAATTCTCAACGCGTATTCGGGATGTGAAACCTCTGGTGCAAGGAAGGGATTCTCTGCTCTGCGCTCTGTATACTCTTCTCGCTTTCGCACTAACAACGGACGATATTGCTCGTCCATGACGATAGTAGATAGGTTTTCACTCATCTTACTCCCTACTTTTTCTTAGATATTAGCACAGGAATTATAAAAATCGAGTTTTTCTTACTGCCTCTTTCATTACCTGGCTCTTCCAGAAGAACTGAGGTAAAATACGCATATGGTAAAACGTTGGGTGCGACGGCATCCCGTCCGAACACAACGCGCACTCGAAATTCTCCCCGGATTATTTTCGTGGTCGCTGATTTTGTTTCCGTTTTGGGGCTCTTTTGTCGTACCCGTATTTGTGTCGTACTACGTGTTGATGTTTTCAGTGTATTGGCTGTACCGCTCGATTACGATGGCGGTACTCTCTTTATTTGCCCACTTTCGCATCAAAGCCTCTGAGCGCAATAACTGGTTGGCAGACGCGCAACAGCACCCTGATTTTGAGAAAGTACACCACATTATTATTATTCCGACTTACAAAGAACCCCAAGCAACGCTGGAGCGCACTTTAGACGGCCTGTCTCAGCAGACGTTCCCGCTTGAGCGGATTCACATCATGCTCTCATTTGAAGAGCGCGAAGGTCCAGAAGCCAAAGAAAAAGCCGCTGCACTGCAACAGAAGTTTAAAGGTGTTTTTGGTGATTTATGGTCCACCTATCATCCAGATATTGAGGGTGAGGTGAAAGGAAAATCTTCCAATAATTCCTGGGGTGCAAAACAGGCAAAGAAATCATTGGTTGATGAGCAAGGTGCCGATATTGAGTATGTAACGATATCTTCAGAAGATGCCGATGTTATTTTTGATAAGCAGTATTTTGCTTCTCTGGCCTATCACTTCTTGCATAGCGAAAAGCGCTACAACCGTATTTGGCAGGGCTGGATTCGTTTCTACAACAATATCTGGCGGGTACCCGCGCCTGTGCGTGTATTGGCATCCACTTTTTCGGTCACGCAAATGTTTATCTTGATGCGTCGTGATCGTTTGGTGAACTTCTCTTCCTACTCGGCTTCACTCAAGATGATTGATGAGATTGGCTATTGGGACACAGACGTTATTCCAGAGGATTACCGCTTATTCTTTAAGGCGTACTTTGCCAAAAAAGGCGATTTGGAAGTCGATCCAATCTTCTTGCCGATTGATGCCGATGCGGCTGAGTCACATGGCTGGTGGTCGACCATGGTGAACCAGTATGAGCAAATTAAGCGCTGGGCTTGGGGAGTTTCTGATGATGCCTTTATCATCCGTCAATATATTTTGGCCGATGAAATTCCACTAGTAGATAGAACGATTCGTATTTTAAAGACAGTGGAAGACCATTTCTTGTGGCCTGTGAACTGGTTTGCCATTACTGTGAGCGCTTTGCTGCCACCACTCCTCAATGAGGATTTTGGACGAAGTGTGCTCGGGAAAACATTGCCCCAGATTACTTCTGGTATCTTGACGTTATCGCTTATCTCTTTGGTGGTAATTTACTTTATTGATGCACGTTCGCGCCCGCCACGGCCAAAGCACCACACTATTTTCCACCGCATCTTGCAGCCAGTGGAGTTTGCACTCTTACCAATTATTGGATTCTTCTTCTCTGCCCTGCCAGGGATCGACGCACACACGCGCCTAATGCTCGGTAAGTACATTGAGTACCGGGTGACGGAAAAGGTGTGATTAGCGAGTTGATCCTTGCCTGTTTAAGGCTTGGCGACGGATTCCTAGAGCCATTGATCCTGCACCAAGTAACATGAGAAGTTCTGGTATGCCAATGTTGCCTGTTCCGCTTATATCTTCAAGTGTTGAGGCTTGGGCAAGCAAAGCAATTGCAAGAGGGTAAAAGGCTAGGTGCGTTTTACTGTAAAAACGTTCGTGAAAAGTATGTTGTTCTGTTTTTGTTGTCATAGAGATGTTCCGTGAATATTTTATCGGTTTTCTTCAGTAATTTTTTTACCAGTCTTAGCTGCCAGACCGAGTCCGCCCATACAGAGGGATATGATAAACATAGTTTGTTCAATTGCTGGTGGAAGCAGCTGTGATTCCTGGATTCCAATACTGGCTAAAGTTCCTAGTCCGGCTAAAACAAGGAATGTATTACCAACTACTCCGAGGTTTCGTGTTGGCGCTTCGTAGTTAGGATTTTCGCGGTGACGTGCCATGTTTCCCTTTCTCTCGACTTTTCCGAAGTATACCCCAAACTTCCTGGAAAGCAAATAATTGTCTCTGTACAAAGAAAAGAGGTAAGTTGTGTTACCGCGTACTCAGTGCATCATAGCCAGGAGGCGCTGGTACAGGAGGTGACTCTGCTCTCTCGGGTATTGAGGGAAAGGCATCGAGTGTTGGCGGGGTTGGTGCTATGGCTTGCAAGCGGTTCTCTTGTTTTCTTTGATTGAGCGTATCGATTTTTTGGAGTGTGTGCTGAGCTCGTTTTTTGGCAAATACAATTGTGGCGAGAGAAAGGAATCCAAGCGCATAATCAGCTGGAGGCGACAAAAGTTCGGGGAGCAACATATGCTGGTAAATAGCTGGAACGATCGACACCCAGCCCATGTACTGCAAAAAGTAATACCACCCTACCCACCACATGTGGCGAGCTTTCTGATTTTCTATGGAGTGTTCTTTCATCGATGTTTTTTTTCTTCGATTCTTTTCGAGAGATAAAGTGAGCGTTGAGCACTCCACCAGGAACCCATTGCTGCGAAGAACGCTAAAAAGGCATCTGGGGAGTCTAGAGGAATAACTCCAAAATCAAAAATTCCTTCAGCACTAAAAATGAGGAAAAGGAACACAGAAAAAACGAGATTTCTATCATGAAAATCTTTTTCTCTTTCGAGCCGTGATCGACGGCAATGTGACACAGTTTCCTTTCCCTACAAAGGTATATCTATTATAGCGCAAATAGAAAAGAAGCCTAAATTACCTGATCATGATGAGGAAGTTTTACTCGTTCGCTCGGCTCACATACTCGCCAGTGGCGGTGTCGATGAGGAGTTTGTCACCCTTTTTGACGAAGAGGGGCGCCATGACTTCGGCACCGGTTTCTACAATGACTGGCTTTTTGGGAGCGTTGGCGCGGTCGCCGGCTACGGCGTCTTCGGCTTCAATGACTTCCAGTACCACTTTTTGTGGCATGAAGATGCCAATAGGATTGCCGTTGTAGAGCTGGACGTAGACCGTCATTTCCTCTTTGAGGAACTTATTGTCATCGCCGACGACGTCGGCTGGGATCTCGAACTGTTCGTAGCTGCGAGGATTCATGAAGACATATTCCGCACCAGTAGAGTAAATAAACTGCATTTCAACTGACTCAACGTCAGCGAGCTCTACTTTTTCGGTGGTTTTGAAGGTGAAGTCAATGACGCTGCCGGTTTGCAGGTTGCGTAGTTTGGCGCGGGTGAAGGCGGAGCCTTTTCCCGGACTGACAAAGTCGGATTTAATGACGGCGTTTGGTGCACCGTTGTGAATAATGAACTGACCTTTTTTAACGTTTCCGCCGTTGACGTATGCCATGATTCCTTTCTTCTCTCTTGGAAGGGGTGTTCGTTTGGAGTGCGACGAGTTCGTCGCCTCCTGATTGTATCACTCCTCTTTTGGTTTCCACATCTCAATTGCTGGGAAAAAGAGGGTGTCTTGGATAGTGTCGGCGTTCATAAAGAACATCGCGACGCGGTCGACTCCCACCGCAATTCCAGCACAGTCTTCTACTCCACTTTCGAGGGCGTCGATGAAGTCGCGGTCAAAGTCGTAGAGAGTGCGGCCGAGTTTTTCTTTTTCGGTACGGTCGGCTTTGAGGCGAGTAAGCTGCTCTTGCCAGTCAGTGAGTTCACTGAAAGCATTGCCGAGTTCTAGGCCGGCAATGTAAAACTCAAAGCGTTCGGCGAAACGCGGATCGTCTGTTTTGCGGCGGGAGAGCGAGGCCATCTCAACGGGGTAGTCGTATAAGATTGTGGGTTTTGTTCGGCCAAGATGCGGCTCGATTTCGTTCAAAAATATTTGATTAAATGCTTCTTCACAAGTATTTTCTTCATCTAATGAGTAGCCTTTTTGTTCGGCAGCTTTTTTGAGCAGATCGGGCGATAAAAGCGTGTCGGTATCAATTTCGCTGTAGAGCTGGAAGGCTTCGGCAACTGAGATTCTCTCCCATTTTTGGGTGAGGTCGTACTCTATTGAGTGGAACGTTATGCGTGTTTTTCCGAGTTGTTTGCCAATGAAGCGGAACATGTTTTCGCAGTCGCGCATGATGGCAGTGTAGTCTGAGTCGGTGCGGTACCACTCCAAAATAGTAAATTCTGGGTTGTGCCGACTGCTCCATCCTTCTTCGTTGCGGTAGCTTTTGCAGATTTGGAAGATGTTTTCATAGCCGCCAGCGAGGAGTTTTTTCATGGCAAATTCTGGGCTGCTCGTGAGAAAGGCACGGTAGGAGTGTTTGTAGTTGTCTCGCAGGTCGGTTTCGAAGACTTCGATATTTGGTTCCATGCTGGGGAGATTGACGAGTTGGGGAGTTTCCACTTCGAGGAAGCCTTCTTTCCAAAAGAAGTCTCTGATGGCTTTGACGACTCGTGAGCGTGTGGCGTAGTGGTTGCGCAGAGTTGGTTCGTCGCGGAGCTGTTCCCAGGTTTTCATGACGGTATCATAACACTTTGTCTTTGCTGAGGATTGACTTGGTTTTTAGAGCTTTTTCGGTGATAATCGGGACAGCGCTATGACTGAAAAAACCACCTCCACCCCTCCCTCATACTACACTCAGATTCGCACAGAACTCTTTCAATTTTTCGAAAAACCGGTCGACTCCGTCCTCGAATTAGGCTGCGGAACGGGCGCCACCCTCGTTGCTTTGCAAGAAAAAAAACTGGCTAAAACCGTAGTCGGAATCGAGTATTTCGAACCCGCATTTCAGAGAGCAAAAAAAGTGCTCGATAAAGCATATACTGTTGATCTTGAAAACGGAAATGAAATTGAAAAATTCGAAAAAAACAGCCATAAATTCGATGTCATACTCATGCCCGATATCCTCGAACATCTGCGCCATCCAGAAGCTATTCTTGCACGCGCTTACAGATGGTTGAAACCGAATGGATTCATCGTGGTGAGTGTGCCCAATATCCGTCACTACTCTGTTTTGAAAATGCTGCTACGCGGTCGGTGGGACTACGAAGATGCCGGCATCATGGATCGCACGCACGTGCACTTTTTTACCAAAGCGAACATCATTGAAATGATCGAAGCTGCTGGTTTTGAAGTCGAAACCGTCGTAGCCAACGGCGGCTACCTACCCGGATGGAAAGGCGTGCTCAACGCGCTCAGCGGAAACAGAATTCGACCGTGGTTTGAGGCGCAGTACATTCTGAAGGCAAAACCAATCACCACCTAGTGTGTTTTTTTAAAAATATAATGGTATAGTAAAGATAATTATGTTCTACAACAAATTTCATTCAGGTGTAAAACAAAAAGAAATAGGTCCACTTCTCTCTTGGAGAAGGAGCCAGCGAACTTCACTGGAGTTCACTCGCCCGAAAATCAAAGACTTGCCAAATGAACTTCCCAAAACCAAAGTTGGACTGCCAATTCAGACATTGGATGAATCAGAGCGTCATCTAGCACTGATCATAGTTGTAGAGCGTGCCCTGAAAAGCATTACCGATGCAAGCAGCGTTACAGAAGCCAATTATCGGTTCTTTCTGGCAGGGTTCTTACGTGGTGTGCTTACTAGCGGCATAGGGAAGCTACTTCAGCTGCGAGAATTTGATTTTCGTCATGATACAAATGGCACGGTGCATATACTCGCTGTGAACGCACATGAAGATGAATGGTTGGTAGGATCAGTACCACTGGCAAAAACCCATCGCTAGCCTATTGGAAATTTAGGTGCTGGCTTTACTCTTGCCAGCGCTTGGCCACTACACTCCAATCCACCACATTCCA